>NZ_FOZO01000006.1:0-271001 GCF_900116055.1 Pseudomonas sp. NFACC42-2
ACGTTCTGCTCCGTCACCCATTCGTAAGGCTCATACCCCTTGGCCCGCTGAACCTGATAATCCACCGCCACGATGCGACCGGACGAGTAACGCAAAAACAGCGCACCCCCCGCACCGTTATCCAGCCGCTCAATCCGCCCCAAATAATCCCGAGAAATCCGCAGCCGGTTGTCGTACGCGTCGCTGATCGAGACCAGCACACCGTCGCGAAAGTGATAAAACCGTGACGCCTGGGACAACACCAGTTCGTCCGGTGAAGCCCCTAAATAGATCGCGGCTTCGGCCAAGCTATTGGTGATGGCCGGTCGAGCAACGGTCGGCATCGGAAACGAAGTCATGCGATTCTCATGGTCCGTCCACACCACCGAATCGCCCGACACATCAAGCCGATGCGCCAGCGAATGACTCCAGCCAAACCCCAACCCGCCATCCACTTCCACCGCACTGGTGCGATACAGCCGGGTCCACTTGAACGGCAAAACTCCATCCAACGTGCCATCGGTGAGGGTGAGCAATTCCTCCCCGGTAACCATCGACACGGGGCAGCCGTTGGTGACGGTCTTATCCGAAGCCGCCGCCGCATCCCCGTTCGGGTTTTTCCCCGAAACAGGCACATCATCCACAGGCTCTTTTTGCTTCAGCACCGCGTTCTGCCGCGCCCGCCAGCGCATCTGCAGCGTGCCTTGCTTCACCCCGCCGACCACGCCGCGAACCGCTACCGCCTTGTAGCGATCCACCGCCTGCATGAACTTCGTCAGAATCGCCAGCACGCTCTGAACAAAACCTACAGCCGCCTTAACAATCTGTGCGCCATACCTGGCCAGCCGCAGGCTCAAATACGCCACAGCCGCCGCCGGCAATGCGATGGTCAGCACCGCGCCAATCACCAGGTCAATCAGCAGCGACACCACAAACCCAGCGGCCACTTGCGCAATCTCACTGGGCGGCAATGCGTCCAACCAGATCATCGCCGTGCGCACCAGCAGGAACAGCGCCGCCTCATCACTGGCGAGCAACATCGCCTGTTCCATGACCTTGGGCGCATCGGTGGCGATTTGTGCGAGCTTGGTCGCTTCAGCCCCCAGCTGTTCGACGTACTTCAACGGGTCTTCAAGCATCGCCTGCACCAGCTGGATGCTGTCCCACACGTCCCGGATCGCGGCCCAACTGCCCGCCAGCACGCCGCTGCCAATCGCACTGGCCGTGGATTGCTGCCAATGCGGCTTGAAGCCTTGCCACTGTTCGCGAAGCCACCGCTCCAGGTCCGCCATCAGCCCGGCGTAGGAGGCGAAGAGCGCATCCACCTGCTCCTCGGAAACTCCGCCCTGTACCCGCACCTGATAGCGCCCGCCCGCGGCGCAGTGGTGTGAGCCCTTGCCATGCTCATCCAGCATGACCCGCGTGGAACTGCCGTCATCCAGCCCGATCACCTCGACTGGAATGCCGCCGATCGGCACGTCATACACCGAGTCGAATTTGCTCTCTATCTTCAGCTCGCCGCCCAACTGGCACACGGCGACACTGCCGATAAAGTTCGGGTCGCTCATGCTCACGGTTGTCTGCGAGTCACCGACGCGCAACACCCGATCCATCCCCAGCAACGACGGCATATCCGCCGCATGGCTCACCGAATCCAGCGCCCGCGAATACCAGGCGTCCATCTGCTGACGATAAATCACCAGGCTCTGATGAAAGCCATCCAGGTCATGTTCGATAGAGGCAATGTGGGAAGCGTGGGTCATCCGTGACGTCTCGGCAGAGGGCAAGGCGTCGGAGTCTGCCGCAGTAAAAAGCGGCTGGATGAACGGTGGGGAAAATCAGAAAGGGCTTACGAAGGTCGCGTAATAGTCAGCCCCAAATCACAGTTGGGGGCTACTTTAAATGGCGATCATGCTGACCGAAGAGCAGTGCACTGTGGTTCTTTAAGTTGGAAGCTCGGTTGAATAAGAAAGCCTGCTTTTCAGGGCAGGCTTATCGCGAATCTCGGCTGACTTACTTCTGGTGAGCCGTCAGCGCCGCATACCCATTCATCAAGTTGCGATAGTTAGGAATGCGCTGGGACAACAGATTGCCCAGGCCTTCGATATCGTTGCGCCAGTCGCGGTGCAGCTCACAGGCTACCGAGAACCAATTCATCAACTGCGCACCGGCCTGGGTCATCCGGCTCCACGCCGCCTGCTGCACCGTGGTGTTGAAGGTGCCGGAGGCATCGGTCACCACAAATACCTCGAACCCTTCCGCCAGCGCCGACAAGGTCGGGAACGCTACGCACACATCCGTGACCACGCCGGCGATGATGATCTGCTTGCGGCCGGTGGCCTTGATTGCCTTGACGAAGTCTTCGTTGTCCCAGGCATTGATCTGGCCGGGACGGGCGATGTACGGCGCGTCCGGGAACATCTCTTTCAACTCAGGTACCAGCGGGCCGTTGGGGCCTTGTTCGAAGCTGGTGGTGAGGATGGTCGGCAGGTTGAAGAACTTCGCCAGGTCGGCCAGGGCCAGCACGTTGTTCTTGAACTCGTTGGGCGAGAAGTCCTGGACCAGGGAGATGAGGCCGGTCTGGTGGTCGACCAGCAGAACTACGGCGTCGTCTTTGTTCAAGCGGTTGTAGGTTGGAGTGCTCATGGTTGAATCCTTTTTTGTTTAGGTTGGTTGGGCGTTGCGTTCAACATGGGCACAGATTAATGGGTGGGTGCTGGGGGATAAATCGGCTGGAATGGGTAATACCGTCAACTCAAAGGCGACAATTCATGAATTGTCAGTAGGACTGATCCTTTTAGCGGTCGGGAAAGTAAGTCAAAAAATCTCACGCGTGAGCTATTGAGTGTGGCAAAAAATGCCTGTAGATTTTCTCACGCGTGAGTTTTTCACAGCGAGGTCAGTACCATGGAAAGCAGCTCTCCATCGAGTCCGCCTAAAGGGCCCGATACCGATTCAGCAAGCCTCAAGGGAGAGCGCTTGAAGCCGTCCGCCAAAAAGCCATCGAGCTTTTACATGAAGCAGATGCGTGCAGGCCTGGCGGCCGCCGGCTACGTGAAACACGAAACTTGGGTGCTTCCCGAAAACCGAAGCCTGCTCAAGCAGATGGAGAAACAGCTTCGCCAGCCGATTCTGGCTGGCTCATTCATGTCGGAGAATTTCATGAGCGCAGGTACCAACTGGAATATCGATCGCCTCTTCACCGCTCTTCAGGCCCTGGATGACGTGGTGTCCAAGGACATCACGCTTTCTCTGGTTCAAGGCTCCGAGTCCAGCATCAAGCTGGAAATGAACGACTTCGGTGGCCTGCCGATTTACATCGCGGTGGTCGGCGAGCAGATCATCGTTGACACCGTCCTGGTCGATGTCGAGTCCATCAACGATGTCGCTAAATTCAATGACGCGGTGTTGCGCAGCCGGGAAATGTTCCCGCTGTCCTCCATCGGCATCGAGTCCATGCCTAACGGGCAAGTGGTCTACAACATGTTCGGTGCATTGAGCTCCGACTCCAGCCTGACCAATATCGTCACCGAGGTGAAAACCCTGGTCGACAACGTGCAGCGCGCCAGCGAAGCCTTCGAACGTTTCTTCAATTAAGTATTCGGGAGTATCCAATGACTCAGTCCATCTGGAGCAAATTGTTCACCGCGCTGCGTGGCGGTGCCAACGAAGTCGGCGAATCGATCGTCGACCAACAGGCCCTGCGCATCCTCGATCAGGAAATCCGCGATGCCGACACCGCGCTGGCCAACGCCAAGCGTGAGCTGGTGAGCATCATGGCCAAGCACAAACTGGCGACTGATCGCGTCAACGAGTACGACGCCAAGATCAAGGACCTGGAGTCCAAGGCAGTGGCTGCCCTGCAGGCCAATCGTGAAGACCTCGCCCTGGAAGTGGCCGAAGCCATCTCGACCCTGACCAACGAGCGGGATGTCGAGCATAAGCAAGCCACCGAATTCGGTGGCTATGCGGAAGGCATGCGCAAGGACATCACCAAGGCCGAAAGCCGGATCAAAAGCCTGCGCCAGCAAGTGGACATGGCCAAGGCGCGCGACAGCGTACAGAAGGCCCAGGTCAGCGCCTCCATCGCCAGCGGCGGTGCCAACGGCAAGCTGGAAACCGCCGTCGGTACGCTGAATCGCTTGCAGGCCAAGCAGCAGCAACGCGCCGCTGAACTGCAAGCCCAGGATGAGCTGGCAGATGCATCGACCGGGACCGACCTGGAGCGCAAGCTGCGCGACGCCGGCATCACGCCGAATGAAGGCAGCGCCAATGCGATTCTGGAGCGTCTGAAGCAAAAGTCGGCCGAGTAAGCAACGTCGCCGCAGGAAGGGCAGTGTCTGCCCTTCTTTTTTTACGTCGAGGTCAGGATGGGCGCCCTGAAGGGTTTCAAGACAATCGCAGGCCTGGCGCTGTTCATGGTCGCGCTGCAACTGCTCAATGCCGCTACCGGTTACAGCCTCATGGCGTTCGGCCTGATCCCGAGAACGCTGCAGGGGCTGCCGGGCATCCTCACCTCACCGTTTTTGCACGGCTCGTTCGCCCACCTGAGCGCGAACCTGGTTGCCTTTTTGATCCTGGGCACCCTGGTGATGATCGAAGGGCTCAATCGGTTTGTGACCGTCAGCGCGATCATTATCCTGCTGGGCGGTTCGCTGGTCTGGCTGTTCGGCTTTGCGGGTGTGCATGTGGGGGCCAGCGGCTGGGTGTTTGGGTTGTGGGCCTACCTGTTATCTCGCGCCTGGTTCCACAGGAGCTGGAGCAACCTGATCACGGCCGGTGTGGTGGCGGTACTGTATGGCGGACTGGTCCTTGGCTTCCTGCCTCGCCAAGGCGTTTCCTTCGAAGGGCATCTGTTTGGTGCCTTCGCCGGATTTATTGCCGCCAAGGTACTTCTCTCTCAACCACGCAGCAGGTTTAATGCCGGCTGAACGCACTTGAGCACCCAGGGAGTCAGGGACGCAATGCCGATTTTTCTTTTGTTGCGCAGGTACGCCGCCTCCCTCTTTCACCGCTTCGGCTGGGCAGGCCTGGTGATTGCCTTGGCGGTACACCTGAGCACGGCTTATCTGGGCCTGGTGGTTCTGGGCGAACAACACCTCACCGCGCCCGCCACGTTCGTTTACTTCTATCTCACCACCACGCTGACCGTCGGCTATGGCGATCTATCGCCGCAGACCTCTTTGGGACGCTTGTTCGTGGCGACCTGGGTCATGCTCGGGGGCATTGCGCTGCTGACGGCGGCCATCGGCAAAACCACCAGCACTGTCATCGATGCATGGAGAAAAGGCATGAAGGGCAAAGGCGATTTCACCGGCAAAATCGGCCATACCGTGCTCATTGGTTGGGAGGGCGCGTCCAGTGAACGGGTCATCGAGCTGTTGCTGCAAGACGAAACCTCGAACGACAACCTGATCGTCATCTGCGATTGCACCCTCGAAGAAAACCCGATGCCGGGCAAGGCGGCCTTTATCCGTGGTGAGAGCTTGTCCTCCACAGCGCTGTTGCTGCGTGCCGGTGTGCCCGGTGCCGAGCGTGTGCTGGTGCGAACCCCGTCTGACGATCTGACGCTGGCCACCGTGCTGGCGGTGAATCAATTGAATCCGGTCGGGCATGTGGTCGCCCACTTCAATGCAAGTGAAATTGCCGCACTGGCCAGCTCCTACGCCCCCAGCCTGGAATGCACCTCAAGCATGGCCATCGAAATGCTGGTGCGCGCCTCTCAGGACCCGGGCTCGTCGGTGGTCATTAATGAGCTGCTGTGTGTGGGGCAGGGGGCTACCCAATACCTGATGAGATTGCCCGAGGCGTTTGAAGCAACGTTTGGCGATCTGTACACCCAGATGAAAGAGCGCCATAACGCCACCCTCATTGGCTATCGCGCCAAAGGTGCGCCGCAACCGTCGATCAACCCGCCCAGCGCCACACGCGTTGAAGGTGGCGAACTCTTCTACATTGCCTCCACCCGCCTCAAGGAAATCTCCAATGGGATGGTTTAAACAGTTGATGGGGCTTGAGGCCCCGCAAGCGAATACACACTCGAAAGGCGCTGCCGAACCGCTGCCGACCACCGGGCCGCTTGGCCTGGCGCCGGGCAAAGGCGTGATATTCGACACGACCCTGAAGTTGTTGCTCGACGGGAAGACCACGGTGGTTATCCCCGGCTCCCAGGAAATCTGGAGTAACGGCACCGTTGACCTCGGGCAGTCGACCTGGCTGTCGCGCTACTACATGAACGACGAGGATTACTGGCTGCAGGTGCACACCACGGGCGACATCGCCGGGCAGGTCGAGTCTGTGATCCTGTTCAACTACCTGAGCTACGTCACTATCAGCAGCGAAGCTGAATTGCGCCGGCTGGCGGGGCCGCAGAGTCCGATCGGGTTACCGACCTACACCCACAACGGCGTCGAATACACGCGCGTGTGGGGCAGCGAGGCTGGCCAGACGGAATTGGTGGCCATGAGCGAGCAGGTGATAAACCCCGAGGATTCCTACAACGTCGAGCACCGTTCGATGCTATATGCCCGTGACACAGGCCTGACCGATCGCCGCGAGTTTCTGCTGTTCTCTGTCGAAGAAGACGCTGAAGGCACCGTCAGCCTGAGCACCTCCCTGGGCATTTCGCTGTACACAACCGACTTGAATGCGCTCTAAAAAAGGAAGAAGTCCATGCTAGAAGCTCTCTCCATCTCCCTGAACAAAGCCGCCGTGCTCGGGTTTGTCACCTACATCCTGGGGGCTGCCGTACTGTTTGCGCTGTTCCAGTTCATCTACACCCGCGTCACCCCGCACAAGGAATTCGAACTGATCCGGGCGGGCAACGTTTCCGCAGCGGTCGCCCTGGGCGGCGCCATCGTCGGTTTCGCCATTCCGGCCAGCAACGTGATTGCCTACTCGATCAGCATCCTCGACTTCGTCGTCTGGGCGGTGATCGCAGCCGTCGTCCAACTCCTGGCGTTTCTGCTCACCAGCCTCGTGCTCAAGGGCACTTCCGAGCGCATCAAGAGAGGCGAGCTTGCAGCGGGCATCTACGTGGCGGCGGTGGCCATCAGCGTCGGCATGTTGAATGCCGCGTGCATGACACCTACCCAGAACTGATTGCGCACGGAGCTCCCGATGAAACGAAGCAAGTACGTCCAGCTTTCGCTGGCAGCGTCGGTCGCCATGGCGATATCCGGCTGTGGGCCGACGGAAAAAACCTACGATTTGCAGAAGAAGTACAACTTCCAGTCGGTGCAGCAATGCGCCGATGAAAAACTGCCAGTGGACGTCTGTTCGGACGCCTACATGACGGCCATGGCCGAGCATCGCCGTATCGCCCCGGTATACGCCAGCCAGGCCGATTGCGATGCCGACTTTGTCGCCGGCTGGTGCCAACTGGACTCCAATGGCCAGTTCATTCCCAAGCTGGGCGGTTTCGAACTGACCGCCGAAGGCCAGGTGACACAATCCCAGGTAGACGCGGCCAACGCCCAGGCGGGCAACGCTCAGGCAAGCGGCGGCTCCGGCTTCTCCACCAGCAGCCTGCTGACCGGCCTGCTCATCGGCAATATGCTGAGCAGTAATCGCAACAGCTACCGCTCCGAGCCGGTGTATCGCTATCGCGATGATCGCGGTAACTACGGCAACTCCACGCTCAACCAGCGCGTCTCCAGTGGCGCGACGTTTGGCCGCTCGAACCAGGCCCGGTACGGCAGCAGCAATTACACCAACACGCTGCGCACCTCCAGCCAGTCGAGCTCCGTGGCGTCGGCCACCTCCCGTGGCGGCTTCGGCAGCAAGGCCAGCGCACGCAGCGGCTGGGGCGGCGGCGGGTCGAGCAGTTAAGGAACCGGGCCATGAAGAAAATCCATTGCGCAGAGCGTCATGACTGGAAACAGACGGCTGAAAACCTCGGCTTTCTGTTCCATACCATCGACGACGAACCCTACTGGGACGAGCGCGCGTATTACCAGTTCACGCTCAAGCAAATCGAGCACGACCTCGAAGACCCGACCACCGAGATCCACGACATGTGCATGGACCTCGTCGCCCGCGTGGTCCAGAGCGAAGAACTGCTCGAACGCCTGAGCATCCCCGCGCCCTTCTTCGACATGATCAAAACCTCATGGCTCGAAGGCCACCCGCACCTGTACGGGCGCATGGACTTCTCCTACAACGGCACCGGCCCCGCCAAGCTGCTGGAACTCAACTACGACACACCGACCAGCCTCTACGAGGCCGCGGCGTTCCAATGGGGCTGGCTCGAGCAATGCATCGAACGCGGCCTGCTGCCCAAGCATGCCGACCAGTTCAACAGCATCGACACCAAGCTGCACCAGGCCTTCGCCCAACTGCAGATCAACCAGCCGTTCTACTTCGCCTCGATGAAAGACTCGGTCGAAGACAAAGGCACCACCGACTACCTGCGTCTCGTCGCGGAAAAAGTCGGCATCGAATCACGCCACATCGACATCGAAGACATCGGCCTGACCAGCGAAGGCCGCTTCGTCGACCTCCAGGACCGCTGGATTCCCCACCTGTTCAAACTGCACGCCTGGGAATTCATCTTCCACGAACCCTTCGGCGCCGCGATTGCCGAGAGCGACACACAGTTTTTCGAGCCGGCGTGGAAATCCATCATTTCCAATAAAGGCATCCTGCCGCTGCTGTGGGAATTCAACAAAGGCCACCCGAATCTGCTCGCGGCCCACCTGGATACCGAACCGGGCAAAGCCGTGCCGAAGGGCTGGGTGCGCAAGCCGTTTTTCTCGCGGGAAGGGGCCAACATTGAGCTGCAAACGGCTGATGGGCTGATCGTGAAGGAGGGCGGGCCCTATACGGATGCGCCGTTTATTCTCCAGGAGTTTGCGCCGTTGCCGCGGTTTGGGGACAGCTATACGTTGATTGGGTCCTGGGTGATTGGGGACCAGGCGGCGGGGATTGGGGTGCGGGAGGATAATAGTTTGATTACCAAGGATTCGAGTCGGTTTTTGCCGCATTTGATATTGGATTGAGGCCGGAGCTTAAAGGGCCCAGCAGGGCTGGTCTCTCAGTGCGCATTGAATCGATGGTGCGCCTTGGGTGGCCGTATTGCCTTTATTGTAGAAATGACGAAGTTGGTGGCGGATCGTGCTCTAGGGGCATGCAGCATAGATAATGCCGCTGAGAGACAGACGAAGCGATAGTCTGCCCGCTTTGGCTATTCAATGATCCAACAGCTGTTGGATAAATTTGGTTTGTGGTTCTTGTGAGCATTAAAAAGCCGGCTTGTGGCCGGCTTCTCTGTGACCGCCTCAGCTTGTTTTTGACAAACCTCAGCAGCCTTCAAATCGCTCAGCCCACATTGCGTCGGGCTGAATAGTAGGGGCATCCGCGGGAAATCCTCCGCATCGCCGAGCAGGGTGGATAGCGCAACGCAACCCCCTGCCAAATGTGCGGCGCATGATACCCACATTCACTTCAGTTGCCCACCTCCGGATCCGACTTAGAGCCTTCCCAGCCCAAAAGATGCTCATCCAGCGGCACCGGTGGCCTGCGGTTATTCAACGTGGACCACCAGAACACCCAGCCCACGATCTGGAAGTTCTGCTCAAACCGTTGTTCGTGGGTCAGGTATTCGTCCGGATGTTCACCGGCATTGTGGCTGCGCATGCGCAAACCACCCCCTGGGCGGTTGTAGAGGTATTTGATGCGGAGCATTCCGTCGTGTTCGACCGCGTAGATTTCGCCGTCGATGATTTGGGTGCGGCCTTTGTCGATGGCGAGGGTGGCGCCTTGTTGGATGATGTCGATCATGCTGTTGTCGACCATGTAGGCGCCCAGCGCGCGGTCGGGGTTGACGTTGAGGGTTTCGAGGGTGTGCAGGGAGACGCGGATGCGTTCGGTAGAGGTGAAGGTGGGGTGGAGGGGGATTTCCACGTCGATTTTTTCTGGGCGGCAGGCGGGGCCTGTGAGGTATTTGCCAGTTTCTTCGCGGGTGAGGAGTCCTTTCCTGGTGCCGGGGCCTTCCAGCAGGAAGTTGGCCGGTGGGTGTTTGGGGCCTTCGCCGGTGCGTAGCCAACGGCTGGAGATGCACAGCAGTTCTGCGATCTCGTTGAGTCGGCCCATGGGTACACCGCGTTTGAACCAGTTGTTCACGTGTTGAGGCGTGACACCACGGTTCTTGGCGAAGTCGGAGGCGGAAAGATGAACTTCCCGTAATAGCGCTTTTAAGCGATCACCTGATGTATTCATAAACGCAGAGTTTACTGGCCGAGAAAATACATCAAATAAACTATACGTTGAGTTAGGCTTGTAGGTTTTTGCTTAGTTGTGGCTTATTACTTCGGAATTCGAATGTGATTAAACTAAGCTTATAAAATGTTGAACTTGTCGTTTAATTTTTCCCACAAAAAAAGCCCCGAATAATCGGGGCTTTTTCAATTGCCGAGGCAATGAGTAGCCGGTATCAGCCTTTGTAGGCAGCGACCGACTTCATGATTTCGGCGCGGGCGGCGTCTGCGTTGCCCCAACCGTCGATCTTCACCCATTTGCCTTTTTCGAGGTCTTTGTAGTTCTCGAAGAAGTGCTTGATCTGTTCCAGCAGCAGCGGCGGCAGGTCGGTGTATTCCTTCACGTCCACGTACAGCTGGGACAGCTTGTCGTGTGGCACGGCGATCACTTTGGCATCACCACCGCCGTCGTCGGTCATGTGCAGGATGCCGACTGGGCGAGCGCGAATGACCGAGCCTGGGGTAACCGGGTAAGGGGTTACGACCAGCACGTCGAGGGGGTCACCGTCGTCGGCCAGGGTGTTCGGGATAAAACCGTAGTTGGCCGGGTAGAACATCGGGGTGGCCATGAAACGGTCAACGAACAGGCAGTCGCTGTCTTTGTCGATTTCGTATTTGATCGGCGCGTGGTTGGCCGGAATCTCGATGGCGACGTAGATGTCGTTCGGCAGGTCTTTGCCAGCCGGAATCTTGCTGTAGCTCATTGGGCGTTGCCCCCGTAGTTGGCCATATGACATGGCCGGATTGGCCTAAAAGTGGCGGCGATTATAGGCATATTCTGACGGCGATGCCATGCGCCAGACGTCGTACGGTCATTCGCCTTGTGGCTGATAACGCGGGTCGTGCGCTTGCAGTCGGGTCAGGCGGGCCAAGGGATCCTGGCGGTAAAAGCGGCTGAGTTGGGCGTACACCTGTGGATAACTGTTGACGAGTAAATCCGGGGCGCTGAAAAAATATTCGCTGGTGACGGCAAAGAACTCCGCCGGGTTTTCCGCCGCGTACGGGTCTATCTCCGTCTCGGCATCGGGATTGGCGTCCAACTGGCGATTGAGGTCGTCATAAGCGCCCTGCATCACGCTGGCCCACTCCTGCACGCGCATGTCGTGGTGCAGTGGCGGCAGGCCATTGGCGTCGCCGTTGAGCATGTCCAGCTTGTGGGCCAGTTCGTGGATCACCAGGTTGTAGCCTTCCCACTGACCGCTGGCCAATACGCCGGGCCAGGCGAGGATCACCGGGCCTTGCTGCCAGGCCTCGCCGCTGTGCTCACCGTCCCACTCGTGTTCGATGCCGCTGCTGTCGCGATGGCGTTGGGGGCTGAGGAAGTCGTCGGGGTACAGCACGATTTCATGGAAGCCCTGGTACCAGTCGAGGTCGCCCAGGTTCATCAGCGGCAATTGCGCCTGGGCGGCGAGCAGCAGGCGTTGTTCCTGGTGCAGCTCGACGCCGGGCAGGGCGGTGAGGTGTTTTTCGGCGAGGAACACCACGCAGGCTTCGCGCAGCCACTGGTCCTGCTCGGCACTGATGCCGTCGAGGAAGGTAAGGTGGTCGCGCACCCGCTGCCAGGTGTCATCGGCAATCGGGTGCTTGGCCAGCAGGCGCCGGCGCCGCCAGGCACTGAGGGACCACATGCCGGGTTACTGCGACTTGGCTTCTGAAGACGTGCGACCAAAGCGGCTGCGGAACACGCCAATGATCATCGGCACCAGCGACAGCAGGATGATGAACACCACCAGCAGCGAGAGGTTTTTCTTGATAAATGGCACGTTGCCGAAAAAGTAGCCCAGGGTCACCAGGCCGCCGACCCAGAGGATGGTGCCCAGAACGCTGAAACCGAAGAACCGTGCATAGGGCATTTTCGCGATGCCGGCAACGAACGGCGCAAAGGTCCGCAGGATCGGCAGGAAGCGCGCCAGGGTCACGGTCTTGCCGCCGTGCCTGTCGTAGAAATCGTGGGTCTTTTGCAGGTAGTCGCGGCGGAAGATTTTCGAGTTCGGGTTGCTGAACAGGCGTTCGCCCGCCGTTCGCCCGATCACGTAATTGGTACTGTCGCCGAGGATTGCCGCCAGCATCAGCAGCCCGCCCAGCAATACCGGGTCCATTCCGCCGCCTGCTGCCACGGCGCCGGCGATAAACAGCAGCGAATCACCCGGCAGGAACGGCATGACCACCAGGCCGGTTTCGCAAAAGATGACCAGGAACAGAATGGCGTATATCCACGGACCATAATTGGTTACCAGCATGTCGAGGTACACGTCGAGATGCAGGATAAGGTCGAGCGGGTTGAAATCCATGGATGGCACCTGTGTGAACGGCCCGACTCGGCAGGCCTGTGCGGAAGCTCGGGTAATAAGGCTACACGTGTATGTAGTGTTTCTTACAACCCTGAAAGGTCCGCATTATACGGATTGAGAGGTGAAAAGCCTGTTGGTTTTGTAGCGGGGGATGTCGCGGGGCACGGTCCACAAATCGCCAGAAAGGCACTGTGGAAGCGAGTTTGCTCGCGAAAGCATTCGGTCAGTTATAAATAGTCTGACTGAACAGCCGCCATCGGGGGCAAGCTCCCTCCCACAAGGTCTCCATGGTGTCAGGGCGTCAGTCTTCGCTGATCGGCAAGGTGTAGTTCTTGAACTCGGTGTCTTCACGAAACCCGATGGACTCGTACGTCTTCTGCGCAACCTGGTTATCACTGCTGGTCGATACCCGCAGCCGCACTGCGTGGGTTTCCTTGGCCATTTTCTTCGCCGTGCGCATCAGGTTATCCGCCACCAGTTGCCGGCGCGCGTCTTCGGCCACATAGATGTCGTTGAGGATCCACACGCGTTTAAGCGACAGCGAGGAAAAGCTCGGGTAAAGCTGGCAAAACCCGAGCACGCGTTTGTCGTCGTCATCGGCCAGGGCCAGGTAGATCACCGACTCCTTGCGGCGCAGGCGCTTTTCCAGGAACGCCCGTGACGAATCCGGAAAGGGCAGCGCGCCATAAAACTCGCGGTATTTGACGAACAACGGAGTCAACAGGTCCAGGTGTTCCAGGGTCGCTTGAGTAATCCGCATGCCAGGCCTCAACTTCCAAATGGGGTATGACCACACGAGCGGCCGTGACTTGATGCTGCCTAAAGGCGCGAAAAAGCGCAATCGTGCCGGGATCAGTCGGTGGGTGGGCTGAGCAGGAAATTGCCCTTCATCAGGTCCGGGTCGTCGGATTCAAGGGTCTGAACCTGCGCCTCGTCCTTCAGGTTGACCCCCGACAGCTGCCGGCGACACGCCTCTCGCATCAAGTACAGTAGGCGATGGGCCGCCATGCCATAGCTCAGGCCTTCCAGGCGTACATTGGAAATGCAGTTGCGATAGGCATCGGTGAGGCCGATCTTGGGGTTGTAGGTGAAGTACAGGCCCAAGCTATCCGGCGAACTGAGCCCCGGCCGTTCACCGATGAGGATCACCACCATCTTGGCGCCGAGCAGTTGCCCGATTTCATCCGCGACCGCCACGCGGCCCTGTTCCACCAGGATCACCGGCGACAAGGACCACCCTTCGGCGTGGGTCTGTTCTTCCATGCGCGTCAGAAACGGCAACGTATGTTTATGCACTGCCAGCGCCGACAAACCATCCGCCACCACGACCGCCAGGTCCATGCCGCCCGGATGCGCAGCCGCATAATCCCGCAGGCGCTGGGCCGATTCGTCACTCAAGCGTCGCCCCAAATCCGGACGTTGCAGGTAGCTGTGCCGGTCGGTTGCGGCACTGTGCAGCAACAGGCTATCGCGCCCACGTTCGGCCAACTGACTGCTCAGGCCGGCATGGTCGAAGGGCAGGTGCACCGCGTCCCGTGCCTGGGCGTGGGCAAATTGGAAATCAAGTTGGGCGTTGGTGGGAATGCTGGTGCCGGTGCGGCCCAGGGCAATTCGCGCCGGGGTCAGGCGGCGCAGTTCCAGCCACGGGTTTTCAGGCAGGTCGAGTTGCACAGGCGGCTCCTTCATCCCAATTGCGCCAGGGCGTGGCGAAACGCCGGTGGCAGGCTGTTGCCGAAGCGCACCTTGCCGTCGGCTTGCGTAAAGATGCCCATTTTTGCCAGCCACTGTTCAAACTCCGGCGCCGGTTTTAAACCCAATGTCTGGCGAGCGTACAAGGCGTCGTGGAACGAGGTGGTCTGGTAGTTGAGCATGATGTCGTCGGAGCCGGGGATGCCCATGATGAAGTTGATCCCGGCGACGCCCAGCAGGGTCAGCAGGGTGTCCATGTCGTCCTGGTCGGCTTCGGCGTGGTTGGTGTAGCAGATGTCGCAGCCCATGGGCACGCCCAGCAGCTTGCCGCAGAAGTGGTCTTCAAGGCCGGCGCGGATGATCTGCTTGCCGTTGTACAGGTACTCGGGGCCGATAAAGCCGACCACGGTGTTGACCAGAAACGGCTTGAAATGCCGGGCCACCGCATAGGCGCGGGTTTCGCAGGTTTGCTGGTCGACGCCAAAATGCGCGTTGGCTGACAAGGCACTGCCTTGGCCGGTTTCGAAATACATCAGGTTCTGGCCCAAGGTGCCCCGGTTCAGGCTCAAGCCCGCCTCGTAACCTTCCTGCAGCACGCTCAGGCTGATGCCGAAACTGGCATTGGCCGCCTCGGTGCCGGCAATCGACTGGAACACCAGGTCCAGCGGCACGCCGCGGTTGATGGCTTCGATGGACGTGGTGACGTGGGTCAGCACACAGGCCTGGGTCGGGATTTCGTAACGCTGGATGATCGCATCGAGCATCTCCAGCATGGCGCAGATCGAGGCGATGCTGTCGGTGGCCGGGTTGATGCCGATCATGGCGTCGCCGTTGCCGTAGAGCAGGCCGTCGAGAATGCTCGCAGCGATACCCGCCGGTTCGTCGGTCGGGTGGTTGGGTTGCAGGCGGGTCGACAGGCGTCCGCGCAGGCCCAGGGTGCCGCGAAACCGGGTGACCACACGGATCTTCTGCGCCACCAGTACCAGGTCCTGCACGCGCATGATCTTCGACACCGCCGCTGCCATTTCCGGTGTCAGCCCCGGCGCCAATGCGCGTAGGGATTGTTCATCGGCGGCGTCGCTGAGCAGCCAATCGCGCAGGCCGCCGACGGTTAGGTGGCTGACCACGGCGAAAGCCTGCTTGTCGTGGGTGTCGATGATCAGCCGCGTGACTTCATCGCTTTCATAGGGGATCAGCGCTTCTTCGAGGAAGTGTTTCAGCGGGATATTTGCCAGCGCCATTTGCGCCGCAACCCGCTCGCCGTCGTTCTGCGCGGCAACGCCGGCGAGGAAGTCCCCGGAGCGGGCGGGGCTGGCCTTGGCCATCACGTCCTTGAGGCTGTCGAAGCGGTAGGTCTGTGCACCGACCGCGTGGGAAAAGCTTGCCATACAGTGTCTCCTTGACGACGCGGGCAGGAGAGGAACCCGCGTCGAGGTTTACGGCAGTTAGTGCAAGGCGGCCTCTGCGGCCTGGATCGCGGCGAATTCTTCTTCGGGCGTGCCTGCTACCAAGTGATGCCGGCTGTAGAAAGCAAAGTAAGCAATTAATACTCCATAGATGATCGCGGCGCCAATCACCACCCGTGGATCCACCAGAAAGCCCGCAACGACGGCCACGCAGGCCAGTACCAGGGCGACACCGGAGGTGAAGATGCCGCCCGGCGTGCGATAAGGACGGTCCATTTTGGGGCGACGGATGCGCAGGGTGATGTGCGCGGCCATCATCAGCACGTAGGAAATGGTCGCGCCAAACACCGCCACCAGAATCAACAAATCCCCCTGGCCGGTCAGCGACAGGCCAAAGCCGATAATCCCGGGGATCACCAGCGCCAGTACCGGTGCCTTGCTCTTGTTGGTCTGGGACAGTTTGCGCGGCAGGTAGCCGGCACGGGACAAGGCAAAGATCTGCCGTGAATAGGCGTAGATGATCGAGAAAAAGCTCGCGATCAGTCCGGCCAGGCCGACCAGGTTGACGAAGCTGCCCATCCAGGTCGAACCGCCGTAGGACAACGCCAGCGCTTCCACCAGCGGGTTACCGGATTTGACCAGCGCGTAGGTGCCCGCGCCGCCCGGTGCGATCACCAGGATCAACAGGGCAAAGCTGGTCAGCACCACAATGGCGCCGATCAGGCCCCGGGGCAGGTCGCGCTTGGGGTTCTTGGTTTCTTCGGCGGCCAGGGGAACGCCCTCTACGGCGAGGAAAAACCAGATCGCATAGGGGATCGCCGCCCACACGCCGACATAGCCGAATGGCAGGAAGGTGCTGGCGCCCTTGGCCTCGGTCACCGGAATATCCAGCAGGTTGGCGACATTGAAGTGCGGCACCATCGACACCAGGAACACGCCCAGCGCAATCGCGGCGATGGCGGTGATCACGAACATCAGCTTCAAGGCTTCGCCGACGCCAAAGATATGGATGCCGATAAAGATGATGTAGAACGCCAGGTAAATCATCCAGCCGCCGATGCCGAACAGCGACTCGCAATAGGCGCCGATAAACACCGCGATGGCGGCGGGGGCGATGGCGTATTCGATCAGGATGGCGGTGCCCGTCAGGAACCCGCCCCAGGGCCCGAAGGCACTGCGGGCAAAACCGTAGCCACCGCCGGCGGTGGGGATCATGGAAGACAGTTCGGCCAAGGAGAAGCACATGCACAGGTACATGGTGGCCATCAGCAATGTGGCGAGGAACATCCCGCCCCAGCCACCCTGGGCCAGGCCGAAGTTCCAGCCGGCGTAGTCGCCGGAGATGACGTAGGCAACGCCAAGACCAACCAGCAGGACCCAGCCGGCGGCGCCTTTTTTCAGTTCGCGTTGTTGGAAGTATTGGGAGTCGACTTTTTCGAAGTCGACAGAAGATCCAGTCGGTTCGCTAGGCATGGGAAAGTACCTTTCATTGTTATTGTTTTTTAACTCGGCCTCTGTGTGCCGAATGCAATTGGCAAGTACTTGTGGAGAGCTAAGTGTGGGAGAGGGCAAGCCCCTCCCACATTTGAGTGCATTTCAACTGTGGGAGGGGTTAGTTAGAAGAAGCCCAACGGATTAATGTCGTAGCTCACCAGCAGGTTCTTGGTCTGCTGGTAGTGATCCAGCATCATCTTGTGGGTCTCACGGCCCACACCGGACTTCTTGTAACCGCCAAACGCGGCATGCGCCGGGTACAGGTGATAGCAGTTGGTCCACACGCGGCCCGCCTTGATCGCGCGGCCCATGCGGTAGGCGCGGTTGATGTCGCGGGTCCACACGCCGGCGCCCAGGCCGAACTCGGTGTCGTTGGCAATCGCCAGGGCTTCGGCTTCGTCCTTGAAGGTGGTGATGCTCACCACCGGGCCGAAGATTTCTTCCTGGAACACGCGCATTTCATTGGTGCCCTTGAGCAGGGTCGGCTGGATGTAATAGCCGCCGGCCATATCGCCGGTGAGCTGCTCGACCTTGCCGCCGGTGAGCAATTGCGCGCCTTCACCCTTGGCAATTTCCAGGTAGGACAGGATCTTGTCGAACTGCTGCTCGGACGCCTGGGCGCCGACCATGGTGTCGGTGTCCAGCGGGTCGCCGCGCTTGATCTGCTCGACTTTCTTCATCACCACTTTCATGAAGTCGTCGTAGATCGACTCTTCCACCAGCGCGCGGGATGGGCAGGTGCACACTTCGCCCTGGTTAAAGAACGCCAGCACCAGGCCTTCGGCGGCTTTCTCGATGAACGACGGTTCGGCTTTCATGATGTCGGCGAAGAAGATGTTCGGCGACTTGCCGCCCAGCTCGACGGTGGACGGAATGATGTTCTCGGCCGCCGCATGCATGATGTGTGAACCCACCGGGGTGGAGCCGGTGAAGGCGATCTTGGCGATGCGCTTGCTGGTGGCCAGGGCTTCGCCGGCTTCCTTGCCGAAGCCGTGCACCACGTTCAGCACGCCCGGTGGCAGCAGGTCGCCGATGACTTCCAGCAGCACATTGATGCCCAGCGGTGTTTGCTCGGCAGGCTTGAGCACCACGCAGTTGCCGGCGGCCAGGGCCGGGGCGAGTTTCCATGCGGCCATCAGCAGCGGGAAGTTCCACGGGATGATCTGGCCGACCACGCCCAGCGGCTCGTGGAAGTGGTAGGACGCGGTGTGTTCGTTGATTTCGGCGCTGGTGCCTTCCTGGGCGCGGATGCAACCGGCGAAGTAGCGGAAGTGGTCGGCGGCCAGCGGGATGTCGGCGTTGAGGGTTTCACGCACGGCCTTGCCGTTGTCCCAGGTTTCGGTGATGGCCAGCAGTTCGAGGTTCTGTTCGATGCGGTCGGCGATTTTCAGCAGCACCAGCGAGCGGTCCTGGGCCGAGGTCTTGCCCCAGGCGTCAGCGGCAGCGTGGGCGGCGTCCAGCGCCTTGTCGATGTCTTTGGCAGTGGAGCGCGGGAATTCGGCGATAGGCTTGCCGTTGACCGGCGAGGTGTTGGTGAAATAGTTGCCATCGACCGGGGCAACGAATTCGCCACCAATGTAGTTGCCGTACTTGGCCTTGAACGAAACGATCGCGCCTTCAGTACCGGGGTGTGCGTAACGCATGGTGGGTATCTCCTGGCTTTTATGTTTATTGGAGTGCAGCGCGCAAGCGCTTGATAAAGCGTAGAGCAAAGGTTGGGCCACTGCTTTGCAGACCAGGAAAATCAAGAGCTTGGGGTTTGTTGCAAGGCGTTGCTGTGACACGGGTGATACAGGCGCTGTGACAGTTTGTGCCATAAACGGTACAGGCCGTGACCGACGGGTCGGTCCGGGATTGCATTGGCTGGGTGCCTGGGGGATGCTGGGGGCTCTCACGCAGGGAGAATAATAAGAACATGCACAACGATCATTTCAGTCGCCATGCCCAGCAAGTCCTTACTGTGGCGCGTGGGCGCGACCCGTCGAGCGACCCGTCCATCGCCCGCTCCTGGCTGCGCTGCCTGGAGGACTACCACCTCGATCCTGCCCAGACCATCGCCCCTACGGTGCTTGAGCACGGCCGTCTGCTGGAAAGCCGCGAACGCCTGCAACAGGTGCTGCATATCGCCGGCAGCGAGATGAACAGCCTGCACCAGCAACTGTCGGGCGCTGGCCATGCGGTGCTGCTGACCGATGCCCGTGGGGTGATCCTCAACTGTGTCACAGCACCGTCCGAGCGCAAGATTTTCGAACGCGCCGGGTTGTGGCTCGGTGCCGATTGGAGCGAAGCGTGCGAGGGCACCAACGGCATCGGCACCTGCCTGGTGGAACGCCAGTCGTTGACCATTCATCGCGACGAACATTTTCGTGGGCGTCACACCGGGCTGACCTGTTCGGCGAGCCCGGTGTTCGACCCCCACGGCGACCTCTTGGCGGTGCTGGACGTGTCGTCGGCCCGGGAGGAGGTGTCGCGCCAGAGCCAGTTCCACACCATGGCGCTGGTCAACCTGTCGGCGAAGATGATCGAGAGTTGCTACTTCCTGCGTCACTTCGAAAACCATTGGCTGCTGCGCTTTCACCTGCAGGCCGAGTCGGTGGGCCTGTTCAGCGAAGGGTTGTTGGCGTTTGACGGCGAAGGGCGGATTTGTGCCGTCAACCAGAGCGCACTCAACCTGCTGGGGCAGGTGCGTGGCGGGTTGCTGGGGCAACCGGTGGAGGCGTTGTTCGAGTGCTCCCTGGACCAACTGCTCGGTCGCGCCAGTGCCAATGCCACCGCCAGTTGGCCATTGCGCACGCGGGATGGCCGGCACTTGTTCGCGGCTTTGCGTGGTCAATCGCGCAGTGTGCCCGCGCCCATCGCCAAGCCTGAGCCCGTGCGCCTGGCCGGTATCTGCCTGGGCGACCCGGCGCTGCAGAGCGACTTCCGCAAAGCGCTGCGGGTATTCGAGCGCGATGTGCCCCTGCTGATCAACGGCGAAACCGGCTCCGGCAAAGAGGCCTTCGCCAAGGCGGTGCATCACGCCAGCCAGCGTGCCGACAAAGCGTTCGTTGCCCTCAACTGCGCCGCCATCCCGGAAAGCCTGATCGAAAGCGAACTGTTCGGCTATCGCGGCGGCGCCTTTACCGGCGCGCGCAAGGACGGCATGCAGGGCAAGTTGCAACAGGCCGACGGCGGTACGCTGTTCCTCGATGAAATCGGCGATATGCCGTTGGCGCTGCAGACGCGCCTGTTAAGGGTGCTGGAGGACCGCATGGTGGTGCCCATCGGCGGCGAGCCCCAGGCGGTTGATGTCAGAATTATCAGCGCGACCCACCGGAATTTGCTGGAGCGCGTGCAGGACGGAAGTTTTCGGGAAGACCTGTATTACCGCCTCAACGGCCTGGAAGTCGGTTTGCCAGCGTTGCGTGAGCGTAGCGATAAGCCTCAGTTGCTGGATTTCCTGCTGGCGCAGGAGGCGGGCGGCCAGAGCATAAAACTCGACCCGGCGGCGCGTTCGGCGCTGCTGACCTACGCCTGGCCCGGCAACGTCCGGCAACTGCGTACGGTGTTGCGAACGCTGGCGGCGCTGTGTGACAACGGGCGGGTCGGCCTTGAGGATCTGCCCGCGTTGATTCGCCAGGCACGGCCGCAAGCTGTGGTCGAGACCAGGCTTGCAGAGTCGCCCCTGGGCGACGCCGAGCGACTCGCCCTGCTCACGGCCCTGGAGCAACAACGCTGGCACATGACCCATACGGCGGAGCAGCTGGGTGTCAGCCGTAACACGTTGTATAGAAAGCTGCGCCGGCACGGTATTGCACGGGCTGCGCCATAGATCGGTCCTACAGCTAAAGAGTGCGATTTTCGCCCCCCTGCGCTAACCTGCCTCGATGTTTACGAGGTCGACTATGCACATTCATATTCTTGGTATCTGCGGCACCTTCATGGGTTCGATGGCGGTTCTGGCCAAAGAACTGGGCCATCACGTAACGGGCTCCGATGCCAATGTTTACCCACCCATGAGCACGCAACTCGAGGCCCAGGGCATTGAGCTGACCCAGGGTTACGACCCGGCGCAATTCGACCCGGTGCCGGACCTGGTGGTGATCGGCAATGCCATGTCCCGGGGCAATCCGGCTGTCGAATACGTGCTCAACAAAGGCTTGCCTTACGTGTCCGGCCCGCAATGGCTGGCCGACCATGTGCTGCAAGGGCGCTGGGTATTGGCCGTTGCCGGCACCCACGGCAAGACCACCACCAGCAGCATGCTCGCCTGGGTGCTGGAACACGCGGGCATGAGCCCGGGCTTCCTGATCGGCGGCGTGCCGCAGAACTTCTCGGTGTCGGCGCGCCTGGGCGATACGCCGTTCTTCGTGATCGAAGCCGACGAGTACGACAGTGCGTTCTTCGACAAGCGCTCCAAATTCGTCCACTACCGTCCGCGCACCGCGATCCTCAACAACCTTGAGTTCGATCACGCCGACATCTTCCCCGACCTGGCGGCCATCGAGCGGCAGTTCCATCATTTGGTACGCACCATTCCGAGCGAAGGCCTGGTCATCCACCCGACTACCGAGCCGGCCTTGCAGCGCGTGATCGAGATGGGCTGCTGGACCCCGGTGCAAACCACCGGCGTGGGTGGGCAATGGCAGGTCAAGTTGCTCAGTGAAGACGGTTCCCGGTTTGAAGTGCTGTTTGAAGGCGAGGCCCAAGGCATCGTCGAGTGGGACATGACTGGCCAGCACAACGTCGCCAATGCCCTTGTGACCCTGGCGGCCGCGCGGCATGTGGGCGTGGTGCCGTCCATGGGCATTGCTGCGTTGAGCGCATTCAAGAGCGTGAAGCGCCGTATGGAAAAGGTCGCCGACGTGAATGGGATTACCATCTACGACGACTTTGCCCACCACCCAACGGCCATTGCTACCACCCTCGACGGCCTGCGCAAACGTGTTGGCGATGCCCCGATCATTGCGATTGTCGAGCCGCGTTCAAACTCCATGAAGCTCGGCGCACACCGCGACGGCCTGCCGGAAAGCGTTAACGATGCCGACCAGGTGGTGTGGTATGCCCCAGCCAATCTCGGCTGGGACCTGCCGGCGATTGCGGCGCAATGCACGGTGCCGTCGAAAGTCTGTGATTCCATCGAGGGCATCATTGAGTTCGTCAAGCACCAGGCCAAGCCTGGCACCCATGTGGTGGTGATGAGCAACGGCGGCTTCGGCGGCTTGCACGGCAAACTGGCCGAGGCCCTGAAATGAGTGGCCCGGAGCGCGTCACCCTGGCGATGACCGGCGCATCCGGCGCACCCTATGGCTTGCGCCTGCTCGATTGCCTGGTGCGCGAAGACCGTGAGGTGCACTTCCTGATCTCCAAGGCCGCGCAGTTGGTGATGGCCACCGAGACTGATGTCGCGCTGCCAGCCAAGGTGCAGATGATGCAAGCCTTCCTCACCGAGTACACCGGTGCGGCGGCGGGACAGATCAAGGTCTACGGCAAGGAAGACTGGATGTCGCCGGTGGCTTCGGGCTCCGGTGCGCCGGCGGCAATGGTCGTGGTGCCGTGCTCCACCGGTACGCTATCGGCGATTGCCACCGGCGCTTGCAACAACCTGATCGAACGCGCCGCCGACGTGACGTTGAAGGAGCGCCGCCAGTTGATCCTGGTGCCGCGTGAGGCGCCGTACTCGAGCATTCATCTGGAGCACATGCTCAAGCTGTCGAACCTGGGGGTGACCATCCTGCCGGCGTCGCCCGGCTTCTATCACCAGCCGCAGACCATCGATGACCTGGTGGATTTCGTGGTGGCACGCATTCTCAACCTGTTGAATATCCCCCAGGACATGCTGCCGCGTTGGGGCGAACACCATTTGAGCAGCGATGAATAAGGCGCTGTTGGTGATACTGGCGCTGCAACTGGCCGGCTGCGCCACCGCGCGTACCCTGGACGCCGCGCAGCCCGGCGCGCCGGTGGTGTATGCCGGCACGCGATTGGATTTGTATGCAATGAACGGAGGTTGCTGCGCCAAGGACCGGTTCGGTGCCGACGCGCCCAGCTACCCTGGCGTCGACCTGCCAGCCAGCGCGTTGCTCGACACGCTTTTATTGCCGCTGTCAGTGTTGACGGTGCTCGGTGTGGGATTTAACGCCACGGGCGGGCTCTAGCGCTGACCTGGGCACCACAGAACTAATGTGGGACGCCTTACTTACCGAGCTTGCGCAGTTCGTCCGACTCCACCACCCGCACCCCGTCCTGCTCTTCCAGCGCCAGGCGCCACATGGCCCGGGCCAGTTCGCAGACTTCAATGCCGTGGTATTTCCCCGGAATCAACCGTGACAGCGGCCCGGCCAGTTGCTCGGCCAAACGGGGCTCCAGCCGTTCCCCCAGCAGCAACGAAGGTCGCACGATGGTCAGCTGCGGCCAGTCCTGGGCCTTGAGTGCCTGTTCCATTTCCCCTTTGACCCGGTTGTAGAACACCGAGGATTTCGGGTCGGCGCCAATCGCGCTGATCACGATCAGGTGCCGTGCGCCCATCTCCCGCGCGCGCTTGGCAAAGGCTACGACCATATCCAGGTCGACGGCACGAAAAGCTTCTTCCGAACCGGCTTTCTTGATGGTGGTACCCAGGCAGCAGAAGGCAATATCCACCTGGCCGCTCAGTTGCGGCAGGAACACCGCCGGGTCGCCCACAGGGTTTTCCAGGTGCGGATGCTCGGCCAGCGGCTTGCGGCTGGGTGCCAGCACACGGGTCACGGTAGGTTCGTTGAGCAGGCGGTCGAGCAGGTGTTCGCCGGTGAGGCCAGAGGCGCCAGCGAGCAGGATATGCTGAGGTGTCAGGTACATGGTGTTTCCCCCCTTGTTACACGTTACAGCTTAGTTGCCTTTGGCTTCCTTGCTATTCATTGAGACGCTTTCCAGCGCCTTTCGTGCCTGCTGCTTGCGTAATAATTGCCAGTGGGCGATCACGCCTTTGGGGGCCCAGATCTGCGGTTCGGACGCTTCGAAGTTGTCTGCCTGTTCGCGTTCGCTCACATGCAACTGCGCCAGCTTGAAGGCTTGCTGCAAATCGTCGGTCTGGTTGAAGGCCTGGGCGAAGAGGGCGTCGCCGAAGTAGGTGAAGTCGGCCTCTTCAGAACAGCCGAAGGACACGCGGTCGGCGCGCGAGGCGGTCATGATCAGGGTGCGTTCGTCTTTGAGCGCCGGGATGAAACCGCCGGAGTAGCAGGCTGAAATCACCACGATCTTGTCGCGGTTTTTCAGCGGCGCGAGCACGGCGGCCAGTTCGTCGGCGGGCAGGTCGGCCAGTTCCATGCGCGGTTGGTCCAGCACCAGTTCGTGTTCGTGGGTGCCGTGGCTGGTCATGTAGATAAACACCAGGTCTTCCGGCCCGGTGCGCTCGGCCAGGGTCTGTACGGCCCGGCGCAGGCTTTCGCGGGTGGCCAGTGGCCGGTCGGCGATATGGTCGCGGTGGTTGACCAGGCGGATCTGCCCACGTGCGCCGAAGCGGGTGGCGAGCATATTGCTGACGTAATCGGCTTCGCGCAGGAACACGCTTTGTTTACCGTCGCCGGCCACGGCCAGGGTGTATAGCTCTACGGCCGAGGTGGAGGCGGGCACGGCGGCGAGGGCTGTGTCCAGCAGGCGGCCCTGGGCCAGTACGCCGATTTCCAGCGGGTCGGGCAACAGCGTGCCGTCGGCATCACGCACGCGCATGCCGTTGACCCAGGTACCGGCCTGCACGGTGCCGTCGGTGAGTACCAGGGTGCCGCGGCCTTGATAGTTGTCGCTGTCGAAGCCGCCGATATAGAAGCTGCCGTCGGTCAGGTTCAGGCGGCCTTCGCCGGTAAAGCGCCAGTCGCTGAACTGGCCGACGTAGTGGCTGCCGTCGACGCCGATCAACTCGCCCTTGCCGCTGAGTGCGCCCTCCTTGAACTGGCCGATCCACACGTCGCCATCGGCGTTTTCATAACGGCCCTTGCCGTTGAGCTGGTTCTGCTTGAACTGGCCGACATAGATGTCGCCGTCGGCGCTGTTGAACGTACCGTTGCCCTCCAGTTGGCCGTCGACAAAGTGGCCGCTGAACTGGTTGCCACTGTCGTCATTGCGCTGGCCTTCGCCGTTCGGCTTGCCGTGTGCGAACTGGCCCTGATACTGGCTGCCATCCGCCAGTTCCAGGCGGCCGAGGCCGGAATACTGGTCGTCCTTGAATTCGCCGCGATAGGTCATCTGCCCTTCTTTGAGGGTGCCTTCGCCGTTGCGCCGACCGTTCTTGAACCCGCCCACATAGTGGCTGCCGGCTGTGGTCAGGTTGCCCTGGCCATCGAACAGGCCTTGCTGGAACTGGCCTTTATAGACTTCGCCGTTGCTGCCATGCCATTCGCCCTGGCCGTGCCACTGGCCTTTGTCGAACTGCCCGGCGTACCAGCTGCCGTTGGGATAATCCACGCGGCCCTGGCCTTGCAGCAGACCATTGACCACATCGCCCCGGTAACGGCCGCCATCGGGCAGGCGCGCATCGGGCGGCAACAGCGATTCGCCGTCTCCGCAAGCGGTGAGCAACAGGGCAAGGGCAAGGGGAGCGAGTGGGCGCATAGCGGGATCCGGATAATTGAGCGCCGAGTATGCCGCAGCTGCGAGTTTCATACATAAATTTACATACCCTGTGGCGAGTTTCAGTGGCTCGCCACAGGGATGGGCTTACACGAAGTAGAGCGACAACGACTCGGCGACGTAAGCGGGTTTTTCCTGGCCATCGATTTCCAGGGTGGCGGTGGCCTTGAGCAGCCATTGGCCGGGCTTTTTCTCGGTGACGTCGGTGAGGGTCACGTTCAGGCGCACCTTGGAATTGACTTTCACCGGCTGGATAAAGCGCACGCTGTCCAGGCCATAGTTGACGGCCATCTTCAGGCCTTCGGGCACGATCAGGATGTCTTCCATCAACTTGGGCATCAGCGACAGCGACAGGAAACCGTGGGCAATGGTGCTGCCGAACGGGGTTTGCGCGGCCTTGACCGGATCGACGTGGATGAACTGATGATCGCCAGTGGCCTCGGCGAACAGGTTGATACGTGCCTGGTCGATGGTGAGCCATTCGGAACGTCCCAGTTCCTTGCCGACATAATCTTTGAGCTGCGCTACGGGTACATAGGGCATTGCGTCTCTCCTTGGTTCATCGGTGCTGTTGTTATGGGGTACAGAGAACCAATGTAGATCATCATGGCCAACCAGCCCGGTCAACCCACCATGCTTTTGGCGAATGCCGGAGCATAGGACGGGCATGCTTATAATGCGGGCGGGTCTTGAGGGGGGAGAGGACGGATGCTGTTACGCGGTCTGACATGGCTGGTGCTGTTTCAATTGATCGGCACGGCGATCAATCATTTGCTGCTGCCGGTACTGCCGGGACCGATCATCGGCCTGCTGTTGATGCTCGGGTTCCTGATCTGGCGTGGCGAAGTCGGCGAGCCCCTGAGCCTGGCGGCCAGCAGCCTGCTGCGCTACTTGCCGTTGCTGCTGGTGCCGCCGGCGGTGGGGGTGATGGTGTATGCCAGGGATATTGCCGCCGATTTCTGGGCCATCGTCGGTGCACTGGTGTTGTCGCTGGTGATCGCCATGGGCTTTGTCGGGCTGTTGATGGAACGCATGGTCAAGCGCAAGGAGCAGGATCAATGATCTTCGACTGGCACGGCGCATGGACGGCGGTGATTCATCACCCGCTGTTCGGTATCGGGATCACCCTGGGCGCCTATCAGCTGGTGCTGGCGGGTTTCGAGAAAACCCGCTGGATTTTCCTGCAACCGGTGCTGGTCTCCATGCTGCTGGTGATCGGCGTGTTGCTCACGTGCGGCCTGAGCTACGCCGAGTACCGCAAGAGCACGGAGATCATGGGGATCCTGCTGGGCCCGGCGACGGTGGCCCTGGCGGTGCCGCTCTATCTGAACCTGCGGCGGATTCGGCAATTGTTCTGGCCGATTTTTACTACGCTGGTGATAGGCGGCGTGTTGGCCACCGGCCTGTGCGTACTGCTGGGTTGGTGGTTCGGCGCTGAACACAGGATGTTGATGACCATGGCGCCGAAGTCGGTGACCTCGCCGATTGCCATGCTGGTGGCCGAACAGATCGGCGGTGTGGCAGCCTTGGCGGCGGTGTTTGTGCTGATTACCGGGGTGGTGGGCGCGATGGTTGGCCCGGCGTTACTCTCGCGTCTTGGGGTGCACAGCCCCGAGGCGCGCGGCATGGCGCTGGGCATGACCGCCCACGCCGTCGGCACCTCGGTGGCCCTGCAGGAAAGCGAAGAGTGTGGCGCCTTTGCGGCGCTGGCCATGAGTCTGATGGGCGTAGCCACAGCGGTATTCCTGCCGCTGGCCGTGTCAGTGATTGTTTAAACCGGGTTTAAGGAAGCCTTTATGAGTCTGGCGCTGTTCCCCCTCAATACCGTGCTGTTCCCTGGCTGCATCCTCGACCTGCAACTGTTCGAGGCGCGCTACCTGGACATGATCAGCCGCTGCATGAAAAAGGGCGAAAGCTTCGGCGTGGTGTGCATCCTCGATGGCAAGGAGGTGGGCATGGCCCCGGATGGCTATGCCTTGATCGGCTGCGAAGCGTTGATTCGCGACTTCAAGCAGCAGGACAACGGCCTGCTGGGGATTCGCGTCGAAGGCGGGCGGCGCTTCCGCGTGCGAGACGCCGGTGTGCAGAAGGACCAGTTGCTGGTGGCCGAGGTGCAATGGCTGGAAGAACTGCCGGACCAGGCGCTGGAAGAAGAGGATGCCGACCTGCTGGCCTTGCTCCAGGCCCTGGCCGAACACCCGATGGTCGCGTCGCTGGACATGGACACTCACGCCGATGGCCAGCAAGCCTTGGGCAATCAGCTGGCTTACCTCTTGCCGTTCACTGAGGCCGACAAGATCGACCTGCTGCAACTCGACGACCCGCAGCAGCGGCTGGATGCGATCCAGATGCTGCTTGATGAGCTTCAGGGCGAATTGTTTGCCTGAGCCTCGGATCTGTCCTGCGCGGTTTTCAGAGGTTTCCTCGTTGTTCCCTGCGCGTCGCCTGAAATAGTCACCGATCACACAACAATGATTGGGGGTGAACATGATTCGGCTAGCGCAATCGGAACAGGCCGCCTGGGACGTTTTTTTTGTCAGTATTGCCGTGCAGCTGCTGCCGCTGGATGCCAAGCGGGGCCCGGAATACATCGCTGAACGCGCCGCGGAAATCGCCGATGAGATGATGCTGGAGCGACGTGAGCGTTGTGTTGAACGCCGCGCCGCGCCAATTCATTGGCTCGGCCCGACCCAGGGTCAGTAGGCATACCTGAGCAGCGCGTGGGGGGTGCCGGTAAAGGCAATGAAGCCGAGCACCGCCACCACGGCGGGTAATACCAGCCACCAGGCCTTCTGCGGCATCGGCGGCAAAGGGCTGCGGTACTGGCAGACGGTGAGGCTGAATGCACACACGGTCATTGCCAGCAGCGTGCCAGCCAGGATGTCGGTGGGCCAATGGGCGCCAAGGTAGACCCGTGACAGCGCGATGAAGGCCGCAGGAATACAGCCCAGCAACATCCAGGTCAGGCGCAGGCGCGTGGGTTGTCCGCGACCGGCCAGCACCGCCAACGCCAGGAAAAACGCAAACGCACCGGAGGCGTGGCCGCTGGGCATGCTGAAGCTGGTCAATGGGTCGGTGAGGATTTCCGGGCGGCCACGGGCGAAAAACAGTTTGGTCCCGGTATTGATCACCGCCGCCCCGGCCAGTGTTGCACCGACAAACACGGCATGACGCCATTGCCGCGCGACTAGCAGCAACCCGGTGAATACGGCGCTGGCGAAGAACATCTTCTTGAACTCACCCAGTTGGGTCACCATCACCATGGTCTGGTCCAGCCAGGGACTGCGATGTTCCTGTACCAGCGCGCTCAGGCCCTGGTCAAAGTCATCCAGGTGGGTATAGCCGATAAACAGAGCGATCAATAATGTCAGGCTGGCGCACCCTATCCACAAGGTCGCGCGACGATGGCCGCGCACGCTGGTGTGCAGGCTCAGTCCCAGCATGGCCGCCAGGCAGGCTGTAACAACCCCCGCCTCAGGCCAGAACCCCTCCGGCAATGGCAGGCGGAACGCAGCGCCGGTTGCCCAGCCCGGCAGCAGGTAGGCGACCGACCAACCGGCTGCCGCCAGCAGGCTGACCAGGGCGAAACGCGGGAACGGCATGTCGCACATTCCGGCCACCATCGGCAGCATCGGCCGCAATGGCCCGATGAAACGTCCCACCAGCAGACTGGCGATGCCGTATTTGTGAAAGTAGGTTTCCGCGCCGTTCATCCATTCCGGGTGGTGGCGCAGGCCGGGCAGGCGGCGGATGTTCTGATGGAAGTGTCGGCCCAGGAAGTAGGAAATCCCGTCGCCCAGCAAGCCTCCCAGGAACCCCAGCAGCAGGGTTTCACTCAGGGACAAGGCGCCGCTGCCAGCCATTGCCGCAATGGCAAACAGCAGTACCGTGCCCGGCACGATCAGCCCGGCAATGGCCAGGCATTCCACGCACGCGACGATAAACACCGCCGCCGCCAGCCATTGCGGGTTGAGGGTCAGCCAGCCGGTAATGCCATCGAGCCATTGGCCCATAAATCGTTACTCCATCGCCACAGATTCAAATCAGGAAATAGTCGCGGCCTTCGACCTGGCCCCGGCGCAGCGGGTTCCGCGTGCAGTAGGGCGCATAGCCGGCATCGACGAAGCGGTACATCAAGTGCTCGTCACGGCCGCTGGGGATGCCCAGGCGGGTGGTCTGGATGATCTGTGTCGGTGTCTGGCCGACGTCTTCCACATAGAGCAATTCTTGATCAAAGCGCTTGGCATCCCACATCGGCACCTTCAGGCCCAGCGCCTTGCACAGCAACGTCTGGCCGGCACACAGCTTTTGCGACGCGCGCGGGCTGCCATCGGCATTCGGGTTGTTCAGCAGCATCTGCGCCAGGCTGGCGGGGCCGGAGGTTTCATCGACCCAGGGGTAGGCCGATTTGATCAGCACGGCATTGCCCGGCCCGTGCGCGCTGAAGTTCAGCGAATCGCCGCCACGGGCGTAGTACATATAGATATGCCCGCCATCCAGAAACAAAGCCTTACGCTTTTCTGTGTAGCCGAGTGAGGCGTGGCTGCCTTTTTCGGCCACGTAATAGGCTTCGGTTTCAATAATTCGCGCCGAAAGCCAGCTTTCGCCGACGCGATGGCGGATGACTTTTCCAAGCAAATCTCGCGCGAGTATTTGCGCGTCACGGTCGAAGAAGCTGTCGGGCAGGGCGCTGGCGGGGAGTTGGGGTGAAGAACTGGGCATGGTGGTCTGGGGTTAATACGGCTAAATGTGACGGAATAATAACAACTCCCACCTTAATTACGGCTGAACCCCAGGTTTTTACAGTTCATTTCGACCATCCGCCCCTCACCGCTGTCAGTCGGGCGGCGTCACAGCTATAATCTGCCGCTTTCCTCTTTGCCAAGACTCCCTGACCATGACTGAGTCCGTTCTTGACTACATGACCCGCCTGGGTCGCGCTGCCCGTCAGGCCTCGCGGTTGATCGCCCGTGCGAGCACTGCGCAGAAGAACCGTGCCCTGCTGGCCGCCGCCGATGCTCTGGACGCTTCGCGCTCCGAGCTGACTGCCGCCAACGAACTGGACCTGGCCAACGGCCGCGCCAATGGCCTCGAGCCCGCCTTGCTGGACCGCCTGGCGCTGACGCCGGCACGTATCGACGACATGATCGAAGGGTTGCGTCAGGTGGCCAAGCTGCCTGACCCCATCGGTGAAATTCGCGATATGCGTTACCTGCCGTCCGGTATCCAGGTCGGCAAGATGCGCGTGCCCCTGGGCGTGATCGGCATCATCTATGAGTCGCGTCCGAACGTGACCATCGACGCCGCGAGCCTGTGCCTCAAGTCGGGCAACGCCACCATCCTGCGTGGCGGTTCCGAGGCGATCAATTCCAATCGCGCCATCGCCGCCTGCATCCAGCAGGGCCTGGCCGTGGCCGAGTTGCCGGCCGAAGTGGTGCAAGTGGTGGAAACCACCGACCGCGCCGCTGTCGGCGCGCTGATCACCATGCCGGAATTCATCGACGTGATCGTGCCACGCGGTGGCAAGAGCCTGATCGAGCGCGTCAGCCGCGATGCCAAGGTGCCAGTGATCAAGCACCTGGACGGCGTCTGCCACGTGTATATCGACATCGCCGCCGACATCGACAAGGCGATCCGCATCGCCGACAACGCCAAGACCCATCGCTACGCGCCGTGCAACACCATGGAAACCCTGCTGGTGCACGTCGGCATTGCCGAGCGCGTGCTGCCGCCGCTGGCTGCTATCTACCGTGACAAGGGCGTGGAGCTGCGCGGTTGCGAACGCACCCGTGCCCTGTTGGGCGCGGACGTGGTCGAAGCCACCGAGCAGGACTGGTACACCGAGTACACGGCGCCGATCCTGTCGATCCGCATCGTCGACGACCTGGACCAGGCCATCGAACACATCAACACGTACGGCTCCAAGCACACCGACGCCATTGTCTCCGAGCATTTCAGCGATGCCCGGCGTTTCCTCACCGAAGTGGACTCCGCTTCGGTGATGATCAACGCCTCGACGCGCTTTGCCGACGGCTTCGAGTATGGCCTGGGGGCGGAGATCGGCATCTCCACCGACAAGCTCCACGCACGCGGCCCGGTTGGCCTTGAAGGCCTGACCAGCGAGAAGTACGTGGTGTTCGGCGACGGTCACGTGCGCACTTGATGGCTAAACGCATCGGGCTGCTCGGCGGTACCTTCGACCCCGTGCACATCGGCCATTTGCGCAGTGCCCTGGAAGTCGCGGATGCCTTGGCGCTGGATGAGCTGCGCCTGATCCCTAATTTCCGGCCGCCCCATCGCGATACCCCGCAGGTGTCGCCGCAGCAGCGCCTGGAAATGGTGCGCCTGGCCGTAGAAGGCATACCGCCGCTGGTGGTGGATGATCGTGAGCTCAAGCGCGATAAACCGTCCTACACTGTCGACACCCTGGAGCTGATGCGCGCTGAGTTGGCCGCGGATGACCAGTTGTTTCTGCTTTTGGGCTGGGACGCATTTTGCGGCCTGCCCTCTTGGCATCGCTGGGAGGAACTCCTCCAGCACTGCCACATCCTGGTTTTGCAACGCCCGGATGCCGACAGCGAACCGCCGGATGCCTTGCGCAACCTGCTGGCCGCGCGGTCGGTAAGTGACCCCTTGGCCCTGACCGGGCCGAACGGGAATATTGCATTCGTCTGGCAGACCCCGCTTGCGGTGTCTGCCACCCAGATCCGTCAACTGCTGGCCAGCGGGAAGTCGGTACGTTTCCTGGTGCCTGACGCGGTCCTGGCCTACATCGATGCGCACGGGCTTTACCGTGCGTCGAACTGAAAAGGCGCGCTTGAACGCACGAACACTCGTGCAGCGAGCGCCCGAACATACGAGCAAAACGAGTTTTTTATGACGAACAAAGACGTAAGCAAAGTAAAACGCAAAGGCACGTTCAAAAGCGCCCCGCTGCCGGTTGAAGCCCACGTTGGCCCGGAACTGGCTGGCGAAGAGCTGGTGAAAGTCGCCGTTGCCGCCCTGGAAGACGTGAAGGCCCAGGACATCCAGGTCCTGGACGTACGCGACAAGCAGAGCATCACCGACTTCATGATCATCGCCACCGGTACCTCCAACCGCCAGATCGGCGCGATGCTGGACAAGGTTCGCGAAGCCGTCAAAGCCCAGGGCGTGAAGCCGCTGGGTGAAGAAGGCAAGGGCGACAGCGACTGGGTGCTGCTGGACATGGACGACGTGATCGTTCACATGATGACCAGCAATGCCCGTCAGTTCTACGACCTGGAGCGTCTGTGGAAAGGCGCCGAGCAGAGCCGTGCCGCCGATGGCAAGCACCACAGCCCGGAAGTGGGCCACGCGCACTTCGACAAGCTCAACAAAGACCAGGAATAAGGAACGGCTGTGCGCCTGCGTCTGATTGCTGTCGGTTCACGCATGCCCAAGTGGGTGGAAGAAGGCTGGCACGAGTATGCCAAGCGTCTGCCCGCCGAGCTGTCGCTGGAACTGGTGGAGATACCGCTCAACACCCGGGGCAAGAATGCCGACGTGGCGCGCTTCATCCGTCAGGAAGGCGAAGCCATGCTGGCCAAGGTCGGCCCCAACGAGCGCATCGTCACCCTCGAAGTGCACGGCAAACCCTGGAGCACCGAGCAACTGGCGGTGGAACTGGATCGCTGGCGCCTGGACTCGCGCACCGTCAACTTCATGGTCGGCGGCCCCGAAGGGCTGGCGCCGGAAGTCTGCGCGCGGGCGGACCAGCGCTGGTCGCTGTCGGCGCTGACGCTGCCGCACCCGTTGGTAAGGATCCTGATCGGTGAACAGCTGTATCGCGCCTGGACAGTTCTGTCCGGGCACCCTTACCACAAATAATCTGCGCCCCTCCCGATGACCCAGCCGATCCGCATCAAGGACCACGAGAAAGACGCACGTCTGGTACGCGCGCGCGTGGTGTTTGGCGCGATCATGGTGGTGGCGCTGATCGGGGTGCTGATTGCGCGCCTGTATTTCCTGCAGGTGATCCAGTACGACTACCACTCTACGTTGTCGGAAAACAACCGCGTGCATGTGCAGCCGATTCCGCCGACCCGTGGGCTGATCTTCGACCGTAATGGCGTGGTGGTGGCGGATAACCGGCCCAGCTTCAGCCTGAGCATGACCCGTGAGCGTTCCGGCGATTGGCAGCAGGTCCTCGATGTCATCGTCGAGGTGCTGCAGTTGACCCCGGAAGACCGGGTGATCTTCGAGAAACGCATGAAGCAGGGGCGTCGGCCTTTCGAACCGGTGCCGATCCTGTTCGAGCTGACCGAAGAGCAGATTGCGCGGATCGCGGTGAACCAGTTCCGCCTGCCGGGTGTGGAAGTGGTGGCGCAGCTGGTGCGCCACTATCCCCAAGGGCCGCACTTTGCCCACTCTGTCGGCTATATGGGGCGGATCAACGAGAAAGAGCTGAAAAGCCTCGATCCCGTCAATTACAGCGGCACCCACCATATCGGCAAGACTGGCATCGAGCGTTTCTACGAGCCCGAGCTGCACGGCCAGGTGGGTTACGAAGAAGTCGAGACCAACGCTCGCGGCCGTGTGCTGCGGGTGCTCAAGCGTACCGACCCGGTGCCGGGCAAGGACATTGTGCTGAGCCTGGACATCAAGCTGCAGGAAGCGGCCGAGATGGCCCTGGGTGGCCGGCGTGGTGCAGTGGTGGCGTTGGACCCGAAGACCGGCGAAGTGCTGGCCATGGTCAGCCAGCCGAGCTTCGACCCCAACCTGTTCGTGACCGGGATCAGCTTCAAGGCCTACGCCGAGTTGCGCGACTCCATCGACCGGCCGCTGTTCAACCGCGTGTTGCGCGGCCTGTACCCGCCAGGTTCGACGATCAAGCCGGCGGTGGCGATTGCCGGCCTGGACGCGGGCGTGGTCACGGCTTCCAGCCGGGTATTCGACCCGGGCTACTACATGCTGCCCAACTACGATCACAAATACCGCAACTGGAACCGTACCGGTGACGGCTATGTCGACCTGGATACCGCGATCATGCGTTCCAACGACACCTATTTTTACGACCTGGCCCACAAGCTGGGGATCGACCGCTTGTCCGCCTACATGGGCAAGTTCGGCCTCGGTCAGAAAGTCTCCCTGGATATGTTCGAAGAATCCCCTGGCCTGATGCCATCGCGGGAGTGGAAGCGTGCGACCCGCCGCCAGGCATGGTTCCCGGGCGAAACCCTGATCCTCGGCATCGGCCAGGGCTATATGCAGGCCACGCCTTTGCAACTGGCCCAGGCCACGGCGCTGGTGGCCAACAAAGGCATCTGGAACCGCCCGCACCTGGCCCGGACCATCGAAGGCGAAAAGCCTTTGGATGAAAACCCGATCCCCGACATCGTACTGCGCGACCCGTCCGACTGGACCAAGGTCAACCACGGCATGCAGCAGGTGATGCACGGTGCACGCGGTACCGCGCGCAAGGCGGCGATCGGTGCGCAATACCGTATTGCCGGCAAGAGTGGTACCGCCCAGGTGGTGGCGATCAAGCAGGGCGAGAAATACGACCGTTCCAAGGTCCAGGAACGCCACCGCGACCACGCCTTGTTTGTGGGCTTTGCCCCGGCCGACGACCCGAAAATCGTGGTGGCGGTGATGGTCGAGAACGGCGAGTCCGGCTCCGGTGTGGCGGCGCCTGTGGTGCGCCAGGTGATGGACGCCTGGTTGCTGGCCGACGACGGCAGGCTCAAGCCCGAATATGGCGGCCCCCCTTCAACCCCAGAGGTTACGGCCAGTGAAGAGTAATTTTGACCGCATCCTCTCCAGCGAGGATGTGATGCGTCGCCGCGCGACTTTGTTGCAGCGCATGCACATTGATGGCCCGTTGCTGATCCTGCTGCTGACCCTGGCGGCCGGCAGCCTGTTCGTGCTGTATTCGGCCAGCGGCAAGAACTGGGACTTGCTGATCAAGCAGGCTTCGTCGTTTGGCCTGGGCCTGCTGTCCATGGTGGTGATCGCCCAGCTGGAGCCGCGTTTCATGGCGCGCTGGGTGCCGCTTGGCTATGTGGCCGGCGTGTTGCTGCTGGTGGTGGTGGACGTCATGGGCCACAACGCCATGGGCGCGACCCGCTGGATCAACATTCCGGGGGTGATTCGCTTCCAGCCGTCGGAATTCATGAAGATCCTGATGCCGGCGACGATCGCCTGGTACCTGTCCAAGCGCACCTTGCCGCCGCAGCTCAAGCATGTGGGGATCAGCCTGATCCTGATCGGCATCCCCTTCGTGCTGATCGTGCGCCAGCCGGACCTCGGCACCTCGCTGCTGATCCTGGCCGGCGGTGCGTTCGTGCTGTTCATGGGCGGCCTGCGCTGGCGCTGGATCCTCAGCGTGCTGGCGGCGGCAGTGCCGGTGGCCGTGGCCATGTGGTTCTTCTTTATGCACGACTACCAGAAGCAGCGGATCCTGACGTTCCTCGATCCCGAAAGCGACCCGCTCGGCACCGGGTGGAACATTATCCAGTCGAAGGCGGCCATCGGTTCCGGCGGTGTATTTGGCAAGGGCTGGCTGCTCGGCACCCAGTCGCATTTGGACTTTCTGCCCGAGAGCCATACCGACTTCATCATTGCGGTGATGGGCGAAGAGTTCGGCCTGGTGGGCATTTGCGCGCTGTTGCTGATCTATTTGCTATTGATTGGTCGTGGCCTGGTGATTACCGCACAGGCGCAGACGCTGTTCGGCAAATTGCTCGCCGGCAGCCTGACCATGACTTTTTTTGTTTACGTTTTCGTCAACATCGGTATGGTCAGTGGCCTGCTGCCGGTGGTTGGGGTGCCGTTGCCGTTCATTAGCTACGGCGGAACTTCGCTGGTGACATTGCTGTCAGCGTTTGGGGTTTTGATGTCGATTCATACGCATCGCAAGTGGATCGCACAGGTTTGAATAAGGTGAAGATGTCAATGCAAGTAATGCGCGGCTGGGCGACTCGGCATGCGTCCTGGATGGGCCTGATCGGGCTGCTGGGGGCAACGCACGAGGCGCAGGCCGGTGACTACGATGGCTCACCCCAGGTCGCCGAATTCGTCGGTGAAATGACCCGCGACTACGGCTTCGCCGGTGAACAGCTGATGGGCGTGTTCCGCGAAGCCCAGCGCAAGCAGGCGATCCTCGAGGCGATTTCTCGCCCCGCCGAGCGCGTGAAGCAGTGGAAGGAATACCGTCCGATGTTCCTCACCGACGCCCGGGTGGCCCGGGGGGTGGACTTCTGGCGCCAGCACGAGGCCGTGTTGGCCCGCGCCGAGCAGGAATACGGCGTGCCGGCCCAGGTCATCGTTGCGATCATTGGCATTGAAACCTTCTACGGGCGCAATACCGGCAGTTACCGGGTGATCGACGCCTTGTCGACCCTGGGCTTCGATTACCCGCCGCGCGCCGACTTCTTCCGCAAGGAACTGCGTGAGTTCCTGCTGTTGGCCCGTGAAGAGCAGGTCGACCCGCTGACCCTCAAGGGCTCCTACGCCGGGGCGATGGGCTTGCCGCAGTTCATGCCGAGCAGTTTTCGCGCCTACGCGGTGGATTTCGACGGCGACGGTCATATCAATATCTGGAGCAACCCGGACGATGCCATCGGCAGTGTGGCCAGCTACTTCAAGCGCCACGGCTGGGTCGGTGGCGAGCCGGTGGTGATCCGTGCCGATGTCAGCGGGGAGCGTGCCGATGAAGGCCTGACCCAGGGTATCGAGCCGGCCAAGACCGTCGGGGAGTTGCGGGCGCTGGGCTGGTCGAGTCAGAATGCGCCACGCGACGATATGCCGGTGACGGCATTCCGCCTCGAAGGTGAAAACGGCCCTGAATACTGGATGGGCCTGAAGAATTTCTACGCAATCACGCGTTATAACCGCAGTGTGATGTACGCCATGGCCGTGCATCAGCTGTCAGACATGCTGGTCCAAGCACGGGGCAACAAGTAATGCGGGCATCGCCGTTCAATCAACCGCTCAAGCTGGTGGCGTTCGCCGCGTTGTCCCTGCTCGTCGTCAGTTGTTCCACCAGCCGTGGCCCGGTACAGAAGTCCGGCGGCACGGCTGTGCGTTCCCAGCCAGGACTGGACATCAACCGCGCGCACAAAGACGGCGCGCCGTGGTGGGATGTCGACGTGTCGAAGATCCCGGATGCCACGCCGACCCTTCACACCGGCCCATACAAAGCCAACCCCTATACGGTGCTGGGCAAGTCCTACTTCCCGTTGCAGGACTCCAAGACCTACGTGCAATCGGGTACGGCGTCCTGGTATGGCACCAAGTTCCACGGTCAGAACACCGCTAACGGCGAGGTCTACGACCTGTACGGCATGAGCGCGGCCCACAAGACCCTGCCGCTGCCCAGCTATGTCCGCGTGACCAACCTGGACAACAACCGCACGGTGATCCTGCGGGTTAACGACCGTGGGCCGTTCTATTCGGATCGCATTATCGACTTGTCCTACGCCGCCGCGAAAAAACTCGGCTATGCCGAAATCGGTACCGCGCGGGTCAAGGTCGAAGGCATCGATCCGGCGCAGTACTGGGCCCAGCGTGGCAAGCCTGCGCCGTTGATGCTCAACGAGCCGCAGAGTGCGCAGCCGCAAGTGACGGCATCCACCGGCAAGATCGAACAATGGACACCGCCACCGCAGCAGCACGCACCGGATACGGTGGTCGTGCCCCATGCAGCACCGGGCGCCGCGGTCGCGGGCGGGCAATACCTGCAAGTGGGGGCTTTCGCCAACCCGGATGCGGCAGAACTGTTAAGGTCCAAGCTCAGCAGCATGGTCAGCGCGCCGGTATTCATCAGCTCCATCGTGCGTAACCAGCAAACGTTGCACCGTGTGCGCATGGGCCCGATCGGTTCGCCGAGCGAGGTAGCGCAAGTGCAGAACAGCGTGCGCCTGGCCAACCTGGGGCAACCCAGTGTGGTCACTGCCGAATAATAAATTGATGGTTGAGGCTCGCATGCGGGCCTGGACCCTGGTTGTTGGCTCGTTGAACAATAAAACCCAGGGGCAAGGGGTGAGCGGGCAACCGAACACGCGACAGTCTGGTAGCGGGCTGTCTGAATAAGTTTTGCCCGCGAGGGCAAGTTTCCATAAGCAATTTCGAGAGACGGATGAACATCACCACCTTAGCCAAACGCACGTGCCTGCTTCTTTCGCTGATCATCACCCCGGCCGCCTGGGCGGTTGAAATGGTACCGGCTTCACCGCAACTGGCCGCCAAGTCCTGGGTCCTCATGGATGCCGCCAGTGGCAACGTGCTGGTCGAGAGCAACGGTGACCAGCGCCTGCCACCGGCCAGCCTGACCAAGCTGATGACCGCCTACATCGCGACCCTGGAAATCCGTCGCGGCCAGATCGGCGAAAACGACCCCGTGACCGTCAGCGAAAACGCCTGGCGTACCGGCGGTTCGCGGATGTTCATCAAGGTGGGCTCACAAGTCACTGTGAGCGACCTGCTGCACGGCATCATCATCCAGTCCGGTAACGACGCCAGCGTCGCCCTGGCCGAGCACATCGCCGGCAGCGAAGACGCATTCGCCGACATGATGAACAAAACCGTGGCCGACCTGGGCATGACCAACAGCCACTTCATGAACCCGACCGGCCTGCCAAACCCTGAGCACTACTCGTCGGCTCACGACATGGCGATCCTGGCGCGCGCGATCATTCGTGTCGACCCTGTGCACTACGCGATCTACTCCCAGAAGGAATTCTTCTGGAACAACATCAAGCAGCCTAACCGCAACCTGCTGCTGTGGCGCGACAAGACCGTCGATGGCCTGAAAACCGGCCACACCGACGAAGCCGGCTACTGCATGGTGTCGTCCGCGGTACGTGATGGCCAGCGCCTGATCGCCGTGGTCTTCGGTACCAACAGCGAGCAGGCCCGTGCGGCCGAGACGCAAAAACTGCTGACCTACGGTTTCCGCTTCTTCGAAACCCAGACCTTCTACCAGAAGGGTGCTGAACTGGCGACCGCGCCGGTATGGAAAGGCGCGACCTCGCAAGTCAAGGCCGGCCTGGCTGAAGACCTGACCCTGACCATGCCAAAAGGCCAGCTGAAAAAGCTCGCTGCCAGCATGACCATGAACCCGCAATTGGTTGCGCCAATCGCCAAGGGCGACGTGATCGGTAAAGTCGAAGTGAAACTGGACGACAAGGTGGTGCACAGCGCCGACCTGATCGCGCTGGACGCCGTCGACGAAGGTGGTATCTTCCGCCGCGTGTGGGATAGCATCCGTCTATTCTTCTACGGCTTGTTCAACTGATTGTGTGCACCTGCAAAGCCCCGCGTTGATCCGACGCGGGGCTTTGCCGTCGCCACGGCTTACCGCTTACGAGGCCGTTCTGCCATGACCGATAAAGAAGTAAAGGCGCCAAAGATCGAATTCCCGGTGACGGATTATCCCGTCAAGGTGATCAGCGATACCGGTGTAGGCAACAAAGACAGAATCCTGGATATCGTGCGTAAACACGCGACGATCAATGACAACCGGGTGGACGAGCGTTCGAGCACCAACGGTAAGTACACCACGATCCAGTTGCACATCGTTGCGACCGGTCAAGACCAGCTCTACGACATCAATAGCGAACTGCGGGCCACCGGCTTCGTGCACATGGTGCTGTGATGTCACAGGTCCTGGGCTTTCGCGAGCTCGGCCGGATGGACTACGAGCCCGTCTGGCACGCCATGCAGCGGTTCACGAATGAACGCGGTACTTCGGCGCCCGACGAAATCTGGTTGGTGGAGCACCCGCCGGTGTTCACCCAGGGCCAGGCCGGCAAGGCCGAACATCTGCTGCTGCCGGGGGATATTCCGGTGGTGCAGGTCGACCGAGGTGGCCAAGTGACTTACCATGGGCCCGGTCAACTGGTGGCGTACCTGCTGCTGGACGTGCGCAAGCTGGGTTTTGGCGTGCGCGACCTGGTGAGCCGCATGGAGGCTTGCCTGATCGAGCTGTTGGCCAGTTACGGCGTGAGCGCTGCGGCCAAGCCCGATGCACCCGGTGTGTATGTGGACGGCGCGAAAATCGCCTCCCTCGGTTTGCGCATTCGCCACGGTTGTTCCTTTCATGGCCTGGCCCTGAACGTGGACATGGACCTGGCACCGTTCCGGCGCATCAACCCGTGCGGTTATGCCGGGTTGGCAATGACCCAACTGAGCGACCACGCCACACCGATTAAATTTGCCGAGGTAAGTGCCCGGCTGCGTGCGCAGCTCGTCAAACACCTCGACTATGCTGAGCAGACGACCCTCACGGGCGGAATCGACTGATTATGACTACTGATGCAGTGCAAACCATGATCCCGACGCTGGACATCACCGAGCGTCCGGCCCCGGCCCCGCGTGCCAAGGTGGAAGCCGGCGTCAAGCTGCGCGGCGCCGAGAAGGTTGCACGCATCCCGGTCAAGATCATCCCGACCACCGAGTTGCCGAAGAAGCCCGACTGGATCCGCGTGCGCATCCCGGTTTCGCCGGAAGTCGACCGTATCAAGGCCTTGCTGCGCAAACACAAGCTGCACAGCGTGTGCGAAGAAGCCTCCTGCCCGAACCTGGGCGAATGCTTCTCCGGCGGCACCGCCACCTTCATGATCATGGGGGACATCTGCACCCGTCGTTGCCCGTTCTGCGACGTCGGCCATGGCCGGCCGAAGCCACTGGACGTCAACGAACCGGAAAGCCTGGCCATCGCCATCGCCGACCTGAAACTCAAATACGTTGTGATCACCTCGGTTGACCGTGACGACCTGCGCGACGGCGGTGCCCAGCACTTTGCCGACTGCATCCGCGAAATCCGCAAACTGTCGCCGAACGTGATGCTCGAGACTCTGGTGCCGGACTACCGTGGCCGCATGGACGTCGCGCTGGAAATCACCGCTGCCGAGCCGCCGGATGTGTTCAACCACAACCTGGAAACCGTGCCTCGCCTGTACAAGGCCGCGCGTCCAGGTTCGGACTACCAGTGGTCGCTGACCCTGCTGCAGAAATTCAAGCAGATGATGCCGCACATCCCGACCAAGTCCGGCTTGATGCTCGGTCTGGGCGAGACCGACGAAGAAGTGATCGAAGTCATGAAGCGCATGCGCGAACACGACATCGACATGCTGACCCTGGGCCAATACCTGCAACCGTCGCGCAGCCACTTGCCGGTGCAGCGTTTCGTGCACCCGGACACCTTCGCCTGGTTCGCCGAGGAAGGCTACAAGATGGGCTTCAAGAACGTCGCCTCGGGCCCGCTGGTACGTTCTTCGTACCACGCCGATGAGCAGGCCAAGCTGGTCAAGGCTAGCCTGGTTTCCTGATCGGGGTTCAGGCCCAGTGTGGGAGGGGACTTATGTGGGAGGGGGCTTGCCCCCGATTGCGGTATGTCAGTCGCTACATGTGCTGGCTGATCCACCGCAATCGGGGGCAAGCCCCCTCCCACATTGGTTTCAGCTTTAGATAGGGAGATTCTCAGATGACCGCCGCCGTTCCAGCCCTTCGTTCTGAAGGCACCATCGCCTTGATCGCCCCCGCCGGCCCCGCCGTGCTGGACGTTGAAAAGGCCGGCCAATGGATGCGCACGCGCGGCTACGATCTGCGAATTTCCCGCGGTGTCTATGAGCGCGACGGCTACCTCGCCGGCAGCGATGCCGTGCGCCTGCGTGACCTGCACGCGGCTTTTGCCGATCCGCACATCGACGCTATCTTGTGTCTGCGCGGTGGTTACGGCACACCGCGGCTGCTCGACGCGCTGGATTTCGACCTGCTGCGTGCCAATCCCAAGCCGTTCGTCGGCTATAGCGACATCACCGCCCTGCACCTGGCGATCAACCGTTACGCCGGTTTCGTGACCTTCCACGGCCCGATGCTCAATGCCGACCTGCTCGGCGGCAAGCAACCCCCTACCGAGGCGTCATTGTTCAGCCTTCTGCGCGGCCAGTTGGGCGCCGGCAGCGTGCTTGCGCACCCGGTGGCGTACCCGCTGACCACGATCGAGCCTGGCATTGCCTGTGGGCGCTTGCTGGGGGGTAACCTGTCGATGATTGCGGCGGTCATGGGCACGCCTTACGAAATCGACGCTGAAGGCATCATCCTGTTTATCGAAGACGTCAACGAGCCGATCTACCGTATCGACCGTCTGCTGACCCACCTGCGCCTGGCGGGCAAGTTGGCCCAGGTCGCCGGTGTACTGGTCGGGGATGTGGCGGGTGTGGATAACGTGGCGCTGGAGCGCTTGCTGACGCAGACGTTCGAGCCGTTGCGCATACCGGTGCTGGCCGGCTGGCGCAGCGGGCATTGCGATCCGAACCTGACGCTGCCGATGGGTGCGTTGGTACGGCTGGATGCGGGGGAGCAGCAGGTGGTGTTGGAGCAGGATGTGGTCTTCAGGTCCTGAATCTGCTGGCGTTTGCTAAACCGCAATCGGGGGCTTGCTCCCGATTGCGGCAGTCGCCATAGGCGGATCTATCGGTTTTGCAGCGACTCCAGCAACTTCACCGTCGGATACCCATCCGCCGGCCAGCCCAGCGCCTGCTGCGCCGCCCGAATCGCCTTGCGCGTATTGGCGCCGATAATCCCATCCGGGTTGCCCGCGTCATAACCGTTGGCGCTCAACGCCGTCTGCAGATCAATGCGCTGGGAGCGACTCAGCGGCAGCTCATCCTTGGGCCAGTCACCCCGGATCACACCGCCACCGCCAAAGCGCTCCGACAACAGGCCCACCGCCAGTGCATAGGACGACGAGTTGTTGTACTTGAGGATCGCGCGGAAGTTATCCAGCACCAGGAACGCCGGGCCACGGTAGCCTGCCGGCAGCAGCAGGGCGGCGGACAGTTGGTCGACATTCGGCGGCATGCTCGCGCCCGGTGGCAGTTGAATGCCCAGTTTCATCCAATCGGCAATGCTCTTGCGCACGCCGCCGTCAGCCAGGGCGTAGTCGAAGTTCGCCGGCAATTGCTTGACTTCAAAGCCCCACGGCTGGCCTTTCTGCCAACCGGAGCTTTGCAGGTAGTGCGCGGTGGACGCGAGGGCGTCGGCCGGGCTGTTCCAGATGTCGCGGCGACCGTCGCCATCGAAGTCCACCGCGTGGGTGTTGTAAGTGGTCGGAATGAACTGGGTCTGGCCCATGGCCCCGGCCCAGGAACCCTTCATCTGGTCGGCGGCGATGTCGCCGTGCTGGATGATCTGCAATGCCGCCAGCAATTGCGCCTGGGCAAAGGCCGGGCGACGGCCTTCATAGGCCAGGGTCGCCAGGGAGCGGATCACCGAGTTGTTGCCCTGGAACTGGCCGAAGTTGCTCTCCATGCCCCACACCGAGACCAGTGCCTGGCGGTCGACGCCATAACGCTGCTCGATGCTTTGCAGGATGTCGGCGTACTTGATCAGCAGCGCCTGGCCATTGCGTACGCGTACGGGTGACAGGGCGCCGTCGAGGTATTCCCATACAGGGCGGGAAAACTCCGGCTGGCTGCGGTCGGCGCGGATCACCGCCATATCAGGGGTGACATTGGCGAATGCGGTGTCGAAAACGTCGGCCGTGATGCCGGCTTGCAGGGCTTGCGCGCGAAAACCGGCCTGCCATTCAGCAAAGGTCTGGGTCGGTTGGATGTCGAGATTGTCCACGGCCAGCGGGGCGACCACGGCAGGGGCCACCACGGGTGCGGTCTGGAGCTTCGGCAAGGGTTGGGCATCGGCGGCGGTGGGTTTTTCCGCGCAGGCGACAAGCAGAATGAGGCTGGAGGCAGCGATCAATTGGCGAAGGTGCCAACGACGGGAAAGACAAGAGGGCATGCACAGGTCCAGGAATTACAAATCAGGCACAGACCTTATCATGCCAGAGGGGCGCTTGCCTTCAGGCAGCCAGAAAGTAAGAAGCCTCCCAGCTATTAGACTGGAAGGCTTCGCGGCGGTAGCTGCCTTTGCCCTTGCCGGCGCGTTCCTGACGGCTGCGGAACAGTGGCTGGGCGATGATGGATTTGGCCTTGTTGGGGCCATGCTTGGATGGCTTTTTGCTCATGGTCGATGCTCTTGATGGGGGGAGATGCGGCGCAAATAATCTGCCGAAGTCAGGTCGCTGTAAAGCCCATGAATTGTAAACGCAGTCAAAAATGTGGGAGGGGGCTTGCTCCCGATAGCTGTGGCTCAGTCAACAATGCAGTGGCTGACACGCCGCTATCGGGGGCAAGCCCCCTCCCACATTGGTTTTGCAGTGTTTTTAAGAGAGGGGTTATTCGGCGGGAAGTGCCAGGCGTTGTCCGGCCATCAACAGCGATAAACGGCTCAAGCTCATCCACGGCGAACCCGCGGCCTGGCCCTTGATCTGTGCATCAATGCGCTGCGCTTCCAGCAACAGCTGCGCCCAGCGTTGCGCCGAGTGCCGTTGCAGGGCTTTGCTCATCAGGGGTTTGCGCTTGTCCCATACCGGTGGTCGCGCCTGGCTGAAGCACTTGTCCAGCGGCGTGCCTTGGCTGTATTGCAGGGCAATATTGGCCAATACCCGTAGCTCCCGGGCCAGGGCCCAGAGAATCACCGGCGGCTCCACCCCTTCGCCACGCAGGCCTTCGAGCATGCGCAGGGCATGGGCGGGCTCGCCATTGAGAATCGCATCCACCAGCCCGAACACGTCAAAACGTGCACTGTCTGCCACTGCGCCCTGGACGGTCTCGACGGTAATCTGCCCGTCTTCGGCCATCAGCTTGAGCTTTTCGATCTCCTGGGCGGCGGCAAGCAAGTTGCCTTCGACCCGCGCGGCGATCAGCTCCACTGCATCCTGTGTCGCGGATAGCCCTGCCTGGGACAGGCGCTGGCGAATCCATTGCGGCAACTGATTGCTGTCCACTGGCCAGATCTGGATGAACTGGGTCTGCGCCCCTTCCACCAGGGCCTTGCCCCACTTGGTCTTCTGCGCGCTGCCGTCGAGCTTGGGCAGGCTGATCAGCAACACCGTGTCTTCGGCGGGCCGCGAGCAGTATTCCATCAGTGCAGCCGCGCCCTTATCACCGGGCTTGCCCGACGGCAGGCGCAGCTCCAGCAGGCGTTTTTCGGCGAACAGCGACATGCTTGCACCGGCTTGCAGCAGCGTGCCCCAGTCGAAACTGGCGTCGGCGCTGAATACCTGGCGTTCATCGAAGCCCTGCTGGCGTGCGGCGCTACGGATGGCGTCGGCGGCTTCCTGGCACAACAGCGGGTCATCACCGCTGACGATGTAGACAGGCGCGAGGCCACCTTGCAGGTGTTTGGCGAGTTGGGCGGGGGCGAGTTTCATAGGCAGGGTGAACGGGGCGCCTGGGGCGCCCCGTCTGGCTTACTCGACAGGGACTTCAACAGGCGATTGTTTCGGCGTGTTGTCTTCGTACTCTTTCGCTGCTTTCAGCGCGTCGGCATCGGCCCTGGCCTTGTCGTCAGCGCGTTGCTGCAAGGTTTCGAGTTGTTGCGGAGTCAGCAGCGACAGACGCAGGACCATGCGTTGCACCAGCTCGCGACGCATCTCCTTGCGCACCTGGATGATTTCGGAGTCCGAACCCACCAGGTTGTTGCCATCGTGGCTGACAATCTTCTGCACCTGGATGTTGTCATTCATCAACGGCAGGTGATCGCGGCCCTGGATTTCAAAGCTGAGCACGGTGCTCAGTTCGACATCGGACGCACGTCCGGCGCTGGCGTAGCTCAGGTTGCGCTGGGTTTCTTTCTCGTTAGCCAGGAACAGTTTGTAGGTCGCGCCGGTGTAGACGTGCACGCCGCTGTTTTCCAGGACCTGGCGCAGCTGGGTCACTGTCTCGCTGTAGGCGTCGCGAGCGCTGACGTCCAGTTCCTTGATCGTCAGGTCATTGGTGCCGGTGCCGCGCAGCTGGAAGCCGCAAGCGCTCAGCAGTACGGCAAGGCCCATAACCAGCAGATTGCGTTTGATCATTTTGTTGCTCCCCTTGAAACCATGTGGGCCTTATCGAGGCCCTGAAGGCTTTGTTCGGCGCAGGGCTTGAGCCCCACGCCCGATCCGATTAGCTAGCGACGATATTGACCAGTTTGCCAGGCACCACGATCACTTTGCGGATCGTCAGGCCTTCGGTAAAGCGCAGCACGTTCTCGTTGACCCGTGCGGCCGCTTCGACTTCTTCACGGCTGGCACTGGCGGGCATGTCGATCTGGCCGCGCAGTTTACCGTTGACCTGGATCACCAGTTGCAGCGTGTCCTGTACCAGGGCGCTGTCATCCTGTACCGGCCAGCGCGCATCGATGACCGCGTCGCTATGGCCCAGGCGGCTCCACAGTTCGTGGCTGATGTGCGGTGTGATCGGCGCCAGCAGCAGGGTGACCGTTTCCAGGCCTTCCTGTACCAGTGCGCGATCCTGTGCGGTGGCTTGCGGGGCTTTTTCCAGCACGTTCATCAGTGTCATCACCTGGGCGATGGCGGTGTTGAACTTGTGGTTCTGGCCCACGTCCTGGCTGGCTTGCTTGATGGCCAGGTGGGTGCTGCGGCGAATGAGTTTCTGCTCGTCGCTCAACGACGCCACGTCCAGCTTGGCCGGCAGGCCCTGGCTGACATGGGCGTGCGCCAGGCGCCAGACGCGCTTGAGGAAACGGTGCGAACCTTCGACGCCGGAGTCGGACCATTCGGCGCTCATGTCGGGCGGCGAGGCGAACATCATGAACAGGCGGCAGGTATCGGCGCCGAACTGGTCGATCATCGACTGAGGGTCGACGCCGTTGTTCTTCGACTTGGCCATCTTCTCGGTACCGCCGATTTCCACCGGCAGGCCGTCGGCGATCAGTCTGGCGCTGATGACCTTGGCTTTGCTGTCGCGCTCGAGCTCGACGTCCGCCGGGTTGAACCAGGTGTAGGCGCCATTGGCTTCGCGACGATAGTAGGTCTCGGCGATCACCATGCCCTGGGTCAGCAGGTTCTTGAATGGCTCGTTGGAGCTCACCAGGCCTTCGTCACGCATCAGCTTGTGGAAGAAGCGCGCGTACAGCAGGTGAAGGATGGCGTGTTCGATACCGCCGATGTACTGATCCACCGGCAACCAGTGGTCGGCTGCGGATTTCTCTACCAGGCCGCCCTCGTAGTGGGGCGAGGCGTAGCGGGCGTAGTACCACGAGGACTCGACGAAGGTGTCCATGGTGTCGGTTTCACGCTTGGCCGGCGCGCCGCATTTCGGGCAGCTGCATTCGTAGAACTCGGGCATACGCGCCAATGGCGAACCGGCACCGTCCGGCACCACGTCTTCTGGCAGGACGACCGGCAACTGGTCTTCCGGCACCGGTACGTCACCGCAGGTCTGGCAGTGGATGATCGGGATCGGGCAGCCCCAGTAGCGCTGACGGCTGATGCCCCAGTCGCGCAGGCGGAACTGGGTGCGCGAGGCGCCGAGGTTCTTCTTGATCAGTGCGACTTCGATGGCGTCGAAGGCACCGGCGAAGTCCAGGCCGTCGAACTCACCGGAGTTGATCAGCGTACCGTGCTCGCCATAGGCGTCTTGCCACGGAGCCGGGTTGGTGTCGCCGGAACTGGTGCGCACCACTGACTTGATCGGCAGGTTGTATTTGGTGGCGAATTCGAAATCGCGCTCGTCGTGGGCCGGCACAGCCATTACTGCGCCATCGCCGTAGTGCATCAGCACGTAGTTGGCGACCCATACCGGCAACTTCTCGCCGGTCAGCGGGTGCTCGACGAACAGGCCGGTCGGCAGGCCTTTTTTCTCCTGGGTGGCGACGTCGGCTTCGGCCACGCTGCCGCCTTTGCATTCGGCGATGAACGCCTGCAGCTCAGGATTGTTCTGTGCGGCCTGGGTGGCCAGCGGGTGCTCGGCGGCCACGGCGACGTAGGTCGCGCCCATCAAGGTGTCCGGACGGGTGGTGAAGACTTTGAGTGCGCCTGCTTCGCCGATGGAGTCGACGTTGTAGGGGAACTGCACTTCCATGCCCTTGGACTTGCCGATCCAGTTGCGCTGCATGGTCTTGACCTGTTCAGGCCAGCCCGGCAAATCGTCGAGGCTCGACAACAGTTCATCCGCGTAGGCGGTGATCTTGAAGTAGTACATCGGGATTTCGCGCTTTTCGATCAGCGCGCCGGAGCGCCAGCCGCGACCGTCGATCACCTGTTCGTTGGCGAGGACGGTCTGGTCGACAGGGTCCCAGTTCACGGTGCCGCTTTTTTTGTAGATCACCCCTTTTTCGAACAGGCGCGTGAACAGCCATTGTTCCCAACGGTAGTAATCCGGCTTGCAGGTGGTGACTTCGCGGGACCAGTCCACCGCCAGGCCCAGGCTGCGCAGCTGGGTCTTCATGTAGGCGATGTTTTCGTAGGTCCACTTGGCGGGGGCCACGTTGTTTTTCATCGCGGCGTTTTCCGCCGGCATGCCGAAGGCGTCCCAACCCATGGGTTGCAGGACGTTCTTGCCCTGCATGCGCTGGTAGCGGGAGATGACGTCGCCGATGGTGTAGTTGCGCACATGCCCCATGTGTAGCTTGCCGCTGGGGTAAGGGAACATCGACAGGCAATAGAACGTCTCCTTGCCTGGCTGTTCACTGACTTCAAAGGACTTTTGCTCGTCCCAGAAGGTTTGGGCGGCATTTTCTATTTCACGGGGCTGATATTGTTCGTGCATGGCTACTTTTGAACTGAATAGGGGTGGCCTAATCCTCTTCGGTGCAACGTTCAGGTTGTTCGACACCAAAAAGTGGCGCGTCCGTGCCCAAACCCTGCGGGAAGTGGAGTTACAGGAAGCGCCGTAGCATACATGACCCCACTCTATCGAGGGAAACCCTGATTGCGCGGCAAGGGCCGTCTGTCGCGGCGCCGGGCAGGCGCACCCACGGGGACTACGCTGTTTATTGGGGAGCAAGTCTTTCTTCAATGAGGTGAGGGGATGGTTGAATCGCAGCGAATCGCAACGAAACCGGAAATCTACGAAGGACTGATCGACCGATTGGGTCGTGCATTGGATGCAGCGAGGACCGCGGGCCGATTGCGTGATGAACGGCCCGTCGAGTTGGAACTGCGCGGCTTGAGCCGTGCGGAGCTGGAACTGATCAAAGCTTACCTGGAACGTAATAAGCGCAGTGCGCCTTCTTGGGTGGCAACCCCGCCAGCCAAAGAGCCTACGCACTCAGCCAAGGTGGTGTGGCTCAAGGACTTGTCGGCCGGTCGTGGCCCGGAAAGGCTCCGGTCCGCCCGCTTCAAGTAGTTCACTCCCCAGGAACACATCATCGTGCCATGTCACTGTAAAGATTGTCGCTAAACCCCGTTACACCTTAGGCTTCGGGCATCTATGGAGATGCCCGATGCCTATTCGTTATTTCATCAAACAACTGCTCCTGCCACCCGGCATTCTTTTGCTGCTGCTGGCCCTTGCCTGGTGGTTTCGTCGCAGCCGCCCCCGTTTGGCCGGCTGCTGCTTTGCCCTCGGGTTTGGCGGCATGTGGTTGATCAGCCTGCCGGTGGCGGTGGAGTGGGGCGCGCGTGCCCTGGAGACCGAGCCACCGTTGGCCCGTGAAGACTGGTCGACCCTGGCCCAGCGCGCCGATGCCATTGTGGTGCTGGGCTCGGGACGCGAGCGCGGCGACCCGGCATGGGGTTCTGATCAGCCGACCGGCATCGGCCTGGAGCGCCAGCGGTATGCCGCGCGACTGGCCAAGGCCTCCGGGCTGCCGGTGCTGACCACCGGTGGCCTGCATTACGGCACGCCGCCCAGCGAGGCGCAGTTGATGGCGGTATCGATGCAGGATGACTTCGGCGTTGCTGTGCGCTGGAAGGAAGAACGCAGCCGTACCACCTGGGAAAACGCGCAGATGAGTGCCGGGATTCTATTGCCCGAGGGCATCAAGCGTGTGGTGGTGGTGACCCAGGCCTGGCACATGCCGCGGTCGGTGTGGAGTTTTGAAAAGGCCGGCTTCACCGTGGTGCCGGCGCCGGTGGGGTTCCTCGGCGTGGACAACGCCCGGCCGCTGGGCGGCTGGATGCCGGAGTTCAAGTCGGTGTGGCAGAGCGGGCAGTTGATCAACGAGGCGGTGGGACAGCTAGGCTACCGGTTGTTCTATCGATAACCCTGCTGATTAAAATGCAGATCAAAGTGTGGGAGGGGGCTTGCCCCCTCCCACACTTTGTTTCGCGTTGGCTGTTAAACGGTTTTGGCCATCCGGCCTGCCAGCAACGCCCAACCAAACAGCCCCAGGCACACGATGATCAACGGCCACGAGCGCCATTGCAGGTACGGCGTCAGGTTGTGCATCGGCACCACTTCGCCGTAGAGGATGCCGCGTTCGAACTGGGGGATCTGCACGGTGATTTGCCCGAACGGGTTGATCAACCCGGTCACGCCATTGTTGGTGGCGCGGATCATCCAGCGGCCAGCCTCCAGTGCACGCATCTGTGCCATTTGCAGGTGCTGCAAGGGGCCGATGGAGCGGCCGAACCAGGTGTCATTGCTGATGGTCAGCAGCAGGTCGCTCTGGGCTGACAGGCCGGCGGCGAATTCCGGGTACACCACTTCATAGCAAATGAACGGCGCAATCTGATAGCCCTTGGCTTGCAGCATCGGTTGGTCGGCAGGGCCACGGGCGAAGTCCGACATGGGCAGGTCGAAGAAGGCAATCAGGCCGCGCAGCATATCCTGCAGCGGCACGTACTCGCCAAACGGCACCAGCTTCTGCTTGAGGTAGGTGCCGTCACCTTCACCCACCACCGTGATGCCGTTGAAGTAGCGCTTCTGGTGATGCACTTCCTGGCGTATCGGAACGCCGGTGATCAACGCGGTGTGCCGGTCGGCCGCGAATTTGCCCATCATTCCCAGGTAGCCCTCGACGGATTCCTTGAGCACCGGCACGGCCGTTTCCGGCCACACCAGCAGGTCGACCGGCTTGGAGCTGAAGCTCATGTCGCGGTACAGCGCGAGCTGCGCATTCAACTGCTCGGGGTCCCACTTCATGCTTTGTTCGACGTTGCCCTGGATCGCGGCGACGCTCAGCGGCGCGCCGGAGGGCGTGGTCCAGGCATGATGCTTGAGTCCCAGGCCGATGGCCCAGGGCGCTACCAGTAACACCAGGCCAGCGCCGATAAACCCATTGTGTTTGCCGGCCAACAGGCGTGGCAGGTTGCACAGCAGGGCCGCCGTCAGTGCCAGGGCAAAGGAAATCAGCCACATCCCGCCCACTGGCGCCAGGCCGGTGAGGGGGCCGTCGAGCTGGCTGTAACCGGAATACAACCATGGGAATCCGGTGAGGAACCAGCCGCGAAAGGCTTCCTGGCCGACCCACAACGCGGCAAACGTGAGCGCATCCGCCAACGGCGCTTCATTGCGACGCAACCAGCGCGCCCACAGCCAGGCGGGCAGGGCGAAGAACCAGGCAATGGCGGCGGTGAACAGCAGCATCAGGAACCCCGCCAGCAGCACTGAAGCGCCGCCGAAGTGGTGGATGCTGTAGTAGATCCAGCTGGTGCCGGCGCCAAACAGGCCGAACCCGAAACACCAGCCACGGCCCAGGGCCTGGCGCGGCGTCAGCTCCCGCAGCCCGATATAGAACAATCCGACCGCGACCAGTGCAAACGGCCACAGGTCGAACGGCGCCAGCGCCAGGGTGGTGATGGCGCCGGCCACCACGGCCAGCAGATTACCGGGCCAGCCGGGGCGGGTCAGACGGCGCATATCAATCCTTAGCGGGCAATAGGTGTCAGGCGGATCAAGTGGATGCGGCGGCTGTCGGCATTCAGGATGCGGAAGCGATAGGCGCCGATCTCGGTGGTTTCGTTACGCTTTGGCAGGTGTCCGAACGCACTCATCACCAGGCCACCGACGGTGTCGAACTCGTCGTCGGAGAATTCGCTGTCGAAGAACTCGTTGAAATTCTCAATCGGCGTCAGCGCCTTGACCAGGAAGTCACCGCTGGGCAGCGGCTTGATGTAGCTGTCTTCTTCGACGTCGTGCTCATCCTCGATGTCGCCGACGATCTGTTCCAGCACGTCTTCGATGGTCACCAGGCCTGCCACGCCGCCGTATTCGTCGATCACAATGGCCATGTGATTGTGGTTGGCGCGAAATTCGCGCAGCAGCACATTCAGGCGCTTGGATTCGGGCACGAAGGTGGCCGGGCGCAGCAGGTCCTTGATGTTGAAGCTGTCACCGTTCTCCTTGAGGATCAGCGGCAGCAGGTCCTTGGCCAGCAGGACACCCATGACGTCGTCATGGCTTTCGCCGATCACCGGGTAGCGCGAGTGCGCCGAGTCGATCACGGCCGGGAGGAATTCCCGTGGGGTCTGGGTCGCCTTGATGCTGATCATCTGCGAGCGTGGGACCATGATGTCCCGAACCTGCAGGTCAGCCACCTGGATGGCGCCTTCGACGATGGCCAGCGCTTCGCTGTCCAGCAACTTGTTCTGGTGGGCCTCGCGCAGCAGCTCCAGCAGCTCCTGGCGGTTTTTCGGCTCGTGGGCAAAAGCCTGGGTCAGTTTACCCAGCCATGACTTTTGCCCGTTGCTCGATCGGTCTTCGCTCATAGCGATTACTCTAAATCCTTTGATGTGACAGTTGAGTGTTGATCAGTTTTCGTCGTCTGCATATGGATCCGGGTGACCCAATTCTGCAAGCAACGTTCGTTCCAGTGCTTCCATTTCCTCGGCTTCTTCATCGTCTATATGGTCGTAACCCAAGAGATGCAAGCAGCCGTGGATGACTAGATGGGCCCAATGAGCCTCAAGTTCCTTGCCTTGTTCCTTCGCTTCACGCTCGACCACCTCGACGCAGATCACCAGGTCGCCCAGCAAGGGGATGTCCAGCAACTCATCGGGTACATCGGCGGGAAACGACAGCACGTTGGTCGCGTAGTCCTTCTGGCGCCAGGTGTGGTTCAGCTCGCGGCCCTCGGGCTCGTCCACCAGGCGGATGGTCAGTTCCGAGTCGGCGCTGCGCTGGCGCAGGGCCAGGGCGCACCATTGACGGAACTGTTCTTCGCTGGGGGCGGGCGCTTCGGTGGCCAGCTGCAGGTCAAGCTCAAGCATCGCGGCGAACGTCCTTGGCCGGTGCGTCATCGCGGTGGTCGAAGCGCTCGTAGGCTTCGACAATGCGCTGCACCAGCGGGTGGCGGACCACGTCCTTGGGCATGAAGTGCGTGAAGCTGATACCCGGCACGTCCTTGAGCACCTCGATCACCTGGGCCAGGCCGGACTTGGTGCCCTTGGGCAGGTCGACCTGGGTGACGTCACCGGTGATCACGGCGGTGGAGCCGAAACCGATCCGGGTGAGGAACATCTTCATCTGCTCGACGGTGGTGTTCTGGCTTTCGTCGAGGATGATGAAGCTGTTGTTCAAGGTGCGGCCGCGCATGTAGGCCAGCGGGGCGATCTCGATCACCTGGCGCTCGATCAGCTTGGCCACGTATTCAAAGCCGAGCATCTCGTACAGCGCGTCGTAGAGCGGGCGCAGGTACGGGTCGATCTTCTGGGCCAGGTCGCCGGGCAGGAAGCCGAGTTTTTCACCGGCCTCGACCGCTGGGCGCACCAGCAGGATACGGCGTACTTGCTCACGCTCCAGGGCGTCGACCGCACAGGCCACGGCCAGGTAGGTCTTGCCGGTACCGGCGGGGCCGATGCCGAAGTTGATGTCGTTGCCGAGAATTTCCTTGACGTAGCGCTGCTGATTCAAGCCGCGCGGGCGAATCATGCCCTTTTTGGTGCGCAGGGCCACGCTGGCTTCGGCCACCGGGTTGTTGGCCAGGTCTTCCACGGCGGATTCCTGCAGGTACAGGTGCACCGTTTCCGGCGACAGCTCGCTACCCTTGGTTTCACGGTAGAGACGGCGCAGCAGGTTTTCTGCAGACGTGGTGTGTTGGGGTTCACCAATGAGCTCGAACTGATTGCCGCGATTGCGGATCTCGATGCTCAGGCGTTGTTCGATCAGGCGCAGGTGCTCGTCGAACTGTCCGCACAGGTTGGCGAAACGGCGAGCCTCAAAGGGCTCGAGGAGAAAACGATGGGGTTCTGCTATGGGTGCGTTCAAGGTTGCTTTTAGCCGCCCTTTGGCTGTTTAGGTGAAAGAGAGGATAACGCCAGTGACGCGGGTACGAAAGCACTTACGTCATTGGAATGTTGCACGGTTCCAATGTGGTAGGGGGCTTGCCCCCCTCTCACCTTTATTGCACCAGCGACCCGCGCAGCGAGTGCGGTTGCGCCGCATCGATATGCACGTCGGCAAACTGACCGATCAATGTCGGATTATCGCAACGGAAGTTGACGATCCGGTTGTTCTCGGTACGGCCCTGCAATTCGCCAGGGTCTTTTTTCGAGTAGTCGGTGACCAGGATGCGCTGGATGGAGCCGACCATTTGTCGGCTGATCTCGAAACCCTGCTGGTTAAGGCGATGTTGCAGCGCGTTCAAGCGCTCTTTTTTCAGCGCTTCCGGGGTTTCGTCCAGCAGGTCCGCCGCCGGGGTGCCGGGGCGCTGGCTGTAGACGAACGAGTAGGAAAAGTCGAAACCGACGTCTTCGATCAGCTTCATGGTCTGCTGGAAGTCTTTCTCGGTTTCGCCGGGGAAGCCGACGATAAAGTCCGAACTGATGCAGATGCCCGGCACCGCTGCACGCAATTTGCGCAGCTTGGATTTGTATTCCAGGGCGGTGTGGTTGCGTTTCATCGCCGAGAGGATGCGGTCCGAGCCCGATTGCACCGGCAAATGCAGGTGCTTGACCAGTTCCGGCACGTCGGCATGGGCCTGGATCAGGCTGTCGGAGAACTCCAGCGGGTGCGAGGTGGTGTAGCGAATGCGTTCGATGCCATCCACCGCAGCGACCACGCGGATCAACTCCGCCAGGTCAGCCAGGCGCCCGTCGTGGGTCAGGCCGCGATAGCCGTTGACGTTCTGGCCCAGCAGGGTCACTTCGCGCACGCCGTTTTCGGCCAGGTGGATGATTTCTGCGAGCACGTCGTCAAACGGCCGGCTGACTTCTTCGCCACGGGTATAGGGCACCACACAGAAGGTGCAGTACTTGCTGCAGCCTTCCATCACCGACACGTAGGCGCTCGGCCCGTCGATACGCGGCTCGGGCAAGTGGTCGAATTTTTCGATTTCCGGGAACGAGACGTCGACCTGGGGCAGCTTGGTGATGCGCGCGGCGTCGATCATTTCCGGCAGGCGGTGCAGGGTCTGCGGGCCGAAGACCACGTCGACATACGGCGCACGGTCGCGGATCGCGGCGCCTTCCTGGCTGGCCACGCAACCGCCGACGGCGATCACCATGTCCGGGTTGGCCAGTTTCAATTCGCGCCAGCGGCCCAGCTGCGAATACACACGGTCCTGGGCCCGCTCGCGGATCGAGCAGGTATTGAGCAGGATCACGTCGGCATCTTCGGCGCGGGCGGTGACTTCCAGGGCCTGGTGTTCACCCAGCAGGTCGACCATGCGCGAGCTGTCGTACTCGTTCATCTGGCAACCGTGGGTTTCGATATAAAGCTTCTTGGCCATGGGAATCGTCAACTGGTGGTAAAGAACCGCGCATTATAGGGGTCATGCCCATCGGTTCCTAGCACTGTGCATCGGGTGCCATGCTATAGTTCGCGCCCTCTTTTATATCCCCCATGTGTTCCTCACCCACCATGACCAAACGTGAAGCTCCAATCTATAAGGTGATTTTCCTCAACCAGGGCCAGGTGTTCGAAATGTACGCCAAGCAGATCTATCAAAGTGATCTGTGGGGTTTCCTGGAAGTGGAAGAGTTCGTCTTTGGCGAGCGCACACAGCTGGTCGTCGACCCGGGCGAGGAAAAGCTCAAGGCCCAGTTCGAAGGCGTGGTGCGCAGTTTTGTGCCGATGCATTCGATCGTGCGCATCGACGAAGTCGAGCGCCTGGGCACGCCGAAAATCAGCGAAGCCCGGGGCATGAGCAATGTCATGCCGTTTCCGATGCCGATGCCTGAGAAATAGGCTGGGTGTCAGGGCAGGGGTGAGAAGGGCGAGCGCCCATCGGCACTCTGCAGCTCCAGCAGGTAGTTGCGGAAAATCTGCCCCAGGACCTGGGTGGCCACTTCCAATTCATCGCGTTGCATGTGCTCGGCGACTTCGTCGGCGGTGTCCAGCGCGTCTTCGGCGCCGTTGACCGCGGCCATTTTCAGCACGATATAGGCCTGGACGTTATTGGCCGGCACGCCTTCGCCTTTGAAGAACATGGTGCCGAGCTGGAACTGCGCCTGGGCGTGGCCCTGCAACGAGGCTTTCTCGAAGTAGCTCAAGGCTTTGTTGAGGTCACGGGCCGGGTTCTTGCTGTCGTGGTAGTACTCGCCCAACTCGTATTGCGCCTGCGCATCCCCACCGTCGGCCTGTTTCTGACACGCGCTCAGGGCTTCGGCCTGGCTGTCTGGCTGGGTATTGAGGGTGCAACGACCCATCGCTGGGATTAACAACGAGTTGCCGCCTGCCTGGGCATGTGCCAGCAGCGGCTGAAGGAGCAACAGGCAGCCCAGTACCAGGGTGCGGCCGGTGCGTTTCATGGGAATCGACTTACCTCTGACGGGGCGCGCGGATCCTCGGGGGATCCAATAAGCGCGCATTATGAAATAAGCAGGCCTCTGCTTACAAAGTCTTTACTCGTTTTTCTGCTGCTTAGGCAAGTTATCTGCCGGATTGCAGGTAAATTCTCGGAAAAATAAGGAAATCCCTGTAGGCAAAGTAGCAAATCTGACGCCGCCCACAGCGACGTCAGGTTTTTGCACCGGCTTATTTCAGTGCGGCGAAGGCGCGCTCGGCGGCATCCAGGGTCAGTTTCAGCTCGGCGTCGCCATGGGCGATCGAGGTGAAGCCGGCTTCGAAGGCACTCGGCGCCAAGTACACGCCGCCCTCCAGCATCAGGTGGAAGAAGCGCTTGAACAGGTCGGCATCGCTGCCCATCACATCATCAAAGGTGACGATGTCATCGGCGCCGCTGAAGTACAGGCCAAACATGCCGCCCGCTTGCGTGGTCACGAACGGGATACCGGCGGCGTCGGCGCGCTGTTGCAGGCCGTCCAGCAGGCGGGTGGTGTAGTCGGTCAGCTCGGCGTGGAAGCCCGGGCGGCTGATCAGGCGCAGGGTGGTCAGGCCGGCCGCCATGGCCAGGGGGTTACCCGAGAGTGTGCCGGCCTGGTACACCGGGCCCAGCGGCGCAATGTGCTGCATGATCTCGCGCTTGCCGCCGAAGCAGCCCACGGGCATGCCGCCCCCGATGATCTTGCCGAACGTGCTCAGGTCCGGCGTGACGCCGTAGTGCGCCTGGGCGCCGCCGAGGGCAACGCGGAAGCCGGTCATCACTTCGTCGAAAATCAGCACCACGCCGTGCTTGTCGCACTGTTCGCGCAGGCCTTCCAGGAAGCCCGGGGCGGGCGGCACGCAGTTCATGTTGCCGGCCACCGGCTCGACGATGATGCACGCCACGTCCTGGCCGACTTCGCTGAGCATCTGCTCGACGGCACCGATGTCGTTGAACGGCAGGGTGAGGGTGTGTTTGGCGAAGGCTGCCGGTACGCCGGCCGAGCTGGGTACGCCTTGGGTCAGCGCGCCGGAACCGGCTTTGACCAGCAGGCTGTCGGAATGGCCGTGGTAGCAGCCTTCGAACTTGATGATGCTGTCGCGGCCGGTGAAACCACGGGCCAGGCGAATCGCACTCATGGTGGCTTCGGTGCCGGAGCTGACCATGCGCACCATCTCCATCGACGGCACGATGCTGCAGACCAGATCGGCCATCTCGGTTTCCATGGCGGTCGGGGCGCCGTAGGACAGGCCGTGTTCCAGCTGCCTGCGCACGGCGTCCAGCACGTCAGGGTGGCTGTGGCCGAGGATCATCGGGCCCCAGGAGCCGACGTAATCCACGTAGCGCTTGTCATCTTCGTCGGTGACGTAGGCGCCTTCGGCATGCTTGAAGAACAACGGCGTGCCGCCCACGCTTTTGAACGCACGCACGGGGGAGTTCACACCGCCGGGGATGTGTTTCTGGGCATCGGCAAACAGGGTTTCGGAACGAGACATGATCGGGCTCTCTAAACTGAAATTTTAAGAAGGTCGTTGAAGGCGCGGGCGCGGCGCGTGACTTCCTGGGTACTGTCGGCACCGAACAGGCCGTGGACCACGGCCAGCAGGTCGGCACCCTGGGCCACCAGCGGTCCGGCGTTTTCCAGGGTGATGCCGCCAATCACGCAGATCGGCACATGCAGGCGCTTGCGGGCCTCGGCGAGCATTTCAAGGGTGGCGGCCGGAGCGCCCGGCTTGGTGTTGGAATTGAAGAAGCGGCCGAAGGCGACATAACTGGCGCCTTCCTTCGCCGCCTGTTCGGCCAGTTCGATCTGGCCGTGGCAGGTGGCGCCGATGATCGCCTTGGAACCGAGCAGCGCACGGGCCGGCGTCAGTGGGCCATCGGTCTGGCCCAGGTGCACGCCGACGCCCAGGCGCGCGGCCAGGTCGAAGTCATCATTGATAATAAGCTGGGTCTTGTAGCGCGAGCACAGCTCCCGCAGTTTTTCCGCTTCGCGCAGGCGCCGGGCTTCGTCGCTGCTTTTGTCGCGGTACTGCAGCAGGGTCACGCCACCGTCCAATGCCGCTTCGACGTAGGCGAGGAACTTGCCGGCCAACAGTTGGCTGTCGGTAATGGCGTAAAGGCCACGTAGTTTCATCGGGCAGGCCTCTTGCTGTTAAGAGCAGATAGTTACGAGCAGAAATCCAGCGGCAGCCGGCGCGGTACGAACTGGCCCTGGCCGAGTTGTTCGGCGTCACGCAGGGTGCGCCAAGTGTAGTTAAGTGCCGATTGCACCGCACTCACCAGCCCTTCGCCCTGGGCGATCCGTCCGGCCAGGGCGCTGGCCAGGGTGCAGCCCGAACCGTGATAGCTGCCGGGCAGGCGCTGGCAGGTAAAGGTCTGGCGCGTGCCATCACGGCTGTAGAGGCGGTTGTGCACTTCGTGCTCATCGCCATGGCCGCCGGTGATCAACAGGTGCTTGATGAACGGCAACAGCTTCGCGGCGCATTCGTCGGCGGTGCCCTCGGGCAGTTCGGCGAGGATACGGGCTTCAGGCAGGTTCGGCGTGGCGATCAGCGACAGCGGCAGGAGCCGCTCGCGCATGGCATAGCCGACTTCGTCCTTGCCCAGGCTGCCGCCGCCGCCGGCGCGCAGCACCGGGTCGCACACGACCGGCAGGTGCGGGTGCGCCTGCAGCAGTTCGACCACGGTGTCGACCATCGCGGTGGAGCCGAGCATGCCCAGCTTGACCGCCGCCACGTCGGAGTCACCGAGTACGGCATTGGCCTGGGCCATTACCCACTCACGGTCCAGTACGCGGAAATCGCTGACATTGACAGTGTTCTGCACGGTCAGGGCAGTGACGGCCGGGGCCGCATGGCAGCCTTGGGCGAGGAGGGCTTCGATATCTGCCTGCAAGCCGGCGCCACCACTGGGATCATGGCCGGAGAGACAGAGGACAACGGGGCGAGAGCTGTAGATATTCATGGTGCGCGAGCTTACCACCAAACGCTTTTGGCGGGGCCTTCGGGCGATGGTTGAATGTTGTCGCGCAAACGCCGCTTTTTTGGCGTGTGCTCGGCTGCGAAAACGCTCTGAAAGCCTTGTTCTAGAGCCTTTCAAAAAATTATTTCAATGGTGTCCAATGGCCTTTAGCGGCTATGCTAAAGTGGATTCAAACAACTTAACTGTACCGCCGGTGTACGTCTTCTCAAAAGGAATGGGGGCTTTTGACATAACCGGACAGGCCACGCTGGGGCTCTATGCGCTATTTGCTGATCTTATTGTTGTGCGGGCTGCCGATGCTCGCCAGCGCCATCGAGTTCAACCAGGACACCCGAAGCCTGCCGCTGGGCCGAGCCATGCAAGTGCTCGAAGACCCCACCGATGCCCTCACCATCGCCGAAGTAAGCTCCCCCGCCTACGCTGCTCAATTCAAGCACCATGACAAAGCCACCCTCAACGCCGGCTATTCGCGCTCGGTGTTCTGGCTCAAGGTCGACCTGCATTACGTGGCCAAGGACCCCCGTGCCCCCCGCACCTGGTTCCTGGAGTTGGCTTACCCGCCGCTGAATCATCTGGACCTGTACCAGAACGATGGCACCGGCAACTATCGGCTGGCCAGCCGTACCGGCAGTGCGCTGCCTTTTTCCAGTCGTGAAGTCAGCCAGAGCAACTACCTGTTCAAGCTCAATTTCGTGCCCGACCAGCAGCAAACGCTCTACCTGCGCCTGCAAAGCGAGGGCTCGATCCAGGCGCCGTTGACGCTCTGGGCCGGCACCGCTTACCTGGAGCAACAACCGCTGCGCCTGTCTGTGCTGGGGGTGATTTATGGCGTCCTGCTGGGGATGCTGGTCTACAACCTGTTCATCTACCTCAGCGTGCGCGACACCAGCTACCTGTATTACATCCTCTATATCGCTTCGTTTGGCCTGTACCAACTGTCGGTCAATGGCGTGGCGGTGCAGTACTTCTGGCCGAACAGCCCGTGGTGGGCGAATGCGGCGGTGCCGTTGCTGATCGGTTCGGCGGCGCTGTTCGGCAGCCTGTTCGCCCGCAGCTTCCTGCATACCGCGCAGCACAGCCGCTGGCTCAACCGGCTCTTGCTGGCACTGGCGGTGTGCGGCGGCGCAGTGATGGCGCTGGCGCTGCTGACCAGCTACGCCCTGGCCTTGCGCCTGGCGACCGGCCTGGCGCTGGTATTCACCGTGACCATCTTCGTCGCCGCCATCAAGGCCTGGTACTGCGGCCAGCGAGTGGCACGGTATTTCATCATCGCCTGGTCGGCGTTCCTGCTGGGCGGGGTGGTGAACACGCTGATGGTACTGGGCTACCTGCCCAATGTGTTCCTCACCATGTACGCCAGCCAGATCGGCTCGGCGATTGAAGTGGCGCTGTTATCCCTGGCCCTCGCCGACCGCATCAATGCCATGCGTGAACAACAGGCACAGATCCTGTTCGATGCCAGCCAGAAGCTCGAAGTGCTCAACCAGCAACTGGCCCGCAGCAACCGTCTCAAGGATGAATTCCTCGCGACGCTGACCCACGAACTGCGCACGCCTATGAACGGTGTGATCGGCTCCCTTGAGCTGATGCAAACGGTGCCGCTGGACGACGACCTGGCGCAGTACCAGCAAACGGCCGCCGGTTCGGCACGGGACATGATGCGCATGGTCAATGGCATCCTCACCCTCACCGAACTGCAGGCCGGGCGCCTGAGTGCCCAGCCTCGGGTGTTCAGCCTGCGCGGCGTGCTCGACACCCTGCGCCAGCAATTCAACACCAGCGCCCAAGGCAAAGGCCTGGCATTTTCCATCGATGTGGCCGATGAGCTGCCGGACCGTGTGGTGGGTGACGTCGACAAACTGCTCCAGTGCCTGGATTGCCTGCTGGACAACGCGTTCAAGTTCACCCGCGAAGGCTCCGTGCGCCTGCGGGTGGTGGGGGTGCCTCACAGTGACGGCGATGTGCGCCTGAGCTTCATTGTGACCGACACCGGTATCGGCTTCGCCTTCCTTGACGAGGCGACCTTGTACCAGCGCTTTTTCCAACTCGATGGCTCCATGACCCGCGAATACGGCGGCCTGGGCATCGGCCTGGCCATCTGTCGGCAATTGATCGAGCTGTTGGGCGGGCGCCTTACCCATCATTCCGAGCCGCAAAAGGGCAGCCGCTTCCAGTTGGACGTGAACGTCAGCCCGGTGCCGAACGAGGCAAAACCGGCGCCCGGCCGGCAACGCGCGCCCCAGGATTGCGCGGTATTGCTGGTGGATGACAACAGCGTCGGCCAGTTGGCGGTGCGCGGCATGTTGCTCAAGCTGGGTTACCGGGTGAAAACCGTGGACAGTGGCCCGGCGGCGTTGGCGGCCTTGCAGGGGCAAAGCTTCGACGCGGTCTTGCTGGATGTGCCCGAAGGCGGCTTCTCGTTGTGTTGTCAGATCCGTGCACTGCCTGGCTGTGGTGAATTGCCGGTGATCGCCTTGAGTACGTCGCTGAATACGTCCGAGCGCGAGCGCGGTCATGGTATCGGCATCACCGACCGCCTGGCCAAGCCGGTGCGCTTCGAGGCGTTGCAGGCGGTACTGGAGCGCCACTTGTTGAGCGCGCTCGAGGGCGAAAGCGCCGGGCATTCGGCGCGTATGCCACTTTTTTAACCCGGATGACGGTGCTTAACTGAAAAAACCGGCCTCAATCGATCTGCGCCTTTATGGGTAGGTGCGCATTCGACAAGGCCTTTTTTCCAGGAGGCCCGTCATGAACCTGCATCAGTTCGCCGAAACCCACGACGTCACCAACCAGCCGCCCTCCCTGGACGGCACCAACCTGTACCGCATCGACGTGCCCCTGCAAGACTGGTCACGGCGCTTTGGCGCCGGCTGGGCGCAGGCGCGCATCGATGCGTACGGGGCGTTGGCCGGCGGGCCGCTGATGGCGGCCGGGTTCCTGGCCAACCAGAACAAACCGGTGTTCAGCAGCCATGACCGGTATGGGCATCGCATCGACCTGGTGGAGTTTCACCCGGCCTACCACGAGCTGATGGGCACCGCGGTCGAGCATGGCCTGCCGTCGCTGCCGTGGGCCCATCCACAGTCCGGTGCCCATGTGGCGCGTGCGGCCATGACCTACCTGCACAGCCAGGCTGAGGCCGGCACCGGCTGCCCACTGACCATGACCTTCGCTTGCGTCCCGGCCCTGCGCTTGCAACCAGACCTGGCGCAGGCCTGGCTGCCGAAAATCCTCAGCACCCACTATGACCCGCGCAATGTCGGCATTGCCCACAAGGCCGGTGCAACCATCGGCATGGCCATGACCGAGAAACAGGGCGGCACCGACGTGCGTGCCAACACCACCCGCGCCTATCCGGTGGGCGCTGGCGGGCCCGGGCAAGCCTATGAGCTGGTCGGTCACAAGTGGTTCTGCTCGGCGCCGATGTGCGATGCCTTCCTGACCCTGGCCCAGACCGACAAAGGCCTGACCTGTTTCCTGCTGCCCCGGCATCGCCCGGATGACACCCGCAACGAGTTCTATATCCAGCGCCTGAAAAACAAATTGGGCAACTGCTCCAATGCGTCCAGTGAAGTGGAGTTTCGTGGGGCCCTGGCCTGGATGATCGGCGAAGAGGGGCGTGGCGTGCCCACCATCATCGAGATGGTCGCCATGACCCGTTTCGATTGCATGGTCGGTTCCAGCGCCTTGATGCGCCAGGCGCTGACCCAGGCCAGCCATCACTGTGCTCATCGCCGGGTCGGTGGCCGTGTGCTCAGCGAGCAGCCGCTGATGCAAAACGTGCTGGCCGACCTCGCTCTGGAAAGCGAAGCCTCACTGGCCTTGAGCATGCGCATGGGCTGCGCTCTGGATAACCTGGGTGATGAGCGGGAAGCCAAGTTCGCTCGGCTGGTGACGGCGGTGGGCAAGTATTGGATCTGCAAGCGCGCCCCGGCGATGATCAACGAAGCCGCCGAATGCATGGGCGGCGCGGGCTACGTGGAGGACAGCATCCTGCCGCGCTTGTACCGTGAGGCGCCGGTGAATTCGACATGGGAAGGTTCCGGCAATGTGCAATGCCTGGACGTGCTGCGCGCACTCTCCAAGGAGCCCGGCGTGCTGGAAGCGCTGTTTGTCGAACTCGGTGACGGGCATGGCGATAAGCAACTGGCACGGCATATCGAACACCTGAAGTCGGCGTTCATGGACACCCAGGACATCCAGTACCGCGCGCGGCAGTTGACCGAGGATATTGCCGTGGCGCTACAGGCCAAGTTGCTGCTGGAGGCCGGTCATGCGGCGGTCAGCGATGGTTTTATCGCCAGCCGTTTGGGCCAGTCGTCTGGCCGCGTCTACGGCACCTTGCCGCGTGGCGTCGATGTCGGGGTCATCGTCGCGCGCTCAAGTCCCAATGTACCTGAATAAACACGGTCCACATGTGGGAGGGGACTTGCAGCCATCTTGAGAGGGCACTCCAATTCAAGGTTTGCGTCTGACAGGGATACAGGCAAGATAAAGGCCTGCAAGTCAGAACACAGGATGCTTACCGTGACCGAAGCTTTTGTTGTCGTTCAAACCGCCGAAGAAGCCGTGGATCGGCTGGCGGCCCTGCATGAGCGGGCTACCGGCGCGCTCAATCAAGCCCTCAAGCAATACCTCAAGGACCGCGTCGAACCCGACGCCGAACAACGCGCGCTGTTTCGCTACCCGGAACTGCGCCTGACTTACCATTGCCACGGCGAAGTCCCACAGACTACCCGGGCGTATGCCAAGGTCCAGTTACCCGGGACCTACAGCGTAACCGTCACGCATCCGGCGGCGTTCCGTAAGTATTTGCTGGAACAACTGGTGCCGCTGATGCACGACTTCACCGTGACCGTGGAAGTGGGCGTCAGCCAGCAGAACATTCCTTATCCGTACGTGGTGGAGCAGGGCGACGAACTGGCCGGCTCCGGTGTGACCGCCGCGACCTTGGCGCGCGTGTTCCCCAGCACCGACCTGTCGGCCGCCACCGATGGCATCGCCGATGGCCTCTACGACTGGGAAAACACCGACCCGCTGCCCCTGGCGCTGTTCGATGCGGCGCGCGTGGACTTTTCCCTGCGCCGGCTGGTGCATTACACCGGCAGCGACTGGCGCCATGTGCAGCCGTGGATCCTGCTGACCAACTACCACCGCTATGTCGACCAGTTCATCCTGCATGGCCTGGAACAACTGCGCAGCGACCCGCGTTTTATCCGCATGGTGCTGCCGGGCAACGTCATCATCGACAAGAGCATGGACCACGGCGAAGCCTCGGCGATTGCCGCAGGCGTAGTGTGGCACCGCTACCAGATGCCGGCCTATCACCTCCAGGCCAGCGATGGCCACGGCGTGACCCTGGTGAACATCGGTGTCGGCCCGTCCAACGCCAAGAACATCACCGACCACCTGGCGGTGCTGCGTCCGCATTGCTGGCTGATGATTGGCCACTGTGGCGGCCTGCGCCAATCCCAGACCATCGGCGACTACGTACTGGCCCACGCCTATATGCGCCGCGATGGGATTCTCGACCGGGTGGTACCGCCGAACATCCCGATCCCGGCCCTGGCCGAAGTGCAGATGGCCTTGCAGCAGGCGGCGGCGAATGTCACCGGTGAGAAAGGCGAAGAACTGAAAAAACGCCTGCGTACCGGCACCGTGCTGACCTACGACGACCGCAACTGGGAACTGCGCTGGGCCCAGGAACGGCCGTTGATCAACCTGTCCCGCGCCGTGGCGGTGGACATGGAAAGCGGCACCATCGCTGCCCAGGGCTACCGCTTGCGCGTACCGTACGGCACGTTGTTGTGTGTGTCGGACAAGCCGCTGCACAGCGAGATCAAGCTGCCGGGCTCGGCCAACGCGTTCTACGAACGCGCGGTCAGCCAGCACTTGAAGATCGGCATCGAGGCGGTGGACCTGTTGCGCACCGAACTCAACTCGTTGCACTCGCGCAAACTGCGCAGCTTCGACGAGCCGCCGTTCCGCTAAGCGGTTGGGATGGTCATTTAGCGGTCAGGCCACTAGCATTGTCGGTCCTGACCGTTAGATGTTCCTTTGCCATGTCCCGTCCCCCCCGTCCCGATTCGCGCCGCCCTGGCGTGAAACCTCCGTATTCTGCCGCGCGCCGTGTTGCCAAGGCGCCGCCGGCCGAGCCGAAGTTGATCCTGTTCAATAAACCCTTCGATGTGCTGACCCAGTTCAGCGACGAAGGCGGGCGCGCGACGCTCAAGGACTTTATCGACATCCCCGGCATCTACCCGGCAGGTCGCCTGGACCGTGACAGCGAAGGTCTGTTGTTGCTGACCAACGACGGCCAGTTGCAGGCGCGTATTGCCGACCCCAAGCACAAGCTGGCGAAAACCTACTGGGTGCAGGTGGAGGGCGAACCCACCGAAGCATTGCTGCAACGCCTGCGCGACGGCGTAGAACTCAACGACGGCAAAACCTTGCCCGCCGAGGCCCGGCGTCTGGATGAGCCGGCGTTATGGCCACGCAACCCGCCGGTGCGCTTTCGCAAAAACCTACCGACGTACTGGCTTGAACTGGTGATTCGAGAGGGGCGTAACCGCCAGGTTCGGCGCATGACCGCCGCCGTGGGCCTGCCGACCTTGCGCCTGGTGCGGGTGCGTATCGGCGATTGGACAATCGACGGCCTGGACCAAGGCCAATGGAAGGAAGTACCCGCGCGTTTATAAAGCGCCGGACTCGATCAGGCCGATCACCACGCTCTTGATGATGAACGCGGCCACGCCCAGGCCCAGTACGAAAAACAGGATGAACGAACCAAAGCGCCCGGCCTTGGATTTCTTCGCCAGGTCCCAGACGATAAAGCCCATGAAAATGATCAGGATAGTGACCAGGCCGGTCATCATCCATTCTTCGAACAGGGCGGGGTCGATGTTGTTCATGGGCTCTTCCAACGGGGCAGGCGGCAAGTATACGGCAGTGCCATAGGCGCAACATTGACCTGCGTCGGTGCGTCGCACGCAGACTTCACTGTTGGAACACAGGCCAAATGTGGGAGGGGGCTTGCCCCCGATAGCGGTGTGTCAGGCTGTGTATCTGGTGACTGATACTCCATCGGGGGAAAGCCCCCTCCCACATTTGATCTTCATTGTTCATGGGATCAGGTGCGCAGGTGGGTCAGCGGCAGCTCGGTGCTGTTGAGCACCTGGTTCAGCACAAAGCTCGAGCGCACGCTGGTCACGCCTTCGATCCGGGTGAGGTGGCCCAGCAGCAGTTTCTGATAGTGGTCCATGTCCGGCACCACCACTTTCAACTGATAGTCCGCATCCATCCCGGTGACCAGGCTGCATTCCAGTACCTGGGGCAGGGTGCGGATGGCCGCTTCGAAGTTCTCGAAACGCTCGGGGGTGTGGCGGTCCATGCCGATCAGCACATAGGCGGTGAGGCTCAGGCCGAGCATCTTGCGGTCGAGCAGGGCGACCTGGCGCGCGATGTAGCCGTCGTCCTCCAACTGCTTGACCCGGCGTGAGCAGGGCGAAGGCGACAGGCCGATACGCTCGGCCAACTCCTGGTTGGAGATCCTCGCGTCGCGCTGCAATTCCGCCAAAATACTCAGGTCGTATCGGTCAAGCTTGCTCATTGGGTTGGCCTTTGTCGTAACTATTGCGGTGAATTATCCATGAAGGGTTAAAAATTGCGCAAGCACTGTTTATTGACGCAATCTTCGCAATCATCTGTCCGGCGCTGGCCTGTATCGTTATCAACAGAATCACCGCCTGGACAACAGTCCACAGCAGCTCGCCCAATCAGGCTTGCTGCGGCCGCCACCCCAGCAGGGTCGAGCCGGCCTCCAGGCTGCACACTGTCCACAAGACGGCGTGAGGTGAGCCAACGTCAAAAGCGTTGAGCATGGACGAAGTTCTCAAGGGGTGGCCGACGGGTCACCCCTTTTCTTTTGCCTTAAGAAAATTGTTCTTGTGACTGATAACCTGTCTCAGAACCGGGCGAGGCTTTTCCAGTCTCATCTATGAGGCCGGACCTTCCAGGCCCTTATCCGCAGTGAGGAATAGCATGAAGCGCATCTGGCGTATGGCAGGTGTAGGTTTGCTGATGGTCACCTTCGGCACGCAAGTGATGGCCGACGAGCCGCGCCCTGAGGGTGGCGGCCAGCATGAAAGAGGGCCGGAGGGTAACGAACAGCCGCGCCCGCAGAATAACCAGCCGCGTCCACAGAACAATCAACCCCGGCCGGAAAACAATCAGCCACGTCCACAGAACCCGCATTTTGATCGTGCCGAGCAACCGCCCCACGGTGGCGGGCAGTGGCAAGGTCGACCGCAAGGTGCCGAACAGCCTCGGCCAGTCCCGCAGCCTGCGAATAACCTGCCGATCCAGAGTCGCCCCGATACCGTGCGCCAAACCCAGGAACCCCGTCAGGGTTACTACCGTGACATTCCTCGACGCAACGACGATAACCGCACTTGGGAGGCCGGCGGCCCAGGCTCGCGGCCTGGCTACAACGGGCATCCCAACGATAACCGCTGGCCAGGTCGCCCCGACGGCCATGGCAACGGCTGGGGCCCCGGCCCCCAGTATCGGCCTGGCTATGTTGTCGACCGCTTCCCCGACCGCAACTACCGAGTGCCTTACCGTGGCCAGGATTACTTCTTCTCCGGCGGCTACTGGTACCGCCCCCAAGGCCCGCGCTATGTGGTCGTGGCGCCGCCGTATGGCATCCGCGTGCATTACCTGCCGGACTACGCGCGCGAAGTGTGGGTAGGTGGCTCGCTGTTGTTCCTGGCCGCCGGCGCCTACTACGCCTACGAACAAAGCACCCAGCAATACGTGGTGGTACAACCGCCGACGCAAGTGCCGGCACCGCAGCCAGCACCCCAAGGCAATGGCTATGACGTGGTGGCCTATCCCGCCAACGGGCAGTCACCGGCGCAAGTGCAGCAGGACGGCTACGACTGTTATCGCTGGGCAGTGCAACAAAGCGGCTTCGACCCGCAGGCGGTCACCTACGCCCCTGACCCGGCGGTGGTGCAAACCTACCGCCAGGCCCAGGGCAACTGCCTGAGCAGTCGCGGGTATCAGGTGCAGTACTAGGCTTTGGCGCCCGTGACCACTTCCCGCGGGTCGGCGTGCACCAGCACTTCGGCGCGCGGGTAGGCTGCGTGAATGGCATCGGCGGCCTGGTCGCTGATGCCGTGGGCCACTGACAGCGTCAACTCCCCCGGCAGTTCCAGGTGCAACTGCACGAACCAATGGTTGCCGGAGATGCGCGTGCGCAGGTCATGGGCACCCAACACCCCCGGTACGCCTCGCGCCAGTTCCAGCATGTGCTGGCTGACGTCCGGCGGCAGTTCCTCGTCCATCAACACCGCAAAGCTTTCCCTGGCGATCTGGATCGCGCTCCACAAAATGTAGGCGGCGATGCCCAGGCCGAACCAGGCGTCGACCTGATGAAAGCCCATGCCCGCCAGCACCAGCGCCACCAGGATGCTGCCGTTGAGCAGCAGGTCCGAGCGGTAGTGCAACGAGTCCGCCCGCACGGCATTGGAGCCGGTTTCGCGCACAACCCGGTGTTGCAGCATCAGCAGCGCCACGGTCAGTACCAGGGAAAACACAATCACCCCAATGCTCAGCCACGGCGCGCCGACCGGTTCCGGATGCTGCAGGCGCTCGTAGGCCTGCAAGGCGATCAACACCGCACTGCCGCCAATGAACAACGCCTGGGCCATGCCCGCCAGCGACTCCGCCTTGCCATGACCGTAACGGTGATCGTCATCGGCCGGGCGCAGGGCGTAATGCACTGCCAGCAGGTTCAGCAGCGAGGTCACGCCATCGAGCAGTGAGTCGGTCAACCCGGCGAGCATGCTCACCGAGCCGCTGAGCCACCAGGCGATGGCCTTTGTAACGATCAGCGCACAGGCCACACCCACCGAGGCGCGGGTGGCCAGGCGTAATAGCCGGGCGTGTTCGGGACTGCTGGTCATAAAAGATCCTTAGGCGGCGGGTTGCAGGCCCAGGAGCGCAAGTTGTTGCACGCTGCCCTTGAACTGGATCATGCGTGGGTCGTCCAGCGGCAGGGTGCGGCCGGTTTCCTTCTGGATGATGCTTTGCAGTTTGGCGTTGTTGACCTTGCCGTCGGCGCCGATGGCTTCGTGGAGTTTTTCCGGGTCAACCTGGGCAGTCTTGCCGGGTTCGAAATAGATCGCGCCCGTGGCGAAGTCGACGCCGAACGCGATCAGGCCAGGGATCACGTAGAACAACAGGCCCACGGCATCGAGTACGGCAATGGTCGGGTCGATCTTGCCATCGATCTGGCCACGGCGGTCGGGGTAGAAAATCGACCCGCAGGCGGTGAGTTGGCTCAGCAGGGTGACGGCGAGGACACCGCCGATGACACGGGAAGCGATACGCATGGAGACTCTCCTGAACACGGTTGATACGGGACTATATAGCACTGCCATTGAGACCAGCGCCGGCATCCGGCAGTTCGCCGTTATACTCGCCGCTCTGCTTTGGAGCCAGTATGAATTCGTTGCCGATCGATGATGTTTTACCCGCCCTGCGTGACGCCTTGGCGAATCGCCATGAAGCCGTGCTGGAAGCGCCGCCCGGCGCCGGTAAAACCACCCGCGTGCCCTTGGCCTTGTTGAATGAGCCCTGGCTGGCCGGGCAGACCATCCTGATGCTCGAGCCCCGGCGCCTGGCCGCCCGCGCCGCCGCGGAACGGCTGGCCAGCGAACTGGGGGAGAAAGTCGGTGAAACCGTCGGCTATCGCATCCGTCTCGACAGCAAGGTCGGGCCCAACACGCGCATCGAAGTGGTTACCGAAGGCATCCTCACCCGTCGTTTGCAGGACGATCCGGCACTGGACGGTGTCGGCCTGCTGATCTTCGACGAATTCCACGAGCGCAGCCTCGACGCCGACCTGGCACTGGCCTTGAGCCTGAACGGCCGCGACCTGTTTCGCGACGAGCAACCGCTGAAAATCCTGCTGATGTCCGCCACCCTCGAAGGCGAGCGCCTGGCCAGCCTGCTGGACGACGCGCCGATCCTGCGCAGCGAGGGGCGCATGTTCCCGGTGCAGATGCGCTGGGGGCGGCCGTACCAGGCCGGTGAATTTATCGAGCCGCGTGTGGTGCAAACCATCCTCGAGGCCCTGCATGACCAAACCGGCAGCGTGCTGGTGTTCCTGCCGGGCCAGGCGGAAATTCGCCGGGTCAACCAGCAACTGGCCGACGCCCTGGGGCACAGCCCTGACGTGTTGCTCTGCCCGCTGCATGGCGAGCTGGACCTCAACGCACAGCGCGCGGCCATCGATCCGGCACCGGCCGGTAAACGCAAAGTGGTGCTCGCCACCAACATCGCCGAGACCAGCCTGACCATCAACGGCGTGCGTGTGGTGATCGATGCCGGGTTGGCGCGGGTGCCGCGTTTCGACCCCGGCAGCGGCATGACCCGCCTCGATACTCAGCGCATCTCCCGCGCCAGCGCCACCCAGCGTGCGGGCCGGGCCGGGCGCCTGGAGCCGGGGGTGTGTTATCGGTTGTGGTCCGAAGACCAGCATGAAGGGCTGGCCGCGTATGGCAGTGCGGAAATCCTCGCCGCCGACCTCGCCGGCCTGGCCTTGCAGCTGGCGCGCTGGGGCGTCACGCCCCCACAGCTCGTGTGGCTCGATGTGCCACCCACCGCCGCCTATGCCCAAGCCCAGGATTTGCTGGTACGCCTCGGGGCCTTGAATGACGAAAAACTCACGGCACATGGCCAGAAGATGGCCGAGCTGCCGGCCCATCCACGCATCGCCCATTTGTTGCTGCGCGGGCAGGACCTGGGGCTGGCGGCCACGGCCTGTGATGTCGCGGCACTGTTGGGCGAGCGCGATATTTTGCGTGGTGGCGGCGCGGATTTGCACAGCCGCCTGGCGCTGATGTCCGGTGAAGAGCGTGCGCGCGGTACTCAGGGCGGAGTGCAACGCGCCAAGCAACTGGCGCGGCAATACCGTGGCTATTTGAGAGGCCAGGCGACCCGGCCGGTGGCCGACCCCGACCACCCACGCTGGCTCGGCGCCTTGCTGGCACTGGCTTACCCGGACCGTGTCGCCCAGCAACGTCGCCCCGGCGGTGCCGAATACCGTTTGGCCAACGGCCGCGCCGCGCTGTTCGCCGAGGCCGACAGCCTGATGAAACAACCTTGGCTGGTGATCGCCGACCTCGGCAGCCGCCAGGGCCAGCGCGAAGAACGCATCTACCTCGCGGCAGATTTTGACCCGACGCTGTTCGACACGGTCCTCGCCGAGCAAGTGCGCAACGTCGATCAACTGGACTGGGACGAGCGCGAAGGCGTGCTGCGCGCCGAACGCCAGCGCAAAGTCGGTGAACTGGTGCTCAGCCGCGAACCGCTCACCGGCCTCGACGAAGCCGCGCGCAGCCAGGCGCTGGTCAACCTGGTGCGGCGCAAAGGCCTGGAACTGCTGCCCTGGACCCCGGAGCTGCGCCAATGGCAATCCCGCGTCCTGCTGTTGCGCCAGTTGGACGCCGGCAACACCAGCGAATGGCCCGACGTCAGCGACAGCGCCTTGCTCGCCAGCCTGGAGCACTGGCTGATGCCCTACCTGGGCAAAGTCTCGCGCCTGAGCCATTTCGCCAACCTGGATATTTCCAGCTACCTGCACAACCTGTTGCCCTGGCCGCTGCCCCAGCGCCTGGACGAACTGGCGCCGCAGCATGTGAAGGTGCCATCGGGTTCATCGGTGCGGTTGGACTACAGCGAACAGCCGCCGATCCTGGCGGTGCGCTTGCAGGAACTGTTCGGCCTGGCCGACACCCCGCGCATTGCCGGCGGGCGCCAGGTGGTGAAGTTGCACCTGTTGTCCCCGGCACGGCGGCCGGTGCAGGTGACCCAGGATCTGGCGAACTTCTGGCGCAGTACCTACGCCGAAGTGAAGAAGGATCTGAAGGGCAGGTATCCCAAGCATTACTGGCCGGATGATCCGCTGATAGCCGAGCCGACCGCGCGGATCAAACCCCGGAAGTAAGCGTGGCAGAGATTCAGATGTGGGAGGGGGCAAGTCGAATCGTCGCACCGGCCCTCCCACATTAGTTTTGTAGTGTCTGTTATGGCGCGGCGGGCAACAGGAACCGCGCAATCACCGGCAGATGGTTGGAAATACGCAACGTATCTTCCTGTCGTACCTTGGCCTCCACCCGCTTGATTCGCGGGCTGTAGAACAGGTAATCGACGGTGCGATCCGGGCCATCGAGGCTCGGGTCATTGGGGAAATACGTCAGCCATTTCTCACGATCAATCCCGCTGGATTGGCTGTTGCTCGGGATCATCGGGTACTTGTCCCACAGTAAATGCAGCTCACTGTCCGGCGAATACTGCCCGCGCTTACCCGCCTCCAATCGCAGGAACTGCCCCAGGGGCAGCAGGTTGAAATCCCCGCCGATCAGCCAGGGCGTGCCACGGCCTTCGAACTTGTCCAGCAGCTTCACCGTCGTTTGCACCTGCTCCTGCACCGCACTGCGCCCCGGCGCGTCGCCATCCAGGCGGGTGTTGAGCACCGCCAGTTGGCCGCCATCGCTCAGCGGCAGGTAGGTCAGCAGCAAGGCCGGCTTGGGTTGGAACTGGCGGCTGATGATATTGGCCTCGGGCGCCGGCAATTGCAGGCGTTCGGCGTGTTCGATCTGGTAGCGGCTCAGGGTCGCCAGCTTGCGGCCGACGCTGCCGAAGATATGCCGGTCGGGCACGAAGTCGGCTTTCCAGTCGAAGGCCTGGGCGCTGCACGGGTAGAGGTCGACCAGGCGCTCCTGCAGAAGCGCCAGCTGGTCCTGATAGTGGGAAGGCTTGGCGTTTTCGTCGAGTTCCTGCAACAGCAGGATGTCGGGTTGTTCGTCGCGAACCACCCGCGCCACTTCGTCGAGGCTGGCGGCCATGTCCTCTACGGTAGGGCGGTCGTCCGGGCCGCTGCCGTCGGCGGTGTCGTACCAGAACACGTAGTTCTTGCCGGCCAGGTATTGCACGTTCCAGGTCATGACCTTGAGCGCCTGCCCGGGCAACAGGGTTGGCGCTCGGGGCGCGACGCAGCTGACGGGCAGGGTTTCCTTGGCGGCGGGGCGCCAGGTCAGGCTGTAGATCAGGGCCGTCAGCAGGCCTGCGACGATCAGCAGGCCCAGCAGGGTGATGCGCAATAAACGGGTCATCGGCTCGGCTTATGGCGTTTCAGGAGTGGCGTGGAGCATATCACCGCGCGTCGGCATCGCCACCGATCAGCATGAATAAACGGAACAGCACCACGCTGGTGAACAGTTGCAGGAAGCTGTGGGCGCTGTCCATCAACAGCCCCAGCAACGGCGCGGGGTTGGGATAGGCCGCGACGCTGGCGCCCTTGAGCAGCCACAGGGGCGTCATGACACACAGCAGGCACACCAGGATTCGCCAGAAATGCCCACGGGTCAGGCGCAAACTTTCCTTCATCGCCTCCAGCGCCGACATGCCGCGCAATACCAGCAGGTACTCGGCGAACGCCAACACCACCATCAGCCACAGGCCCGGCAGGAAATACAGCGACAGGCCCAGCAAAATCAGGAGGGTGCTCATGGCGGTCAGCAGGGCGAAGCGCGGCCACAGGGTCAGGGCCATGGCCCAGATGTCCTTGGTGCGCGGCGACTCGCCACGGGTGCGCGCGTCGAGAAACAGGATCAAGGCACCGGTGTACAGCGGGTACACCAGCAAACCCACCACCACGCTGTAGCCGGGGAACGCATCCGCGCCGAGCGTGTGGTCGAGCAACTGTTGCAGCAGGGCTTCGAGGATCACCAATGGCAGGCACAGTTGGACGATTGCGCCCAGGTTGCCTCGGGTAAAACGGAAGGAGTCGCGCAATACGTCTAACGGATTCATCGGGTTCATCGCAGGCCTGAAAGCAAGGGCAACACTTTAACCGATCATGGCCAGCGGTAAGCAAATGTAAACCTTGAGTAAAGACCATTGAAACAACTCGTAACACCCCCATAACGGTTAAGCACCTGGCCTGATCACAGGCAAGGCCACGATTTCTACCGGCAATCTAACGAGGTCGCCATGAACAGCGAAGAGCAAACCCTGATCGATGGACTGTTTTCACGGTTGCAGCAAGCCGAAACGGACTCAGCCCCGCGCGATGCGCAAGCAGAAGCGCGGATCAAGGAGCATATGACTCGCCAACCGGCCGCCGGGTACTACATGACCCAGTCGATCCTGGTGCAGGAACACGCGCTCAAGAGTCTCGACGCGCAGAACAAGCAACAGGCGCAGCAGATCCAGCAATTGCAGGATGAGTTGCAGCGGGCCAAGTCGGCGCAACCGGCCCCGGCGAGCAGCGGTGGTTTCCTGTCGAGCATCTTTGGCGGCGGTTCCCGTGACCCGCAACCGGCCCAGAGCGCTCCGGCCTCTTCCGGCGGCGGCTGGCGTGAACCGGCGCGGCCGTCCTTTGGCCAACCAGCGCCGCAACAGAACTATCAGCAGCCGCAGCAACCGGCCGCCGCCCCCATTGGCAGCGGGTTCCTCGGTGGGGCGATGAAAACCGCCGCCGGGGTGGCCGGTGGTGTGTTGCTGGCCGAAGGCATCAGCAGCCTGTTCAACCACAACTCGCAACAGCCGCAGGTGGTGGAAGAAATCATCCGTGAAGAGCCGGCGCCCGCCAGTGACAACGGCAACTGGGGCAACGATGACCAGAAGTTCGCCGGCAATGACAGCTGGGGCAGCGACAACGCCTCGGACAGCTTTGCCGACAGCGACTATTCCGACGATTCCTCTTCCTTCGGCGACGACGATTCCTTCGTCTGACCTTTCCGGCCCGGGGCGCTGAGCCGCCCCGGTCTGATTTTTCCCGGCAACCTTCTCGCGGCTGGCATACTGGCACCCTTTCCGGGCCCTGGCGCCTGGCTGTCATGGGGAAGTGCGGTGAAGAAAATTGCAGTGTTCGCCGATGTACAAAACCTCTACTACACCGTCCGCCAGGCCTATGGTTGCCATTTCAACTACGCCGCCCTGTGGGCTGATATCAGTTCGCGTGGGCAGATCGTCGAGGCCTATGCATATGCCATCGACCGCGGTGACAGCAAGCAGCAGCAGTTCCAGCAGATCCTGCGCAACCTGGGGTTCACGGTAAAACTCAAGCCGTATATCCAGCGCAGCGACGGTTCGGCCAAGGGCGACTGGGACGTGGGCATCACCATCGACATCATGGACGCCGCCGACCACGTCGACGAAATTGTGCTGGCCTCCGGTGACGGCGATTTCGACATGCTGCTCGACCGCATCATCCACAAGCACGGCGTCGAAGCCGTGGCCTATGGTGTACCGGGGCTGACGGCCAACTCATTGATACGCGCCGCCAGCCGCTACGTGCCGATCGAAGGCGCGTTGCTGCTCAAATAAGTACGGCGGCTTAATAAATAAAGGGTTAGACGGAGTTGGAACAGGTTTGGAACGTATAGCGGTCATCGACTTTGAAACCACCGGCATCACCCCGAGCAGCCACTGCCGGGCCACGGAAATCGCGGTGGTTATCCTCGAACGCGGCCAGATCGTGGACCGCTACCAGAGCCTGATGAACGCCGGTGTGCGCGTGCCCGGTTTTATCGAGCAACTCACCGGCATCAGCAACGCCATGCTGCGCAGCGCCCCGCCGGCCGAGCGGGTGATGAACGAAGTCAACGAATTCGTCGGCACCACGCCGCTGATGGCGCACAACGCCGCGTTCGACCAGAAGTTCTGGGATTTCGAACTGGGCCTGATCCGCCGCACCCGCCTGCAAAAATTCGCCTGCTCCCTGCTGCTGGCCCGCCGCCTGATGCCGGCTGCGCCCAACCACAAGCTCGGCACGCTCAACGCCTACGCGAAACTGCCCCACACCGGCCAGGCTCACCGCGCGCTGGCGGATGCGGAAATGGCCGCCAACCTCACGGCGCACCTGGCCCAGGAACTGCGGCGTACCCATGGCTTGCGCGAACTGTCCCACGACCTGCTGTGCACCCTGCAGAAAGTGCCGGCGGCGAAGATCAATGAGCATCTGAAGAAACATCGCGGGTTCTGATAGAACAACGCCGTTCAAAAAAATGTGGGAGGGGCTTGCTCCCGATGGCGGTAGATCAGCCACCATTTTTGCCATTGGTTTCCAACTGCCCCAACGGCACCCGCCGCTCTATCGCGCTCGACAAAATGATCGAGGTCTTGCTGAACCCGAACTTCGCCAGCCGATTGATCAGGTTCTCCAACTCCGGCATCGAGCCCACCGCCGCTTGCATGATCACGCACGGATCGCCCGTCACCCGGTGGCATTCGGTCAGTTCCGGGATTTCGGCCAGTGCGTCATACACCTTCTGGTTGCCATGGTTGGTCAGCCGCAGTTCGATCACGCACTGAATCGGCAAGCCGACTTTCGAAAAATCCACCTTGGCCTGGTACCCGGTGATCACCCCGCTGGCTTCCAGCTTGGCCACCCGTTCGGCCACGGCAGGGGCGGAGAGGTTTACCGTGCGGGCCAGTTGCGCGTAGGAGGCGCGGCCGTCTTCGAGCAGGGCGCTGAGGAGCATGCGGTCGTATTTGTCCATGATAAGGCTCTACTCGGGGATGGCTTTCGAAAACACGATTTATAGCCTTCATAACCATGCTTTGGAAAGTGTACTGGCGGTTTAAACAGGTTTTGTAACTTATGTTTAACGACCTGCCTTTTTAGAATAAGCCTCTCTTATCTCTGCCTTCGAGCCGCCCAATGCCTGGCACACGTCGCTTTCCCTTACCGTTGATCGCCGCCTTTTTTGCACTGTATGTGATCTGGGGTTCCACCTACCTGGTGATTCGCATCGGCGTGGACTACTGGCCGCCGTTGCTGCTGGCGGGGATTCGATTCTGCACAGCGGGTGCGCTGATGTATGGCTACCTCAGATGGCGCGGGGTGCCAGCGCCGACGTGGCCACAATGGAAGGCCGCCGGGATGATCGGCATTTTGCTGCTCACCTTCGGTAATGGCGGCGTCACGTTGGCCGAACATGCGGGCGTGTCGTCTGGCGTGGCTGCCCTGGCGGTGGCGACCGTGCCGCTGTTCACCTTGCTGTGCGGGTTTTTCTGGGGGGCGCGAAATACGCGGCTGGAATGGGCCGGGGTGATCCTGGGGATTGTGGGCATCGCCATGCTCAACATGGGCAGCACCCTGCAATCGAGCCCGGTGGGCGCCGCCTTGTTGTTGTTCGCGGCGGCATCGTGGGCATTCGGGTCCGTGTGGAGTCGGCAGTTGCCGCTGCCCCAGGGCGCGATGGCCAGCGCTGCGGAAATGCTGGTGGCGGGCGTGACATTGTTGATCGGCAGCGCGCTTTCCGGTGAGCACCTGCAGGCCATGCCGCCGCTGGAGGGTTGGCTGGCGCTGGCCTACCTGACGGTGTTCGGCTCGATCATCGCCTTCAACGCCTATATGTACCTGCTCAAGCACGTACGCCCGGCAGCTGCGACCAGCTATGCCTACGTCAACCCCGCCGTCGCGGTGTTGCTGGGGATTGTGTTCATCGGCGAGACCATCGGTCTGGAAGAGGCCCTGGCCATGCTGGTGATTATCAGCGCCGTGCTGTTGATCAGCCTGCCCCAGTGGCGAAAGCCCAAGCCGGAAATAAGGTAAACTGCCGCGCATTACGCCCTTGCGCTGAATTTTTCCTACGGTAACTACATGACTTTCGCCACACTTGGCCTGATCGAACCCTTGCTGCGCGCCCTTGAGACGCTCGGCTACCAGACCCCGACGCCGGTGCAGGCGCAAGCCATTCCGGCGGTGCTCGCCGGTCGCGACCTGATGGCCGCGGCCCAGACCGGCACCGGCAAGACCGCCGGTTTCGCCGTGCCGCTGCTGCAACTGCTGACCCTGGAAGGGCCGAAAGTCGCCGCCAACTCGGCGCGCGCGCTGATCCTGTGCCCGACCCGCGAGCTGGCCGAGCAGGTTCACGCCAGCGTTGCCGAATACGCCCAGCACCTGCCGCTCACCACCTACGCGGTGTACGGCGGCGTGAGCATCAACCCGCAGATGATGAAGCTGCGCAAGGGCGTCGATATCCTGGTCGCCACGCCGGGCCGCCTGATCGACCTGTTCCGCCAGAACGCGCTGAAACTCAACCAGCTGCAAACCCTGGTGCTGGACGAAGCCGACCGCATGCTCGACCTGGGCTTCTCCGAAGAACTGGCGAACATCTATCGCATGCTGCCGAAAAAGCGCCAGACGTTATTGTTCTCCGCGACCTTCTCCGATGACATTCGCCTGCTGGCCGGGCAGATGCTCAACGACCCGCTGAGCATCGAAGTCAGCCCGCGTAACGTCGCCGCCAACACCGTCAAGCAATGGGTCGTGCCGGTGGACAAGAAGCGCAAGGCGGAGCTGTTTGTGCACCTGATGCGCAAAGGCCGCTGGAAGCAGGTGCTGGTGTTCGCCAAGACCCGTAACGGCGTGGATGCGCTGGTGGATAAATTGCAGGGCCTGGGCATCAACGCCGACGGCATCCATGGCGACAAGCCGCAAGCCACACGCCAACGCGCGCTGGACCGTTTCAAATCGAGCGAAGTGCAGATCCTGGTCGCCACCGACGTAGCGGCCCGTGGCCTGGATATCGAAGACCTGCCGCTGGTGGTCAACTTCGACCTGCCGATCGTGGCCGAGGACTACATCCACCGTATCGGCCGGACCGGTCGCGCGGGTAACACCGGTGAGGCGATTTCCCTGGTGTGCGCCGATGAAGTCAACATGCTGTCGGCCATCGAGATGCTGACCCGCCAGACCTTGACCCGCAAGATGGAACAGGACTTCGAGCCGGAACACCGCGTGCCGGATACCGATGCCAGCGGCCAGGTGGTGAAGAAGCCGAAAAAACCGAAGAAGCCCAAGGTGTCCGGTGGTGGCGGTGGTAAACGCAACCTCGGTAAGTGGGTGGACAGTGGTGACGTGGCGCCGGTGGAGCCTTCGATCAAGCCGGTGCGCAAGGTGCCGGTGTTTAATACCGGGCCGCGTAAGAAGAAGTGATTTTGCGGTGTGGCTGATGGCCTCATCGGGGGCAAGTCGAATCGTCGCACCGCCCCTCCCACATTTTGATTTGTGAATACATTCAAACTGTGGGAGGGGGCTTGCCCCCGATGGCGGCTTTGAATTCACCGCAGATCTCAGCGGTTGAGCCACTCCAACATCCCCCGCCCAGCCGCTCTGCCACTGGCAAAACACCCCGTCAGCAAATACCCCCCGGTCGGCGCTTCCCAGTCCAGCATCTCCCCCGCACAAAACACCCCCGGCAATTGCTTGAGCATCAGCCGCTCATCCAACGCCTCAAAGGGCACGCCGCCTGCGGTGCTGATGGCTTCATCCATCGGCCGTGTCTTCACCACTGTCAGCGGCAACGCCTTGATAGCCCCCGCCAACTGCGCCGGGTCGTTGAAGTGTTCGGCGGGTGCCAACTCGCGCAACAGCGCCGCCTTGACCCCATCGAGGCCCAATTGACTGTGCAAATGCTTGCTCATCGAGCGTGAACCGCGTGGCTTGGTCAAGGCGGCCTGGACCTTGTCCAATGACTTGCTCGGCAGCAAATCGATATGCACCGTCGCCGAGCCATTCCGGTTGATCGCCTCACGAATCGGCGCCGACAGCGCGTAGATCAAACTGCCCTCGATACCGGTGGCGGTGATCACGCATTCGCCGAGTCGCGGCTTGTCATCCCCCAGCCCAATGGCGACGTTTTTCAACGGCGCGCCGGCGAATTTGCTGACCATCAAGTCGCTCCAGGCCGACACCTCGAAGCCGCAATTGCTGGGTTGCAGTGCCACGTAAGGCACGCCTTTATCCTCCAGCAGCTTGAGCCAGGCGCCGTCGGAACCCAGGCGCGACCAACTGCCGCCGCCCAAGGCCAAGAGCACGGCATCGCTGTGGACAACTTTTTCGCCGTCCGGGCTGTGGATAAGTAAATCACCCTCGGCATTCCAGCCCTCCCAACGGTGCCGGGTGTGGATAACCACACCCTGGTCGCGCAGGCGTTTGAGCCAGGCACGTAATAGCGGGGCGGCTTTCATATCGGTAGGAAATACACGACCGGAGGTGCCGACAAAGGTTTGAATACCCAGGCCATGAATCCATTCGCACAACGCTTCGGCACCAAACCCACGCAGCAACGGTGCCATTTGCGAGGCTCGCTCGGCGTAGCGCGACAGGAACGCGGGGTACGCTTCGGAGTGGGTGATGTTCATGCCGCCCACGCCGGCCAGCAGGAATTTGCGCCCCACCGAAGGCATGCCGTCGTACAGGTCTACTCGCACCCCGGCCAGGCTCAAGACTTCGGCGGCCATCAGCCCGGCAGGGCCGCCGCCGATGATGGAGACGTGTCGAGAGGAAATATCGGACATGGGCAGGGCTACGATCGCGGAAATAAGCCGAGCATTCTACCCGAGGCGCGCGGCGCTGCCTGATCAAAAAATGTACAGCTTCCTACAGGCTAGACGGATACGGGCTCTTAGACGCTTACGCTCAAGTTATCCACAGGCCGTTCCACAGGCATTGTGGGTAACGCCCACACTTCAATGACACCCTGATGACGTCCACACCCGCTGTGCGCTGTGGTGCAGGATGCCGTGGCGGCGGGCCAGGGCGGGGCGATCCTTGCTGTAGCCGCCACCGATCACGCCCATCACCGGGATGTCGCGGCCCAGGCAATGGCGCATCACGCTTTCATCGCGGGCGGCCACGCCTGCGTCTGTCAGCTTGAGGTAACCGAGGGCGTCATCCTTGTGCACATCGACGCCGGCATCGTACAACACCAGGTCCGGCTGGTAGAGCGGCAGCAGGTAGCTGAGGGCATCGTCCACCACCTGCAGGTAGTCGGTATCTCCCATGCCCATGGGCAGCGGGATGTCCCAATCGCTCTGGGCTTTGCGCGCAGGGAAGTTCTTTTCGCAGTGCAGGGACACAGTGATCGCCTCCGGCGTGTCGTGGAGGATGCGCGCGGTGCCGTCGCCCTGGTGCACATCGCAGTCGAAGATCAGCACGCGGTTGACCCGGCCGCTGGCCAGCAGGTAATGGCTGATCACCGCCAGGTCATTGAAGATGCAAAAGCCCGCCGGGTAGTCGTAGTGGGCGTGGTGGGTACCGCCCGCCAGGTGGCAGGCCAGGCCATGTTCCAGCGCCTGCTCCGCCGCCAGGATCGAGCCGCCGACCGCGCGCACGGTGCGCCGGGCCAGGGCTTCGCTCCAGGGCAGGCCAAGGCGCCGTTGGTCCTCGCGGGACAACTCGCCGCTCATGTAGCGTTCGATATACCCAGGTTCATGGGCGAGGGCCAGAATCTCCGGTGGGCACAGCGACGGGCGCAGCAATTGGCTGTCTTCGGTCAGGCCGCTGGCCACCAGGTGGTCACGCAGCAGGCGGAACTTGTCCATGGGGAACCGGTGGTCTGCCGGGAACTCAGGGCTGTAGTCATCGTGGTAGATCAATGGCAAAGGCATGGGATTTTCTGACGGGGATCTGCGAAGGATCTTAACAGCGCTGTACACTCACGCACATGGCAAGGGGAGGGGACCCATGGAGGAGATATTGCAATTGGAAAGCGCGCGCCTGGTCATGCGCCAATGGCGCGATGCCGACCTGACGGAATTTGCGCGCATGTGTGCCGACCCGCAGGTGATGCGCTATTTCCCGGCCAGATTGAGCCACCTGGAAAGCGCCGCCCTGATCGGCCGGATTCGCGGCCACTTCGCCGAATACGGTTTTGGCCTGTGGGCCCTGCAACGCAAGGACACCGGTGAGTTCATCGGCCTGACCGGGTTGCAGAACGTCAGCTTCGAAGCGGGCTTTACCCCCGCTGTGGAAATCGGCTGGCGCCTGGCCCGTGAGCATTGGGGCCTGGGTTATGCCAGCGAGGCGGCCTGGACCGCGCTGCGCTGTGGTTTCGACCGTCTGCAGTTGGACGAAATCGTCGCCTTCACCACTCAAGCCAATCTGCCATCACAAAAAGTCATGCAGGCCATCGGTATGCATTACGATCCCCAGGCAGATTTTGCACACCCCAAGGTCGCAGCCGATGACCCGCTGTGCCCCCACGTTTTGTACCGCATCACCCGCGCCCAATGGTTGGACACGCTGCACGGATAAGCAGCCCGGAATGCCCTCTCGATTGTTGTAGGAGTTGCTCTATGAGCCAAGTATTGGAAGATCTGGTGGACTTGCTGACCCTGGAGCCGATCGAGGAAAACCTCTTTCGCGGCCGCAGCCAGGACCTGGGTTTTCGCCAACTGTTCGGTGGCCAGGTGCTCGGCCAGTCGCTGTCGGCCGCCAGCCAGACCGTCGAAGAAGCGCGACATGTGCATTCCCTGCATGGCTATTTCCTGCGCCCCGGCGATGCGAAGTTGCCGGTGGTGTATTCGGTGGACCGTGTACGCGATGGCGGCAGTTTCAGCACGCGCCGCGTGACGGCGATTCAGAAGGGCCACCCGATCTTTACCTGCAGCGCTTCGTTCCAGTACGACGAGGCCGGCTTCGAGCACCAGACCACCATGCCCGTGGTGGTCGGCCCGGAAAACCTGCCGTCGGAGCTGGAACTGACCCAGCAGCGCGCGCACCTGATCCCCGAGCATATGCGCGACAAGCTGCTGTGCCCCAAGCCCATCGAAGTGCGCCCGGTCACCGAAAAAGACCCGTTCAACCCGCAGCCGTCCGACCCGGTCAAGTACGTGTGGTTTCGCGCCGATGGTGCCCTGGCGGATACGCCGGCGCTGCACAAATACCTGCTGGCCTACGCCTCGGACTTCGGCCTGCTGACCACCTCGTTGCTGCCCCACGGCAAGACTGTGTGGCAGAAAGACATGCAGGTCGCCAGCCTCGACCACGCGTTGTGGTTCCACGCCGACCTGCGTGCCGATGACTGGTTGCTGTATGCCATGGACAGCCCATGGGCCGGCAATTCCCGTGGGTTCTCCCGTGGCAGCGTGTACAACCGCGCCGGGCAACTGGTGGCGTCGGTGACCCAGGAAGGCTTGATTCGCCATCGCAAGGATTGGGCATGAGCCTGACGGACATTAAGCACTGGGTGTTCGACATGGACGGCACCCTGACGGTCGCGGTGCATGACTTTGCGGCGATTCGCGTGGCCCTGGACATTCCCCCCGAGGACGACATCCTCACCCACCTCGCCGCTTTGCCTGCGGACATCGCAGCGGCCAAGCATGCCTGGTTGCTCGAACATGAGCGCGAGCTGGCGCTGGGCTCGGTCGCGGCGGACGGTGCGGTGGAACTGGTGCGCGAGCTGGCCGGTCGCGGTTATCGCCTGGGCATTTTGACTCGCAATGCGCGGGAGTTGGCGCATATCACCCTGGAGGCGATCGGCCTGGCGGACTGCTTTGCCGTGGACCATGTGCTGGGGCGCGACGATGCGCCGCCCAAGCCGGATCCGGGTGGGTTGTTGAAATTGGCGGCGGCGTGGGATGTATCGCCGAGCGAGATGGTGATGGTCGGCGATTACCGTTTTGACCTGGACTGCGGCCGGGCGGCAGGGGCGCGGACGGTGTTGGTCAACCTGCCGGAGAACCCGTGGCCGGAGCTGGCGGATTGGCATGCTGCAGACTGCGCTGCATTGCGCCGAATGATCCAGCTCCCACATTTTGAGACTGTTTCGTCAGGTATTACTGAGTGAACAGTACCTTCTGGCCCTCGGGCGAAGTAAACATCCCATCCCCGTCATGCCCCACCCCCGGCACTTCCACCAGCGTCTGGCGCAACTGCGGATGGCGCTGCTTGAGGTAGTCAAAGTAGTTGTGCCCGCGAATCAGCCGATACGCGCCCTGGGTCTCGGCTTCGCAGCTTTTATCCAGCGCCGGGTGGTTCGGGTCGGTGTCTTGCTGGCCCAGTAGGTAAGTGATGTTACGTGACACGTAGCCCTGCTCAAGCTGCTCGGCGCTTTGGCCGTTGGCGTAGGCCGGCAGGTTCTGCATGCCGTACTTCCAGGTGTTGAAGCCCGGGCAACTGGCGGTCTCGAACTTCACCGGCCGCTGTGGGCTGAAGTAGGCATAGGACGAGGGGTTGGCCACCACATAACGCAGGCGGATGCCCTCGGTTTGCAGGGCCGGATGCGCGTGGCCGGTGAGGGCGAAGCGCTGCACCACCTGGCCACCGCCGGAGTGACCGGCGATCACGATTTCCTTCAGCGCCGGGAACAGCGTGCGGTTGCCCAGGTGCTTGATGATCTGGTCGAGGGCGCCGAAAGAGCTGATCTGGCCCGGGCCGGTCGAGGCGTCGCCGGCCATCCAGTCATTGCCCTTCCAGCGCAGCACCTGGTTGCCCAGGTGGTTGCGCTTCATGTCGGACCCGTTCAGAAACTGCGGCGCGATTACCAGGGTGTTGGCGGCGACCCCGGCGTGTTCGGCGGCATCGATTCCGCTTTGCAGGTAGGTCTGCGCATTGCGCAGGCGCCCGTGCACGATGATCAACGCGCGGGTGACGTCGGGCAGTGGCTGGCGCCAGTCCTGGCTCAGGCCGAGGCTGAGATCGCCGGCCTCCAGATGAAAACGCTCGGAACTGACCATCTTGACGCCATGCTCGGCGGCCCAGGCGGATGATGAGATGAGCAACAGGCCCAACAGCAGTCCCAATCGTTGATTCATTTATAGGCTCTTGGCAGCGAACGTGTCGCATTGAGTGATCTGGCCCTGGGCGAAGCCGGTCTTGAACCAGCGTACCCGCTGTGCCGAGGTGCCGTGGGTAAACGAGTCCGGCACCACGCGGCCCTGGCCCTGCTGCTGCAAACGGTCATCGCCGATGGCGTTCGCGGCGTTCAGTGCTTCTTCAATGTCGCCAGGCTCCAGCCAGTTCAGGCGCTTTTGCGCACGGTTGGCCCACACACCGGCGAAGCAGTCGGCTTGCAGCTCCTGGCGCACCAGCAGGCCACCGTCACCTTGCATTTGTCGGCCTTGCTGGCGTGCGGCCTGGATCTTCGACGAAATGCCCAGCAATGTTTGTACGTGGTGCCCGACTTCGTGGGCGATCACATAGGCCTGGGCGAAATCGCCGGCCGCCTGGAAGCGTTGGGACATTTCCCGGAAGAAATCCAGGTCCAGATAGACCTGCTGATCAGCCGGGCAATAGAACGGACCGCTGGCCGAGGTGGCGCCACCGCAGGCGGAATTGACCCGGCCACGGAACAGAATCAGCTTCGGGTTCTTGTAGGCCAGGCCGTTTTCCTGGAACACCTGGCCCCAGGTGTCTTCGGTATCGCCCAGCACCGCGCGTACGAAGTCGGCCTGCTCATCGTTGGCCGGCGGTGCCTGGCGTGACTGCGTGCTCACCGAGGGTGCCTGTTCCATCTGGCCGGTCAACTGGCCGAGGATCTGCATCGGGTCCTGGCCGGTCAGCCAGCCGATGCCGACGATCAGCACAATCGCGGTCAGGCTCAGGCCCTTGCCGCCGCCAAAACGCATCCCGCCACCGCCGCCACTGTCATCGCGTGCATCCACCACGTTGTCGCTGCGTCGGCCTTTTTTCCATAGCATGGGGCAATCCTCTGTGTGCTAACCGTGATTGAGTATGGTCGGTATTAACGGCAATAGCCTTCGCCGGTGGCGACGATCAGGCAGTCTTTTTTATCCGCCAGCCATTTCAGCCCGGTCGCTTCTCCGTCGCCGGCGCGCAGCAATTGGGGGCCGTCCGGACGGGTGAAGGCGATGCCGTCTTCGGCCGCTTCACCCTTGAAGGTGCCCGAGTCGTCGGCGTCGAGGCCGTATTGCATGGTCAGGAGGTAATGGCCACGGCCGACGCTGTCGTCCTTGGCGATGGTCAGGTACAGGCCTTCGACGCCGATCCATTTGCCGACCCATTTATCCGTGGGCGGGGTTTCGGGCACCAGGGTGGCCTGCACGGAAGGCGGTGCGGGTTTGGGCGCTGGCGTGGACGCCTGGTCGCAGGCGGTCAGCAGGGCAAGGGCAGAAAGAACAAAGAGGAATTTTTTCATCGCGGCAAGGCCTTGGTTAAAAAGTATGCAATGCGCAGGCTAAGGTGCTGCGTTGGACTCGAATCCAGTGATTTAGTGCGCTGTTCGCCCGCTGTTTGGTTATGCTCTTGGGGCAGGCGCCAGCCCGGCTGCTAGATTACCGGGTTGAGCGCTGCTTCGTTCAGTGCTCAGCGTTCCGCTCGCCACGCAAGAGAATTCCATGACTGTCAGCACCCCCCTATCCGGCGTCAACCATCCCTTCAAAGGCATTTTGCTGATCGTGTTGGCGACATTCCTGTTCTCCAGCCACGATGCCTTGTCCAAGTACCTGGCCGGGTTTTACCCGATCGTGATGGTGGTGTGGGCGCGCTACGTGGTGCACACCTTGCTGATGGCCGGGATTTTCCTGCCGCAATCGGGTTTGCGGGTGCTGCGCAGTAAACGACCGGGGATGCAGGTGGTGCGGGCCTTGTGCCTGTTGGGTACCAGCCTGTTTTTCACCACGGCGTTGCATTACATCCCGTTGGCGGAAGCCACCGCGGTGAACTTCCTTGCACCGATCCTGGTAACGGCACTGTCGGTGCCGCTGCTTGGCGAACACGTGACACGCGGCCAATGGCTGGCGGTGATCTGCGGGTTTGTCGGCGTGCTGGTGATCATTCACCCAGGCGGTGAGTTGTTTACGCCGGCGGTGTTGCTGCCGCTGTGTTCGGCGCTGTTCTTCTGCTTCTACCAACTGCTCACGCGCATCCTCAGCCAATACGACACGCCCACCACCAGCAACTTCTTCGCCGGGCTGTGCAATACCTTGGTGATGAGTGCGATGGTGCCGTTCTTCTGGCAGGTGCCCACGCTGTGGCACGGGGTGTTGATGCTGGCGCTGGGCACCTGTGGGATGACTGCCCACTTGATGCTGACCCAGGCGTTCCGCTTCGCGGCACCGGCCTTGCTGGCGCCGTTCGGCTATTGCCAGATCGTCTTCGCGGGGTTGTTGGGCTGGCTGGTGTTCAACCATACCCCCGATGTGACCACGGTGGTCGGCATCGGGGTGATCTGCATGAGCGGTCTGGCCGCTGCCTGGCAGCAGCGGCGCAGGTGATCAGGCGTCTACGGTCGGAATCTTGCGCGGTGCCATGAAGTACATCCAGGTCAGCGCAATGAAGTACATCGCCGGGATCAGGGTGAACAACACGGTGTAGTTGTTGTTGGTGACGGTGAGGATGTGGCCGACGATCTGGGTCATGAACATGCCGCCGATGGCCGCGCACATGCCGCCGAAACCGAACACCGTGCTCATCATGTGCTTGGGCGTGTAGTCCATCACCAGGCTCCAGATGTTGGCGGTCCACGCCTGGTGCGCACCGATGGCCAGGGAGATGGCAAACACCGCGACCCACAGCTGGCTGGAGCCGGCCGCCATGATCACGCCGACGATGCAGCAGGCAAACAGCAGCATCGACAGCAACCGCGCCTTGATCGAGTTCATCCCACGGCCGATCAGGAACGACGACAGAATCCCCCCGCCCACACTGCCGAAGTCGGCGGTCAGATAGATGATGATCAGCGGGATACCCATCTGGGTCACGTTGATACCCAGGTTGTACTGCTGGTTCAGGAACGGCGGCAGCCAATACAGGTAGAACCAGAACACCGGTGCGGTAAGTGCATAGGCAATGGCGAAGGCCCAGGTGCCGCGCATGCGCAGGATGCGGCTGAAGGGGACGCCGGGTTGTTCCGGTTCGACTTGCTGTTGCACGTACTCCAGTTCGGATTGTTTAACGCTCGGATGGTCTTCCGGGTTGTAGTACTTCAAGCCCCAGAACACCAGCCAGATCGCGCCCAGCGACGCCATGCACAGGAACGCCGCCTGCCAGCCCCACACGTGCAGGATCAGCGGCAGCAGCATCGGCGTCATCATCGCGCCAACGTTGGTACCGGCGTTGAAGATACCGGTGGCCACCGCACGCTCACCGGCGGGGAACCACAGGCGCGTGGTCTTCACGCAGGCCGGGTAGTTGGCGGCTTCGGTCAGCCCGAGGATAAAGCGGCAAACCATAAAACCGACCGCCGAAGTGGCCAGGCCATGGGCACCGGTGGCCAGGCTCCACAACAGTACGGCGCAGAAGAACACGCGCTTGACGCCCACGCGGTCGATCAGGCGGCCTTGCAGCACAAAGCCGATGGCGTAGCCGACCTGGAACCAGAAGTTGATATTGGCGTAGTCCATCGCCGTCCAGCTCATTTCCTTGGCCAGGATCGGTTGCATCACGCCCAGGGCGGCGCGGTCGATGTAGTTGAGGGTGGTGGCAAAGAACACCAGGGCCAGCATGCCCCAGCGGGTTTTACCTACGGCGAGGGCGCCGCGGATCTTGTCGCCGATGCCGGCGTGCGGGGTGCCCGGGCGCGCGGCCAGGGCGGAGTTTTGCGAAGGCATGTGGTTGTACCCGTTTTTTGAAATTTTTATGAGGTGTTGTGGGTCTTCTTTTGGGTGTCGCTGCGTGATTGATGGTGCGCAGTGGCTAAAAAATCGTCAATTCGCCAAAGAGGCTTAGTGTTCGATAATCGCACCAAAAACTAACCGGTTCGTACATTTTAATTGCTGCGGGTAGCCTGGGGGCGAATAATTTGCCACAAACAACAATTGCCGGGAGTCGTCCATGCAACGTTCCATCGCCACCGTGTCCTTGAGCGGTACCCTGCCGGAAAAGCTCGAAGCCATTGCTGCCGCCGGGTTCGATGGGGTCGAGATCTTCGAAAACGACTTGTTGTATTACGACGGCAGCCCCCGTGAGGTCAGGCAGATGTGCGCCGACCTCGGCATTGCCATCACCTTGTTCCAGCCGTTTCGCGACTTTGAAGGCTGCCGCCGCGATCGCCTGGCGCGCAACCTGGAGCGCGCCGAGCGCAAGTTCGACCTGATGCAGGAACTGGGCACCGACCTGGTGCTGGTGTGCAGTAACGCGTCGGCCGATTGCGTCGGGGATGAACGCATCCTGCTCGACGACCTCGGCCTGTTGGCCGAACACGCCGGCCGTCGCGGCCTGCGCATTGGTTATGAGGCGTTGGCCTGGGGCAAGCATGTGAACACCTGGCAGCAGGTGTGGAACCTGGTGCGCCAGGTCGATCACCCGAGCCTTGGGGTGTTGCTCGACAGTTTCCACACGCTGTCGCTCAAGGGCGACCCGAGCGCCATCGCGCAGATCCCCGGCGACAAGATCTTCTTTGTGCAAATGGCCGACGCGCCGATCCTGGCCATGGATGTGCTGGAGTGGAGCCGGCATTTTCGCTGCTTCCCCGGCCAGGGTGAATTCGACCTGGCGGGGTTCCTCGCGCCGATCATCAAGAGCGGCTACACCGGGCCGTTGTCCCTGGAAATTTTCAACGATGGCTTCCGCGCCGCGCCAACCCGCGCGAATGCGGCGGATGGCCTGCGCTCCCTGCTGTACCTGGAAGAGAAAACCCGCGAGCGCCTGCAACAGGAGGCGCCCGCGCAACCTGTCGAGATTCTATTTGATACCCCGGCGGCCAGCGAATACGACGGTATTGAGTTCCTTGAGTTCGCCGTGGATGAAAACCTCGGCGCCAAGCTCACCCATTGGCTGGAGCGCCTGGGTTTCGTCAAGGCCGGCCAGCACCGCTCCAAGAGCGTGAGCCTATTGCGCCAGGGCGACATCAACCTGATCCTCAACTGCGAGCCCTATTCCTTCGCCCATAACTTTTTCGAAGCCCATGGACCGTCGTTGTGCGCCACGGCGATTCGGGTCAAGGACAGCGCCAAGGCGCTGGAACGGGCGGTGGCTTATAAAGGCCAGCCCTATCGCGGCCTGGTCGGGCCCAACGAGCTGGAGCTGGCGGCGGTGCGTGCGCCGGATGGCAGCCTGATTTACCTGGTGGATCAGAGTGAGGGGGGGATCTACGACACCGATTTCAATCTGCAAGCGTCCAGCGCTGCTGGCGGTGGTTTGCTGCGCATCGACCACATGGCCATGGCCTTGCCGGCCGACAGCCTCGACAGCTGGGTGCTGTTCTACAAGAGCCTGCTGGATTTCGAAGCCGATGACGAAGTGGTGCTGCCCGACCCTTACGGCCTGGTGAAAAGCCGTGCGCTGCGCAGCCGTTGCAGCTCGATTCGCTTGCCGCTGAATATTTCCGAGAACCGCAACACCGCGATTTCCCACGCGCTGTCGAGCTATCGCGGCTCGGGTGTGCATCACATTGCCTTTGACTGCGCGGATATTTTTGCCGAAGTGCGCCGTGCCAAGGAGGCCGGGGTGCCGCTGCTGGATATTCCGCTCAACTACTACGATGACCTGGCCGCGCGCTTTGATTTCGATGATGAGTTCCTCAGCGAACTGGCGTACTACAACGTGTTGTACGACCGTGACGCCCAGGGCGGTGAGTTGTTTCATGTGTACACCGAGCCCTTCGAAGGACGGTTTTTCTTCGAGATCATCCAACGCAAGAACGGTTACGCCGGCTACGGCGCGGCCAACGTAGCGGTGCGCCTGGCGGCGATGGCCAAATCCCGCAGCGGCGCGGTGCGTCAGGCGCGTTTATAACGGTGGGCCAGGTGCTTCCTTCGTAGGACGCCTCGGCCCATAATCGCGGCCTGCACAATAAAAATGGCCGTGAGCGCACCATGACCTCAAGTCCCGAACTCCCCGCGGTGTCAGACGCACCGCGCAAGAGTCGTAAGAACAACCCGGAAAAGACCCGCGAGAACATTCTCCAGGAAGCCATCGTCGAGTTTGTTCAGCAGGGCCTGTCCGGCGCTCGCGTGGATGCCATCGCCGAGCGTATCCATACCTCCAAGCGCATGATCTATTACTACTTCGGCAGCAAGGAGCAGTTGTACGTCGAGGTGCTGGAGAAGCTCTACGGCGATATTCGCAACACCGAAACGCGCATGAACCTCACCGCCCTGGAACCGCGTGAGGCGATTCGGCGGCTGGTGGAGTTTACCTTCGATCACCACGATCAGAACGTCGATTTCGTGCGTATCGTCAGCATCGAAAATATCCACAATGCCGAGTACGTGAAACGCACCGAAACCATCAAGGCGATGAACAGCAAAATCCTCGAGGGGCTGGGCGTGACCTTGCGCCGGGGCGCCGAGATGGGGCTGTTCCGTGAAGGGCTGGAACCGTTGGACGTGCACCTGCTGATCAACTCATTCAGCTTTTACCGGGTGTCCAACCGCCATACGTTCAGTGAGATCTTTCAGATCGACCTGTCGGATGAGGCGGTTAAACAGCGGCATCGGGAGATGATTTGCGAATCGGTGCTGCGCTACCTGCAGGCCTGAGTACACCGCCTGACCCAATGGGGGAGGGCGCTTGCCCCCCTTCCACTTTTCAGGTGTTCATGCTCTTGAAGTGCGCGAGCATCCGCTGCGCATCCGGCGCCTCACCGCTGAACAACTCAAACGCCTTTACCGCCTGGAACACCGCCATGTTGCCGCCATCCAGGGTGCGGCAGCCCAAGGCGCGGGCATCGCGCAGCAGTTCGGTTTCCAGCGGGAAATACACAATTTCAGCCACCCACAGTTCGGTTCTCAGCAGGGCCGCTGGCACCGGTGTGCCGGGCAGCTTGGCCATGCCCATGGGCGTGGTGTTGACCAGGCCATCGGCCTCGGCCATGGCGTTCTCAAGGTGGGTGCCGACCTGGGCGCGACCGGTGCCGAAACGCTGGGCGAGGTTATCCACAAGGTCGCGGGCGCGGCTGGCGTCCACGTCGAAAATACTCAAGTGTTCGACACCTTCCGCCAATAGCGCATGCGCCACTGCGGCACCGGCGCCACCCGCACCCATTTGCACCACGCGTTGGCGCGGCACATCGTTGAGGTTGCGGCGAAAGCCCTCGGCAAACCCCAGGCAGTCGGTGTTATGGCCGATACGCTTGCCGTCCTTGAATACCACGGTGTTGACCGCTCCGATGCCTCGGGCCTCGTCGGACAAATCATCGAGCAACGGCAGGATTGCCTGCTTGCACGGGTAGGTAATGTTCAACCCGGTGAAGTGCATCAACTCGGCAGCCTCCAGCAGGTCGGGCAGGGCGTTGATGTCCAGGTGCAGGGGCTCAAGGTCAATCAGGCGATACAGGTAGCGCAAGCCTTGGGCGTCGCCTTCCTGCTCATGCAAGGCGGGGGTGCGGGAGGCCTGGATGCCGGCGCCGATCAGGCCGGCGAGGATGCGCGGTTTCATCGGGCCGACCCCTTCAACAACTGGCTGAAATGTTCCAGGGCCAAGTGGTAGCCATGGCTGCCAAACCCCGCGAGCACCGCCTTGGCGATGGGCGACACAAACGAGTGATGCCGAAACGCCTCGCGCGCATGCACATTGGATAAGTGCACCTCGATCACCGGCACTTCACTCGCCACCAGGGCATCGCGAATCGCCACCGAGGTGTGGGTCCACGCTGCCGGATTGATCACGATACCGGCGCAGCGGGCGCGAGCGCCGTGGATCCAGTCCAGCAGTTCGCCTTCGTGGTTGGTCTGGCGGAATTCGATTTTAAGCCCCAGTTGTTCGGCGCTGCGGCCGCACAGGGCAGCGACGTCGGCCAGGGTTTCATGGCCGTAGGTGGCGGGTTCGCGGGTGCCGAGCAGGTTGAGGTTGGGGCCGTTGAGCACCAGCACGATGGGCGGCATACGGGGGATCTCCACAGTTCTTGTTGGTTGTGGGAATAAAATGTACTGGTTGGTTAATTTGGTCAATTGATGGGGGAAGATGTGTTCGATTACCGAACCGTTAATCAGGCGTGTCCTGGGCTCGAATCGGATTAGATATCAATTGAAAATCATTCTCGACAACGCTTAAGATGCCCGCCTGTTTCCTTTACATTCCAGGGAGTCGGTTTGTCGGACGTGGATCTCAAAGGCCTGTTTCTCAAGCACGCCGATACCCTGCGCGGGTATCTGGCGCGCAAGGTACGGGACCCGCAGTTGGCGGCCGACCTCGTGCAGGAGAGCTTCCTGCGCCTGGCGGAAAAACCCGCCGGCGAGCGTATCGACAACTCCCAGGGCTATCTCTATCGAACGGCGAGCAATCTGCTGATCGACCATATTCGCCAGGAAGCGCGGCGCAAGACAGACTCCGTGCCCCATGAGGCGCTGGCCGAGATTGAAGATGAAGTGGCCGGGTTGGAGGCTCAGGCAATGGCGCAGCAACAGCGACAGGCATTGAAGCAGGCGTTGGCGGAATTGCCGGAACGCACCCAGCAGATCTTCCGTCTGAACCGTATAGAGGGCATGACCCACGCCCAGGTCGCCCGGCATTTGGATATCTCCGACAGCTCCGTGCAAAAGCACCTGGCCAAGGCGCTGGCGTATGTGATGCAGCGCTTGCAGGATGGCGAGGTGGAGCCAGCCGACGAATGAATTACGGGAAAACCTCAGCTCAGACGTCACAGCGTCATATAACGAAAAATTCGAGATTCACACGTGAATAGCCAGGGTCCGCAACAGCACAGCATTACCGAGGAGGCCGCCGAGTGGGCGGTGCGCCTGCACGCCGGTGCCCTGACCGACCAGGAGCAGGCCGAGCTGCGCCAGTGGATCGCCTGCGACAGCCGCCACGAAGCGGCGCTGCGCTTTGCCGAACAGACCTGGGCGGCGTTGGGCGAGGTGCATAAGGACGAGAGCGTTCACCGCCAGCGCCCCGCGACTGCAGCGCTGCCCGTGCGTCGCTCCCTGCGGCGCAGGCCTTGGCAACGTGCGGCGGCGGTCGCGCTGGTCGTGGTGGTGGCCGGCGTCGGCTGGCTGCGCGGGCCGGACGCCTGGCTGCGCATGCAGGCCGACTATGTCACCCAAAAGGGCGAGGTGCGCACCGTACACTTGGCCGATGGCAGCACGGTGGAGCTGGATTCCGCCAGTGCCATCCGCCTGGATTACGACGGCGTGCAGCGGCGTATCAGCCTGATCCAGGGCTCGGCGATTTTTGATGTGGCGCCGATGGTGGGTCAGGAGACCCGTCCGTTCGTGGTGCAGAGCGCCGGCGGGCAGACGCGGGCGTTGGGCACGCGGTTTGTGGTGGAGCGCGAGGCCGACCGCCGTGCTTGGGTGGGCGTGTTGCAGCACAGCGTCGAAGTGTCTTTGCACGCCTCGCCGAAAAAAGGCCCCAGCGATCGGGTGCTCCAGGAGGGCCAGGCTGCGCGCTACAACGCCCAGGAGGGTGTGGTGCCCCTGGATCAATTCGATGTAGACCGTGCCACCAGTTGGCGACGCGGCGTGCTGATCTTTGATCGCCAGCCCCTGGCCAAGGTCATTGAGCAGCTCAATCGCTACCGTCCGGGGCGGGTGGTGTTGACCCATTCCGATTTGGGCGAGCGCGAAGTCAGCGGCGTCTTCCGTCTCGACATGCTCGACAGCGCGCTCGGAACGCTCACCCAGGAACTTCAAGTGCAACGCTTGGACCTGGCAGGCCTCAGCCTGATCTATTGATGACCCGGTGGGAGGCCTGCTCTCACCCGCTTAAACCCCCCTGCGCAAAAACTTTTTAAAAAACCTTACTGACTTCCTGCGCCTCGTACGTCTTGCTAGGTGAGAAGCATTCGCATAAACAAACATACGATCAGCGCAGGGAAACCAGAAATGTCAGCACTCACCAAGGGGCGTATCACCGGTAGCCGGTTAGCCCTGGCCATCCACTTGGGGCTGTTCGCCGCGGCCGCTCCCGTGTATGCGGTGCAGCCTCAGGTGGACGCTGCCCAGTCGGCGGTGCGGGTGTTCGATGTCCCGGCGCAATCCTTGGGCAGTGCCGTATTGGCCTTTGCCGACCAGGCCGGTCTGCAGGTGCTGTTCGACAGCCCGCGCCTGCAAGGCTTGCGCAGCACCGCGCTCAAAGGCAGCTTCAGCGTGCAGGAAGGGCTTGGCCGTTTGCTCGGTGCCACGCCGGTGGAGTACCGCTTTACCGGTGAGCGCCAGGTCACCCTCAACCGTGTCAGCGACGACCCCGACGGCGCCATGACCGTGGGCACCACCACCATCACCGGCAACACCAACGGCCAGGCCAGCGACTGGGTGTACCAGACCCCGAAGTCCGTGGCGGTGATCAGCCGCGACATGATCGATAAACGTCCGCCCCGTCACGCCGCCGACATGCTCGAAGAAACCGCCGGCGTCTACACCGCCGTCAACCAGCGCGACCCTGGTCTGTCGGTGAATATTCGCGGTGTGCAGGACTATGGCCGGGTGAACATGAACATCGACGGCATGCGCCAGAACTTCAACGTCAACGGCCACCAGCAGCGCAACGGCACCATGCTGATCGACCCGGAGTTCATCTCCAGCATCGAGATCGACAAGGGCAGCCAGTCGGGGCAGGGCGGTGCGGCCGTGCTGGGCGGCATTGCTTCGTTCAAGACCCTGGATGCCAGTGAGTTCCTCACGGACGGCAAGGACTACGGCGGCCGCCTTCGCGCCGGCAGCGGCATCGGTGAACTGGGTAACGGCACCGACTTCAACGGCAGCGGCGTGTTCGCCTTTGGTGATGAGCGCGGCGATGTCGTGCTGGGCTACAGCGAGCGGCATTTCGGTAACTACCGCGCCGGCCGGCACAACGACGACAACCTGGGCACCAACCTGCGCGCCAGGTCATCTGCCCCTGCGGCCTTCGACGACTGGTTGAACAGCGAAGTCGGCGACACCGGCAGCGTGACCCGCTCGCAGATCGTCAAGTTCGGCCTGAACCTGCCCAACGACCAGCGCGTGCAGTTGAGCTACCTGGAAACCGACACCGACAGTAACGATGCCTGGGGCTATATCGCCAACGACCTTCAGAGCACGTACTACGTACGCACCAGCAAAAACAATCTCAACGCGAAAAACGTCGCGCTGGACTACAGCTACAGCCCGGACAACCCGCTGATCGATCTCAAGGTCAAGCTCTATTACGTCACCACCCAGATGGATCGCAGCAACGCCCCCAACCTGTCGTCGCCAGGTACCGGTAACTACGTCGGCGCCTACACCGATCACTTCCAGACCGACACCTGGGGCCTGCAGGGTGACAACACCTCGCGGTTCGATTTTGGCGAACAGGGGCATGTCACCTGGAACTACGGGGTGGAGCTGTATCAGGACGAGTTCAAGCCCCGCACCAACAAAGTTGAAGCCACCAACAACCTGGGCTTGTTGCCTTACGCAGAGGGCAGCACCCCAGGGGGCAAACGCACCATCGCCAGCCTGTTCAACAACGCGCAGTACGAATATGGCGGCTGGCTGACCCTGGATGCGGGCTTGCGTTATGACCGCTATCGGCTCGAAGGCGAAACCGGCATGACCCTGTACCGGCGTGATCGCTTCTACAACAGCCTTGTCGGCGCCAGGCGTGTCTCGGAAGTGATGGAGGTCGACCGTGAAGAAGGCCAGTTTTCCCCCACCTTCGGTCTTGCGGTGAAACCGGGCGTCGACTGGCTGCAGCTCTATACCCGGTGGGGCAAGGGCTGGCGGCCACCGGCGGTGACCGAAACCTTCATGACCGGCCGGCCCCACGGTGGCGGTTCGGGAGAGCGCGTATTTCCCAACCCCTACCTCAAGCCTGAAGAGTCACGGGATTGGGAAGTGGGCATGAATGTCTTCAAGGAAGGCTTGTTTTTCAGTGACGATCGCCTCGGCATGAAAGTGGCGTACTTCGATACCCGGATCGAAAACTTCTCTTTCCTCAACACCAGCGTCAGCTTGCCGGAAACCCAGGTGGGTGGATTCCTCGGGACCATGGCTTACGTCAATAACACCAACCCGACACGTTTTCGCGGGGTCGAATACCAGCTCAATTACGACATGGGCCGCGCGTACGCCAACCTCAGCTACACCCACATGATCGGCAGCAATGAGTTCTGCTCGAAGAACTATTACATGGGCGGTGCCAAGACCACCGGCCCAAGGACTACTCGCCTGGAGCGTTTCACCCTGCCGGATGGGCGCATCGGCATACGGCCGGTCACCACCTATGAGGTGTTGGATGACGATGTCGCCAACAACAAGGAAAGCTGCGGGCGAATCATGGGGAACGCCACGTACATGCCGGCCGATCGCGGCTCGCTGACCCTGGGTACGCGCTTCCTGGAAAAACGCCTGGATACGGGTGTGCGTGTGCGCTACAGCTCGGGCAACGGCGAAAACCTCAATCAGCAGGGCTACGAGCTGATGGATCAGGCGATGTGGCCCAAGTACACGCTCTACGACCTGTACGCCAGTTACTGGATGACGGATCAACTGAACATTGCACTGGCGTTGGAAAACGCCACCGATGAAGCCTATTTCGTCGCCATGGGCGACGCCAACAACCTCAGCCTGGCGCGCGGGCGAACCCTGAGCGGCATGTTGGAATACAAATTCTGATCAGCGTGCGCAGGCACCTGATCAACGGTTTTGCCCATGGGTGGGCAAAAAGGCGCGCCGCACCGGCGTGCTCATCAACAACGTTGTTTAACGAGGTTTAGCGATGACTATTTCTGTTAGCTACGATTCGGGCCTGGGTTCTCTGTCGGTATCGGACTACCTGAGCTCCTGGGCAGTGGGGTTCAACACCGCAGGGCACGGCACCAGCAACACCGGCGGCTTCAGCAACGGCACCCTCAGCGGCGACCAGTATTCGACCCACGGCGCCAACAACTCCGAGTACGCGTTCATCGCCGACAGCGATACCAGCAATGGCCTGCACTATGTGTTCAACCCGTCGTTGCCCGCCAGCAGCAACCTGAACCACTACCTGTGGGGCGACCTGGATAACGTGCAACTGGGCACAGGCCTGGGCGGCGGCAGTGGCAGCGACTTCTCCCTGAGCGACTTCAAGGTCGCGTTCAACGGCCTCGACCTGAGCGCCGCCGAGGGCGCCGGCCGGGCTGGCAACGACGTACAGAGCGTGATCTACGGTTTGATGCAGGGCAACACCGCCGCGCTGGAAACCGTGCTCAACAACCTGCTCGACGACTTTGGCCTGTCCACTGCCAGCACCTTCGACGAAGTGTCTGCGGGCCTGGCGGCACACGCCAGCGCAGTGTCCACCGACGTTGCCCTGGTGGGCGTGCAGGACGTGGCACAGGACTGGGCACTCGCTGCCTGAACCTGCTGCCGCATGAAAAAAGCGAATGGAAGATCGCTCTCCCATTCGCCGTATTACACCGCCGTCGCCCAAGCCTTCTAACTCTTCCGGCGACGGCGGTGCCGAATTCTGCGCAGCGTCGTATCGGCTGTCAACGCGGCGACGCTGCACGTTCAACCCCACGAGAATCCCCAGATGCGCCACGTCGGCAATGAAACCCTGGCCGCCCTCACGGCCTATAAAGGTGGCTTCTTCAACATCGGCCTGTTCTCGGCGGTGATCAACCTGCTGATGCTGGCCCCGGCGCTGTACATGCTGCAGGTGTACGACCGCGTGCTGGCCTCGGGTAATCAGATGACCCTGTTGATGCTGACGCTGATGATCCTCGGCCTGTTCGGCCTGATGGGCGCGCTGGAGTGGGTGCGCAGTCAGGTGGTGATCCGCCTCGGCACGCAGATGGACATGCGTCTGAACCAGCGGGTCTACGACGCCGCGTTCGAAGCGCAACTCAAGGGCGGCACCCAGGCGGCAGGCCAGGCGTTGCATGACCTGACCACCTTGCGCCAGTTCGCCACCGGCCAGGCGCTGTTCGCGTTTTTCGATGCGCCGTGGTTTCCGGTGTACCTGCTGGTGATCTTCCTGTTCCACCCCTGGCTTGGCCTGCTGGCGCTGGGCGGCGCGGCGATACTGATCGCGTTGGCGTGGATCAACCACCATGTCAGCCAGGCGCCGATGGCCGAGGCCAGCCAACTGTCCATCCGCGCCAGCCAGCAGGCCACGGCCAACCTGCGCAATGCCGACAGCATCGAGGCCATGGGCATGCTCGCCACCTTGCGCGGGCGTTGGTTCAACCAGCACCAGGCGTTCCTCGCCGAGCAAAACCTGGCCAGTGAAAAGACCGCCGCCGTCACCGCCTGGTCCAAGGGCGTGCGCCTGGCCTTGCAATCGCTGGTACTCGGCCTGGGCGCGTTGCTGGCGGTGCAGGGCGATATCACGCCAGGGATGATGATTGCCGGCTCGATCCTGATGGGCCGGGTGCTGAGCCCCATCGACCAACTGATCGGCGTCTGGAAACAATGGGGCTCGGCGCGCCTGGCCTACGAGCGCTTGTCGCAGCTGCTGGCGGCCAACCCGGCGCGACCGCCGCGCATGAACCTGCCGGTGCCCAAGGGCCAGTTGAGCGTCGAGCAAATCAGCGCCTGCGCCCCTGGCAGCCGTCGTCCGGCACTGGTGAACCTGGGGTTCAACCTGCCCGCGGGGGATGTGCTCGGCGTGATCGGCCCGTCAGGCTGCGGCAAATCCACCCTGGCGCGGGTGCTGGTGGGCGCCTGGGCGCCGCTGGCCGGCAAGGTGCGGCTGGACGGCGCCGACCTGGCCCAATGGGACAAACAGCAACTCGGCCCGCACATCGGCTACCTGCCCCAGGACATTCAACTGTTCGCCGGCAGCATCGCCGACAACATCGCGCGGTTTGCCGAGCTGGATACCGACAATGTCCTCGCTGCCGCGCAAATGGCCGGCGTACATGACCTGATCCTGCAACTGCCCCAAGGCTACGACACGCAGTTGGGGGAGGGCGGTGCGGGGTTGTCCGGCGGGCAAAAGCAACGCGTGGCCCTGGCCCGTGCGCTGTACGGCCTGCCGGCGTTGATCGTGCTGGATGAGCCCAACGCCAACCTTGACGAAGTGGGCGAGCAGGCGCTGCTCCAGGCCATCACCCAGCTTAAGCAGCAGCGCCGCACGGTGATCCTGATTACCCACAAAGCCAATGTACTGAGCCTGACCGACCAGTTGCTGATCCTCAAGGACGGCCAGTTGCAGGCCTTTGGTCCGACTGCACGGGTGCTGGAGGCGCGGCAGAAACCGGCAGCCTCCAAACCGGTGTCGACCCTGAGCATGAGCTACCGCCTCGGTGAAGGAAAACAGGCATGAGCATGAGTAAGCCGGTGCTGGTCAGCGACCGCCCTCACACGGTGTTGACGCTGGATGACAAAAAATATTCGCGCCTGGGCTGGTTATTGGTGCTCGGCGGCTTTGCCGGATTTATCGGCTGGGCCGCGTTGGCTCCGCTGGACAAGGGCGTGGCGGTGTCGGGCAAGGTCATGGTCTCTGGCCATCGCAAGACCGTGCAGCATCCTGCCGGTGGCATCGTCGAGCGTATCGAAGTGCGTGACGGTGATGTGGTCAACGCCGGCCAGGTGCTGTTGCGCTTGAAGGAGACGCCCTTGCGCGGGCAGATGCAGTCGTTGCGCAGCCAGTACCTGGCGTCCCTGGCCAGTGAGGCGCGCTTGAGTGCGGAAAGCGAAGGTCTGCCCGCCATCACATTCGGTCCTGAATTGCTCAACGAGCCGGAGGCGGCCAACACCCTGAACCTGCAACGGCAACTGTTCACCAGCCGCGCCCAGGCGCTGGCCACCGAGCAGCAAGGCCTGCGCGAAACCATCGCCGGCGCCGAGGCGCAGTTGCGCGGCACGCGGGATTCCCAGGCGAGCAAGCTGCAGCAACGCGCGGCATTGAATGAGCAACTGCAAGGGCTGCGCGAGTTGGCGCGCGATGGCTATATCCCGCGCAATCGCCTGCTCGACAGCGAGCGCCTGTATGCCCAGGTCGACGGCGCGATTGCCGAAGACTACGGGCGCATCGGCCAGTTGCAGCGCCAGGTTTTGGAGCTGCGCCTGCGCATCCGCCAGCTCGGCGAAGAGTTCCAGAAAGACCTGCGCGGCCAGTTGGCCGAGACCCGCACTCGCAGCGATGACCTGCGCAACCGGCTGGCGTCGGCCGAGTTCGAACTGGCCAACAGCCTGGTGCGGGCGCCGGCCTCGGGGGTGGTGGTCGGGTTGGAGGTGTACACCGAAGGCGGCGTGATCAAGCCCGGCCAGGCCCTGATGGACATCGTGCCCCAGGGCGAAGCGTTGTGGGTGGAAGCGCGGGTGCCGGTGCAAATGATCGACAAGGTGCATCCGGGCCTACCGGTGGAGTTGCTGTTCTCGGCCTTCAACCAGGCTACCACCCCACGGGTGGCCGGTGAGGTGACGCTGGTCTCCGCCGACCGCCAGGTCGATGAGCGCACCGACGAGCCTTATTACACCGTGCGCGCCCAGGTCAGTGCGGCGGGCATGCAACAACTGGACGGCGTGCGGATTCGTCCGGGCATGCCGGTGGAAACCTTCATCAAGACCGGTGAGCGTTCGATGCTCAACTACCTGTTCAAACCCTTGCTGGACCGTACCCACATGGCCCTGGTGGAAGAATGAAGGCGCTGTTTTTGACCCTGTGCCTGAGCGTTACACCGGCGGCACATGCCTTGGGTTTGCTCGACGCCTACGACCTCGCCCTGCGCAATGACCCGACCTTCCAGGCCGCCATCCAGGAACGCGAGGCCGGTGAAGAAAACCGCGTGATCGGCCGAGCGGCGTTATTGCCGAACCTGTCCTGGAGCTATAACAACTCGCGCAACGAATCCGAAGTTACCCAAAGCACCGCCGTCGGCGATGTCACCAGCGACCGTGATTACCGCAGCTATGCCTCGACCCTGACTTTGCAGCAACCGTTGCTGGACTACGAAGCCTACGCGCGCTTTCGCCAAGGCACCGCCCAGGCGCTTATGGCCGATGAGCGTTTTCGCAGTAAGAGTCAGGAGTTGGCCGTGCGCGTGCTCAGTGCCTACAGCCAGGCGCTGCTGGCGCAGGAACGCATCGAGTTGAACCGTGCGCAGAAACGTGCGTATGCCGAACGCCTGCAACTCAATGATCGCCTGCTCAAAGGTGGCGAAGGCACGCGCACCGATGTACTCGAAACCCAGGCGCGCTTGAGCTTGGCCCAGGCGGAGGAAATCGAGTCGCTGGACGCCCAGGACAGCGCCTTGCGCGAGCTGGAAGCGATTGTCGGCCAACCGTTGCAGATCGAAGCGCTGGCACCCCTGGCCCGCCCATTCGACATCCCGCCCCTGGAGCCCAACCGCTTCGAAACCTGGCGCGAACTGGCCATGGCCAACAACCCCGAACTCAAGTCCCAGCACCACGCGCTGGACGTGGCGTCCTACGAAGTGGAGCGCAAACGCGCCGGGCACATGCCCAAGGTCAGCCTGTACGCCAGCAGCCGCCAGACCAGCTCCGATTCGGAAAGCAGCTACAACCAGAAGTACGACACCAACAGCGTCGGCATCCAGGTCAGCCTGCCGTTGTTTGCCGGCGGCTCGGTGTCGGCCTCTACGCGCCAGGCGGCCAATCAACTGTCCCAGGCCCAATACGAGCTGGACGCACACACCTCGGCGACGCTGGTGGAGCTGCGCAAGCAGTTCAACCTCAACACCAGTGGTGCGGCGAAAGTGCGTGCCTACGAGATGGCCGTCAGCTCAGCCACCGCACTGGTCACTGCGACCAGAAAGAGCGTCAGCGGCGGTGAGCGGGTCAACCTCGACGTACTCGACGCCGAACAACAACTCTTCACCGTCCGCCGCGACCTGGCCAATGCGCGACATGCGTATCTGCTGGCCAGGATTCAGTTGAAGTATTACGCGGGGTTGCTGAGTGAGCAGGACTTGCGGGCGTTGGCGGGGTACTTCCAGCCTTCGGCATGAGTGGTTACAACCCGGCATTCGCCGGGTTTTTTGTGGTTACTAATCTGTGAAACAGCTTCGGGAATAGGGAGCCGGTTGTCGGGTGGCAGAGGGAAATTGTTACCTGGCGGAAAATAACCTAAGGGATGGGTTGCGATGAAAGTAGGTGCTTACAAGGGGTATGTCATCTCGGTGTTTATCAGGGACGAGCATTGCCCGCCTCAAGATGGCGTGGGGATTAATTTATGAAAATCGTAAAAGCCAAAGTCATACCTTATGTACCTCTCACTGACGCCGACATCGACAAGGCAATAGCCCGTGGCCGCAGGCTAAAACGCCCGTACGCCAACGCGAGCAATGTGCGTTATGTAGACGACTGCATTTCCATCGGTTTCAGCGACGGTAGTCGCGTCATGCTGCCGGTGGCAGGCCTGCCGGAGTTCGAAGGGTTTTCCTTGCAGGATTTCCAACAGCTGGAAGTCGGTTTCGGTGGCAAGGCGCTGTGCTGTGAGGCCCGGGATCTGGATGTTTCGATCACGGGCCTGATCGCCACAAGCCAGCCGCTGATGGACCTGGCCACCAGCCTGGTAGCGTCACGCAACGGTCGCAAGAGCAGCGCCGCCAAATCCGCCGCCGCCCGCGCCAATGGCAAGAAGGGCGGCCGGCCACGCAAGAAGGAACCTGAGGACGCTGAATTACCGCCGGGTCAATAACACCCCGGATTCCATATGGTGCGTCCACGGGAACTGGTCAAACATCGCACACCGGGTAATGCGGTGGGTGTCATGCAGTTGCGCAATGTTCGCCGCCAGCGTCTCCGGGTTGCAGGAGATGTACAGGATGTTGTCGAAGCGCCGGGTCAGTTCGCAGGTGTCCGGGTCCATGCCGGCGCGGGGCGGGTCGACGAATACGCTACCGAATTCATAGCTCTTCAGGTCGATGCCGTGCAGGCGGCGGAATGGGCGCACTTCGTTCAGCGCTTCGGTGAGTTCTTCGGCGGAGAGGCGCACCAGGGTGACGTTACCCACCGCGTTTTCATCGAGGTTGCTCAGGGCCGCATTCACCGAGGTCTTGCTGATCTCGGTAGCCAGCACTTTACGCACACGGGTGGCCAGGGGCAGGGTGAAGTTGCCGTTGCCGCAATACAGCTCCAGCAAGTCATCCGGGCGATCGCCCAAGGCTTCGTATGCCCAGTTGAGCATCTTCTGGTTCACCGTGCCGTTGGGCTGGGTGAACGCGCCTTCGGGTTGGCGATAGCTGAAGGTGCGGCCGCCGACGTCGAGTTTTTCCACCACGTAGTCGTGGCCGATCACATCGCGCTTGCCCTTGGAGCGGCCGATGATGCTCACATTCAAATCAGTCGCCAGCTTATTCGCCGCGGTGTGCCAGTGCTCGTCCAGCGGGCGGTGATAACACAGGGTGATCATCGCGTCGCCGGCCAGGGTGGTGAGGAACTCCACCTGGAACAGCTTGTGGCTCAGGGCGGCGCTGGCTTGCCAGGCGGTCTTGAGCTGGGGCATCAACTGGTTGATGCGCTGGCTGGCGATGGGGAACGCTTCGATCAGGATCGGCGTGCGCTTGTCGTCCTGGGAAAACATCGCGTAGTGGCGTTCACCGCCTTCGCGCCACAGGCGGAACTCCGCCCGCAGGCGGAAGTTCTGCAGCGGCGACTCGAAGACCTGCGGCTCGGGTGCGTCGAACGGTGCCAGCAGGTCACGCAAGCGCGTGACCTTGTCTTGCAGTTGAGCGGTGTAGCGTGCGGCGTCAAAAGTCATGCGTTGAACCAGCCCAGCTTGATCACAAACAGAATCGACAGAATCACCAGTGCCGGGTTGAGCTCACGGTAGCGGCCCGAAAGCAGCTTGATGGCGGTCCAGGCGATGAAACCGAAGGCAATGCCGTTGGCGATGGAGTAAGTGAAGGGCATCGCCAGGGCGGTGATCACCACCGGCGCTGCAACGGTAATGTCATCCCAGTCGATTTCGGCCAGGCCTGAGGTCATCAATACGGCGACGAACAGCAGCGCCGGCGCGGTAGCAAAGGCCGGTACGCTGGCGGCCAGCGGCGAGAAGAACAGTGCCAGCAGGAACAGGATCGCCACCACGATGGCGGTCAAGCCGGTACGGCCACCGGCGCTCACGCCCGCAGCGGATTCGATGTAGCTGGTGGTGGTCGACGTACCCAGCAGCGAACCGGCCATGGCGGCGGTACTGTCGGCGATCAGCGCACGGCCCATTTTCGGCATGTGGCCGTCCTTGCCCATCAGCCCGGCGCGCTTGGCCACGCCGATCAGGGTGCCGGAGTTGTCGAACAGGTCGACGAACAGGAAGGCGAAGATCACGCTGACCAGGCCGATGTCCAGCGCGCCCTTGATATCCAGCTGCAGGAAAGTCGGGGCCAGGGACGGCGGCATCGACATCACGCCACCAAACGCGGTGACGCCCAGCAGAATGGAGACGATGGTCACCGCCAGGATGCCGATCAGCACCGCGCCGCGTACGGCCAGGGCTTCCAGCGCAACGATCAGCATGAAGCCGAGGATGGCCAGGATAGGCGCCGGCTTGGTCAGGTCGCCCATGCCAACCAGGGTGTTGGGGTTGCCGACCACGATCCCGGCGTTGTGCAGGGCGATCAGCGCCAGGAACAGGCCGATACCGGCGGCAATCGCCGAACGCAGGGGCAGGGGAATGCTGTTGATGATCCACTCACGGATACGGAAGATCGACAGCAGGAAGAACAGCACCGCCGAAATGAATACCGCACCCAGCGCAACCTGCCAGGTGTGACCCATGTGCAACACCACGGTGTAGGTAAAGAAGGCGTTGAGGCCCATGCCCGGTGCCAGCGCGATCGGGTAGTTGGCGATCAGGCCCATCACGGTCGAACCGATGGCCGCCGCCAGGCAGGTCGCGACAAATACCGCGCCCTTGTCCATGCCGGTCTCGCCGAGGATGCTCGGGTTCACGAACAGGATGTAGGCCATGGCCAGGAATGTCGTGATGCCCGCGAGGATCTCGGTGCGCACGTTGGTGTTGTGTGCCTTGAGTTGAAACAGCTTTTCCAGCATGCCTGCTCCCTGTGACGCTATGTTGCGTCGTTATTTGTTGACCTCTAAGTCAAAGCACAAACTGCGCCAAGCGCCTGTGGTTCCAGAGAGGATCGGAAAAAGCGGCGCATCATACCAGCAGCCGAGGCTGTGTGGCGCATGGCCTTGAGGCATACTGCGGCGACGTTCAGCAGCGGGTCATCGACAGCATGAAAAAAGCCAACGCGTGGAGTCTAGTCCTGATCCCCTGTCTCGGCCTGTGGTTGGGCGCGGCACCGGTGTGGGGCGCGACTGCACCGCCCTTGAGCGAGGTGCGCGTGTTCAAGGTCGAATCGGCGCACTGCACGGAAACCATCCCGGAACGCGCGCAAAGCACCCAGATGTGCACGCACCGTGGGCCCACCCAAGTGTCGGTGATGGAAGTCGGCCTGGGTAACAACCCGATGGGGCGCTTCAATGGTGCCGAACTGAACGGGCAACGTACGCCTGTGTGCCAGGTCGGCAGCATCAGCGAGGCCTGCAGCGGGGCAGGCACGCTGATGGGCTACATCTATGTATTTGACCTGAATGTCCAGGCCCAAGGCTGGTTCGAATACAGCAACTCGTCGATCAACGGCCCGCGGAATACCTTGAAGACCCTGCTCAATATCCGCTGATCAATCATCTTGAACGCTCAATACCCCGGGAAGTCGTACCCCTGAGACGGCGACTTTCCTGAACGCCGCGGACGTACACCAACCCGTGAGGTGTTTATGAGCGCGACCCCCAATGGCGCGGCGGCCCAACCGTTCGTCGCCCACTCCATACGCTTGACCCTCAATGGTCAGGACCGCCAACTCGATGTATTGCCCTGGACCACGTTGCTGGATTTGCTGCGCGAGCAACTGGACCTGGTCGGCAGCAAAAAAGGCTGCGACCACGGCCAATGCGGTGCGTGCACAGTATTGCGCGACGGCAAACGCATCAATGCCTGCCTGACCCTGGCGGTGATGTGCGACGGCGCCGAGCTGACCACCATCGAAGGCCTGGCCGACGGCGACCAACTGCACCCGATGCAGCAAGCCTTTATCAAGCACGATGCCTTCCAGTGCGGTTACTGCACGCCGGGTCAGATTTGCTCCGCCGTTGGCCTGGTCAATGAAGGCCGTGCCCACGACAGTGCACAGATCCAGGAGCTGATGAGCGGCAACCTGTGCCGCTGCGGCGCCTACAGCAATATCCGCGATGCCATCGAAGAGGCTTTGCCGGCGTGCCGCGCCCAGGGAGGTGAGCAATGAATCCCTTCCAGTACAGCAAACCGGCGGATGTCCACGCAGCCGTGCACCTGAGCAGCGCCGCGTCGCGCTTTATTGCCGGGGGCACCAATCTGCTGGACTTGATGAAAGAAAACATCAGCCGCCCCGAGCACCTGATCGATATCACCGGCCTGCCGCTCAATGAGATTGAACAAACCGCCGAGGGCGGCCTGCGCATCGGCGCGCTGGTGAGCAATGCCGACCTGGCCTGGCACCCGCTGATCGAACAGCGTTACCCGTTGCTGTCCCAGGCGATCCTTGCCGGTGCTTCGCCGCAACTGCGCAATATGGCCAGCACCGGCGGCAACCTGTTGCAACGCACCCGGTGCTACTACTTCTATGACGCCAGCGTGCCCTGCAATAAGCGTGAGCCCGGCAGCGGCTGCCCGGCGCGCACCGGCTTGAACCGTATCCACGCGATCCTCGGCGCCAGCGAACAGTGCGTGGCAACTCACCCGTCGGACATGTGCGTGGCCCTGGCGGCGCTGGAGGCGCGGGTGCATGTCGAAGGCCGAGGCGGCGCGCGGATTATCGAGTTTGCCGACTTCCACCGCCTGCCCGGTGATGCGCCGCAACGCGACAACCAACTGGCCGACGATGAGCTGATCACCGCCATCGAATTGCCCGCCGACCACCTGGCCCGTCACAGCCATTACCTGAAAATCCGCGACCGCGCGTCTTACGCGTTTGCCTTGGTGTCGGTGGCCGCCGCTCTCGAATTGGAGGGCGACCGAATCGTCGACGCGCGCCTGGCTCTTGGCGGCGTGGCCCATAAACCCTGGCGTGACCGTGCGGTGGAAGCCTCGCTGATCGGCCAAGTGGTCAGCCGCGAAACCTTCAGCAATGCCGCCGACGCGGTGCTGCAAGATGCCGAGCCGCTGGAACACAACGGCTTCAAGATCAAGCTGGCGCGCCGCGCAATCATCCGTGCCCTGAGCGACGCCGCCGTCGCAGGAGATCGCCCATGACCGTTATTGGTAAACCCCTGGACCGTGTCGACGGTCTGCTCAAGGTCACCGGTCAGGCGCGTTATGCCGGTGAGTTTCCCGAGGACGGTCTGCTCCACGGCAGTGTGGTGTCCAGCACCATCGCCAAGGGCCGTGTGCTGGCGATCGATGCGTCCAGGGCACTGGCCCTGCCGGGAGTGATGGCGGTTATCCATCACCTCAACCGGCCGAAAATCGCCCGTTACGACGATGCCTTCCAGGATGACGATGCGGCGGACGGTTCACCGTTTCGCCCGCTGTATAACGACCGTGTGCTGTACAGCGGCCAGCCTCTGGCCCTGGTGATCGCCGACAACCTTGAACTGGCGAGGCATGCCGGATCGCTGGTAGCGATCGACTACGCACGGGAAGACTTCGAGACCGACCTGCTCGCCCAGCAGGAACAGGCCCATGCTTCACCGCAGGCGCCGCCCAAGCCGCGTGGCAATTTCCAGGCCGAGTGGGCCGCTGCCGCCGTCAGCCTTGACCTGCACTACAGCACCCCCATCGAACACCACAACCCCATGGAACCCCACGCCAGTACCGTGCTGTATCAGCCGGACGGCACCTTGCATATCCATGACAAGACCCAGGGCCCGCAGAACTGCCAGACCTATGTGCAAGACGTGTTCGGCCTGGATAAAAGCCAGGTGCGGATCTTCGCCGCGTTCGTCGGCGGCGCGTTCGGCTCGGGTTTGCGCCCGCAGTATCAATTGCCCCTGGCGGTGATGGCGTCCCTGGCGCTCAAGCGCTCGGTGCGCGTCACCCTGACCCGCCAGCAGATGTTCACCTTCGGCTACCGCCCGCGCACCTTGCAGCGTTTGCAGATGGGCGCCGCCGCCAATGGTCGCCTGCTGGCATTGGGGCATACGGCGATTGGCCAGACCTCGCGCTTCGAAGACTTCAGCGAGCACGTGGTGGAGTGGAGCGGCATGCTCTATCACTGCGACAACGTGCAACTGACCTACAAACTGGTGCCGCTGGATGTATTCACGCCCCTGGACATGCGCGCGCCCGGCGCTGCCTTGGGCGTGATCGGCCTGGAGTGCGCCATGGATGAGTTGGCCAGCGCCTTGGGCATGGACCCGGTGCAACTGCGGCTGGTCAACTACGCCGAGCGCAACCAGAACGAAGACAAGCCCTGGTCGAGCAAGGCCCTGCGCGAGTGTTACAGCGAAGGCGCCGAACGCTTCGGCTGGAGCCAGCGCAACCCGGAACCGCGCAGCATGCGCGACGGCTGCCAGTTGATCGGCTGGGGCATGGCCGGTGGCGTGTGGGAAGCCATGCAGATGAAGGCCAGCGCCAAGGCGCGCATCGACGCCGAGGGCAAGCTGACCGTCAGCAGTGCGACCACGGACATCGGCACCGGCACCTACACGGTGATGACCCAGATCGCGGCGCAGGCCAGTGGCGTGGCGGTTGAGGACGTGGTGTTCCTGCTGGGCGACTCTTCATTGCCCTCCGCGCCGCTGCAAGGTGGTTCGTTCACCGTGTCGTCCGTCGGCACCGCCGTGCAGCAAGCCTGCGAAGCGTTGAGCGCGAGGCTGCTGACCATCGCCCGGCAGACTTACCCGGTGTTCAAGGATGCCGAGTCCGTGCGTTTTGAAGACGGCCAACTGCACACCGGCGACGTGAGCGTGTCGTTGGCACAGCTGGTCAAGGACAGCGGTGACGAGAGCGTGGAAGTCCAGGTCGACAGCGAGCCGGACAAAAAGCGCGAGGGCTACGCCACCGCCACCCATTCGGCGGTGTTCGTCGAAGTGCGGGTGGATGAAGACTTGGGCACGATCAAGGTCAGCCGTGTGGTCAGCGCCATTGCGGCCGGGCGGGTGGTCAACCCGAAGATGGCCCGCAGCCAGATCCTCGGCGGGGTGGTGTGGGGCATCGGCATGGCCCTGCATGAAGAGACCCAGATCGACCATCAGTTGGGTCGCTACATGAACCACAGCCTGGCCGAGTACCACATCCCGGTAAATGCCGATATCGGCGAGATTGACGTGGTGTTTGTCGAGGAACATGACGAGATCGTCAACGCCCTTGGGTCCAAGGGCGTGGGAGAGATCGGCATTGTCGGGGTGGCGGCGGCGGTGGCGAATGCGGTCTACCATGCCACCGGCAAGCGGGTGCGAGAGTTTCCGATCACCCTGGATAAGGTGCTCTAGAGCACCTTATCCAACGGTTTACAGGTCAATGTAGAGTTCTGTCTTGTCTCGGGATTGAATAAGCGAGGGGCCCTTGCCGGGGATTGCATCGTCGACACTAACCCCGGTGGCGCCTGTCAACTGAGATATGCCTCGAATCGCAGGTTCGCCGTCATAGGTGAACACATGGTCGCTGCCGACTCTTGCAACCCATTTGGACTGCGGGTTCGCGGCTTGGTCGTGCTCGATCAGTTTGGTTGCGTAGTAGTTCATGTTTTTGAGACGTGTGGACTTCGGTTCTACTGAAGGCACATCAATCGCTTTGACTCGAACACCATGCGCTCGCATGGTCAACAGAAGCTCTCGATTGGTGTATGCCCCGTGTGTACTGTGGGCGCGGTCAATCAATCGCAAATTCGATCTTAGCGCGGGTGAAAATTCACCGGTTTCGAAAAACCTGTCCAGATCGGGCTGCAACGAATGCTCGAACCCTTCCGAGTACAGTGTGGAGACATTGTTTCTCTCAAACTCGGCTGCATTATCGATCAGCAGTCGCAGACCGGCAGATTGGGAATGGTCTTCGCCAATAATCATGCCGAGGGATTTCTGGTAGACGGTATTGATGACCTCTGACATTGACGCATTGCCCGGGATATCCGAGTGAGCGGGGCGCTCCTTGGTCTTGGCCTTTTTATGGAAGGTGTCAGCGTCCTGCTTCATTCGCTTGTCGATTTTCTCGTTTGTCCTCGACGTTGATGCTTCTCCCTGTGCAGGGTAGTCGTACGCGGCGGGGTCAAAACTTTGCACCGCCGAACCTCTTGACCGCCATGGCCACCTTATTCCTCCCGGTCCGTTGATCGGCTCCCAGGCGCCGTCCTGGGTGGAGTGCACCGTCATCACAGGCTTTCTCGTCTCGGGATCAATAATGCGGGCATACCGGTCACTGAGTTTGAACCTACCGTCGATCTCATAGATACGGCTGATGTCTTCAGCATCGGTCAAACGGATAAACCACCTGTCTGCACCATCACTTCCTTTTACTTGATACATGCCTTTGGCATTGGCATGAGCCCCCGAGATCAGTTGTTCTCCCTCCACGACGGCGTGGTTGCTGATATCGAGCCACTGTGACGGGCGCAGACGATTGACTTCGTCGGCAGTGGGCCCCGGATCGGGTACGGCGCTGACGGGTTCTTTTATTGGCTGGGTCGCAGGCGTTGCTGACGTGGGGCTGTTCGACTTGAGTGACGGTTTAGACTCGGGCAGGTTTTTCCTCGCGGGGCTGTTCGGTTTCAACGCAAGCCCATCTGCCAGGTCCCTTGTCTCCTGAACAGACAGCGCCTCATTTCGAAGCGCTTTGGCCAGCAGCGAAGACAGCATTCTGGCTTGGCCATAGGCAGGGATGAATCCCTGTGCGAAATCACCGACGTTTTTGAGCTCTGCGTCCAGCGTCGACTTTTCGAGACCGAATACCTTGCCAAGCTGATTGTTTGTATTCAAGTCAACCAACAGAGCACTGAATGGGTTGTCCAGGTAGCGCTCTACGGTGTCTGCGGTGGTTTTATTCACACCGAATACTTGCAAGGCATCCGCGATACCTGCAGAGGGGTGCTCAAGGTGTTTGAGAAACTCCTCGTAGAATCCCCGGAGATCGTTTGCTCCGACATTTTCAGCCGCTTCGTTCTGGACTTTGTACTTGAACTCGCCGAATGTGATTGGCACCAGTGGCTTGTGACTGTTCAAGCCATCTTTCACAAAATAGAAGTTGTGCTGTTTGTCTTGGCCCAGAAGGTTTCCGTAGGCGTCATAGGTAAACAAGACTGTTTCTCCGTCGGATCGCTGCCCGGAATAAAGCAGTCGTCCGCTCGGTGAAGAGCTTTCCTCTTTAATATTCGTCAAGCCATTGACCGCAGTGGGCGGCGCAGTGGGGCCTTTATCCAGACGCCCGAAGATATTGTCGCCTTCATTGGCATAGGGGCCGACGATGGCGTTGATATCATTGTTTCTGAACCGAATCAGTGTATCGATAACCCGTGTTTTTTTTCGGATGACTCACCGCCCGCAAAATGCTGGCTGAAGGACTCCAGTCGCTTGGGCTCGTTGGCCTGGGTTTTCACCCATGTGTTCATTTCTTCGGTGGTCGTGAATGAGTGAAGTGAACGACCTTCCTTTTCTGGAACAAATAGCACGATATTCGGCTCGTCAGGCACAGCCGGAACACGCTGAATAAATATGATGTCCCTGGCTTGGATGCCATCCACGGCAAAGGTCTTGACTTGCACTTGAGGGTTGTTTTTTTTACCCGGCCACATCACGGCATCGGCTATTTGGCTGACCTCTGGACTCATGTATCCGCTGTTCAGATCCTTTGCGACGCTTGTCGTGAACCGATCCTTGGCGTTCATCAGGATGTAGTTGTCGTTGGGGGTGTTCCAGGAGGCAGTCGGGAATAGGTGGGGGGGCGTCATCCCGATGGGGACGCTGGCATTATTCACGTTGTTCATCAACTGAGGGCCCGTCGAAAGGTATTTGGTTAGCACCGGATTATTCCAGTAATGTTGTAACCCTTACGTGACCCCAGCTTAAGAATGCGTTCCATCTTCGGCCTGCATCCGTGCCTAAGTGCTTTTCTCTTCCACCGGCACATGCATACGATCCCGATTCGCCAGGGTCGGGAACAGTTTGATCCACACCCCGGTCACCACCAGCGTACCGATGCCGCCCATCACCACGGCGGGCACGGTGCCGAACCAATGGGCGGTAATCCCCGATTCGAACTCGCCCAATTGGTTGGACGCGCCGATAAACAGACCATTGACCGCACTCACCCGCCCGCGCATTTCATCCGGCGTCTCCAGCTGCACGAAGGACGCACGGATGACCATGCTGATCATGTCCGCCGCGCCCAGCACCACCAGCACCGCCAGGGAAAACCAGAACGAGGTGGACAGGCCGAAGGCGATGGTTGCCACGCCGAATACGCCGACGGCGGTGAACATCACCCGGCCCACCTGCCGATCTACCGAAAAGCGCGCCAGCCACAACGACATCAACAGCGCGCCCACCGCCGGCGCCGAGCGCAACAGGCCCAGGCCCCAGGCGCCGGTCAACAGGATGTCCTTGGCGAACACCGGCAGCAACGCGGTGGCGCCGCCCAGCAGCACGGCGAACAGGTCGAGGGAAATCGCCCCGAGGATGTCCGGGCGGCTGCGGATAAAGCGGATACCGGCCAGCAATGAATCGAGGGTGGCCTTGCCTTTGTTGAGCGGGGTCTGGCGGGCGGGCAGGTTGAGGGTCAGCACACAGGCAATCAGGTACAGCGCCACCGTGGGCCCATACACCCAGACGCTGCCGAAGGCGTATAGCAAACCACCGAGGGCCGGGGCGACGATGGTTGCCAGTTGCTGGGCCGACTGCGACGAGGCCACCGCACGCGGGAACAGCGCACTGGGCACGATGCTCGGCAGCAGGGCCTGGGTGGTGGGCATTTCAAACGAGCGTGCGGCACCGAGCAGGAAGGCCAGGATAAAGATCATCTCGCGGGTCACGTTGCCGGTCAGGCCGCCTATGGCCAGGGAAAGGGCAATCAGCGCCTGCACGGTCTGGCAAATGGCCGCGACTTTGCGTCGCTCATAGCGGTCGGCCACATGCCCGGTGTGCAGCATGAACAGCACGCGCGGCACGAACTCCACCAGGCCGACCAGCCCCAGGTCGAGCACGTTGCCGGTGAGTTGGTAGAGGTTCCAGCCAATGGCCACGGTAAGCATCTGGAAGCCACTGGCGGTGAAGATCCGTGCCAGCCAGAACGCGATGAAAGGGCGGTGGTGACGTAACAGCAACGTGGGTTCACTGGGCATCGGGAGTTCAGGTCAAGGCCGGAGGGAAGAGGCAGATTAGCATCAAGCTGTAACAATTAGTTGCGAGAAGAAGGCTGAGGCAAGCTGTCACGCGGCAAAAGACCACACAGGCCAGCTGCGAAAATGGGACTACTCTTTTCACTGTGATTGACCCAGATCAAAGTCATTTTGGAATTTGTTCTGGTGGCCGCAAGGCCCGATTCCCTGCGTGGCTGGTTAAAAAAAGAAACGAATTGAAATTCGCCAGACTCCATATCCGTGGGGGCAGTGGGTGCAGGCTCCCGCCAGCAGCCGGTATTACCTGACAGAGGAAGACTTATGTTCGGTTTGGAGGCGCTAGATCTCGCCCGAATTCAGTTCGCGTTCACCATCTCATTCCACATCCTGTTCCCGGCGATCACCATCGGCCTGGCCAGTTACCTCGCGGTGCTGGAAGGCTTGTGGCTCAAGACCCATAACGATACCTACCGTGACCTCTACCATTTCTGGTCGAAGATCTTTGCCGTTAACTTCGGCATGGGCGTGGTCTCCGGTCTGGTCATGGCCTACCAGTTCGGCACCAACTGGAGCCGCTTCTCGGACTTCGCCGGCGCCGTCACCGGGCCGCTCCTGACGTACGAAGTGCTTACGGCCTTCTTCCTGGAAGCCGGTTTCCTCGGCGTGATGCTGTTCGGCTGGAACAAGGTGGGGCGCAAGCTGCACTTCTTCTCTACCGTGATGGTGGCCGTCGGTACGCTGATCTCGACCTTCTGGATCCTGGCGTCCAACAGCTGGATGCAGACGCCGCAAGGCTTTGAAATCATCGACGGCCGCGTGATTCCTACCGATTGGCTGGCGGTGATCTTCAACCCGTCGTTCCCTTACCGCCTGATGCACATGGCGACGGCGGCGTTCGTGGCCACCGCGTTCTTCGTCGGTTCCTCGGCGGCCTGGCACTTGCTGCGCGGCAAGGACAACCCGGCGATCCGCAAAATGTTGTCGATGGCGATGTGGATGGCCCTGATCGTGGCGCCTATCCAGGCGGTGATCGGCGACTTCCATGGCCTCAACACCCTCGAGCACCAGCCGGCGAAAATTGCCGCGATTGAAGGCCACTGGGAAAACAAAGGCAATGAGCCAACGCCGCTGATCCTGTTTGGCTGGCCGGACATGAAGGCCGAAAAAACCAAATACGCGGTGGAGATTCCGTACCTGGGCAGCCTGATCCTGACTCACTCCCTGGACAAACAGGTGCCAGCGCTCAAGGAATTCCCGCCGGAAGACCGGCCGAATTCGACCATCGTGTTCTGGTCGTTCCGGGTCATGGTCGGCCTGGGGTTCCTGATGATCTTCACCGGCCTGTTCAGCCTCTGGCTGCGCCGGGGCGACAAGATGTACACGTCCAGGCCGTTCCTGTACCTGGCGCTGTGGATGGGGCCGTCCGGCCTGATCGCGATTCTCGCCGGTTGGTTCACCACCGAAATCGGCCGTCAGCCGTGGGTGGTCTACGGGTTGATGCGCACGGCGGATGCTTCTTCCGGGCATAGCCTGGCGCAGATGACGATCACCCTGGTGTTGTTCGTGGTGGTGTACTTCGCACTGTTCGGCGCCGGCCTGGGCTACATGATGCGCCTGGTGCGCAAAGGCCCGGTGACCCACGAAGGCACGGAACCGACCCACGGTGGTCCTGGCCAGAAACGCACACCGGCCCGTCCGTTGTCCGCCGCCGATGATGGCAACGATGACGACCACGCCCACATCCAGCACAAGGGGAATTGAGATGGGTATTGATCTTCCGCTGATCTGGGCTGTGATCATCATCTTCGGCATCATGATGTACGTGGTCATGGACGGCTTCGACCTGGGCATCGGCATCCTCTTCCCGTTTATTCCGGGCAAGACCGACCGTGACGTGATGATGAACACCGTGGCCCCGGTCTGGGACGGTAACGAAACCTGGCTGGTGCTGGGCGGCGCGGCGTTGTTCGGCGCGTTCCCGCTGGCCTATTCGGTGGTGTTGTCGGCCCTGTACCTGCCGCTGATCCTGATGCTGGTGGGGCTCATCTTTCGCGGCGTGGCCTTCGAGTTCCGCTTCAAGGCCAAGGACCACAAGCGTCACCTGTGGGACAAGGCGTTTATCGGCGGCTCGCTGGCGGCCACGTTCTTCCAGGGCGTCGCGCTGGGGGCGTTTATCGACGGGATCCCGGTGGTCAATCGCCAGTTTGCCGGCGGCTCGCTGGACTGGCTCACGCCGTTCACGATGTTCTGCGGCGTGGCGCTGATCGTGGCCTATGCCTTGCTGGGTTGCACCTGGCTGATCATGAAAACCGAAGGCCCGTTGCAGGAGAAGATGCACAACCTGGCGCGGCCGTTGGCCTTCGTGGTGCTGGCGGTGATTGGTATCGTGAGTATCTGGACCCCGCTGTCGCACCCGGAAATCGCCTCGCGCTGGTTCACCCTGCCGAATCTGTTCTGGTTCCTGCCGGTGCCGATCCTGGTGCTGGTGACCATGTACGGGTTGATCCGCGCCGTGGCGCGTAATGCCCACTACACGCCGTTCCTGCTGACGCTGGTGTTGATCTTCCTCGGCTACAGCGGCCTGGGGATCAGCCTGTGGCCGAACATCATCCCGCCCTCGGTGTCGATCTGGGATGCCGCTGCGCCGCCCCAGAGCCAAGGCTTCATGCTGGTGGGCACCTTGTTCATCATCCCGTTCATCCTGGGCTACACCTTCTGGAGCTACTACGTGTTCCGCGGCAAGGTCACCCACGAAGACGGCTATCACTAGGAGGGGCGTTGCATGTCCGGCAAACCTACGTTGCACGAGATCGAACAGGCCGAGAAACAGCCGCTGTGGCGGCGCCTCGGCTGGCTGGCGATGATCTGGACCGGCAGTGTGCTGGCCCTGTTCGTGGTGGCCAGCCTGATGCGCATGTTCATGAATGCGGCCGGCCTGACCACCCACTGACATCCCGATCCGGGCTTCGCGGCCCGCTGCCTGTTAACTTGAGGGCAAGCCCTGTTCTTCTTCTGGAAAGGCAGGGTTTTTTTTATTTGCGCGCTTTGAGAATCACGAACTTGGGCGTGGCGGCGACTTGCTCTACGCCACGGAATAAACGCGCCAACTTGCTGTGATAACCCAGGTGACGGTTGCCGACGATATACAGGGCGCCGCCGACCACCAACGCCTCCCGCGCCTGCTGGAACATACGCCAGGCGAGGAAGTCGCCGACCACCTGCTGCTGGTGGAACGGCGGGTTGCACAGCACCACGTCGAGGGAATCCGGCTCCTGGCCTGCGAGGCCGTCCCCGGCGCGTACTGTCACCTCCCGCTCACCGAGGGCGGCTTGCCAGTTCTCAAGGGCCGATTGCACGGCCATATAGGACTCGTCCACCAAGGTGTACCGGGCGTCGGGGTTTTGCAGTGCGCTGGCAATCGCCAATACGCCGTTGCCGCAACCCAGGTCCGCCACGCGGGCACTGCCCAGGTTATTGGGCAGGTGCGGCAGGAAGGCGCGGGTGCCGATGTCCAGGCCTTCACGGCAGAACACGTTGGCATGGTTGAGCAGTTCGATGGCCGGCGCGTCGAGGGTGTAGCGCGTCGGGTAGGGCGAGACCGCCGCGGGGCGGTCGGCCTGGGTGGCGATCAGCAACCGGGCTTTCTTGACGGCCAGGGAGGCGTGCATCGGCCCGATATAGCGCTCAAGCAACTCACCGGCCGCCCGTGGCAGGTGCTTGACCATCCCTGCGGCAATCACTTCGGCGCCCGGCGCGAGTTGGCCTTGCAGGCGGATCAGCTGTTCTTCCAGCAATGCCAGGGTCTTGGGGACGCGGATCAGCACCCGGTCGAACGGCCCGCTGGGCACCTCGCTGGCGGGGATGAACGGCACGGCGTCAAAGGCCTTGCCATTGCGCACCAGGTTTTTATCCAGGCCCAGGGCGGCCAGGAACGAGTCGCCGCTGGAGGTCACCTGCACCCGGCCTTCCAGGCTCGCAGCCAGGGCGCCGAAGCTGTCATTGAGCACCAGCACGCGGGTCGCAGCGCTCGGTTGCTGTTCCGCCAGGTAGCTGAGCAGGTACTCGTCGGCGGCGTCGAAGGCTTGCAGCGGATCGTTATGTTGCTCTGGCTGGCGGATCAGATCGAGCTGGGCGAAGGGGCTGTCGAGCAGGGGCATGGCGAGGGAGGCTCTGGGTCATCGATGGGTGTTCGGCAGTCGGCTGCGGAACCGTCTGAGTGAACAGCGGGCGACACCCCGTGGGGACAGCCCAGCACTCAGAATGGGTCGTAAATGTTACTTTTTTTCCAGAGGGATTACATGCGGTGTTTCAACGCTGATTAAAACAACCCCGCTTTCGAAGCGCAGAGCACGGCGGCGATCTTGTTATTGACCCCCAGCTTTTTGAAGCAACTGCAGATATGAAAGCCCACGGTGCGTTCGGACAGGCACAGGATGACGGCGATGTCCGCAGCGGTCTTGCCCATGGCTGACCACTTGAGGATTTCGGTTTCGCGCGGGGTTAATTTGTTTGCAGGGTTAATGCTGGGCTTGTGTGCGTAAGTCTTCGCGACTACCGCATGCATCGCATGGCACAGCCACAGGACCTGGCCGGCTTTTTCATAAAGCTCCTGCGGGGTCACTTCACCCGCACTGCGACCCAGGGTCAGCATGCTGAACACACCCTGGAAATCATGCACGGCTTGGGTCCATCCCAAATGCACACCAAAGGATTGAGCTAAAGACCACAGGTTGGGTGAGTCTTTAAAGATTTTTTCTTCCCAGACAAGGGGCAGTACACAACGTTTGCAATGTTCCACCACGGGATCAGCGTCAAAGAAGTGGGCCTGGTTATACAGTTTGTTCCATTCATCTGGATAGTTGTTGAGGCGAACAGGTTTCGTTTGGTTGTTAGGTAGTTGAGAGCTCATCGTGAAAGAACAGTATTGAAAGCCGAGTGCGTAGGTGTGGTTGACAGCCATCTCGAAAAGAGTAGTAACCTCGCTCTCGCCCTCCAGTTTGGGAAGTCGGGTATTGCGCCAGTTGACCATTGGTAACTCTCCATGGGTTTCCGCATGACATGGGATACGTCCTGAACTCCCACTGCACGGAAATTAGTGTAGGACATGAGCTACATCGCGAAACAAAATTTTCGCTCTTGCGGGGCAGCGTTTAAGAAATTTTCTCTAAGGTCGCGGCGGGCTTAGCTAAGAGGCTTAGTGGTTTTTTTCGATTTTTTAGTCAGTTGAAGCACCTGTAGCGGATCAACTTAGAGCGTGCTTGTAGCGCGGATAAAGGAGCTAATAGCAAATTGATCAGAGTTGATATTAGGTTGCCATTATTTTGTGCCTATATAATGCCACTACCAACCAGAGGTGTTTCCGGGCTCGAGTTTGAGGGACACTAGGGCACCTGTAGAACGGAGTCCCCCATGACGGCCAGTGCTGAGAAATTTACCCGCCAGACCTTGCTTGATGTGCAATCCCTGACCCCCAGCCTGTTTACCCTGCGAACCACCCGTGACCCCGGGTTCCGGTTTACCGCCGGTCAGTTCGTGCGCCTGGGCGTTACCAAGGCGGATGGCAGCACGGTGTGGCGCGCGTATTCCGTGGTGTCCTCGCCGTTTGATGAATACTTGGACTTCTTCTCGATTGTTGTTCCAGGCGGTGAATTCACCAGTGAACTCAGCCGATTGCGGGTGGGCGATACCTTGATGGTGGAGCGCCAGGCTACCGGGTTCCTGACCCTGAACCGCTTCGTCGATGGCCGGGACTTGTGGATGTTAGGCACCGGCACCGGGGTGGCACCGTTTTTGTCGATCCTGCAGGACTTCGAAGTCTGGGAGAAATTCGAGCGCATCCTCCTGGTATACAGCGCGCGGGAAGCCCGGGAGCTGGCGTACCAGTCGCTGATCAAGGGGTTGGGCGAGCGGGAGTACCTGGCAGAATATGCGCACAAGCTGACCTACATCCCCATCGTGACCCGAGAGCACTATCCGGGGGCGTTGAGTGGGCGTATTACCACTTCGATCGAAAATGGAGAATTGGAGCGCGCTGCCGGCGTCGAGCTGACCCCGGAACACTCCCGCGTGCTGATTTGCGGCAACCCGCAGATGGTGGATGACACTCGCCAGTTGCTCAAGCAGCGCGACATGCAACTGAGCCTTAGCCGGCGGCCGGGACAGGTGGCAGTGGAAAACTACTGGTAATGAAAAGGCGCCTCAAGGAGGCGCCTTTTTCCAAGCCGGTACGGGTTAAAGCGGCTTGTCGTTCTGCGCCTTGAGCAGGTCGCGAATCTCGCCCAGCAGCACTTCTTCCTTGCTCGGTGTCGGTGGCAGGCTAGGCGCCACGGCTTCTTCGCGCTTGAGGCGGTTGATGGCCTTGACGCCCATGAAGATCGCAAACGCGACGATCACAAAGTCGATCACGCTCTGGATGAACTTGCCGTACGCCAGCACCACGGCAGGCACATCGCCCTGTGCCGCCTTGAGCGTAATCGCCAGGTCACCAAAGTCCACGCCACCGATCAATAGACCAATGGGCGGCATCACTACGTCGCCTACAAACGAGGAAACAATTTTGCCGAAGGCGGCGCCGATGATGATACCGACGGCCATGTCGACCACATTACCTTTGACCGCGAAGGCCTTGAACTCACTGATCACGCCCATAGGTTATTCCTTGTTACAGATGAGAAGGGTGCCGCTCAGTGTAAATCAGTCGCAGCGGGCATGCCCGACACAACCGTTAACACTGTCAGTTTTTATCGACACATTAAATCGCAAATAGTTTGCAAAGTGCCACCAATCGCGCGCGAAATACCCGCTATTTCAGCGGCTTACCACATTATTTTATTAATCGACCTGGTGGTGTTTTTCTATTTATCTTCTGACTCTCGGGTCACTAGCCTCTGGCAAGCACAACTGAATGTGCATTAAAAAAACCAGAGGAAACCTTGATGAAGAATCCAATGAATCGCGGCCCGGTATTGGCGCGTCATGTGCTGGTACTGGCAACCGCCAGCCTGCTTTCCCTCTCCGTACAAGCCGCCAACCTGACCCGTGACAACGGTGCCGCCGTCGGCGACAACCAGAACTCGCAAACCGCCGGCGCCAACGGCCCGGTGCTGCTGCAGGACGTGCAACTGATCCAGAAACTGCAGCGCTTCGACCGTGAACGCATCCCCGAGCGCGTGGTGCATGCCCGCGGTACCGGCGCCCATGGCACCTTCACCGTCACCGATAACCTCAGTGACCTGACCAAGGCGAAGGTCTTCGCTGCTGGCGAAACGACCCCGGTGTTCGTGCGCTTCTCGGCCGTGGTGCACGGCAATCATTCCCCGGAAACCCTGCGTGACCCGCGCGGCTTCGCCACCAAGTTCTATACCGCCGATGGCAACTGGGACTTGGTGGGTAATAACTTCCCGACGTTCTTTATCCGCGATGCCATCAAGTTCCCCGATATGGTCCACGCCTTCAAGCCGGACCCGCGCACTAACCTGGATGATGACTCCCGTCGCTTCGACTTCTTCTCCCATGTTCCCGAGGCCACTCGCACACTTACCGAGTTGTATTCCGACTCCGGTACTCCGGCCAGTTATCGGGAAATGGACGGCAATGGCGTACATGCCTACAAGTTGATCAACGCCAAGGGTGAAGTGCACTACGTCAAGTTCCACTGGAAGAGCCTGCAAGGCATCAAGAACCTCGATCCCAAGCAAGTTAGCGAAGTGCAGGGGCGTGACTACAGCCATATGACCAATGACTTGGTCACCCATATCAACAAGGGCGACTTCCCCAAGTGGGACCTGTATGTGCAGGTACTCAAGCCGGAAGACTTGGCCAAGTTTGATTTCGACCCGCTTGACGCTACCAAGATCTGGCCGAATGTGCCCGAGCGCAAAGTCGGGCAGATGGTGCTCAACCGCAACCCGGCAAATGTCTTCCAGGAAACCGAACAAGTGGCCATGGCTCCGGCCAACCTGGTACCGGGCATCGAGCCGTCAGAGGACCGCCTGCTGCAAGGCCGGGTGTTCTCGTATGCCGACACGCAGATGTATCGCCTGGGCGCCAATGCCCTGCAACTGCCGATCAACGCCCCTCGGGTCACCGTCAACAACGGTAACCAGGACGGCGCGCTGAACTTCGGCAAGACCACCAGTGGCGTGAACTACCAGCCAAGCCGCCTGGAAAACCGTGAAGAGCCGCAAACCGCGCGCTACAGCCAGACGGCGCTGTCGGGCAGCACCCAGCAGGCGAAGATCCAGCGTGAGCAGAACTTCAAGCAGGCCGGTGATCTGTATCGCTCCTACAGCCCGAAAGAACGCCAGGACTTGATCGACAATTTCGGCGGCTCATTGGCCACTACCGATGACGAGAGCAAGCACATCATCCTGTCGTTCCTCTACAAGGCCGATCCGGAATACGGCACCGGCGTGGCCAAGGTCGCCAAGGGTGATCTGGCACGTGTGAAGGCGCTGGCCGAAAAACTCACTGACTGACGTTGGTTTCGGTCGACGCCCTCCCGGGCGTCGACCTCTGGCAGGAGAGAACCCATGCGTATTTCTATCGGTTTACTGATGACCATGCTGGCCTTTGTCGCCCATGCCGAGTCGCCCGACCCGGTCGCGCTCAAGGCGCAGCTCCAGGACTATTACTTCGACGCCGCCCGCCGTGGCGACCTCGACATGCTCAACACCTTCATCGACGCCGGCTTCCCCCTCAACACCCAGGACGACAAGGGCTACACCGCGCTGATCCTCGCCGCCTACCACGGCGAAAGCGCTTATGTGGAGCGTTTGCTCGCCGCCGGTGCCGACGCCTGTGTGCAGGACAAACGCGGCAACACCGCGTTGATGGGGGCGATCTTCAAGGGTGAGTTGAACATTGCCCAGCGCCTGCTGGCCAGCGACTGCAACCCCGACCAACGTAACGGTGCCGGTCAGACGGCCGCCATGTACGCCGGCCTGTTCAAGCGCCTCGAGTTGCTCGACGAACTCAAGGCCAAGGGTGCCGATCTCAATGCCGAAGATCCGGTCGGCAACAGTGCTTCACGATTGGCCAGCGGTGAAATCCGGACCCCGGCGTCGCGCTGAGCTATCATCGCGGTTTTTCGGTTGGAGGTTTTCAAATGGCAAAGGCCAAGCGCATGTACGGCTGCACGGAGTGCGGCGCTACCTTTCCCAAGTGGGCCGGCCAATGCACCGAGTGTGGTGCGTGGAATACCCTGACTGAAACCATGATCGAAAGCGGCGGCGCCTCGGCCCCCACCGGCCGCGCCGGCTGGACCGGGCAGCAGGCGCAGATCAAGACCTTGGCGGAAGTCAGCGTTGAAGAGATCCCGCGTTTCTCGACGGCCTCCGGTGAGCTGGATCGGGTCCTGGGTGGCGGCCTGGTGGATGGTTCGGTGGTGTTGATCGGCGGCGACCCCGGCATCGGCAAGTCGACGATCCTGCTGCAAACCCTGTGCAGCATCGCCAGCCGCATGCCGGCGCTGTACGTCACCGGCGAAGAATCCCAGCAACAGGTGGCCATGCGTGCCCGCCGCCTCGGCTTGCCCCAGGACCAACTGCGGGTCATGACCGAAACCTGCATCGAAAGCATCATCGCCACGGCCCGGATCGAAAAACCCAAGGTCATGGTGATCGACTCGATCCAGACGATTTTCACCGAACAACTGCAATCGGCGCCGGGCGGCGTGTCCCAGGTGCGCGAGAGTGCGGCGTTGCTGGTGCGTTACGCCAAGCAGAGCGGCACGGCGATCTTCCTGGTCGGCCATGTGACCAAAGAGGGCGCGCTGGCCGGGCCGCGGGTGCTGGAGCATATGGTCGATACCGTGCTGTATTTCGAAGGCGAGTCCGATGGCCGCTTGCGCTTGCTGCGGGCGGTGAAGAACCGCTTCGGTGCGGTGAACGAACTGGGTGTGTTCGCCATGACCGACCGGGGGCTGAAGGAAGTCTCCAACCCCTCGGCGATTTTCCTGACCCGCGCCCAGGAAGAAGTCCCAGGCAGCGTGGTCATGGCGACGTGGGAAGGTACCCGGCCGATGCTGGTGGAAGTCCAGGCGCTGGTGGATGACAGCCATCTGGCCAACCCACGCCGCGTCACGCTGGGCCTGGATCAAAACCGCCTGGCGATGCTGTTGGCGGTGCTGCACCGCCATGGGGGGATCCCGACCCATGACCAGGACGTGTTCCTTAACGTGGTGGGCGGGGTCAAGGTGCTGGAAACCGCGTCCGACCTGGCGTTGATGGCGGCGGTGATGTCCAGCCTGCGTAACCGGCCATTGCCCCACGACCTGCTGGTATTCGGTGAAGTGGGCCTGTCCGGCGAAGTGCGTCCGGTGCCGAGCGGCCAGGAACGCTTGAAGGAGGCGGCCAAACACGGCTTCAAACGCGCGATCGTGCCCAAGGGCAATGCGCCGAAGGAAATGCCACCTGGATTGCAGGTGATTGGGGTCACGCGCCTGGAACAGGCGTTGGATGCACTTTTCGAATAATTCAGGGATGGACGCCATGCAACGATCGAATCGCTGGGGTGTAGTCGTCCTGTTTATCGCCTTGGCCGGCTTGCCCGCCATGGCCTGGGCTGAGCTGCCAACGGGTTATCGCCTGGCGCAAACGCTGGTGACACAGGACGGCAGTGTGTTGCAGGTGCTCGAAGACCAACGCATCAGCGCCCAGCTGCACAAGGACAGTTGGGGCAGTGGGCTGGATGAAGACTCGTTCGACGAGCCCGGTGATCTGGTCGACAACCCGCTGCTGGACGCCCAGGTGCGATTGGTCTCGGCCACGGGTGAGGTGATCGCCCACGAAGACCTCGGCTACCCCTTGGCCCAGGTCAAGAAAGCCCCGCTCAAAGGGCTGCCCGAACCTGTGTATTTTTTGACCATCGACCAGACCGCCCCCATGGGCAGCTACAGCGGGCCTGCCACGCAGCTGTTGTTGCCTGGCAAACAGCAACTCAAGCCGCTGGGTTACCAGGGCGCCGACGGCAAAGTCCAGGCGTTGACCCTGGCGCATACGGGCAAGGCGGCGTGGAAGATCGTAACGCCAACCAGTGGCGGCGCGGACGAACTGCTGCAGGTGTCGTCATTTATGGACGGCGACGGTGAGGATGACTTTGCCACCCGTTATCTGACTTATCGGTTTGTCGACGGGCAGTGGCACGGCGCCTCAAGTCAGAAGAAGGGCTACTGGGACATGGAAAGCGAATTTCCCGCACGTACGGCGTTTCCCTGAGCCGTTACACCTCCAGCAACGCGCCCAGCTCCCGCTCCAGCTCTTCCTGGTCGCCCAGGTTCAACTCGATCAGCCGCCGCAAGTGGCTGATCGAGTCCAGGTCGATGTCTGTGCACACAAATCCCAGCTGGCCATCCGCTTCGTGGGTCAGATGCACTCGCATCTTTATATGAGCCTTGGGGTCCAGGCGTATGTCGACGTCGAACGGCAGGGCTTTATTCCCCTTCCAGGGGTCGGGCTTTTGCACCAGCAAGCCCTTCAGCGACAAATCCACCAATTGCACGGGCCACTCCTGGCCGGTTTGCCGAAGTTCGGTCTTGGCATCAAAGGCGATCCGGCGAAAACGGCGGCGATCAGACGCTTGCTCGGTCATGGTGAAACCCTCTGTGGATAAAAGGATTGTAGCCCTGCGCCATCATCGGGTGGGTTTTTCTGCTTTTTTTGCCTCTGCAAGGCTCTAGACCAACGTAGGGGGGTGGCCTTTAAGGCCAGTAGCGCTAAACTCCGGATGGCTGTCCTTTCTGTCCACCCTGGCTGGAATATAAAAATGAAAAATAATAATAGCCTGCTACGCCACCTACCCTGGCTGGTGCTGGCAATCGTAGGAGCGTGCGCCCTGGGCGTAGTGGCCTTGCGCCGAGGCGAGGCGATCAACGCCCTGTGGATCGTGGTCGCTGCCGTGGCCATCTATCTGGTCGCTTATCGCTACTACAGCCTGTTCATCGCTAATAATGTGATGCAACTCGATCCACGGCGGGCCACCCCCGCAGTGCTCAACAATGACGGTCTGGACTATGTGCCGACCAACAAACACATCCTTTTCGGTCACCACTTTGCGGCGATTGCCGGTGCAGGCCCCCTGGTCGGCCCGGTACTGGCGGCGCAAATGGGCTACCTGCCCGGCACGCTCTGGCTGATTGCCGGCGTGGTGCTGGCCGGTGCGGTGCAGGACTTCATGGTCCTGTTCCTGTCCACGCGTCGCAACGGCCGTTCCCTGGGCGACATGGTTCGCGAAGAGATGGGGCGTATCCCGGGGACCATCGCGCTGTTCGGCTGCTTCCTGATCATGATCATCATCCTTGCGGTGCTGGCGCTGATCGTGGTCAAGGCCCTGGCCGAGAGCCCATGGGGCATCTTCACGGTGATGGCGACCATCCCGATTGCGATGTTCATGGGCATCTACATGCGCTACATCCGCCCGGGCCGTATCGGTGAAATCTCCATCATCGGCGTGCTGTTGCTGCTCGGTTCGATCTGGCTGGGCGGGCAGATTGCCGCTGATCCGGTCTGGGCCAAGGCCTTCACGTTCACCGGGATCCAGATCACCTGGATGCTGATCGGCTACGGTTTCGTGGCCGCGGTACTGCCGGTGTGGCTGATCCTCGCGCCACGTGACTACCTTTCTACCTTCTTGAAAATCGGCACCATCATCGCCCTGGCGATTGGCATCCTGGTGACCATGCCCGACCTGAAAATGCCGGCGCTGACCCAGTTCATCGACGGTACCGGCCCGGTATGGAAGGGCGGCCTGTTCCCGTTCCTATTCATCACCATTGCCTGTGGCGCGGTCTCGGGCTTCCACGCGCTGATTTCCTCGGGCACCACGCCCAAGCTGCTGGCCAGCGAAAGCCACGCCCGTTACATCGGTTACGGCGGCATGCTGATGGAGTCCTTCGTGGCGATCATGGCGATGGTCGCCGCTTCGGTGATCGAGCCAGGCGTGTACTTCGCCATGAACAGCCCGGCGGCAATCGTCGGCACCGACGTGGTGACCGTGGCACAAACCGTCAGCAGCTGGGGGTTTGCAATTACCCCCGAGGCGCTGTCGGCCGTGGCCCATGACATCGGTGAAACCACCATCCTCGCGCGTGCCGGTGGTGCGCCGACGTTGGCGGTGGGTATCGCGCAGATCCTGCACAGTGTGCTGCCGGGTGAAAACACCATGGCGTTCTGGTACCACTTTGCGATCCTGTTCGAAGCGCTGTTTATCCTGACTGCCGTCGATGCGGGCACCCGTGCCGGTCGCTTCATGCTTCAGGATTTGCTCGGCTCCTTCGTACCGGCGCTCAAGCGCACCGAGTCCTGGACCGCCAACCTGATCGCGACCGCCGGTTGCGTCGCCATGTGGGGTTACCTGCTGTACCAGGGCGTGATCGACCCGCTGGGCGGCATCAACACCTTGTGGCCGCTGTTCGGTATCTCCAACCAGATGCTGGCCGGTATCGCGCTGATGCTCGCCACCGTTGTGCTGATCAAAATGAAGCGCCAGCGCTACATCTGGGTGACCATGCTGCCGGCGGTCTGGCTGCTGATCTGCACCACCACCGCGGGCTTCATCAAGTTGTTCGACGCCAACCCGGCGATCGGCTTCCTGTCGCTGGCGAAGAAGTACAGTGATGCCCTGGCAAACGGCCAGATCCTGGCCCCGGCCAAGAGCGTGGACCAGATGCAGCACGTGATCTGGAACGCCTACACCAACGCAACGCTGACTGTGCTGTTCCTGTTCGTGGTGTTCAGCATCCTGTTCTATGCGCTCAAGGTCGGCGTCGCCGCCTGGGGCAACAAAGAGCGTACGGATAAAGAAGCCCCGTTCCAGGCAGTACCGGACGCATAATCGAGGATTGCAACCATGTTCAATGACATCAGTCGCCTCGGTAAATACCTCGGTCAGGCCGCGCGCCTGATGGTCGGCATGCCCGACTACGACACGTACGTCGAGCATATGCAAACCAAGCACCCGGACAAGCCGATGATGGACTACAAGGCGTTCTTCCGGGAACGCCAGGAAGCCCGATACGGCGGCAAGGGTGGCCCCAAGTGCTGTTGATTTAACGCAACTCCCTGTGGGAGGGGGCTTGCCCCCGATAGCGGCGTGTCAGTGACAGATCAGTGCCTGACACACTGCTATCGGGGGCAAGCCCCCTCCCACATTTGTTTCTGTGTTCCTTTAAGGAGAATTTCTTTTGTCCTCTCCCATTCCAGTCACGGTTCTCAGCGGCTTCCTCGGCGCGGGCAAGACCACCTTGCTGCGCCATCTGCTCAAGGCAGAGCACGGGCTGAAAATTGCCGTGATCGAAAACGAATTCAGCGACGCCGGTATCGACACCCAATTGCTGGGCGAAGAACCGGTGCAAGTCATGACCCTGTCCAACGGCTGCGTGTGCTGCACCATCCACACCGACCTGACCAAGGCCCTGTATCTGCTGCTCGAGCGCCTGGACAGCGGTGAGATCGCCTTTGACCGCCTGGTGATCGAGTGCACCGGCCTGGCCGACCCGGCGCCGGTGGCCCAGACCTTTTTCATCGATGAAGAACTGCGCGAACGCTACATCCTCGACGGCATCATCACCCTGGTGGACGCCGCCCACGCCGAGCACCACCTGACCCAGACCATCGCCCAGGCGCAGATCGGTTTCGCCGACCGGCTGCTGGTGAGCAAGCGTGACCTGGTGGACGACGCTGCCTTCGAGGCACTCAGTGAACGCCTCACACGCATCAACCGCCGCGCGCCGATTCGCGTGGTCGAGCACGGCAAGATTGACCTGGCCGAACTGCTCGATGTGCGCGGCTTTAATCTCAACGCCGGCATGAGCCTGCGCCCGGTGAGCAAGGCGCCGTCCATCGACCGTATATCCAGCCTGGTGCTGCGCACCGACCAGCCGCTGGATATCGACCGTCTCAGTGAGTTCATGAACGAACTGCTGGAAGACCATGGCAAGCAGCTGCTGCGCTACAAGGGCGTGCTCAATATTGCCGGCGAAGACCGCCGCATGGTGTTCCAGGGCGTGCTCAAGCTCTATGGTTTCGACTGGGATACCGAGTGGGCCGAGGGTGAAGGGCGGGAGAGTGTGATCGTGTTTATTGCCGATGAGTTGCCGGAGGACAAAATCCGCGAAGGCTTTGCCAAAGTCTACCAACCCTGACGTGTGATGCAGTCAACTGTGGGAGGGGGCTTGCTCCCGATGGCGGCGGGTCAGTAAACCTATATGTGACTGACACACTGCTATCGGGGGCAAGCCCCCTCCCACACTTGGGCGCATTTCAAACTGGACAATTGGCATAAAAAAGCCCGGCTCAAGAGCCGGGCTTCTTAGTCAAGCAACTGCAATCAAGCGCCGTATACCGGCAGCTTCTTGCAGATGGCCTTGACCTTCTCACGTACCGCGTCGATCACGGCTTCGTTGTTCAGGTCCGCCAGGATGTCGCAGATCCAGCCGGCCAGTTCCTTGCACTCTGCTTCCTTGAAGCCACGAGTGGTCACAGCCGGGGTGCCGAAGCGCAGGCCGGAGGTGACGAACGGCGAACGTGGGTCGTTCGGTACGGAGTTTTTGTTCACGGTGATGAAGGCTTTGCCCAGGGCGGCGTCAGCATCTTTACCGGAAATGTCCTGCTTGATCAGCGACAGCAGGAACAGGTGGTTTTCAGTACCGCCGGACACCACGTCAAAACCGCGCTCGATGAACACGCCGGCCATGGCCTTGGCGTTTTTCACCACTTGTTGCTGGTAGGTCTTGAACTCAGGCTGCAGGGCTTCCTTGAAGCAGATCGCCTTGGCAGCGATTACGTGCTCCAGTGGGCCGCCCTGGGCGCCCGGGAATACGGCGGAGTTCAGCTTCTTCTCGATCTCGGCGTTGGCGCGTGCCAGGATCAGGCCGCCACGTGGACCGCGCAGGGTCTTGTGGGTAGTGGTGGTCACCACGTCAGCGAAAGGCACAGGGTTCGGGTAGACGCCAGCGGCGACCAGACCGGCTACGTGAGCCATGTCGACGAACAGGTAGGCGCCCACCTTGTCGGCGATGGCGCGGAAGCGTGGGAAGTCGAGGATCTGCGAGTAGGCAGAGAAACCGGCCACGATCATTTTTGGCTTGTGCTCGACCGCCAGGCGCTCGACTTCGTCGTAGTCGATCAGGCCGTTGGCATCGATACCGTATTGAACAGCGTTGTACAGCTTGCCGGAGGAGGAAACGCTGGCGCCATGGGTCAGGTGACCACCGTGGGCCAGGCTCATGCCCAGGATGGTGTCGCCGCCTTGCAGCAGGGCCAGGTACACGGCGCTGTTGGCTTGGGAGCCGGCGTGTGGCTGGACGTTGGCGTAATCGGCGCCGAACAGTTCTTTTGCACGGTCGATGGCCAGTTGCTCAACCACGTCGACGTACTCGCAGCCACCGTAGTAGCGCTTGCCTGGGTAACCTTCGGCGTACTTGTTGGTCAGAACCGAACCTTGAGCCTCCATCACCGCAGGGCTGGTGTAGTTTTCCGAAGCGATCAGCTCAATGTGCTCTTCCTGGCGCACGGCTTCTTGCTCCATGGCGGCGAAGAGATCGGCGTCGTACTTGGCAATAGTCAAATCACGGCTGAACATGGCGGTCCTCAAGGATCGGGGGCAGAAAAGGAGGGCATTCTAACCCAATGGGTTTTAGATGGCATATGAAAGGACATCATGTCGCGGACAAGCGGGGCTCATCTCGGGATGGGTGGTGACTGTGCCGGCCTCATCGGGGGCAAGCCCCCTCCCACCTTTTGACTTGTGAATACATTCAAATGTGGGAGGGGGCTTGCCCCCGATGAGGCCAGTGGCTTCACCACAAAATCTCAGTCGAACATGAACAGCGCATCATTGCTGAACTGCGCCTCGAACCGATGTGCCGGCATCGGCCGCCCGAACAGATACCCCTGCACCTCGTCGCAACCATGCTCGCGCAGGAAGTCCAGTTGCTCATGGGTTTCCACACCTTCGGCAATCACCGCCAGGTTGAGGCTGTGGGCCATGGCGATAATGGCGCGGGCGATTTGCGCATCCTGTTCTCCGGAGGGCAGGCCATCGACGAAGGTGCGGTCGATTTTCAGCACGTCGATGGGGAATTGCTTGAGGTAGTTGAGGGACGAATAACCGGTGCCGAAGTCGTCCACCGCGATGCTCAGGCCCAGGTTTTTCAGGCTGTCGAGGATGTGCATGGCTTCGTTGACTTCGCGCATCAGGATACTTTCGGTCAGCTCCAGCTCCAGGCACGCCGGCGGCAGGCCGGTGTCCTTGAGGATGGTGGCGATGCGCGTGCCCAGTTGGCCGTCGGAGAACTGCCGCGCAGAGATGTTCACCGAGACTTTCGGCACCCGCACCTTGTTCTGGTGCCAGGTCTTGAGCTGGCGACAGGCTTCGCTGATCACCCAGTCGCCCACGTCCACCACCAGGCCCAGCTCTTCGAGCACCGGAATGAAGTCCCCCGGCGGCACCAGTCCACGGCGTGGGTGGCGCCAGCGCAGCAACGCCTCGGCGCCGGTCAGGCGTTTGCCGTCGCCGCTGAACTGCGGCTGGTAATAGAGCACGAATTCGTCCTGCTCCAGGGCGTGGCGCAGGTCGCTCTCCAGTTCCAGGCGTTCCAGGGCGCTGGCGTTCATATCGGCCTGGTAGAACTGGAAGTTGTTCTTGCCGCGTTCCTTGGCGTGATACATCGCGGTGTCGGCGTTTTTCATCAACTGGCTCAGCTCGTTGCCGTCCTGGGGGCTGAGTGCGATACCGATACTGGCGGTCACAAAGAACTCGCGACCCTCCAGCACGAAGGGCTTCACCAGGCTGGCGAGGATCTGCTCGGCCACATGGATCGCGCGGTTCAGCGCCATTTCGCGGTTGACCCGTGGTTGCAGCAGCAACGTGAACTCGTCGCCGCCCATGCGTGCCACGGTATCGTCTTCGGCCACGCAGCCGAGCAGGCGGGTCGCCATTTCCTTGAGCATGCGGTCGCCGGCCGCGTGGCCCAGGGAGTCGTTGATCGGCTTGAAACGGTCGAGGTCAAGGAACATCAGCACCACCCACGACTTCTGCCGTTCGGCTGATTGCAGCGCGGTGTGCAGGCGGTCCTGGAACAGCGTGCGGTTGGGCAGGTGGGTCAGGGCGTCGTAGTAGGCCAGGCGGTGGATGCGCTGTTCGCTGGCCTTGCGTTCGCTGATATCACTGAAGAAACACACGTAACTGGCCAGGTCGCCTTCGTCGTCGAACACCGCCGTAATGCCGACCCAGGCCGGGTAGTGCTCGCCGTTACGGCGCTTGAGCCACACTTCGCCTTCCCAGGTGCTGTGCTGGTGCAATTGCTTGAGCACGTAGCGCAGGTGGGCTTCCTGTTGTTCGTCGACGGTGAGCATGTTCGGCAACTGGTCGAGTACGTCACTCACTGCATAACCGCTGACCCGGCTGAACGCCTCGTTGGCCTGCACGATATAACCGGCCGGGTCGGTGATCAGGATCGCCGACGTGGAGTGTTCGAATACGGTGGCGGCCATGCGCAGGTCTTTTTCCGCGCGGCGTTGCTGGCTGATATCGCGGCCCACGCCGAGGACACCTTCGAAGGCGCCGTGCTCATCCCACACCAGCACCAGGCGCAGCTCGATCGGCACCTTGCGGCCGTCGGCGCGCAGGCAGTCGAACAGGAACAATTGGGTCTGCACTTGATCGCGGAGCCTGTTCAGCGCGTCGGGATCGCCCAGCGCCCGGCTGACCTGTTCCAGCAAGCTATAGATGCCGGTCAGTTGCTGCGGGTTGGCGATGATCGACTGCCAGCCGTTCTTGAATACCCAGTCCACGTCGTAACCCAGCACGGCGTTGACCGACGGGCTGATGTAGTTGAGGGCCAGTTGGCTGTCGGTGGAGCAGATCACGTCGCTGATGCTTTCGGCCAGCATGCGGTAGCGCTTTTCGCTGTCGCGCAGGGACTCGCTGGCTTCGATCTGGTCGGTGATGTCCTTGGCCACACCGATGATGCGCGTGACTTGCGCCGATTTGTCCCGCGCCAGGGCCTGCTCGCGGATATCAAAGCGCCGCCATTGGTTGTTGCGATGGCGAAAGCGCAACTGGCAGTGCAACTGCGTCGCGTAGCCGGCCTGGCGTTGCTGCTGGCGCAAATCGTGGTAATGCTCGGCGTCTTCGGGGTGCAGCAGGATTTCCCAGAAATACTCGCCCATTTGCTGCAGTTCGGCCTTGATATAGCCGAGGGTGTGGCCCAGATGGTGGTTGCTGAAGATCATGCGCTGGCTGATCACGTCCTGCACATACAAGTGGTCGGGCACGGTACGCACCACGTCCGACCAGAAGCTTTCGCGTTCTACCAGCGACAGCTCGATCAGCTTGCGGCTGGTGATGTCGCTGATGCTGAGGATCACCGCCTTGAAGTCGTCCTGCTGTTCCGGCAGGCGCATCACCATCCAAAGGTACTGTTCGTTGCCGGCCACATCCTTGAGCTGGATTTCCAACTCAAGCTGATTCTGTTGGGTCAGGACCGCTTCAAGTATCTGATGTCCGATGGACGTGGTGTTGCGCGGGCAATCATCGATCAGCCGCTCCCATGCTTCCTCGCAGGAGCCCACTCTGAGCAGGCTCACCGCCACCTGGTTGATCTCGGTGATGCGCAGTTCGGTGAGCAACTGCCGGCATTCCTCGGGGGAGGTTTGCAGCCAGGCGTGCAGTTGCTCGCGGGTCTGCAAGTGCACCTTGCCAAAGAATGCATTCAGGCCCGACAGGTCAAGTACGCACAGGGCGACGCCGGTGCCTTCGAAAATATCCTGATACCGACGCCGGCCTTCATGCACCTGGCGCTGGCGGCGACGCATATTCAGCAACACGATCACGGGGATCAGCGAGAAGGCCAGGCCCAGCAGGCATTTACCGATAAACGCCGGCAGCAGTTGTTCCAGCACGGCTGCGCGGTCGAACATCCCACGCAATTGCCAGTCGCTTTTGCTCAGGGGCGTGACCAGCACGCTTTTATTCAGGTCATCCGGGGTCAGGGCGTCGCCCCATTGCGCCGGCATGCCGCTGTCACGGCTGACCACACGGTGGTTCAGGCGGTTCTCGATGGCCCACATCGGCCGTTGGCCCTGGCTGTCCTGGCGGGTCAGGTTGACCAGGTACTCGGGTGCCAGGCGCAGCGCCCAGTACATCCTTGAGCCGCCGCTGGGCTGGTGCAGCAGCAGATAGATGAGGGTGCCGTCGTTGTTATTGCTCAGGTAGTAGGGTTGGCCGTGGCTGCGCTGCACCAACTCTTCCAGCCAGGCGCTGTCCTGGCTGTCATTGGCGCTGTCGCTGATCATCGCGCCGCTGGGCGCCAGCAGGGCGATACTGCGCAGTTCCGGCAGCGAGCGCTGCAACGTGCGCGTCAAGGCCTGCTGTTGTTCGATGTCGCGCGGCGGCTCGACCATCGGTAGCAGGTTCAGGGCAATTTTTGCGCTCAGGGCCATGTTCAGGCTGATTTGTTCAGCCAGGTCGGCACTGTAGTCGATGGTGTATTGCTGTTGGTTTTTCTGGTTTTGCTGCAACTGGTCCAGCAGTTGCCAGAACAATAATGCGAGCAGCAGGAGGACAAGCGTCGCCAATGCGCCTTTGAGGGTGCCGTGCAGGGGCGTTCCCGGCGCTACATGAGCGGCGCGCAAGGGCGTTGGCGGCGTGACTTTGGACAAGCTGTGATCCTGCGGTTTGGCTGGACTGGCGCGCGACGTGCACTATAAGCCGGACGCCCGAAGGGCGGCTAGCATGCCTTGACTTGTGGCAAAGTGCCAGCCCCGCTTGGCTGGACTGACCAAGCGCATTCAGGTAGCTTTGCCGGTTACGCGGGGGCGTTCCAGCCCCAGACATTCAGGCTTTTTCCGCTCGCTGGCATTGATGATAGTCAACGGCCCGCGCGGCGCATGGCCTGGCACGGGCTTCGCCCGCTTAATTCATCAGTCACTGACGCTAGGTTCACCATGGCTCAATACGTCTTCACCATGCATAGGCTGGGAAAAGTTGTCCCTCCGAAGCGGGAAATCCTGAAAAACATTTCGCTGTCCTTCTTCCCCGGCGCCAAGATCGGCGTGCTCGGCCTCAACGGTTCGGGTAAGTCCACGCTGCTGAAAATCATGGCCGGCGTCGACACCGAGTTCGAAGGCGAAGCCCGCCCGATGCCGGAACTGAACATCGGTTACCTGCCCCAGGAGCCGATCCTGGACCCGACCAAGACCGTGCGTGAAGTGGTCGAGGAAGCCGTCAGCGTGATCAAGGACGCCCAGGCCCGCCTGGACGAGGTCTACGCCGCCTACGCCGAACCGGACGCCGACTTCGACAAGCTGGCCGCTGAACAAGCCAAGCTCGAAGCCATCCTGCAGGCCGGCGACGGTCACAACCTGGAGCGCCAGCTGGAAGTCGCCGCCGATGCGCTGCGCCTGCCGGCGTGGGACGCCAAGGTCGAACATCTGTCCGGTGGTGAAAAACGTCGCGTGGCCCTGTGCCGCCTGCTGCTGTCGGCGCCCGACATGCTGCTGCTCGACGAACCGACCAACCACCTGGACGCCGACTCCGTCGCCTGGCTGGAGCACTTCCTGCACGATTTCCCCGGCACCGTGGTTGCGATCACGCACGACCGCTACTTCCTCGACAACGTTGCCGGCTGGATCCTCGAACTCGACCGTGGCGCCGGTATCCCTTACGAGGGCAACTACTCCGGTTGGCTGGAAGCCAAGTCCGACCGTCTGGCCGCCGAATCCAAGCAGCAATCGGCCCACGAAAAAGCCATGAAGGAAGAACTGGAGTGGGTGCGCAAAGGCGCCAAGGCCCGCCAGTCCAAATCCAAGGCACGTCTGCAACGCTTCGAAGAAATGCAGTCCCAGGAATTCCAGAAGCGCAGCGAAACCAACGAGATCTACATTCCGGCCGGTCCGCGCCTGGGTGACAAGGTCATCGAGTTCAAGAACGTGTGCAAAGGCTATGGCGACCGCGTGCTGATCGACAACCTGTCGTTCTCCATGCCAAAAGGCGCGATCGTCGGCGTCATTGGTGGTAACGGTGCGGGTAAATCCACCCTGTTCCGCATGCTGATGGGCAAGGAAACGCCGGATTCGGGCAGCATCGAAATCGGCGAAACCGTGCAACTGGCCTGTGTGGACCAGAGCCGCGAAGACCTGGATGGCAGCAAGACTGTGTTCCAGCAAATTTCCGACGGTTCCGACCAGATCCGCATCGGCAACTATGAAATCCCGTCGCGCACCTACGTCGGCCGGTTCAACTTCAAAGGCGGCGACCAGCAGAAGTTCGTCAAGGACCTGTCCGGTGGTGAGCGCGGTCGCTTGCACCTGGCCCTGACCCTGAAAGAGGGCGGCAACGTCCTGCTGCTCGACGAACCGTCCAACGACCTCGACGTTGAAACCCTGCGTTCCCTGGAAGAAGCCCTGCTGGACTTCCCGGGCGCCGCCATTGTGATCTCTCACGATCGGTGGTTCCTTGACCGCGTCGCGACCCATATCCTGGCGTACGAAGACGACTCGCAAGCGGTGTTCTTCGAAGGCAACTACACCGAGTACGAAGCGGACCGTAAAAAGCGCCTGGGCGAAGCTGCTGCCCAGCCGCACCGTGTACGGCACAAAAAACTGGCCTGATCCGGCTGGTGTGAAAAAAACGGAGCCCTCGGGCTCCGTTTTTTTTGTACATTTTTCCTTACCCACACCGATCAAATGTGGGAGGGGGCTTGCCCCCGATAGCTTTTTCCCTACTGGTGCATAGCCTGCCTTGCTAATCCCCTTTTAAGTGCGATAAATCCCTTTTTCCGGGGTTTATTTATATCTAATGCACCATTTAAATTCACAAAAGCGACATTTTGCCCTGTCGCGGTGCGACATGAATTGATAAAGTCCGGCTCAATCTCATTTAAAAACAATCAATTTGCCGAGACTTTTCATGATCGAATCCGTCGAATCCTTCCTCGCCCGCCTGAAAAAACGCGACCCCGACCAGCCGGAATTCCACCAGGCCGTAGAAGAAGTCCTACGCAGCCTGTGGCCGTTCCTTGAAGCCAATCCCCATTACCTGGCCTCGGGCATCCTGGAGCGCATCTGCGAGCCGGAGCGTGCGATTACCTTTCGGGTGTCGTGGGTGGATGATCACGGCAAGGTCCAGGTCAACCGCGGCTTTCGTATCCAGATGAACAGCGCCATCGGCCCCTACAAGGGCGGCCTGCGTTTCCACCCGTCGGTAAACCTGGGGGTGCTGAAATTCCTCGCCTTCGAGCAGACCTTCAAGAATTCCCTGACTTCGCTGCCCATGGGCGGCGGCAAAGGCGGCTCGGATTTTGATCCCAAAGGCAAGAGCGATGCCGAAGTCATGCGCTTCTGCCAGGCGTTCATGAGCGAGCTGTACCGCCATATCGGCGCAGACGTGGACGTGCCGGCCGGAGACATCGGCGTGGGCGCCCGTGAGATTGGCTTCCTGTTCGGCCAGTACAAGCGCCTGAGCAACCAATTCACCTCCGTGCTCACCGGCAAGGGCATGACCTACGGCGGCAGCCTGATCCGCCCGGAAGCCACCGGGTTCGGGTGTGTGTACTTCGCCGAAGAAATGCTCAAGCGCGACGGCCAGCGGGTGGAAGGCAAGCGCGTGGCGGTCTCCGGCTCCGGCAACGTTGCCCAATACGCGGCGCGCAAGGTCATGGACCTGGGCGGCAAGGTGATTTCCCTGTCCGACTCCGAAGGCACGCTCTACGCCGAAAGCGGCTTGACCGAGGAGCAATGGTCGGCGCTGCTGGAGCTGAAAAACGTGCAGCGCGGGCGCATCAGCGAACTGGCCGGCCGTTACGGCCTGGAATTCCGCGCCGGTAAGACCCCTTGGGAACTGGCCTGCGACATTGCCCTGCCATGCGCTACCCAGAACGAACTCGACGCCGAAGCGGCCCGCACGCTGCTGCGCAACGGCTGCATCTGCGTGGCCGAAGGCGCCAACATGCCGACCACCCTTGAGGCTGTGGATATCTTTATCGAGGCGGGCATCCTGTTTGCGCCGGGCAAGGCATCGAATGCCGGCGGCGTCGCCGTGAGCGGCCTGGAGATGTCGCAGAACGCCATGCGCCTGCTGTGGACCGCCGGTGAAGTGGACAGCAAGCTGCACAACATCATGCAGTCGATCCACCATGCCTGTGTGCACTACGGCGAAGAGAACGGTCGGATCAACTACGTGAAGGGCGCGAACATTGCGGGCTTTGTCAAGGTTGCCGACGCGATGCTGGCCCAGGGCATCGTCTAAGCCTCGGCCTCGATGCGCAGCACCTCGATCAACTGGTCGCCGACGGGGCGCTTCCACAGCACCTCGTCACCCACCTGGGCGCCCAGCAAGGCACGGCCCAGGGGCGAGCCCCAGTTGATCAGGCCGGCGCTGGCGTCGGCCTGGTCTTCCCCGACCAATTGAATGCGCTGCTGCTCGTCATGCTCATTGGCGAACGTCACCCAGCTGCCGATCTGCACCTTGTCGGTAGACGTAGCGGGCGCCACCACCTGGGCGCTTTGCACGCGCTGGTTGAAGTAGCGCAAATCCCGCTCAAGGTCGGCCTGGCGCTGCTTATCGGCCTGTTCGCCCTTGGCGGACTCGGTGCTGTGCGCGGCCTGTAGCTGCGTAACCTTGGCCTGCAATTGCGCCAACCCTTGCGCGGTCAGGCGATTGGGCTGCTCACTGACCTGGCGCTCCACCGGCTGATCGGCCTGGGCGGCGGCGTTGTCCTCATTTACAAAAGCTCGGCTCATGACGTTCTCCCTCTATGGAGCTTGGGCCATGTTCACCGCGCTTTAGTTTCGATGGATGTCTGAAAGCGACCTATTGCGAGCGATAGGCCCGCGCAGCATCTCGGTTCTTCTCCTGTTGCCAGGCGCGTTCACGGTCATCCCAGTGATTGTCCTTGTAGTCGCGCAGCTCCTCGTTCTCACGCATGGCCTTGCACTGGCGAAAACCATCCTCCCAGCCTTCGGCGTAGACCCGGTCTTTCAGGTAACGCGGCACGTTTTTGCGAAACACCCCGGTGATCACCCCCGCCGCCTGGCGGCCGCTGCTGCACCCATCGTCAAAACCATCGGCAAAGGCGGGCGGATAGCCCCGAGCCAGCAATTCCTGATGGGTTGACTGGCAACCTGATAGCCACACCACCGCACACAGCATTACTGCATACCGCCACATTGCTTGCTCCCTGGCCGTTTCACGGCTGATAGGAGAAGTCTAGATAGGGATTTGTCGGGGAGGTGTGAAAGGGGTGTGAGAAAGGTGTGGAGCACGATGAGATCGAGCGGTGGGCGCCGAAGGCGTTGGCGCCCTCACCACGAGGGCCTATGTCGCCTGGTTGGTCGCCAGAGCCGCATGTTCCGCCAATTCCTGCTGGATAAACGCCGCGATCATTGCGCGATAGACCTGCTCGGTCACCTCGGGGTTGGCGCCCACGGTCTGCGCCAGATCCCGCACCTTGGCGATCACCTGCTCGACCCGCTGCGGGGCCTTGACGCCATCGGTGTCTTTTTTGAAGCGTGCCGCCTGGGAGACGTAGCGGCCGCGTTCGGCCAGCAGGGTGACGATTTGCTGGTCGAGGCGGTCGATGTTGTTTCGAACTTCTTCAAGGGTGGTGCAGGTAACGGCCATGTCGAATGAACTCCTGATGGTGCGGGCAATGCTGACAAAAGGTGTTAGTCAGTAGTGATACCACTTCACCTCAAGCATCACTTCATTCACCGGCGTCGACAAGTGGCTGTACTCGCGCTGGGCACTCAGGCGCAGGCCCAGGTTACGGGACAGTTCCCACTGCTGGTTCAGGCTGAGGCTACGGCGTACCTCGCCATTGGTGAAGAAATCCCCTTTTGCTTCCAGGCTCAAATTGCCCAGGGGGTTTTTCCATAGCACGCCGGTATTGAACCCGGCCGCGGGGGAGATGGCTTCGTTGAAGTCGTTGTTATGTTCCACACGCACGGTGCCGAGGGCGAAGCCGAGCATGTCGTCGCGCAGTTGCCAGGTGCCGCCAGCGCCGCCGTTGACGTGGGCGACCAGGGTTTCGTCGTCGTGTTTGCCGGGCACCCGCTCCAGGCCACCGGTGACTTGCCAGGACCACGGCTGCAGCAAGGCGTTGCGCGGGGTCAGGGAGCGGATGGTGGCCAGGTCCAGTTGCTGCAGTTGCCAGTGGTTGCCTTCGTACTGGCGCAGTTTCATCTGCAGGATTTCGATCTGGGCGCCGAGGGGGAAGCCTTCGGCGTTGTCGTTGAGGTCGTGATAGGCCATGCGCAGGCCGTATTCGCCGAAGGCCTTGTCGCCACGGGTGCCGATGCCGGCTTGCCAGGTGCGCGATTCATGGCCGTTTTCGGGCAGGCCGGGGGGCGTGATCGTCAGGTCGGGCGCGGGGTTCTGGTTGATCGCGCGCAGCAGTTCGAAGCTGCGTTGGGAGCGCGCGGTGTCGCGCTCGAGGCCATTGGCACGGTAGCGGCCCAGGCGGTAGGCGGCGTCGATGATCAGGGCCTGGCGGTCGCGAGGCAATGCTTTGAAGGCTGGCGCCTGCAATTGCTGCTGGTCGTCGCTGACCTTCAGTACCCATTGTTGCTCGTCGCTGTTCAGCGGCTTGGCACGCTCCAGCAACTCGCGCTCGCGGGAGGGGCGGTAGTCGATCTTTTCCACCAGGCCCGCGTCCTTCACGGCCTTGACCGTGTCGGTGGGGATGGCGGTGAGCGGGAATTGCTCGGTCAGGCGCAGGCCGGGGCGCGCCACTTGCAGCAGCTCCAGCAGGCGATAGGAGCAGTTTTCATCGAAGAAAAAGTAGTCGAACTGGATCTGCTTGAGTTCCCACACGTGCTCGACCATGCGCTCGGTCTCGACCTGGGTGAGGTTGAGGCGGTATTCCCACAGGTCGCGGTTTTCGAGGCTACGGTATTCGGAGAGTTTTTCCTGGTAGGGCACCAGGGCGAACAGGCCGGGGTAGCCGCCCATCAGGCCTTTCCAGGCGTACAGGATGCTGTTGTCCGAGCCTTCGATATAGGCGCCGAAGTTGATCGCGTAGCTGAGCAGCGCAGTCTTGTTGCTCTGCACGTCGGCCTGGTCGATACGCAACAGGGTATGGCCGAACATCGACGACGGACTGTTGAGGTAGGCCGCTGGGAAGATCATCACCGCGCTGTGGGGCGCGACGTCCTTGAACCATTGCTTGAATTCCTTGCAGTCCACGGCGGGCAGGTCAGTGAGGTGCAACTGATCCTTGAGCCAGCGGGTACGTGCGGGGTAAACGCATTGAGCGTGTTTTTCACCCAGGCTGGCCGGAGCGTAAAGCGCTTCAACGGTGGCCTTGAGTTCTGCATCCGGGTGGTGGGCGCCATCGGCGGCGAGAAAGAATTTCTTTTCACTGACATAGCTGCGCCAGCCACTGACTTTGCCGGCTTCGTAATGGCCCAGAGAAAGCCAGAACGGATCATTGGCCAGTTGCTGCAAACGTTGATCATCAAGATGCGGTGCCGCGTACAGCGGGGCGCAGGCAAAGAGTGCCATCCAGGCAAAGCGTTTGAGCATAGGGGCAACTTAAGTCGGAAATTAGAGAGACCCAAGGAGAGGCGGGTCCAAAAATAAAACCCGCGCCTGGGTAGGCGCGGGCAGGACGAGCTTAAGCCTGGGTAGCGTATTTCGCCAGACGGGCATCGCCTTTCAGTACAGCCAGGGTGTTGTTGTGCACGTCTTCAGCGGTCACATCGGCCTTGCTGAAGATTTGCTGGAAGTGTTCGTGAGCCACGGCAGCGAAGTGCTCGCGATCTTCCGGGGCAACGCCCAGTACCACGGCGTAGGTGGTCAGTGCTTCGCCATTACCCTTGGCCATGTCTTCGGACAGCTCGTTCATCATGCCATTCATGGCAATCCAGGACTTGCCGCCGTAGGTCAGCGCGCTGTTGGTGCTGCAACCGTTGGTGCCCGAGGTCATGCCGAAGGTGGCGTTACCCGAAGTACCGTTGGTGGTGGAAGCCAGGAAGTGAGCTGGAGTACCGCGCTGGCCTTCGAACAACATGTTGCCCCAACCGCAGTTCGGGCCACCTGGTGCTTCAGCCATTGCATTGAGGGAGACGACGGTGAAGAGAGTACCGAGAAGGATCCGTTTCATAGCTTTGTTCTCTTTGTGTGCAAACCAATGGACAAGGGTTCAGGCACTTCATAGCGCCCTAGGGATCGGTTATTAGTCCAACCCGCGCAGTTTGGAGTTTAGGCACGTTCCAAGGGTTCCGTGTGTTTTTATAAAACAATCAGCAATGTCGCGATTTTTTTTGCAGGGCGCCTCCCGTGTCCAGGGTTTCCCAACGGCGCGCCTTGCCAGAGCGCGCAACAGGGAGCCAGAATGCCGTCATCTGCCCCGCCTGATGTAAGGAAGCCCGATGCCTGATCCTGTTGCTGCCAGCTTGCGTCTAGCGCCCGAAGCGCTGACTCGCCCTTTCTCCGCTGAACAGTTCAGCTTCTCGACCACCAATGATTTGGAGCCCTTTCGCGGTGTGCTTGGCCAGGAACGTGCGGTTGAAGCGTTGCAGTTCGGTGTGGCCATGCCACGCCCCGGTTACAACGTATTTGTCATGGGCGAGCCGGGTACCGGCCGCTTTTCGTTCGTCAAACGCTACCTGAAAGCCGAGGGCAAGCGCCTGCAGACCCCGGCGGATTGGGTCTATGTGAACAATTTTGACGAGCCTCGCGAACCCCGCGCCCTGGAATTGCCAGGCGGCGGTGCGGCAGCGTTCATTGCCGATATCAATGGCCTGGTCGACAACCTCGTCGCGACCTTCCCGGCGGTGTTCGAACACCCGACTTATCAACAGCGCAAGAGTGCCATCGACCGCGCCTTCAACCAGCGCTATGACAAGGCCCTGGACGTGATCGAGCGCCTGGCCCTGGAAAAGGACGTGGCGCTGTACCGCGACAGTTCCAACATTGCCTTCACCCCGATGCTCGACGGTAAGGCCCTGGATGAGGCCGAGTTCTCCCAGCTGCCGGAAGTGGATCGCGAGCGTTTCCACACGGATATTTCCGAGCTGGAAGAACGCCTCAACGAGGAATTGGCCAGCCTGCCCCAGTGGAAGCGCGAGTCCAATAACCAACTGCGTCAGTTCAACGAAGAAACCATCACCCTGGCCCTGCAGCCTTTGCTCGCACCGCTGTCGGAAAAGTACGCGGAGAACGCCGGTGTCTGCGGTTACCTGCAGGCCATGCAGGTGTACCTGCTGAAAACCGTGGTCGAGCAACTGGTGGACGACGCCAAGACCGACGCCCAGGCCCGCAAGCTGCTCGAAGAGCAATACTGCCCGAGCCTGGTGGTGGGCCATGCGGTCAACGGTGGCGCGCCGGTGGTGTTTGAACCGCACCCGACCTACGACAACCTGTTCGGCCGTATCGAATACAGCACCGACCAGGGCGCGCTGTACACCACCTATCGGCAGTTACGCCCGGGTGCGTTGCACCGTGCCAACGGCGGTTTTCTGATTCTTGAAGCCGAGAAGATGCTCAGCGAGCCGTTTGTGTGGGACGCCCTCAAGCGTTCCCTGCAGTCGCGCAAGCTGAAGATGGAATCGCCCCTGGGCGAACTGGGCCGCCTGGCCACCGTGACCCTTAACCCGCAGATGATCCCATTGCAGGTCAAGGTCATCATCATCGGTTCGCGCCAGTTGTATTACGCGCTGCAGGACGCCGATCCGGACTTCCAGGAGATGTTCCGGGTGCTGGTGGATTTCGACGAAGACATCCCGATGGTGGACGAGAGCCTGGAGCAGTTCGCCCAGTTGCTCAAGACCCGCACTTCGGAAGAAGGCATGGCGCCGCTGACTTCTGACGCGGTCGCGCGGCTGGCCACCTACAGCGCACGGCTGGCGGAGCACCAGGGCCGTTTGTCGGCACGTATTGGGGATTTGTTCCAGCTGGTCAGCGAAGCGGACTTTATCCGGCACCTGGCGGGCGATGAGATGACCGATGCCGGCCATATCGAGCGCGCGCTGAAGGCCAAGGCCACGCGCACCGGGCGTGTGTCGGCGCGGATTCTCGACGATATGCTCGCCGGGGTGATCCTGATCGACACCGCCGGCGCAGCGGTCGGCAAGTGCAACGGGCTGACGGTGCTGGAGGTCGGCGACTCGGCGTTCGGTGTGCCGGCGCGGATTTCCGCCACGGTGTACCCGGGCGGCAGCGGAATCGTCGACATCGAGCGTGAAGTTAACCTCGGGCAGCCGATTCACTCCAAAGGCGTGATGATCCTCACCGGTTACCTGGGCAGCCGCTATGCCCAGGAATTTCCGCTGGCGATCTCGGCGAGTATCGCGCTGGAACAGTCCTACGGTTACGTGGACGGTGACAGCGCGTCCCTGGGCGAGGCCTGTACCTTGATCTCGGCCTTGTCGAAGACGCCGCTCAAGCAGTGCTTTGCGATCACCGGTTCGATCAACCAGTTTGGTGAAGTGCAGGCCGTGGGCGGGGTCAACGAGAAGATCGAAGGCTTCTTCCGCCTGTGCGAAGCCCGCGGTTTGACCGGCGAGCAAGGGGCGATCATTCCCCAGGCGAACGTGGCCACGTTGATGCTGGATGAAAAGGTGTTGCAGGCCGTGCGCGCCGGGCAATTCCACATCTACGCGGTGCGTCAGGCCGACGAGGCATTGAGCCTTCTGGTGGGCGAGGATGCCGGTGAGCCGGACGCCGAGGGGCAGTTCCCGGAAGGCACGGTCAATGCCCGCGTGGTCGAGCGCTTGCGCGCGATTGCCGAGATGATCAGCGAGGAAGACCTGAAGGAAGCCGAGAAGGAGTTGGCGCAGCAGGCGCTGGCCGAAGCCAAGCCCACCTGAGTTCTGAGGCCAGGCCGGATCAAACCTGTGGGAGGGGGCTTGCTCCCGATTGCGATAGGTCAGTCATGTAGATGTCGACTGACACACTGCATCGGGAGCAAGCCCCCTCCCACATTTGGATCTGGTTGCGTCACTAAATTGACGTTCTTCCGAGGGGCCAACGCCCGTTGGTCCCTACAGCCTTGGTTTGTCGTGTTTTTATTCTATTCTGAGCGTAGGGATATCCACAGGAGTCGCTGGATAGAAACAGCCTCGCCATAGGTTGAGGCTGAACACCGATCTACCGAGGGTCGCCGCCATGCCGCGCAACCTTTGCCTTACCCGCCAGTGCTTCGGCCTGGTTACCCGAATCGAATGTTCCGTTCGCCCGCTCGCGGGGGATAATGGGATGTGGACCTTGTTGTTCGCCGCCGGAATGACGGGTGAGCAGCCTTCCACAATCAAGTCCCAGGGCCCGTTTCATGGGCCCTTCGTGGCAGAAAGCATGCTGCAATCGATCGTCGACAGCCTGACCCTGCACGGCTATGAGCTGGCGGGTGACCCGCAGATCTGGTGCCTGCACATGCAGGCCCATTTGCGGCAGCTCAATGGCAGCCATGAGCAACTGGCGCTGTAGGCGCGGTTATTTGCTCTCGGGTTTGTCCAGCTTGACCTCAAAGCCGTATTGCACGGTACTCAGGTCGGTGCGCTGGTAGCTTTCCAGTGCGGTCGGCTGGCCGTAGAAGTAATGCACGTCAAACAAGGCCGTGCCGTATTCCTCGGCGCGATGGCTGACGCCGAGGATTTCCTTGAGGTAGTTGCCGCTGGCGTCCTTGGCATAGAAGCGCCAGCTGTCGGCGGGGAACTCCTTTTGGTCGACGATCAATGCGTTGTCTTTGAGCGACAACCCCTTGGGCAGCTTGGCCGCATCGATGTCGCCTTTCTCGATAGTCGCCAGGAACAGCGGGATCGAACCCACCACAAACGCCGGGTTTTCCGGGAACAGGTTGAGGTCGTAGGTGAGGGTGCCGCGGGCCGGGTTCAATTCATACGCCTCGGTCGGCAATTCGATGGGCTCGCCGCGTTCACCTTTCTCGTCGGCAGTGAAGAACGTCACCGGTGATTCGCTGCTGTTGCGCTCGCTGCCCACCAGGTCGTCATTGAAGGTGAATGGGTGGTCGAACACGATATGGGCGGCGCTGGCGTCTTCGACGGACTGGCTGATAGTGACGCTGTTCTTCAGTTGTTCCTCGGTCAACGAGGCGTCCTTGAGCCAGCTGGCGGCGCCGTCGTCGTACACGGTAACCGGCATGGGCAAGGCTTGTACGGTCTTTTCCAGGCTGTTCTTGTCGAAGCGCAGGACCGGCAGGTCGAGGTCCTTGCGGGTGACCGTGGCCGTGGAGAAGTCCAGCACATTGATCTGCAGGGTGTCGATCAGGCCATTGAAATAGACCTTGGCGTAATGGCTGCCCTGCTTGTGTTCGAAGGCTTTCTGCTCATCGAGCAGTTGCTTTTCAAACCCATCGGACCAGGCCTTCTGCTTTTGCATCTCGGCCAATTGCTTCTGGTAGAACTCGACTTGCGCGCTGCTTTCGTTGATCGAACCCGAGCGTGTGAGGAATTGCCCGGTGCTGTCCCGCGCCTGTACCAGCAAGGGGTTGGGCGATTCGTCACCCACTTCGGGTGCCAGTGGTTGGCTGTTGGTCAGTTCGATTTCGGCGTAGTTCTTTTCCAGGAGCAGCAGGTTGACGGTGATATTGCCTTCGGTGCGTTTGTGGCCCACGTCCTTTTTCGACAAGTCGAAGGTCAGCACTTTGCCCGGTGCGATCACTTCCACTGCGCCTTTGAGGCGAACGGGTTGCGGCTGGCTTTTGTTTTCCGTCTCGATGCCATCGATGAACGGGTAGGTGACCGTCAGGTCATCCGGGTTGGTCAGGTTGGAGCTGCTGGGGCTCAACTGGATACCGGGATCGGTTTCCGACCATTCCGGCTGGAACGGCACGACCTTGTTGTTGCTCAAGGTGACGGACTGCCATTCCAGGCCGTGGGGGAAGGGGAACTGGTCCGGCACATTGAAGTTGAACGGGAAGACCGGCTGCAGATCGGTCAGGTAGTCGGAATGTGAGGCTTTGCGCAGTACGAACAAGCCATTGATGTAGGTGTCCACCAGCCCTTGCGGCGTGGGGTAGTGCTTGAGCAGCGCGAGGCTGTCCTCGCCGTATTCGGCCTCGATGGGCTTGGTGGCGAGCTTGACCCGCGCCCGTTCCAGCAGCAGCAGCGAGCCGCCGAGGTCGGCAATGGCGTCGCGCAGTTTCGGATCCTGGATGCTGTCGAGGGACTGCTCGAACTTCGCGGTTTTCTCTTCGAGGGTGGCCTGTTTCTGCTCATCGCTTGGGGAACAGCCGCCGGCCAGCAACAAGGCGGCGCACAGGCCAACGCTGGCCAAAGGGGATCGCACATCCATCATCTGAGTTTTTTCCTGTCCGACGTCATCGAGCCGAGTTATTGGGCTCGACACTAGCAGAAAAATTCTCTTACAGATGCCGCCCAGGTCAGTTTTCTCGTGGTTACAGGTGTCTTATAGCGGCTGGTATACTCGCCGCCATTTCTAGCCATGCTGTGTGAGATCCAATGGAACGCTTTATCGAAAATGCTATGTACGCCTCGCGCTGGCTGCTGGCGCCTATCTATTTCGGCCTGTCCCTCGGGTTGCTGGCGCTGGCGCTGAAATTCTTCCAGGAAGTGATTCACCTGCTGCCGAGCGTGTTCTCGATGGCCGAGTCCGAGCTGATCCTGGTGCTGCTGTCGTTGATCGACATGGCCCTGGTCGGCGGCTTGCTGGTGATGGTGATGATTTCCGGCTACGAGAACTTCGTCTCGCAGCTGGACATCGATGAAAACAAGGAAAAGCTCAACTGGCTGGGCACCATGGACTCTTCGTCGCTGAAGATGAAAGTGGCGGCCTCCATCGTGGCGATTTCCTCCATCCACTTGCTGCGCATCTTCATGGACGCCAAGAACGTCGATCCGCAACACCTGATGTGGTACGTGATCATTCACATGACCTTCGTGATCTCGGCGTTCGCCATGGGTTACCTGGACAAGCTCACCAAACACTGATGCCCCGCGCTGGCCTTACTGCTCGATGAAGTAGTAGGGCTGGCGGTTGATGGCCATCTCCTTGATCACCGTGACCTTGGTGGTCAAGTCGTTGGTATGGTCCAGCAGCGCGACGTTGCCGGGCTTGGCGGTCAAAAAGCGCTGAAGCTCGGCTTCGGTCTGCAGGATCGGCAGGTAGGCCTGAGTGTAGAACACGCTGGCGCCGGCAATCCGCTCATTGGGCTGAAACAACACCACCTCCTTGCCTTCGGCTTGCAGTGCCTGGATCTGACTGATCAACGGCACGAACGACTGGCGCACGTCGGCTTTGGGCGCGAACCAGAAGGCGGCTATCAGGTAGCAGGCGACGGCCAGGGTGAACACGCCGCCCACCAGCCTGGTGTGGTGTTTATACAACCCCGGCTTGTGGGTCTTGAGCCATTCCAGCAGCACCCGCACATATTCAGCAGCCAGTACAGCGGCGGCCGGTGTCAGGGCCATCAAGTAAACCGTGCGCTTGCTTGAGGCCAGCGTCAGCAGGGTGAATTGCGCCACCAGCCATACGCTGAAAAACAGGCGGTAGCGGTTACGCACCAGGCTTCTGCGGAAGTGCCACAGGCCCAGGTACACCAGGATGTTCCACGGCAGGAAGGCCTCGGGCAGCTTGGCGATGTAGTAGTAGAACGGTTCGTAATGCCCGGCCTCCACGAACGAGCCGCTGAAGCGCCCGACGCTGTTGGTCCACAGTACTTCGCCCACGGCCTGCATCCCGCCGCGCTGGAACAGGAAGCACAACCAGATCATCAGCGGCACCAATGCCAACAGGGTGAACAGCGCCGGCTTGAGCCAATCGGCGAGGCGCAGGCGCTTGTCCATCAGGCTGGTGCTGGCCAGGTACACAAAGATCACGATGCCCGGCATCGCCAGGCCCAGTACGCCTTTGCTCAAGGTGGCGATCACCATGCCGGCGGTAAACAGCGCCCAGGCCCAGGTCGTCGAGCCTTGGCGCTCGGACTCAGGCCGCATCGCCTGGTAGAACGCCAGCAGCGCGGTGGTCACGCCGAGGCTGAGCAGTGAGTCTTCCCCCACGCCGCGCACATTGCTCCAGTAGCTGGCCATGGTCGCCAGGATCAGCGCCGCACTGAAGGCCAATGTTTTCGGGCGCCCGAACCGGCGCAGCATTCCATAGAACAGCATCACGCTGAACAGACCGGCAAATGCCGAGGCCAGGCGGACCGCCCCAGGCGTGCCACCGAACAGGCGAATCGCTCCGGCGTCCAGCCACAGGCTCAGGGGCGGTTTTTCCAGGAAAGGTTCACGAAACAGTTGCGGCACGACCCAGTCATTGTCCAGGTGCATGGCCATGGCGATCCCCGCGACGCGGGCCTCGGTGGAGCCTTGCAGTTCGTGGTTACCCAGGGCAAAGAAGAACAATAGAGCAGCAAGCAGGAGCAGCAGGGGAGCGGGGCGCGTCATGGAGTCTGGCTACCGGGGCAGGGGACCGCTCGGGGGAACGGCCCGCAATCGGCGAGTATAGGGGGGCGATTCTTAATATTTGATGAACAAAGAAGGGATTTAAGGGGCTGGGCCAGGGGGAACGTTCCCCTGGCTTCGCGGTAGACATTACGAGGCTTTGACTTTGAACCGGCTCAGGCCCTGTTGCATGGAGCTGGCCCGTTCCGACAGGTTCTTGGCCGCCACCGCACATTGCTGGGAATTGACCTGATTCTGCTGGGTGACTTCGTCGATCTGCTCCAGGCCGATGCTCGCCTGCTGCAGGCCGGAAGCCTGTTCACTGGAGGCTTGGTAGATCAACGACACCAGGCTGGACACCGTGCTGGTGCCGGTGACGATATTTCTCAACGAGTCGGCTGTGCGGCCTGCGATGATCATGCCGCGCTGGGTCTTGGTCGAGGAATCTGCAATCAGCGCGGCGGTTTGCTGGGCGGCTTCGGCGCTGCGGGCGGCGAGGCTCCTGACCTCATCGGCGACCACCGCAAAGCCACGGCCCAGTTCGCCGGCACGTGCCGCTTCGATGGCTGCGTTCAGCGCCAGCAGATTGGTTTGAGCGGCGATGTTGTCGATGGTGGTGATAATGGCCGTGATGTCTTTGCCCGAGTTGTCGATTTCCGCCATGGCGGCGATCAATTCACTCATCAACTTGTCACTTTCCCCGGCGTCGGCGCGGGAAGCCTGGGATTGCTCGTCGGCCTTCTTTGCATTGGCGGCGTTGTCGGTGGTTTGCGCTGCCATCTGGGTCATCACCGCACTGATTTCAGTGATGGACGAGGCAGAGTTGGACGCGCCGTCGGACAGCGACTGGCTCAACTCGGTGACCTGCGCGGAACTGCCGGTGATTTGCGTGGCGCTGGCCTGCACCTGGGAAATCAAGGTGTTCAGGTTGCCGACCATTTTTTCCAACGACTTGCCCAGGGTGTCATTGGGCGAGGACAGGCGCACTTCCAGATCCAGGTCCCCTTCGGAAATTCGCTCGGCCACGCGCACCTGGCGTTGCAGGCTTTCCGACATATCGTTCAAGGCAAAGGACAACTGGCCCACTTCATCTTCAGATTTTTGCACCAGCCGGCGCGAGAAATCCCCCAGGCTGATGTTGGCGGCCAGGGCCGCGGCTTCACGAATCGGACCGACGATTTTCGCCGTGGCCAACCACAGCGCCAGCAATGCCAGCAAGGAGATACCCACGCCGACCGAGACCTGCCAGATGCTGCTCTTGACGCCGCGCGACTGCAGTTCCTGCTCCAGGGCAATGGCCTGGCTCATGACCACCGCCTTGGGCAGATGGATCACGATCGCCCAGGGCTTGCCGGTGCGGCCCAGGTTGATCGGCATCTGCACTTCGATTTCCTGGGAATCCGGGTTGAACCGGCTGTCTCCCTGACCCTTCTGTACATTGCTCAACACGTTCTCCCAAGAGCCGGGCAACAACGCTTTCAATGACTGGCCAATGAGTTCCGGGCGTTTACTGTCGGCCACCACCAACCCTTGATTGCTCAGGATCGACACCGAGCCTTTGCCGCCATACAGGTCGGCGGACATTTGCTCGCTGAGTTTCTGGATAAACGAAATGTCGAAGTCTGCACCGACCACGCCGTAGAACTTGCCATTGGCGGTGATAGGTACCGACAGCGTGGTCAACCACACATTTTTGCCTTGCACCACGTAGGGAAGTGGGTCCAGCACGCTTTCTTTCTGGGTGTCCCGCGGGCCGGAATACCAGCCGCCCTTCAGCACACCATTGGGGTGGCGGGCATCGGAATCGTACTCAACCAGCGGTTGCACGGCGATATGGCCGTCTGAACTGCGTGTCCAGTAAGGTGTGAAGCGGCCCGTCAACGGGTTGTTACCGCCTTCATTGATACGAAAGGCTTGGTCCTGGCCGTCCAGCGCGTCCGGCTCCCAGCATGAATACGTGCCGTTGAAGTCGGGGTTGTCCTTGAGCACGCTGAGCAGCATCGTATTGATCTGCTCGCGGCCCAGGCTCAGCGGGCTCTGGGCACTTTTACTCGCTCCCACGGTATTGGCCATTGTGCGTGCCGAGTCCAAGGCGTTCTGCAGTTTTGCCTGGATGGCATTGGCACGCGACTCAGCCAGGTTTTGCACTTCGCGGATAGTGGCGCTTTCAATCAGGGTTGAAACTTCAGCACCTACATAGGCCTGGTTGGCGTTCGAGGAATACAGGCCATACAGCACCAGGCTCGCACAGGAGATAAACAGGCAGAGTCCGGCGGTGAAGCAAATTCGAGTCTGCAGTGAGTTGAATTTCATGATATTTCCTGCCCATGCTAATAGTCGCCAACATCATCGAATGTCGACATTTCGGTACTTTCTTTGCACAAGGCATAGTGTTTTATCATTGGCTGCTTAGGCATATACATGCGGTACAGCGCTGGGTGTTGCTTAATGCTCTTTGGGCGTCTCTTCATCGAGCCATAAACGGTCGGTGTTTTTAAAGCCGTAACGCTGGTGCGGCACCCTCGCGACAATCCGGTCGGGTTGTGCGGGATCACTCAGGTCTATTATTTTCGGCGTTACATGGATATTCAGAACGGGCAGGAAAAACACTTTTATTTTTGGCGTCAATAAAGAATCAGGATGTTGTTCTATGACTACGCCGATACTGCCACTTTTCAATTGAACGATAGAACCGATCGGGTAAATACCCACGGACTTCAAAAACGCACGAAATACCTCATCATCAAAGTGTCCGTCCCATGTGGACATTTGCTGGATGGCGACGGCGGGGTCCCAGCCCTGGTTGTAGGAACGGTCCGAGGTGATTGCATCGTAGACATCGCATACCGCCGCCATCCGGGCCACCAGGCTGATCTGGTCACCCGCCAACTGATGGGGGTAGCCGGTACCGTCGAACTTTTCGTGGTGATGCAGGCACACATCCACGACCATTTCGCACATCTGCGAGGCCGCCAGCAGGGTTTTCTCCCCCTCCAGTGGATGGGTGCGCACCAACTGCAATTCGTCACTGCTCAACCGGCCAGGCTTGTTGAGGATGGCACCTGGTATGGCCATTTTGCCGATGTCGTGCAGCAACCCGGCCATCCCGACCCGACGAATCCGTGCGGAGGACAGGCCCAATTGATTGCCCAGAGCAATCATCAACGCACACACGGCGACCGAATGCATGTAGGTGTAGTCGTCGATGCATTTAAGGCGTGCCAGGCTGATAAAGGCGTTGGGATGGCGGGCGATCGAGCTCGAAATGTCGTCCACCAGTGCACTGACGTCTTCAAGCTCCAGGGCCCGGCCCATGCGGGCATGGCCGAACATTTCGACAACGGCGGTCTTGGCGCGGCTACAGATTTCCTGTGCGGCGACCAACTCGTCCTGCATGGAGGTGGGGATGACGGTGATGACCGGAGCAGCTGTTGGGGGCTGGGTGGTTGGCGGAGCGCCGCAGCCCAGGGCGCACGGCCCCTCTGAGGGTGCACCGTCCCGCCAGAAGGGCTTTGCCTCGCCGTCAGGCGCCTGCAGATTGAGTTCATTGCACTTCAACATGGTATGCCCTCTGTTGATGTTCTTCTTATACGTGTCTCATCAGCCTCCCTGGCTTGAGCAGTGTTGTCTTGCTTTTCAGATCGGGCTCGCGGCCTTGATACGCGCGACTACGCGGCCTGCCAGGTCATCCGGGCGAAACTTCGCCAGGAAGTCATCGGCCCCGACTTTCTTGACCATGGCCTGGTTGAAACCGCCCGACAGGGAGGTGTGCAGCACGATATGCAACTTGGCCATGCGCGGGTCGCCGCGGATTTCGGCGGTCAGGGTATAACCGTCCATTTCCGGCATTTCGATGTCCGAAATCATCATCAGGAACTCCTCGTGCGGGTTGCGCCCCTCCTCGAGCATGGCCCGAAGGTAATCCAGCGCCTGGCGCCCATCGTTCAAGGCGACCACCTCGACGCCTACCGTCTCCAGGCAGCGGGTCACCTGTTTACGCGCCACCATCGAGTCGTCCACGGTCAGCACACGCAGATGCCTGGCCTGTTGGGTGACGGCGTCATCCACCACGCCGACCGATATTTCCTCGGAGGAGGGCGAGATTTCCGTCAGCACCTTTTCCACGTCGATGATTTCGACCAGACGATCATCGGCACGGGTAACGGCTGTCAGGTAATTGTTGTCGCCGCTGCCCTTGGGGGGCGGATGGATATCTTCCCAGTTCAAATTGACGATGTGTTCAACCGCATACACCAGAAAGCCCTGAACACGGTTGTTGTACTCCGTAAGTATAATAAAGGCGCTTTCTTTATCCGTGATCCCGGGCAGCCCTGTTGCCATCGCGAGGTCTAGAATAGGGATACAAGCGCCGCGTATATTGGCAACGCCACAAATATTGTTATTAGACTTTGGTAGTAGAGATAACTTGGGGCAGCGGATAACTTCTCGGACTTTAAAGACGTTGATTCCGTACAGCTGTTGATCGTTGAAGCGGAATAGCAATAATTCCAGCCTGTTCTGACCGACCAGTTGTGTACGGCTGTTAACGGATGCCATTACACCTGCCATACACACCCCTTGATTCTGGTTGGAACAGCGTTGATGTCTTAATGACATTAGCATATGTAGGGGAATGTAAAATATATGTGAAATAAAAATTATCGAGAGGTTTATCGTTAAAGCAATAGCGACGCGGATGATTAGCTATTCAGGCGGATGTTTGAAATTAGTTAGTTGGCTAACTTGCTGGTTTGAGTGTTGATAATGATTAAGATTGTAAACCCGTTTGCGGGGGCTTGAAGCACTCGACACGGTCGGCCTCGCAGAACGTCAACGACCTGCTCGACAAGAAATACTTCGATGCCATCAAAAGGCCGAGACGCGGAATGCGCCTCGGCCTTTTTGGTTACTGGAATGTTTGCGCGTCTTGGGTGAGTACCAGCGCTCGCTCGACCAACAGTTCACCCAGCACGATCAATTGTTGGGCGCCCAGTAGCTTGTGACGGTTGGCGCCTTCGAGTTCGAAGGCCAGGTCGGTGGTCATGGCGTTGAGTGAGGCGAGGGTTTCGCTGGCCTGGATCAGCAGGGTTTCGGGGGAGATGTCCTGGGCGAGGGTGAAGAGGGCGGTTGAAGGGGGATTGGGGGTGATTTTTTTCATGATGAAGCTCCCACACTGTTTAAGGAGCTACCGCCCCCTGCTGTCAAACAGGATTGGGTGGCAGCTGTACGCGGGTTGACAGACCGGAAGTGTAGGAACCCGGCGCACCCGAAGATGCCCCACGCACAGCCGCCATGAACGAAGCGGAACGCGTAAAGCATGCCGTCTTATCAAGGGGTGTGAAAGGTTACACTTTTCGGCCTGTCAAAGCCGGTCGCTGATGAGCAGCGACCGGAGGAAGTTAGCGTTGTGGCGCGGTGCGCGCCAGTTCATCAAGCGCGCGACATCTTGCAGGAAAATTCCGAAGGCCCGTCCTGCGGTGCCGCCAGCCCCGAGTTGAAAGTGACGACTTCCGAGTTCGCCTAACTTGAGTGCTGTCTTTCTACTGCAACGCCGGTTGTCATGCAGCGCACGTCGTAACTGATAAGGCGGGCGTGCATTGAAGTTCACATGCCCTGGGGTTTTGTGACCCGGCATAATGATTGGAAGACGAACCTGATTGGAGTGCGTCCCTCACTGGAGATAAACCCGGCTTTGGCTTGAGAAGCACAGGCAAGCAGGCGGTTTGGCGACGCTCGCGAACGCTGTCGCCAGTCGGTTAACCTTCAACGTATCTGGACGATGTTTCGGCCTTCGGCTCGCCGAGTATGATGTGTCCGTGGATATCTAACGTAGAAGGTGTCGAACCCACCCGCGCAGCGCCGGCAACGCGAGTGGCTTCACCATGACTCAGCAGTGAACAGGGATGGACATTACCGATGGTCAGCTCAGCCTTGCGGATAGGGTGTGCAGTCAGTGTGCTGTGTATGGCCTCGTTCACGATGGTGACGTCCGAGTTCGCCCCCATTGGTTTGTTGTCGCAGATATCATCCGACCTGGGTCAACCCCCGTCTACCGTCGGGCTGACGGTGACGTTGTACGCATGGATCGGCGCTGCCAGCGGCTTGTTATCCAACTGGCTGAACCGCTGGATTCCGCGCAAGACGCTGCTGATCGCGTTGATGCTGATACTGGCCGTATCCAACGGCCTGGCGGCGTTATCCCCCGAATTTTCGACGTTGCTCGGCGCCCGCGCCGTCGGCGCATTGGCCCATGGTGTGTTCTGGGCAATCGTGGCTGCCACTGCCGCGCATATTGTGCCGCTGCATCGCATGGGGCTAGCCACCTCGATCGTGTTGGGCGGCATAACGATCGCCACGGTCATGGGCGTTCCGTTGATCAATCTGGTGGGCCAATACGATGGCTGGCGCACGGCCTTTGTGTGCCTGGCCTTGATGTGTGTTGCCAGCGCCGGTGCGATAGCACTGGTGCTTCCCCGCATGCAGATTCATTCGCTTGCCAGGGGGGGCGGGTTCGCAGCGGTGCTGCGGCGTAAGGATCTGTTGATCACTTACGTCATTACCGGCCTGACAGCGGCTGCGCATTTTGGTGCCTACACTTTCGTCGAACCGTTTATTGGCCAGGTACCTGGGATTACGGCGTACTTGATTGCTGTCTTGCTGTTCGCCTTCGGGGCCGCAGGTTTCCTCGGCAATCTGCTTAGTGCGCTCTTTATTGATCGCTACTTGAGCGCTTTCATTCTGATAGCGTTGATTGCGATGGCATTGGCCTTGGTGACCCTGGGCATTTACGGTCCTCTTCTGGGCATCGCGCCGGTGGTTATCTTGCTGGTGATCTGGGGGGTGGCCATTTCCGCTTTGTTTACTGGCCTGCAGACCTGGGTCTTGAGGATTGCCGGTGATCACACGGTACCGGCCACGGCAATCCATACCGCTGTACTGAATAGCGCGATCGGGCTGGGTGTGATTATCGGTGGAGGTGCGTTGAATGTGGCCGGATTCAAGGGGGCATTGCTATCGGCCAGCGTGCTTATTGTGCCCGCCATCGTCCTGATGGTTGCCGCAGGCGTTCGCGCTCGGACAGAACCAGTCTTCTCGTGAAGCAGGAGGGGGGATTTCTTTGGCTAATATCTGCGTTGATAAGGCTTAGGCGGGCAGATTGCCTCATCAAAACGGCCACCAGCCTGCAAGTGGCCACCGGCGTGTGCTTAGGGATCATCCGGGCTATTAAGACCCTGACTGGAATATCACTGGGAGTACCCAATCGCCTGGAACACTAAAAGCCTCGAAAGCCCTCAATGGCCCAGAAACCCTTGATTTCACTGGATTTCAGGCACAAAAAAAGACGTCCGTGGACGGCCGGGGTAATCTGAACTGTGTACGTAATGGTTTGATTTTAAGGTCTATTTTCTATTTGATGGTGTCCTTGGAATACCGTTTGGAATACCACGGGTATTGGGTTGACGGCGTAGTAGGGAGTTAGGTGCCGAGTAGCTTACCTCCCATTGCTTGTCCCAGGCTCCGAACACATCAGTACAAATTAGAGACCTGTGCTGAGCTAGCCGTTTGGCAACCCTCAATAAGCGCCACCCCACGAGTCAGATGGGCTGTCCCAATTTGGAGTACCAGTAAGCGCGCAAATCGGCCTTGGGCGTTCCCTGGTCCAGATGAAACAGGTAGTGCCGAGGAGAGGATAGGTGGCGTTGATCGAATGTGCGCTATACGAAAGTCAGCGGCGGTTGTAACTCGCCTTCGTGGGTTAGCCAGCAACACGACTCAATTGGGCTGTCCTGGTCGGAGTGATACAGGGCGCAGCAGCAAGAGCGCGCCACTTCGCAGGTTGACTAGACCGCTTCCACCGACTTCCGCTCAGTCAAATGGCCTATTGGCATCTTTTATAGGGTAAGATCGGCCTCGAAAAATGGTATTGGCCCATTAACCCTGGGATGCAAGGATGCAAAGATGAGCCTAACCCAAGTTGTTAATCAAGCGCGTCTGTCCGTCAGAGACGATTGCGTTATTTGGGGTGGAAGGGTACTCAAAAGCGGTGACAGTAAGGCATACCCGCTTTTGAGGTCTCTGTGATGGCTAGTCGAGGAGCCTCAGTTAAGCTAGGCATCTTTGTAAAGATTACCAATCCTCTATATTTGGGGTGGGGCATTGGAAAGCTCCTTGGGGTGTCTCAATGTACTGCGAAAGTCCAATACTTTGATGCACCGGGGGGCATACTGCCTGACCCTGTCGAAGTGCCATTTTCTCAAATCATCCAGGCGAGATTGCCAGCGCAAACTCGAGTCTATCGTCGGACAGCAGAGCTCCATTGGCAGGTCGGTCGTGTGCTTGAGGATGATGGTGCGATCATTTTTGTGCAGTTTCCCAATGGGGAGATGGAGAACCTCGCGGCCGAACAGTTGCAAGTCCGGTGGAGTTGGCCACTTAACGATCCTCTGCCTTTATTGGCAGTTGAGGCCACTGAGACGCCGTTCCTAGCCGATGCGAGGGCAAATTTTGTCCGTGCTGTGGCTAGTCAACATCATGCAGTGGCAGGTGTTTCGGCTGCTCTCTGTTCTTCGATCGATCTCGTAGATTACCAGTTTGATGTCGTACGCCGGGTCCTCTCGGACCCTATTCAGCGGTATCTATTGGCAGATGAGGTGGGACTGGGGAAAACGATCGAGGCGGCGATCATCGTGCGGCAGTACTTTATCGACGATCCTGCTGCAAGGGCGGTGCTGATTGTCCCACCTGCCTTGGTGTACCAGTGGCGTCGTGAGTTGACAGTCCGGTTCGGTCTCGGGGCTGAACTGGATGACTTGTTGCATGTCATTGCGCATGACGACCTGAAGCGATTGTCTAAGGTGATTGCTAACGCCGGCATGTTGGTGGTTGATGAGGCTCACCATCTGTCCAAGCAAGCTACCGCTGAACAGCGCGAACTGTATGAGTTACTGCGATCCCACGCACTTTCCTTGCCGCGGCTGTTACTGCTGTCGGCGACCCCGGTCTTGGGCAACGCGGAGGAGTTTCTTCGGGTTCTACACCTACTGGACCCGGTAGTGTTTCCGCTTGATGACCTTGACGGCTTCAAGCGGCGCATTGCATCCCGCCAAGTCATTGCGGAAGTGGTTTCGACGCTATTGCCTGAAAACGTCTGGGGTCTTGGCCCCGACCTAGAACGATTGCTAGAGAGCTATCCTGACGATCCTCTGCTAGTGGAGAAGGTCGGTACCCTGCAAAGCGTATTGGATACTTTTCCTGACGAGGAAGATGCTCGGTTCTTAGCTGCTTTGGAGGATCTCAAGACCCACTTGGTAGAAAGCTACCGACTGCACCGCAGGCTCCTGCGCAACCGTCGTACATCGGTACCATGGGCCACGCCTCGACGAGCTGGGATGCAGTCAGTTGCCTTTAGTGGTGAGGCTACTGCGACGTGGCGCGATCGTTTGGAAGCCTTGCGCTTGGCGTTGGCAGCCTACGGATCATTTCCCCATGTCTCCCAGTCGCTGCTCCAGGCAGCCGTTCACCCCCATTCGGGACAATCGCTACTCCAGGCGTTGACGCGTGCTGGACTGGATGAGCCTGACTTGCTCGCTCAGGCGAGAGGTGTTGATCATGCGGCTGAACGTCTACTTTCCGACCCTGCGCGGGTAATTGCGTTGTGCGGTCAGGTCCGCATGCTCCTAGAAAACCCGGCGGTCCAGGTCGTCGTCTTTTGCGATCGGCTACAGGATGCTGATCGGGTTGCTGATGCCTTGGTTCGCGAGATAGGTGACAGAGTCGCCCGTCACGAGCCGGTCGAAGTGGACGAAGATGGGGAGGTAACTGCGCTTGAGTGGGAGCAGTTTCTTAACTTGCCCGACCGGGTGCGTGTACTGGTATGTGATGCACGTGCTGAGGAGGGCGTTAATCTGCATGGCGGGCGCAAGGTGGCCGTCCATTATGATCTGCCATCATCTCCGAACCGCATTGAGCAACGATTGGGGAGATTGGATCGCTACGGAACCGGCGACCCTATCGTGTCCTATGTCTTGCTTGATGAGGCGAATTCCGACGAAGCTGCTTGGGCTCAAGTCCTGGATAGCGGTTGGGGGGTCTTCCGTCAATCGGTGGCAAGCCTACAGTACCTAATCGAGTCGACCTCTGAGTCGTTGGCATGCGGGTGGTCCGAGCAGGGCACTGCAGCCCTCCAAGTTCACGCGGATCAACTCGGCGGACCAGGCGGCTGGGTTCAGCGTGAAGTGCGGCAGTTGAATCACCAAGATAGCCTGGATGCTCTGGCTAGCCGGGAAATTCCCGGAATGGACGCGCTGGAGGATGTAGATAGCGATTGGGCGGAATGGCGTGCCGCTTTCAACGCGCTAGCGGTAGATTCGCTGCAATTTGTCTCGCGTAACGAGAGCGAATTAGGCGGCCAAACTACGGATACTCCGTTTCGAATTGGTTATGCGTATCGCGACGGCGGGAGAGCAACTCTGTTACCTCTGGCGGGTTTCCTCAAACATTTTTTGGCGACAGTCGACCAGAGTGCGATCGGTGGAAGCGCTCGTTTTCCGCTGAGTCACCTCTATGCGTTCAAGCGAAACACCGTCACCAATCGTCGAGGGCTGGCGCAAGGACTACGCCTACTTCGCATCGGCGACCCTCTTGTGGCCTCGCTGGAGCAATTCTGCAAAACTGACGATCGCGGTCGTGCATTTGCGGTTTGGCGGGCTAATCGGCAGTACGAAGTCAGCGATCCCAGTGGGGCCGATTTGTACTTTCGTTTTGACTTTATGGTGCGTCCGGCACTCAACCTGGCGAACGAGACAACATTGCCTCTGAAACGGCATGCACTGGCTCGTAAGGCCAGCACCTTGCTGCCTCCTCTAGTCATGCGAGTTTGGGTGCACGGTAATGGAACGATTGAAACTGAGCCCAGCGAGTTTTTGACTAGCGGGTATTCCCCGGCGTTGAAGGGCGCTCGACGTGATTTCAATCTGAATTCTCACCGCTGGCGCAGGTTACCTGCGAGCATCAAGTCGACCTGGTTACGCAACTGGAGCGGACTGTGCGGGAGTCAGAGGGACATCGCCACAACCGCAGTGCGGAGCACACCGGCATATATTGAGCATATACAGAGCGCGTTAAACGCCTGCGCTCAGGAGCGTCGATTGCGCCGGGCGCAAGGTGAGGCGAGGGCTAGTCGCCTGCAAGGACTGGCCCGACAACAAGAACTAGACGAACTGCACCAGGCTGAAGAAATGTATGCGGCGCTAGAGGCAGCCATAGCTAATCCTAGTCTCGACTTAGATGTGGTAGGCGCAGTCTTCTTGTCTTCTATTTCGCCCTTTAACGAATGACCTTCACTATGTTTTCTGAATTCGACCTGCGCGAAACCCTGGCCCATTGGCCAGACAGTCATGTCTATCTAGAAGGTGAGACCGCCGCTGACAGCCTTTTGGGCCGTGCTCAGCAATGCCTGCGGGAACTGTTGGGTCAGCGTGGAACAGCCACCTTTATTGATCTGATCGCGCTGTTACGACATTGGCTGCTAGCCCAAGCCAAGGGTGGGGCTCGGGCTTGGCTGCAAGTTCCCCTTGCTCCACCTTGGCCAGCCAGTGAAGTTTGGCACGAGCAGGGCTTTGAAGTGGCGGTGATTGGGGGGGCTGCTCAGGTACGTCCTATCTACCCCCGGTTAGAGTGGCTGGGTGAGCAGCAAGATATATTTGACGACGCGTTCAATGGTGTCGAGGCGCGCCTTCACACCTGGGTAACGGCGGATCCACCGCTACGCACTCTGTTGGGTAAAACAGCGTACACCGGTCCAGGTCAACGTGAGGCAATTCGAGCGCAGATGCACCTGCCCGCAGACATGACGCTAATTGCCAATTTGCCGACTGGTAGTGGCAAGTCGTTGTTGGCCCAGATTCCCCCGCTGTTAGGCGGTCAAGGCACTTTGACCTTGGTGATCGTGCCTACTGTAGCGTTGGCAATCGATCAAGGCCGTCGAATGGCAGAACTCCTTAAAGCTCGCGATTCCCATTGGACGGAGCGCCATCTGTCTTTTCACAGTGGCCTGTCGGTAGAAGAGAGGGCTTCCATCTTCCTCGCCCTGCGCAGTGGCGAGCAGCGGGTCCTTTTCACCTCCCCAGAAGCCGCCACCGGTTCGCTGCGCAGCATCTTGCTCGACTGTGCATATGAAGGTCGTATCTCACACATTGTGATCGATGAAGCGCACTTGGTGGTAACTTGGGGTAGCGGATTTCGTCCGGCCTTCCAGTTGCTGCCTGCCTTCATAGCCAGCCTTCGTCATGCGCGCAATCCTGAATCGCCGCAGGCCATACGTATCGCACTAGCCTCAGCCACCCTTACTCCGCATACCGTCACGAGCTTGCAAGCTCTATTTGCTGGGACTAACGGTCATTGCGTGGTTTCTGGGATTTACCTGCGGCCGGAGCCGCGCTACGCGATGAAGGCGATGGTCTCTCCTGCGGAACAGGTGAATCGCGTTCTGGAAGCGGTGATGAAGTCGCCACGGCCCTTCATCCTTTATGTGACTAGGCCTGATGAGGCTGAGGAATGGACTCGTTTATTGATTGAGAATGGACTGGGTCGGATAGCCGCCTTCACCGGCGACACGCCCCCGCAGCAGCGTCAAACTCTGATCTCGGCCTGGGACGCCAACACGCTCGATGGCATGGTAGCGACTTCAGCATTTGGCCTTGGAGTAGACAAGAGCGACGTACGGACGGTAATTCACGCCACGCTTCCTGAGTCGCTCGATCGTTTTTATCAGGAAGTTGGGCGAAGCGGACGAGACGGCAAAGCCTCTGCAAGTCTGTTGCTTTACACAGAGCAGGATTTTGAACAGGCCAAGGAGATGTCTGGTCCGACGCTGATTGGTAATGAGTTGGGCTATGACCGATGGGAATCTTTGCTCGACGATCCGGCTCGCCCGGTTACGCGGGACGGTGAGATTTGGGTTGATCTCAATCGGCTGAGGGCCAAATTGAGCGTAAAGGGGAGGATGAACCGGATATGGAATCTGCGAACGCTCAACCTAATGGCCACCGCTGGTCTCATCGAAATCACCGCGTTGAGTTCTTTGCCACCCGGTAGCGGTAACTCTAGTGAGGATACGGAGTACAGCGATTCCCAAGTAGCCTATGCGGGCTTGCGAATCCGCCATCCGAATCACCGTGATCGTGCAGTCTTTGAAGAGCAAATGAATGCAGCCCGAACCGGGCTGCTTCTGGCTACGGATAAGGCATTTGATCTGATGGCGCGGACTGCCACGTCTCAAGTCGAGATATCGCATGCACTAGTCCAACTCTATGGTTTGGCACTACCCAACCAATGGGGGCCGGTGACGGCATATTGCGGAGGCTGTAAGCAGCACTGGGCTGGTAATCGCATGCCCCTGCGTCGATTGCGTCCGTTCGTAGCGAGAATCGCCCAGTTTTCACTCCGCATCGAGCAATGGCCAACACTCCAAAGCTTCCCGCAGGACCAGCCTAGCTTGGTGTTTGTTGCGATTCACGATTTGATACGCAATTGCGCTGATAGCCGCTCGTGCTTCGCGTTGATGCTGCAAAAGGTACGCCCCCACTCCTTGCTAGTGCCACAGTCGATTAGCAACGTCCTGGTCGAAGGGCTGATTGAGCAAATGGCAATAACGCGCAGCGACACCTTTGTCGATCGCTTCGACCCTCTCGATTCCATCGCCTTGCATGGGGCCACTGACGAAGTCCGATTCATTCTGTGGGCTGAGTCGAGGATCACGACTCAGGCTGCTACAGCATTGCGTACCTCTCCTAGTGCGATGACTGTCGTCTTTATCGACAGCCAGTTGCCGGACCCGTACCGGCCGGAACGATCTTGGGTTTCCATAATTGCCCATGCAGATGAGGAAATGGTCTTGCGGAAGTTGATTGCATGAGCCTTTTGAACATTACCAATGACGGATTGCCCAACATCCTCGTCGCACTGCATGCGACAGTGTTGCGTGCAGCCAAACCGATTTCCGAAACCGAGTTGCTAGAGGCTGTAGCTCCAAGCGCGCTCGTTGACGACGAAGGGAAACAGGCACGTAACACCTTGAACCGCTGGGTGGAACTTGGATTGTTTGTTCGGGAGGAGGGGCTTGTTTTCGTCAAAGACCGCCTGCCCTCTCGGAACCTCTCCATGCTGGAAGTCTTACCATTCACGCGGCGGATGGCTTGCCGCCAAGCTTTGGCGGAGGAGAACAATCCGGATATTTGGGCTAGCCAAGGTGCTCGGGCTGCCGATTTAACGCGGTCGCTGGCATGGATGCTTGCACAGGATATCTATCGTGCATCCTTCGACCAGTTTGAAATGCAGGAGTCACAGCAGATCCTCGATCCAGAGCGGCTGTTGATGCGCAACTCTGGACGACGGTCTGGCCTTCAATTCTGGGCGCCGTTTCTTGGGTTTAGCCGCCATCCCTTTGCTGCCATTGACCCTACCGTGGCAGTACGTGACGCCTTGAATGAGGTTCTCATACCTGGTTCAGGCATGCCCGCGGAAAAGTTCGTAGAGCGCCTAAGTGCAGTCTTGCCGGTGCTAGATGGAGGTCGCTGGCAGCGAGAGGTCCTAGAGTATGTTGACCTTGCTGCTTTGCCATTGCGCCAGCCTGGGCAGATATCCACGGCATTGTCTCGGGCGCTGCTAAACCTTTGGAATAGCGGTGAATTACTTCCTCAGCAAAAGGCCGATCTCGGCAGTTCCATCACGCTCACTGGCGCTAACGGAGCGCGCAGTGACCTGACCTTCCAATGGATCACGCGGCCGGCGCAAGGAGGCGAGGCATGAGCATGCTGCAACAATATTGGCCGATATCTGACCATGCCGCCGAGTGCCTACGCACGGAGGCTGAAACCGTCGATGAGGCCCTGCTCTTAGCCGTCCATGAGCCAACTACGTTGTTGCGACGGTCGGCTCAGAGTGGGCTTGAGGTATCGGCTGATGAGATCGCCCTGCTGGATGAACTGATGCGCCCCGTTACGGATGGTAGCGCTGTAGTTGTCGCCATTACGGGCGCCTCCGGTGTTGGCAAGTCCCATATGGTGCGCTGGTTGCGCGCCCAGTTGGAGCGACATCCCCGTCGCAAAGAATTGGTGGTCGTTTCGATTCCCAAAACCGCTAGCCTGCGCCGCGTTGTTGAGTTAATCCTCGAGCCTCTCGCCAACGAACAGTACGAAGCTCTAAAGCGTGAACTACAGCGTGCTTCCGAGGCGTTGACACCGTCCACTGCGGCGGAACTTCTGGCGGCAGCCATGGGCGAGGGGTTGAAGGAATACCGTGAGCGTACCGTTGAACTGGTTCAGAACTCACCATCGGAAAACGGTGATCTCAAACCTTTTGTTGCTGTAGCTGAGCACGCTCGCAGTCTGATACTGTCGCCTGAGGCGCGTGACCTCTGGCTGAGCAAGGTGCTGCTTCGTATTGTCGGCGCAAGCTTTGGCGGCACTTCGAACCCAGTAGATCGGCAGTTTCGCGATGTGGACCTGGAGCCACCAGAAGACGCACCAGGGCAAGACCTGCCACATCGAGTGCAGTCGGCGCTAGCGTTTCTAGGCAATGCTAACGGCCGATATCGAAGCACTGCCGCGGAAATCTTGCAGGAAGTACTAGATAATGCTTTGCGCACCGTTTTCCGGGTCACTGAGGCTTTGCAACAAAAGTCCATCCAGGACGTGGTTGATGACATTCGCCGACAACTTCTCACGGATGGAAAGGAACTCGTACTCCTGATTGAGGACTTAGCGGCCTTGTCGGGAATCCAGCAGCCGTTGCTAGATATCATGATTGCCGAGAGCGATGAACACGGACGTCGGGTACGTGCACCGATACGTACTGCTGTTGCCGTGACTGATGGCTTTCTGGCTGGTCGGCAAACCGTCTTGACTCGCGCTAAGGAGCAGTGGGTAGTCCCTAGCGAGGGGCTATCCGAAGAGCTGATTGTCGGCAAACTTGTGGAGTTAACTGGGCGCTACCTCAATGCCGCGCGCTGGGGGGTTAGGTACCTTAAGCGTGAGTTCTCTAAGGCTTCACTAGCCGGTACTGATCTGTATGCATGGGTGCCTACGTTCGATGAGCCGCTGGATACTGATGCTGCGGAACGGTTGGATGCGTTCGGTCGTAGCGGCAGGGGCTATTCGCTGTTTCCGTTCAATGTGAACGCTATTCGCGGCCTTGCCGAGGTTGCAATGAAACTGGGTGGAGTTTGGAACTATAACCCAAGGGCCTTCATTAATGAGGTTCTGCGTAAGACCCTCGCTGAACGGCTCTCCTTCGTGGAAGGGCAATTCCCGCCGGCCGGATTCAAGTCTCCGAGACTGATTGCTGAAGTGCGTACCGAACTGCAGCGCAAGGGATATTCACAAGTTCAGTCGCAAAGGCTTGAAGTAGTACTGCATTATTGGGGCGGCAGACCTACCAGTTTGACGGCTCGTGCGCCTATCTCTAAGGTTGTTTTCGAGACATTCTCATTGCCCTGGCCGTTTGGCACTGCCGGCGCTCCCGAGCGTCAGCCCACGGTGTCGACCACGCCAAGTAACTTAACTGTGGGGACTCAGCAATCTGCTACCCCCGCTGCCTCCTCGCCACCGACTCCCAAAATTGAGTCGACTCTGCCTGTTCCTGATATCTCAGCGTACGCGGATGCGCTTGAAGCATGGACGCCTAACAATCGGTTGCCAAATACATACGCTAGAGAAACGCGCAATCTGATCGCCTCTGCGCTGGACATTCGCTTGGATCTCGGTAATTTCTGCTTGAAAGGCCAGAAAATCGAGGCGAGTTGGTTTTGGTTGCCACCCACGACTACGGTAGGCAATCCCAACAATGGCTTGATCATTCAAGTTGTCGGCCAGGATCAGCCGATTCCGGCTAGTGTCCAGACTGGACTCAAGGCGTTGGCCCGCTGGGAAAAGAACGCAAAGTCTTGGTGTTACGAGGGCGCAGAAGCCGATTATGCGGCGGCTAACGTCCTATTGGAGCAACTGGAAAGCCAAGTGCTACGCTTGCTCAGCACTGAAGCAGAGTGCGACACCGGCATGCTAGCGCGCGCCCTGCACACCCAAAGCCTCCTTCTCGGGCTGAGCTCGCGTGGCCAACCGGATGCTCCTAACTTCAAAGAGTTATTCGCTGCCAGTCCGGATGAGTCGATTTACCGAGACTCGCGTGTAGACTCATCGGTGGCCAGATGTTTGGAAGTCCGAAGTAAGGCAACTGCCGCGCGATCCGAATTGCAGGATCGGTTAAAGCAACTAATCGGATGCTTCCAAGGCGATCGAGGCGGCACGGTTATGGCGATTGATAGCGACCGCCTGCGGCAGGCTTGGAGGGCTGAACTGCCACAGCGGTGGGTCCTAGGGTTGAAAGGCCGCGATCGTCTGAGCGAAGACGCGTCCGATGTGCTTGAGCGTATTTCTACTGCTGGCCTGCCTGCGCTGGCGAGCACTCTGCAGAGCACGATGCAGTCGCTTTTGCCTTTGACAAGCGCTGCTTTTGAAGCTGACCACGCGCGCATAGCTTGGCGCGAAGAGATGCGTCAGTTGGTGAAAGAAGCCTTGGATCTCGCGGCATGGCCATCTGGCATCAAAGAGTCTGAAGTTCACGGCATTATTGGTCGATTATCACTGGACGGAATTGAATCGGTTATCCAGCGGATACATAAAATGAGCATACCGTCGACCGACGAAGCGGCACCTTTACGTCTAGCTGCATTGTGTGCCGTGCCCCTGCCTCGTCTAAGCCAATTGGCGTGCGATGTGTCGGAATTGAACCGCTTCTTCAACAGCCTTAATAGCTCGATCCAAAGCCAGACTCGTTCGGTTGAGTCTGAACATGCACTCGCCCAACGTCATGAACTGATTAAGCGCCTAGAGTGGGAGAGCTGATGTCGACTCTGATTCAAACCTGCGGCCAACTGCGTGTAGGGCTGCAGAACGCCAAAATTGCCAACCAGACCCGCCAGGAGATTTCAGCGCTTCAGCAGCGCCTACGCGAGTGGGGGCGGCACGCGGACACTAGGCAAGCGCTGATGGAAAAGGTCCGCATTGTCGATCCCTACTTACTCGTGCGCGAAGATATCGCCCAAGCTGATTGCAACGTGAGGAGTTTGGCGCAGCAAGCGCAAAAGCTGCTCCTTGCAGGTGGCAATGTGCAGGATTTGGCCACGGATAACCTGTGGATCCGACTGACGGCAGCGGCAGCATCGGCCAATGAGGACGCCCGCAGCGCTGCCCGCGACCAATGGCGCCAATTTATTGAGAGTCTGGGGTATGTGGAAACGCCTTCAGTCTTAGACGGGCGGATGCTCAAAACACCCGCCAACGAGAGCCTTCTGGAGACTTACAGGCAGCATTACGCCAAGTACTCAGCGATTGTCCGCGCTGACTTGCCAGCCAGTGCATCGACTTCGGACGAGATGATCAGCGCAATGAGCATGCTGCAGGGCCTACGAGAGCAACTCAAAGGTACAGCACCAGAGGCCATTCGGTTATTTCTCAAGGCCATAGAGAGTGGAGGGGCTTCATTGGATTTGATTACTCCTGAGGTGATGGAATGGCTCCGGGAAAATGATGACCCCAACCGATTCGTAGTGAAGTCGAAGGCCAATGTGTCATGGCTCTAGCTCCAGATTTGCTGTTGGCCGAACTCGCACTCGATGAGCTTGAGGCGCAGGAAGCGCGCTGTCTGATCTGGGGGTTGATTGACAATGCCCTCAGTCGCGATGAAGTCACGGAGGCGCTTCAACGGGCGCTCAGCGCGCCGAAGGCAATTTCTGCCAAGAATGATCCGAATTGCAGCATTCAAACACCAAAGGATCTGCGAGACCTGTTGGTTGATCGCAATATGTTGTTTCAAGTGCCATTTGCGGGTGATCAGGAGGTGCGCTGGCGTACGCGGATGGCCGAAGGGGTGCGGTTGATCGCCCAACTTCGTCAACTATTTCCCAAGCATGGTACGGACAAGTGGGCCGAAGCCGCCACACTGGTAGCGGACTATCGCTTCCTTAGACGCCCCCGCCGTTACCCCCTTAGAAATGTGGATGGCGCCAGCGTTTATGCAAGGTTGGATGACGTGGTGAAATCGCCGCTATTGCTGGAGGCCCTCAAGGCCTGGCTAGATCATATGGATCAGGGGGGTGGTCTCTCGCAGTTCCAGGTGAAATCGGTTGAACGTATTTTGACTGGCTTGGAGGAGGGGATCTGTCAGGGTACGTTGGTATCCGCTGGGACTGGTAGCGGAAAGACCCTCGCATTCTATCTACCCGCGTTGTCATGGCTGGCCTCCCAACGAGTGCCGCCAGTGACTGTCGGTGGGGTAAGGGTGTTAGCTCTCTATCCTCGTAATGAATTGCTAAAGGACCAACTCGCCGAAGTCTATGATCAATGTCGCAAGTTCGATAGCTGGATCGGACGTCGTGGAGGGCGACCTCTGCGCGTAGGTGTTCTTTTTGGGGACACACCTACGAAGGTCGCCAAGGCCAAATGGCTCAAGCACTCCCAGGGCAAACGCGTACCGTTCTTTAATTGTCCTAACGACAGTCAGCACGGGGAAATGGTGCTGCGCCAAAGTGATGTGGAAAAGGGCCTGGAGCGCATCGTCTGCCCGAAGTGCAGCGCCGTCGTAGATGGACGTACTCTGGCATTCACCCGCGACACAATACAATCTGACCCACCGGACATTCTTTTCACATCGGTGGAAATGCTGAATCGGCATTTACCTAGCAGCGACTTGCGCCATGTCTTTGGTGTGGGTCCTAAGGCCGAACGAGCCCCTGACCTCATCTTGCTGGACGAGGTTCACCTGTATTCCGGCAGTTATGGGGCTCAGGTGGCCTACCTGTTACGTCGTTGGTGGGCCGCCAGCGGGCGGCGCTCTAGTTTTGTCGGGTTGTCCGCTACCATCGCGGAAGGCCAAACCTTTTTCTCCCACTTAACAGGACTGAGTCCAACGGTTGTTGAGGAGATCAAACCGCTAGAGGAAGAGATTGAGGAGGAAGGGAGCGAGTACATGCTCGCTCTGCGCGGTGATCCAGTGTCTCAGACGGCTCTGTTGTCCACGACTATCCAGACGCTGATGCTGAGTGCTCGCTTGCTCGATCCGCCAGGGATTTTTGATAAAAAAGCAATGCCATTTTTCGGTTGGCGGGCATTTGCGTTTACTGATCAGTTGGACGCAACGAACAGACTCTTCAAGGACTTGCTCGATGCTGAGGGACGTTATCATCCTAGTGGCAACTCGAACCTGATTAAACATCCTCGTGGTGGTCTGGCGCTGCTGCGTGATGGATCTACTCCCATCATGGGCACCCCGCGCTACTTCGCCGGGCAAGACTGGAGTGTTCCACAGGCCATTGGCCACGATCTCACCCATCGGCTCGGAGTCGGGCGTACGACTGCATTAGATAGTGGGGTTTGTACTCATACAGAAGTTGTAGTTGCTACGTCTGCTCTAGAAGTAGGCTTCGATGACCCGGCAGTAGGCGTTGTAGTTCAGCACAAGGCGCCGAGAGACATCGCATCGTTCTTGCAACGCAAAGGGCGAGCGGGTCGAACGCGTCACATGCGACCATGGACTGTCGTTGTGCTCACGGATTACGGTCGCGACCGTCTGGCCTATCAAGCCTACGATCAGTTGTTCGATCCAGATCTTCCAGCGCGCCAACTGCCTTTAGGCAATCGCTACGTCCAACGAATGCAAGCGGTCTACGCGTTGCTCGACGAGTTAGGAGACTTAACTTGCCGTGACCAACCACCTCTGTCGGTTTGGCGCGACTTGGCTTACCCAAATATTGAGAGCACACCGCATGGGTGGGACCCGGATGCGTTTGTTTTAGTAAAGCGCCTAGCGGAAGGTGTAACATTCCCGCTCTCTGCGCAGGAGTGGAAAGCGCTCAGGAATCAAGCATGCAGCCTCGCTCCCCATGGGGAGTCAGCTGTTAAGTTTGCAGGTGCCAATTGGTTGGCCAAGCGGTTGCAACACCAGCGTGTTGTCAAGTTGCTGGGTGATCTTCAGGAGAGTCCAGCGAAAGTCGATCGTCTTGTTCGCAGCCTAGCTAACCGATTGGCGCTGACGGTCGACGATATGAATTTGCTCATGTGGAGTCATCCACGTCCGCTAATGCTTGGCGCGATTCCTACAACTGTTCGTCGGCTAGCATCAAACTGGCGTGCAAGTGGCGAACAAGGGAAAGACTACCAAGCGGGCCATCCATTACCGGACTTCATTCCCGCTAGCCTCTTTGCCGATCTAAGTCTGCCGGAAATGCGCATCGAGTGGCTTGCGCGCAATGGCAGCGTTGAAGAGCAGTATCTGCCTGTTCAACACGGTTTAGCTGAGTTTGCGCCCGGTAGGGTCTCGCGTCGTTATGATGATGCCCTTTGGTTGGGCGTTGATGGGCCGGCGCTGGCTCGATTCTTCGCTTGCGGTAGCACCGAAGTGTCTGAGGATGTAGAGGTATCTACATGGTACGACCTCGAGCCTCAAAGAAATTTTGTCGTCCAGGACGACTCCGCCCGAGTGACTTTCAAAGCGTTTCGTCCAGCGGCAGCCCGCCTGTCTTCAGTGGCTCGGGGGGGCAATGGAGCCCCCGAGCTAAGTGACACATCCAACGCTCAGTTGCAGTGGAAATCCTTCCTACAGGCACCCTACCAGGGCGTGCCACTGACCAGTCCGACGCACATTGGGATCAGCCAGCTGATCAAGAGAGTGGTTGTTCACACCCACGCTGAACAATCCAATGCTTTTGTACGCCGCTATGCCGTAAGTTCGCGCGCAGAGTTGCGATTGCGATCTGGAAGTAAGAGCGAGCGCGTCACTGTCGACTGGCAGTTCATGCATTCAGGCCATCCCTGCGGTGTGGGCTTCGAAATTGATGTCGATGCGTTGGTACTGGAGTTGGATTTGCCGCACGATCTCAGCGGCGCCATCGATTGGGATGATCCGCGACGTTTGCGTGCAACTCGTGCAGCTCGCTACAACTGGGAGGCTCGCCAGAGCCCCGAATTCTGCATTGCAGTACCGAATCCATTCTTGCGCGGGTGGGTCGCACAGATTTTCCAAATTGCTGCCCTTCAAGTAGCAATGGCTGAGGAAGTCTCGCTGCGCGACTCCTTGGACTACGTTGCTGACGGCGCCAGGATGGACACGCTACTCAACGTCCTGCAGGCGGTGTTCCAGGTCCCGGATATCGAAAGTAGTGAGGAGGGGGCGGACAAGCTTCGTCAAAAGCTAGATGAGGCTCTGAAGACAGAAGCGGTGCGTAAAGCAGTGCGTTACGCATCTCGCGTACTAGTCGAACCTATTGATGAGGGGTGGAACGACTGGCTCGCCCTGTCGATCCGCGCCACGCTCGGTGCCGCTTGCCTGGAAGCAATACAGCAAGCGTGCCCCCAGATTGATCCCGACGGGTTGATTGTAGACATCGACGTGCGTAGTGATGATGGTGACCCCCAGCCAGGGTTCGAAATTTGGGTCTCCGAGGTCAATCCTGGTGGCAATGGTCTGATTGAGAACGTCGCGGAATTGTTAGCGACTCGCCCCGATAGCCTTTTCCGTCATATCGAGGCGGCCTTAAGCCCGCGTGACTTTGAATGGACAAACACTCAATTGCGCCAGGTAATCCAATGGCTTGGTGGATCAAAGCCGAACTCCACTATTACTGAGGCGGTAATGCAAGTTCGACAAGCGATGAGTTCTGCCGATGCTGCCAAGCATTTAGCCGCTCTGCGGTCCAGTCTAGTAACTCAGGGACAATCGATATTCCACAGCTACAGCGTGGCTCTGAGCATGCGATTGTTGCGGCCGAACACCCCAGACGAGTTGGATTGTCTATTGGCTCTGATCCACGAGCGCTGGGATGCGTTGGAAGCGTTACATAATGTCGAGATAGACGTTAGGGTCGTCTGCGCATTGTTCAGTGCGGATGATTATCTCGATCGGGCATTTGCAAGCGCTGGGCAGGTCCTTCCTTTCGGCAATCGCATGGCATGGCGCTTCGGGGTGCTAATGGGGATATTGTGGCCTCAAGGGCATGCGCTGCGCGCTGTTGCAATGCCATGGTCCAATCGCTTCTCGCCGTTCGCTATAGATACCGAACGGCTCCTGGTGGAGCAGTGGCTGACACCTCGTTCTCAACCGATCGATCCGACTGATCTGGACTGGCAGGAGCAATTGCGAAAATGCTTACTCGCCACTTCGCGTGCGGTTATTTCAGTACCGGCCGCCGATGCCCGAGCACTATTGCCCAAGGTGATCGCAGCCTTGGCGATAGAGCCAATTCAATTTGACTATCTAAACGTCTTCGCTCAACTCTGTGAGGTCAAGCGCCTCGGTGATCGCATCGAGTGGACATTTTCGATACCGGACGCTCTATGACAAACGTACGCCACATTTTCAAGTCGGCCACGACTTCCCCTCAAGCCGCTCGTGATGTTATAGCCATGGTTTTGGCCGAGGAGATCCTGCTTCCCAGCAGGACGCTCTACTTAGCCGCTCCATGGGTTACCAACATTGTTATTTTCGACAATTCAACGGGCAGTTTTGAGGGGCTTAATCCGGAGTGGAGCCGTCGCGGCATTCGTTTGATTGAGGTATTGGTGACTATCGCATCTAACAATACACAGTTAGATATTCGCGTACGACCTGAACCTCACAATAAGCCTTTCGGCAAGCGCTTGCGCGCGGCGCTGAAAGATGCTGGTCTGCAAGATTCGTTGCAATGGTCCGAGATTCCTGATTTTCACACGAAGGGATTGCTCACCGACCGAGTCTGGATAGGTGGATCGATGAACCTCACTGAGCGCGGTATCGGCCTGAACGCTGAATCACTCGTTGTTGATTTCAACCCGCAGACAGTATCTAGCATCCGACTGGAGTTTGCGAACCATGGCATTAGCCTCTAGCCAAATGGTAAACCCCGCAGTGGTAGTCTCTCAGGCCTTACTCAGTCAGTTCTTTTCAGGTCTTAACATTTATGTGAGCCCTCTAGCCTCGTCTAAAGCTCTTAATGGCCAGGCGGTACCTGAGGCCTTGGTTCCAGCTGTCGCCCGCTTTGCGAAAGGCTTCAAGGATCGACCTCTCCTCTTGCCATTTTCTGAGGTTACCGATGAGCGAACCTGTTGGCTGGCCTGTTCGCACGATGAGCTAAGTTCGCGTGAACTGAACGATGAAATGCGTGCTTTCATTGGGCCGAGCTTTGGTGACTTTGAGATTGACGGTGTGGCGCTCTCTATCGCACAAGCGAGCGCGAAAGCTATATTGGCGCAGGCTGGTCTGAATGCGATTGCCTTTTTTGCTATCACGCCGAAGTTTGAGCCGCGCGTAATCAAAAGTTGGCAACGCTACTGGCAACTCTTGGACCAACGCCCGCCCAGGCCCAGGCAGGAACTGCGTACGTTTCACCAGTTGCGAGCGTTGTTTGACCGCGCCTTAGTGGCTAGCAATGAAAGCGCAGCGATGGCAGCGATGGCGGCGCTACGAGACCAGCATGGTCTCAGCGCTGAAAACCGGACCTTCCTGGAAATACGTTTACATTCAGCCTTTGGCCGATGGGATCGAATTCTGAATCATCCCCAATGGGATGACCTTATCAAGGTTCGCTTGCCGCCGGAGACTTACGGTGACATCTGGGACGCGCTCTACGAGACGTTCTTAGCCCAAGTCGAAGCACAGGGCGCCGCCATTCAGTTGGTGAACGCTTTCGCAGAGCGGATTCGGACCATGGCTGCTCCTCTGCTCAAAAGCCGCGGGCGTAGCCGTCGCCCAGCGGCTCTTAAGGGCTTTTTGCTTCATGAGTTGTCTTTGGAACAGCCTTCCGCCGAACTCTGCGTGACCCTGCTAAATGACCTTGGACCAAATGCTTTTGGGCCCGCTTCTGACGCCATCATGGCTATGGCGAAGACCCTGCAGAGCAAGTCCGGAATTGTGCAGGCACTCCATGAAATGGAGTTGGAGCGCTATGAGCAGGCTCTCGCTTTGCTTCTGCCACTGGCCGATTCAGTCGAAGTGTTCCAAGCCCAATTGCGTTGTGCCAAGGAGGTTGGCGATCCTGGCCACGCTCGTGAGGTGCTCGATCGGCTGTCCTTGAGTGCTCCGGACACTGCCGCGGAGGTCCGCACTGCTCGGGCTCGGTTGCTCTCTGATGTAGAGAAGTTGGCCGCTGAGGAAGTGTGCGAATCGCTTCAAGAACAACTGCAGGCGACGCATACGCCGATGGCCGTTGACGACGTCATAGTCTATTGGCGGGAACTGGTTCAGTCGCCCGAGGCTAGTGCTCTGTTGGCCAAGTCCAGTTTCATCCAGTCGTTGTTGTCGAGCGTAGAGGACTCTGCTCTCGACTCGTCGCCCTTGTTCGAATCCCTATTTCCTATTTGGTTTGACTGGCTCATCGTCCAAACTCCACCCTCGAGCGTGCTTAGTCAACTCTATTTGGGGTTCATTGAAGCCTTAAACGTGCGAGACCGTCTTGGAGATAGTGAGCGAGAGATGATCAGGCTGGCACTCCGACATAGTCTAATCGCCGGATTGACGTCGTCTGAATACACAGGACTTATAGAAAGGCTTGCTACTGTATTGTCCAGTCCGCTGTCGCCACGCGAAGCCGCATGGGCATTGGACGTGACAGATTTGTTGGTTATGCATCCTTGTCGTGACGAGGAGGCGCGCCTGCGGTGGACTACTAGGATCGTTCAAGCTGTGACCCATTGCTGGACCCGACTGTCTCTTGCAGAGCGCGGCCTGCTAAAACTGCTTGTACAAGAGTTTGGTCTTGAGTTCCCCAAACGACTCGACGACGAAGTGGATGAAGCAGAAAAAGCTCGAACAGACGTCAGGGTCCGTATCTTCCTTTACAGCTTGGACATTCAAGCCATTCGACGTGCAGCGTTAATACTTGAAGAGGCTCTCCCATTGGCCAAAATTGAGATCAACTCTGATGAGGTATGTAGCACGCGCCTGAAGAATGGAACTCGTAATGCAGACTGGGTAGTGTTTGTTTCAGGGGTCGCTACCCATCAGGCTTTCTTTTGCATCAAGGCTGCATTGCGGCCCGATGCAGCGTTACTTCAAGTTGAAGGGAGCGGTACGACTCGCATCGTGGATTGCGTGATCAATAAGAGTCAGATTTCGTGAGAAGTCACCTTGTCCAACGCAACACACAACGGTCACCACTGAGGCGACGCTCGACCATCACGGCGCAAAGGCTAGGCACTGAACCTTCGAGTTGCTTACGGATAAACGCACATAGGTTTTCGATTGTGGCCGGCCCCAGATCCTGCACCTCGTCAAGTAATCGGTGATCGAGCATCTCGCGAACGCGGGCAATCTCGCTCCGTAGGTAGCCCAGATCAATGAGCATCCCGGAGTTGGCATCTGGTTGACCTGCGACGGTGACCTCCGCTTCATAGGTATGTCCATGGATGCGCCGGCTACTCTCGGTCTCTATGCCACGATTCAACGTATGGGCAGCCTCGAAGTAGAACCGCTGCGACAATTCGCAGACTGTGCCATTCGAGTTGACCATAGGCTCAGCGGCGGACGAAGGATAGGGGCGAGCAACTGCAGGCGTGGACATCATCGGATCTCCAATATCTTGTGTGTTTGCACGGACAGTCGCCACGTGGTGTTGGCTTGACAATAAGCAATCGCAGACCGAGTGTTTTGGCGTTGCAATGGACCATCCATTGGTTGCAATAGGTAGTACTTAAAGTTGTTGGTTGTAATGGTGTCGGGCAGCAGTCCCGGCTGTGGGTAAACGAGTTTCAATTCGTCACCGCTTCGCTGTACCCACTCTGTACCAGCCTTGGGGCTGACACAGATCCAGTCGATCCCTGCAGGCGCCGCGATGGTGCCATTAGTTTCAACGGCCACCTCGAAATCTTGGTTATGAAGTGCGTCGATCAGCGCGTCATCGACCTGCAGCAAGGGCTCGCCCCCTGTGAGCACGACATAACGGTGCGCTTGGCCAACCGGCCACTGCGAGGCAATTCGCTCGACCAAGTTCTCCGCGGTCAGGTACTTGCCACCCAAGGTTCCGTTCGTACCCACAAAATCGGTGTCGCAGAACTGGCAAACAGCTTGGGAGCGGTCGGCTTCTCGGCCACTCCAAAGATTGCACCCTGCAAAGCGACAGAACACTGCTGGTCGGCCCGCTCGAAGCCCTTCTCCTTGCAGGGTGTAGAAGATTTCTTTGATGCTGTAGGTCATGCGTTGTTATCTCGCAGGAATGCTTCGAAGCCGGTTCGGCGCAACTCGCAAGCGGGGCAGTCGTTGCAACCATATCCCCAGTCATGTCGACGCTGACGATCACCCAGGTAACAAGTGTGGGTTTCTTCCTGAACGAACTCGACAAAGCCAGTTCCGCCGAGTTCTTTGGCCAACTCCCAGGTTTGTCTTTTATCCAGCCACATCAAGGGTGTCTCGATAACTAACGGCATATCCATGCCAAGGCCGAGCGAGACCTGCAGCGACTTCAGCGTGTTGTCTCGACAATCTGGATAGCCTGAGTAGTCCGTTTCACACATTCCACCCACAAGCACACTAAGCCCTCTTCGATAGGAGATGGCTGCAGCAAAGGTGAAGAACAGCAGATTACGTCCGGGAACGAAGGTGTTGGGGAGTCCGTTCTTTTCAAACTCTATGGTTTTCTCACCTGTCATCGCTGTATCGCTGATCTGTCCGAGTAACCTGAGGTCAAGCACGTGATCCTCACCGAGCCGCTTAGCCCAGTTCGGAAATCTCTTCCGTATCTCCTGCAAGATATTTATCCGGCACTCAAGTTCTATTTCGTGCCTCTGGCCATAATCAAAGCCAATGGTCTCGACGTACTCGTAACGTTCCAGCGCCCAAGCAAGGCAGGTGGTGGAATCTTGTCCGCCTGAAAAAAGAACTAAGGCTTTGCTGTGCATACTGCTCTCCTCTGGACTGGCTCTGATTTAGCGCCGTTTCAGTTCTTGCTTGAGTTTGTCGGTCAGATACTTGGTGAGCAACCCGATATCAGTGGGCGTGTTTTGGATGCCGTTCCAGGGGCGTCGGTCGGTTGCAGAAATGTGCCATTCGCCACTTGTCCACGCCGTATGAGGTTTCAAAAGTTTTAGACCTTTGATAAATCCCTCCTTGCTGGTTGTGCCTTGATCGGAGTAAAGCAACTCCATAACGAAACTCAAGGAAACCAAGCCCGCCCCGTGCTTCAAGCGAGAATTCCTAGGCGCTAGTCCCTCCCATTCCGATTTGAAAACTACACGCACTGCATGGAAGAAGTTATTGATAAGTTCAATGCTGCGCCCCTCAAAGTCATCAAACTTCATGAAGCTACGAATCGCGCCATCATTCGCAGAGTTCATCACGAACTTCTGCATCGCCATGTCGCTTAGTACTCCTCTAGGATTCGTATGTTGTTTGATCTCGCCAAATAGAGAGGAGTTAGGCAGAAAATTCAACAAGTCAATAATACGAGCAGCGAATTTACGACTGGTGAACCGTTCGGGCAGTCCGTCAACAGTCGGTAAAAGTTCATAGATCAGCGATTTTGGCAGCGGCCTCGTATTGTTGACCAGCACAAACTGCTGCCGCAGTTCGTTGTAGTCTTTACAAATCAATGCAGATACAAATACCTGGAATCCAGGTTTTTCCATCGTCGCAAGGGCGCTGAGTCGTTGTTGTCCATCGACCACGAAGCCTGGTTTGGATTCGGTAGTATCAATAACGATTTCTACAATACCCTCGCCGAGGTCTTTAATCGTGACCCCATCCAGAAAGGCCAAGATGATTGCATTAGGGAGCAATGCATCGTCGCGCTGAAGATAGTCACGAATATCTCTGATGTGCGACGCGACTTGGTGGCGCTGAAAACCTTTGAGGTGGCCTTCTTCATCGCGGCCGACTCTCTCAATTTCAGAAAATTCTAAAATTTCATTTGGGGTGGCCGCAAACGAAAATACATCATGCTCGGAGGCCTGTTGGGCGCGCACACCCTTAAATCGATAGATCATTGTTTCGAAAGTTCCAGAGTTTTCTGAAGGTGGCGGTGGTACACGCCTAAATTATGAAATCCGCGTCTTTTGTTTCGATTGCTGGCTCGAAAGATAATAGTTTCGATACCTACTGACTGACAAATCGAACATTGGCATTTTTGCCACGGTTTATCTCTCAGTGTGGGTGAGATTAGTCGGACATGCTTGGCGATTTCTTTTTCCATTTCTATTGGTGATAATATTGTGCCGGATAGAGTCAGTCGGAGATAGTCTACTAGTACGGCTAAGGTAGAATCAAAGTCGAGAAGATTTTTATCGTAGTCACGGATCGCTAGCAGCGCCGCTTTTTCTTTGGTTTGTAACTCTTCTGCGCTCAGAGTGCCTTTTTTAATTCCTTGCATCAGGCGTGGATTTTCAATTGCCTGAGGAATACGGATGGCAGTGTAATAATCCAGTTTGGTTGTATTGTTGCCCATGTAGTAATTACACTTTGCATCTTTAAATGCGCGTATAAGGGGGGAGGTTGAGTCAAAGCTGGTAATGCCATAACCAGTGAATTCATGGATGTTCTCAGCTTTAGCAAAACCCAGCAGATGAATATTTGTCTCGGGCTTCAGGACCGCTCGAAGCTCTTTCAAAACCTCATGGATTTGATCGACTTTCAAAGGTACTAGACCTCCGATCGCCAAGTAGCGATAACCCATGTCTTCGAGTTGTTTTGCAGCGTTCGCCATGCTTTGAGGGGACCAACCCTGTACCGCTCCAAGAGGTTCGAAAGGCCATTCCGCCTCCTTCACTAAACGCAGAAACTCTTGTGCGTTTTTGAGCGTAATTTCGTACCGAAACAGCACATCTTCCGACTGGCTCAGCGCTGGAGGATTACTAGAGTCGCAGTTGAATATGATATGGTCCGGCGAGCAACCGTGGGTGAATCCCGCATCTGAGTAGAACTCTACTACTTCACTTGGGCTATACGCAGGGGTGGGGTGCTCTACATAGGCGAAAGCCCCGCAGTCACCTAGGACCATAGTATCTTTGAACTGAATGCCATCAAGTCGTAGAAATTTGCGCGCGCCTTCTCTGAGGAAGCGTTGCTGCTCGGAAGTCGAGTACCGAACCTTTGAATTAGCGACGCCATTTGCAGGTCGCACTGCACTCATCGAGACCAAGAGCCCATCATAGGGGACGGGGGTCATCATTTCGTGCGCATACTGGTCATCCCAGTATCTCTTCCGGCCCGGCGCATTTCGATCGTTGATGAAATCGTAGTCCGGGTCTACGTAGTCCTGGGTGTCGGCGTATAAAAATTTCATTGGTGAGCGCTGGTCATATAGAGGCGGATCAAGGTTTCTTGCAGCGCCTTGATATCTTGAGGGGTACTTTGGATTTCATTCCACTGGACATTAATCATCGGCCACTGACCTGTTGTCCATGCGCAGTAAGGGGCTACTCTGGCCAGTTCTTGTAGCACGGCTTCGTAGGTTTCGCGCTGACCACCGATTTTGGCGTAGATCCGATCCATAAGCACTCCCATGGCGATGATCCCCGCTGAGTGCATGAGTCGACTGCTCTTGGATTCAAGTGCCCACGCCTCTGGAAACGTATCACGCACTGCCCGCCAGAAGGTCGTCAGTAGGTTGTACATGGACTCAACGTTCGCCGCACCGTCGGTGCTGGAGGTGTAGGGAGCCAACGCCCCCAACGGATTACTGATGCTATTGCGGATCATCGTTATTACAGCGGTGTCAGTGATCACTGCTTTGCTATTTTGCTCGGACGATCGCTTTATGAGTTTGTGAAAAGGGGAGTTGGGATCGCGGCTAAGAAGCCCGCACAACTCAGCTGGTGCCTTGCGAGCACTCAGTTCGCGGGGTAAAAGGATGCTGCCTGTCTCCGGCAGCAGTTCGTTGATCAGTCGAGTGGGCAGGGGTTTGGCCTTGTTGACCAAAATAAATTGCTCGCGCTGGGTCGTCAGGCTATCGGATACAAAACCGATCACTGGCACAGGAAGATCCGAATTGGCTGCTTTCGCCAACGCCAATGAGCGCTGTTGCCCATCCACGATCCAGGCAGACCTCATTCCTTCCTCCCTGATAGGTATCGTCAGCGTACCCGCTTGCGAAAGCCCCGCGTCGCCTGTCGGCTTGCTTCCGCGTGCTGCAACAAAGCGTAGGTCAGGAGACAGCGCTAAGATAATTGCATTGGGAAAAAGTACATTTCCCTGATTGAGGTACTCAGTGATCCCTTTGACATGACTCTTAATCTCGGGGCGCTGAAAACCCTTGAGGGGACTGCTATCTTCTCGCGACAGGCGGCTGATGTCGGCAATTCGGACCAGGTCAGATCCCCTGATGAATAATGCATACACATCAAGGTTGTCGCCTTGCGTGGTGCGTAGTGCGCGCACCACAATCGCATCTTCGCTCGTCATGCTTTGCTCTCTATGCTGTCTTGACCTTTGATGTCCTGCCAGATCCTCCGAAAGCGCGACTGCTCGCACGACACCAGGGCGTCGTCCCTTAAGTAGCGTAACAATCGGGTGGAACTGCCTTGGTAGTCAGCCCACACACACTCAAGCATGTAGGCAATTTCACTGTCGGATGCGCGCCGCCGGATGGTCGTTTTTGCTAGGGATAAAAGATCCATCGCCGCGCTGACGCTCTTTCGAGCGATTTCGGCCGGAGCACTCGACAGTTCAAGAATCTCAATGAAATGACGCAGGGCTCTCTGAGGGAAATCGTTGCGAGTGCCTGGTAGTGTTGAGGTTTCAAGGCGTTCGTCATAGGGCATCGCGATGCGTCGTAAATGGCTGGGAAGCATCTCGATGCCTGGGCGCGAAGTGAATATTCTAAGCTTGTCGATCTTCGTTTCCCTGATTTTTCCAAGGTCTTCGCCTATCAACTGCACATAGTTTGAAGAGAGGGCAATGAGCACCAAGTCGATGTCGGGTTGGCTGACGAGGTCCGCTAGGGCGCTTCCCTTTGATTGGGTGACATTTACGGCTTCCCACCAATCTGACGCGCGCGCACCCAATTTTTTGAGACGTGGGATGATAGAATTCGGATCCTGAGCCACCGTCAGGTTGTACGGTGGACATCTCTGATCGCCTTCAATCAACCCTAAGCCGGTCGACGCAAACATTAGCTTCGCGTCCAACTTCGTTGCTACGCGCCTCGCGTCAGAAACGCTTCTACCCACGTAAAGTGAAGATGCCATCAGAGTGGTGGGACGCTCGTCTATCTGCCCCTTCCACGCCTTTGCCATGGCAGCAATCGATGAATAACACTCGTCGTTCAGTACCACCGGCGGCAGGCCGTCGAGACGTTTTCGATTGGTGCAGTTGGTGATGATGACGGTTCTCATGGGAAAACTGTAGGCCTGTTTTGACGGGGGTTGCATTTATCTGAGGCTGACAATTTACCATTTAATAACTGTATGGGCCAATGCGCTTAGGCTAGTTTTTATGCGGAAGGATTGGTATAAGAGCCTTAATACTGCTGCTACATACCCCTCTTTCTGGAGGGCGTTTGATGAAGGAAGAGACTCATTGCTTAAGTTCAGCGCAATCAAGGCGTTACAGAGCCCAACCCATCAAGTGGTATCGTTTGCGGCTACCGTTGAGCAGATTTTGGCGATCGCTAGCATCGACCGAGTCAAGCGTGATGACCGTGGTGCCCTTCATGGCTTTCAGCGGCCACAGGTGTCCAAGCACATACGAGAGATCCGCGACTACCTCTCCCGTCCCGATGCGGTAATGCCCAATGCTGTGGTGCTAGCGTTTACCAGTGGAGTTCGGGTGGCGGAAGGAGATGGAGCCTATGCAGAAATTGAGGTGGATATTTCATCCGGCCCTCCTGGGTTCGTTGTGGATGGCCAGCAGCGCCTATCTGCGTTAGCTGGGCTCGAGGGGAGTTCATTCCAGTTATTGGTGTCTGCTCTTGTGTGTGAAAATCAGGAAGAGCTTCGCCGGCAATTTATTCTCGTCAACAACACCAGTCCGTTACCGAAATCGCTGGTATATGAACTGCTCCCGTCTGTCAGCGGCCTTCCATTCAGAATGACTTCCCGCGCCCGCGCAGCACGCATCGTGGAAATGCTGAATTATGACGATCGATCTTCTTTGCAAGGTCAGATTAAGCAGCATACCAATCCCTTAGGAGTCATCGGCGATACGTCGCTCCAAAAACTGGTAATGAATTCCCTATCAGACGGTTACTGTCGGGAGGTGATTGAGTTGCCGGGAGGTGAAGATCGGTGTTTCTTGGCCATCAGTGAGTTTTTCCAGGCGGTCCAGGAGGTGTTTGGAAATGCTTGGCATGGTCATACACCTAAAAGTTCTCGTCTAGTCCATAGCGCGGGGATTATTTCTATGGGGTTCGTCATGGAACAGTTGTGTGCTACAGGAGCACCACTGGCCCCAGTATTCAAGTTAGGCCTTAGAAAGCTACAAGGATATACAGCTTGGACGCTCGGTTCGGGAGAGTGGTCCTTTAAAACAGGCAGCCGGCCATGGAATGGCGTTCAAAATTTACATGGTGATATTCATCTTTTAACTGATCATTTGACCAGGGTAGTTCGAAGTTCGGAACTCGTACCTAGCTAACAGGGTTAATTACTATTATTTAGGAGGCAATATGCCTACTTTGTTTTCATCGGATCTGTCTCCAGCCCTGGCCAGTGACGCCAGTGTAAAAGAGTTCTCAGAAGTAATTCTTCATCTATCAATGGCTTTTCAGGAGGCATTGAGGAGGCTTGCAGGGCAGGACGAAGCTTTCCCTTCTGAAGGGTATGGCATGCTGACTGAAGCCTACGGTTTGCGGACGCGTGCGAATATTCTCTACCTGACGCCATCTACCCATGTGGTGCAGGCATTAAACTTTTCCCAAACTGCTATGTTGGGGAAATTTGAAGAAATATTAAATTGCCTGAGTGATGTCGCCGATTTGCACACTGTTAACTCCATTTTGGTTTCCGTAATCACCATTGCATCAGCGCTGGGTGAGGGGCGAGCCAAAGTTGTAGAGTTTTTGTTTGAAACGCTATGCATCGATCTTGAGTCTTGGAAGGTTTAGTCTAGCTGTTTTTTGTCGCCTGAGATACGGGAGGAATCAGTGTAGATTTTTTAAGAGTTCGTTTTTGAGGCCGCTCATCGACTGCCCTGTGGTCCAGAAGGGCACAAATGTGGGCGTCTGCATGGTCATTCCTTTTGTATCGCGATCTATATCGATGGCCCTGTTGATAGAGCGTCAGGTTGGGGTAGGGATTCTTCCGAGATAAAGGAGAATTTCGCGCCTCTGTGTAAGCGCTTTGATCTTAATTGTCTTAATGAAATTCACGGGCTGGAAAGTCCGACGAGCGAGGCTTTAGCCGTTTGGGTTTGGCAGGAGTTAAAGCCATTGCTCCCAGAACTATCCGAAGTACGTATTCACGAGGCATGAACAAGCGAATGTATTTATAGAGGGCCGGTAAGTGTCCGGCCAACTCACCTTGCGTAAATCCAGCCCTATGGCAGACACCGGCCAGGTTGATGATACGCTGTCACAATCCCCTTTCGGTGCCCACCTATCAGAGTCGGGAAAGCTCAGAACCGAATCTCGGTATGGCTTGTGAAGCCTAAGCTGTGCTTGCCTGAAACTAGGCGCTGTGCCCATAAACCGCTATTGAGATTCTGCTGAGCGTGCTCAGCCTTCACGCTCTAGGAGGAGCAGCATGCAGTTTGTAGCAGATGGGCCTGACGTCCCCGAAGAGCTTTTGCAGGCACATGAAGAGGGGAAAGTGGTTTTCTTCTGCGGAGCGGGCATCTCGTACCCAGCAGGGCTGCCAGGCTTCAAAGGCTTGGTTGAGAGGATCTATGAACTATCGGGAACAACGAAAAGCGAGATCGAGCTGGAAGCCTTTAAGAGCGAGAAATACGATGCAACACTCGACCTCCTCGAGCGGAGGTTGCCCGGCCAGAGAGGAAAGGTGAGGTCTGCATTGGCCGCGGCGCTGAAACCTAACCTCAAGCTCAAAGGGGCCACGGCAACACACGAAGCGTTGCTTAGACTTGCAGAAACGAGGTCTGGAGCACTTCGGCTCGTAACCACAAACTTCGACAGACTATTCGACGCAGCGGCGAAGCGCTCCAAGCAGAAGCTGCAGACCTTCAACGCGCCCATGCTGCCCATCCCCAAAAAAAGCCGTTGGAATGGGTTGGTCGCCTTGCATGGGGTGCTGCCGAATGAGCCTGATGAAGATGCCTTGAATCGCCTGGTTGTCACCAGCGGCGATTTCGGACTTGCATACCTGACCGAGCGCTGGGCGGCCCGCTTTGTAAGTGAGCTCTTCCGCAACTATATCGTCTGTTTTATCGGGTACAGCATCAACGATCCAGTACTTCGCTACATGATGGACGCACTCGCTGCTGACCGGATGCTAGGTGAAACCACGCCCCAGGCTTGGGCCTTTGGAGATTGCGAGCCAGGGCAGGAGGACCGCAAGACCACCGAGTGGAAGGCCAAAGGTGTTACCCCCATCCTCTACAAGGTGACGCCAGATAACTACGACCATTGGCGCCTACATAAAACGCTGCGGTCATGGAGCGAAACCTACAGGGACGGCATCACCGGAAAGATGCGGATGGTATCGGTGAATGCCTTTGCACGCCCATCCTCCAGCACCAAGGAGGATGACTTTGTCGGACGAATGCTCTGGGCGCTCGCGGACAAAACAGGCGGGCCAGCCCGTCAATTTGCAGAACTCAATCCAGTTCCTCCTCTGGAGTGGCTCACACATGCGTTCTCAGACACCCGCTTCAGGCACTGTGACCTCAATCGGTTTGGTATCCCAGTATCACTGGAGGTGGATGAGGAGCTGCGATTCAGTCTGATCGATCGCCCAACACCTCATGGACTCGCTCCAAGAATGCGACTCGCGTCCGGCGTCACGAACAATGTCGCGATGGATGAGGTCATGCGCCATCTATCCCAATGGCTGATCAGGCATTTGAATGACCCGCAGTTGCTAATGTGGGTTGTGTCGCAGGGCGGTGTCCTGCACAGCTATCTCGGGGCATTGATCGAGAAGCGACTCAATGACCTAGCGTTCTCACAACGAGGGGGAGGGAGCTTGGCGATCAAGGAAATTTCAACGCACGCCCCCAATGCAATTGTTACCCCGCAGATGGAGTTGCTATGGCGCATATTGCTCAGCGGTCGAGTCAAGTCGCTCTCTCAACATACTGGACTTCACAGCTGGCTGAGCCGTGTCAGAACAGATGGCATGTCAGTACTCCATCGACTCGAGCTTCGTACATTACTGGCACCCAAATTACTGCTTAGAGAACCGATGCATTGGGGAAGTAGTGCCAGCGACAATGATGGCGAAAAGCGCCTCAAAGATAGCCTGAATTGGGAGGTTGTCCTGGCCTCCAATCATGTCCGCTCGACGTTGCAAGACCTAATGAATTGCAACCTGAGCGGATTTCTACCCGGGCTAATCGATGATTTCGAACGCCTCCTGCTAGAGGCATTGGATCTTGCAAGCCTACTGGGTGATGCGACCAATCGCTCAGACAAGTCTTACAGACACTTGCCTTCAATTATGCCGCATCCTCAGAACCGAGGCTTCCGGGAGTGGGTCACACTCATCGAACTGCTACGTGATATGTGGCTTGCCCTGCGGCTTGAAAACTCTAGTCACGCTAGCCAAATCGCTGTGCGGTGGTTCGATATGCCCTACCCAGCGTTCAAGCGATTAGCATTCTTCGCAGCCAGCCAGGAAGAGTGCGTCGACCAGAACATATGGGTGTCTTGGCTTACATCTAACGAAGGCTGGTGGCTATGGTCGATTGAAACCCGGCGGGAGGTACTGCGTCTGTTAGTCCTTCAGGGTGGGCAGCTATCCAGGACAGCCGGGGCGCAGCTTCAGCGCGCGATCCTCAAAGGCCCTCCACGCGATATTTACCGTATCGATTTGGAGCCTGAACGCATCCAGGGCGCCACTGCGCACTCAACCTGGCTGAACCTGGCAAAGCTCCAAACTTCTGGGTTCAAACTGAATGCCTCCGCGGCCAAACGCCTGCAACATCTGTCAGTGGCCAACCCACTGTGGCGAGTCTCGGAGAATGAGCGAGATGAGTTCTCCTCCTGGATGACTGGTACTGGTGACCCCGACTTTGAAAGCAAAATTGAGGTCAGCGTCGCGCCTGACAATAAGGCTGAGTTGATTGAATGGCTCAAATTACCGGCTAAGGATTCGTATGGGATCAGCCGGGACACATGGAGCGACACATGTCGAACGCGCCCTCTGACCACTCTTCACGCTCTCTCCGAACTGTCCTCACAGGGGGAGTGGCCGATTGAGCGTTGGAGGGAAGCACTCCGTGCCTGGTGGGATAGACGTTTGCATGCTCGTTTCTGGACACATGCAGTCCCCGTAGTGTTGGCCCTCCCCGGTAATAAATTGGGCGAAATCGCTCATAGCGTTTCCAGCTGGTTGGAAGTCCTCTCCGAGAAGACCACGATCAGGGATGAGGATCAGCTCTACGCATTGTGCCGACGTCTAATGGATCTGCCATCTGAATCAGATGCTGAACCAGAGGACGATTCCTCCAATGCTCGCCCCGTTAATGAAGCCATCAACCATCCCGTCGGAATGGTCACTCAAGTTCTCATCAATCATTGGTATCGGCAGTCCCCTCGCGATAATGAAGAGCTCCCACCAGCACTGTCAGACTTCTTCACGGAGCTGACGGATACGAATATCCAACGCTACCGTCATGGTCGAGTGATCCTGGGATCGCACTTGATCTCGCTCTACCGAGTCGACAAGGATTGGACAGAGCACTGTCTGCTCCCTCTGTTGAATTGGGAGCGAGATGCGTTCGAAGCAAAGGGCATCTGGGAAGGATTTCTGTGGTCGCCGCGGCTCTATCAACCGCTGCTAGCCGCCTTCAAATCTGAACTCTTGCAAACTGCACATCACTACGAGGAACTGGGTGAGCACAAGCAACAATTTGCCGCGTTCTTCACTTATGTAGCAATAGGCCCAGTTGAAGGCTTCTCCGTCCAAGAACTTCGCACGGCCATTGCGGCGCTGCCCGTCGATGGGCTGGAGGAGTCGGCACAGGCGCTCTCACAAGCCTTGGAAGGTGCAGCGGGTCAACGGGAGGAAAACTGGTCGAACCGTATACAGCCGTTCTGGGAGAGGATATGGCCAAAAAGTTTGGAGCTGAAAACTGAGAGAATCGCAGATTCTCTCGCTCAGCTGGCATTGGCCGCAGGGAAAAAATTTCCTGTAGCCTTAAAAGCCATTTTCGATTGGTTGATGCCATTGGAATTCTCTTATTCCGTGATGCAAAGCTTGGCGGACTCAGGTCATTGCAGTCTTTATCCAAAGGACTCGCTAGCGCTTCTTGATGCTGTTACAGGGGAGCATCACGTCTTCCCTGAAGAGCTCCGAAAATGCTTGAGCTCAATCGTGCAGTCCGAACCGGCGCTCAGGGACACCGCTCAATTCAGGAGGCTCGACGAGCTTTTACAGCGTATGGGAGGGTAATCCACCGATAGACGAATGGTGCATTCGATTTCAGGCACCTTTCAGGCGATCCTCGACGTGGTCTCAGCTAGCCTCGACAATTAATCTGAATGTCGAATGTACCGTCGCTCTAGTGTGGAGTTCAGAACTACCAATGAAAATTTGAGCTCGCCTCTTTAGATGTTTACTCATCAGGGACTGATACCGACATGGGCCGACCAGCAACCGTCTTCACCCTTTCCGAGGCTGAAAAGTCGGAGCTGCTTCGCCGGATCAAGCTCCGCAAAACTACGCTGTCCTGTCACCTTTATGCGCATGGCAAAGATCCCGTGGTCAAAGCTCACAGAGTGGGCTTGACGTTTGAGATTTGCTTTTCCCGCCAAACCCTCCGATCAAGCGATCTTTGATCGCGCTGATCGGAGGGTTCCTCGCTTTTTCTCGAAGCCACCTTGTTCCACTTTCCCATGTTCAAATTTGGTTAGAGCTACGCTTGCTTTCACCCGTCAGTAATTCCCCGCGATTTCTATCGAGCGCTGCGCCATTTCAGTGTATGTGCGGATCTTCTCGTTGGGCATGGATGTAGGTGTGGCGACAGCGGCGACGCCGGCGACAATCCACGTAGAACGTGGCCTGGAGCATGGCGACAAAACTGGCGACAGTCGCCACTTTCTGAGCACTTCGGCAGTGACGCTTGACCGCTTTTTCGAGGGGGTATAAAAATTGGCGTACGGATCGCTGTCGTTGACAGCACCAGCCCAGGTAGCCAGAACCTTTAAGGCTACGCCACTTGTGTGGTGGTTCTTCCGAAGTGCGATTAGCGTCCGGCGGCTCGCACGGTCACTCCCCAAGAGTGATGGATGCCTACTCGACTGATCTGCCCACTGCGGCAGACGATGGACCTTTCTCGCTGCACTGCAGCAACCTCACCTCTCGGCACACTTCGCTGCGCCAATCCGCGCCCGTCTCTTTCTTCTGGAAAGAGACGGGCGCTCGTACCACTGCTGCAAGCCACGTCGTACAGGGCATTGCCGCAACTCTCCTCGTGACAATCGACCTGACAAATCCGATTCGTCGCCATCCGCAACGACACAGGCACCGGTGCCGCAGCCAATGGAAAGGCTGCATCTGACTGACAGTCAGGCATGCCCCAGGTGTCCATGTCGTTGCCTTCTCCTACTCCGGATCTCCAGGTGCCGAACTCGTCAGTCGGCACAGCCTCTACCCGCCCGCATCTTCGGATGCGACTAAGGAGGCCAGATTCATGGGGTTATGCCCTCGCTCCCGGTTGTAAGGAGCCGTTCGTTCCGCGTCAGTGAGCACCTCACAGGCCGCAGGGGCCTTGATCCCTGATAACACTCAACAACCGTGGCGGGACTACGTGAGGACAACCAGCAATGAACGAGGAGAGGGCCATGCAGCAGTTAGATCCGAAGCTTGAACTACCACGACCGTTGATTGACTCGAATCCCGTGGCCCAGCCTTATCCGGTGCAGGCACTGGGTGGGATTCTTGGGCTTGCGGTGGAGCGCATGGCCGAGGTCATCGGCGTGCCCCAGGCATTGGCTGCACAATCGGTGTTGGCTGCCTCGGCGCTGGCTACCCAAGGTCATGCCGGCCTACAGCTCGACGGGAGAAATTATCCTCTCTCGCTGTACCTGATCACGGTGGCAGCTTCGGGGGATCGTAAAACGGCGGCAGACCGATCTGCATTGCTGCCAGCACGCCAATGGGAGCGTGAGCAGTGGCAGCGCTACCGCGAACAGCTTGCCCGGTACCGCGCCGCACAGCGCCAGATGCAGCGTATCAACCCTGCCGATCCCGACTCCGCGAACGGTGTACCGCTCGAAGCGGAGCCCTCTGCACCGAGGCTGATTACCACGGACCCAACTATTGAAGCTCTGATCAAAGGGCTCTGCCATGACCTGCCGAGTATGGGGTTGTTCTGCGATGAAGGGGGACAATTCCTCGGCAGCAGCACCATGAGTCGAGATAACCGTTTGAAAGCGGTTACGACCTTGTCGTCACTCTGGGACGGCAGTCCGATAGATCGCGCGCGGTCTATGGCGGGTGAAAGCTTGCGAGCTTACGATCGACGCTTAAGCCTGCACCTGATGCTGCAACCGTATCTAGCCATGCAGTTACTCAGTGACCCATTGCTGCAGGGGCAAGGCATTCTCGGTCGCTGTCTCATCACCTGGCCCACCAGCCTGGCCGGACAACGCAGTTACCAGTCTGTCGACTTGTCCAAAGACCCCGCCCTAATTCGATATCACCACCGTCTTTCGGCCCTGTTTCATCAGCCTTGGTCACTTTCCGCTGACGGTGCCTTGCGGCTATCACCGCTGACACTGAGTCCGTTAGCCCGCCGTCGCTGGATTGATTTGCATGATGCTATCGAGGCCCAGTTGGGGGAGTTTGGCGAGCTGGCCAGCGTACGGCCCAGCGGATCAAAGGCGGCCGATAACCTGCTGCGCGTCGCCGGCATTCTTGCAGTCTTGGAGGAGAGCAGCGTCGTGGAGGTCGACCATATCCAGCGGGCCTCCGCTTTAGTCGGCTACTACCTCACCGAGATCCAGCGCCTGACTGAGCAGGAGCCAGTGTGTCGAGTAAAAGAAGAGGCAGACCGGCTGCTGCGATGGCTACAGGTCAAAGATTGGAAGCGTTTCAGTATTCGTGAATTGAACCGCAACGGTCCCCGCTTTGCCCGCAAGAGCAGTCGTCATGCCGCCAAGCTGCTGGTTGAGTTGATTGATCATCAGTGGTTGATCACCGATGGCCACACCTTCGAGGTGCGCCATGTTTAATCTTGATGAAGCGCTGCGCAACCATCTGGCTCAGCGTCAAAAGGAGCCTAAAGCGCGATTTGTCGCCGCTACTGTCGCCACTTTGTCGCCACGCTCAAAACCAAGCAGACCGAGGGCTGTCGCCGCTGTCGCCAGTGTCGCCCCCACCCATAAAGCTATCGCCTCTACGACAGCCATTATTCAGTGGTTGAAAGAGGAGGGTGCGCATCTTTACGTCGCCGACAACACGCTGTGTTTTCGCCCGAGTGATTGGGCTCAGTTCGCGATTGTAAGTGCGCACTGGCAAGCCCTCTTGCATGATCTCACTGCAGTCGATCAGGAGCAGAAAAATGGCTCAGGTCGGTAAGCGAGCGGGGCGCAATTTCGGCTTTGGTCGCCAGCTTAGCTATGCTGGACCGCGAGCACTGAAAGACCTGTTTGGCGACGGCCATTTTGCTTCTGTCAAAGCCCATAGCGATCGCTGGCAGGCGTTCGTGCATTGGTGTCGATCCGATGAAGGACCGAGGGTCAACGACGCGCGCCAGATAGACCGCGAGATCCTCATGCGGTACGCCGTCCACGTGCGGGAGCAGGTTGATCAGGGCAACGTCGGCATTGCCACCGCGCAGAACCGACTGTCCAGCGTGAACCGAACGATGGCCGCGCTGCGCGGTGATCAGTACGTCAAAATCCCGAGTCCGAGTAAGGCGCTGGGCTTGCAGCGCTCAAGCGTGCGTAGTGAGGCTCCGCAAGGCCAAGACCGTGCGCAGGTCGAGTTGATCGCGCGGGCGCTGTCAGATCGTCAGCAATCGAGGGTGAGTGCCATTGTGCTCCTCGCCCGTGAGACTGGTATGCGCCTGCGCGAAGCGATCCTGGCCGATCTGCCCCGACTGCAACGTGAGGTTCGGCAACTGGGCAAGATCAACATCCAGGATGGCACCAAAGGTGGTCGATCAGGGGCCTCGGCACCGCGCTGGATTACGGTCACGGATCAAGTTCGCGATGCCCTGGATTGGGCCAGCGCGACCTCACCCAATGGCAGCCGGAATTTGTTGGCGCCCGACGAAAGCTACAAAGACTTTATGCACGCAGTTGTGCGACCGGCACGGGACATCCTGCATGAGCATGGATTGAAAGGTTTTCATGAGCTGCGGGCGGCTTACGCCTGTGAGCGCTATGAGCAACTAATCGGCTTTCCTGCACCCGTTAATGGTGGTCGTGTTCATCAAGAGGATCGAGCACTCGATCAGCGAGCCCGTAAGCAGATCAGCCACGAGTTGGGACATAACCGCATCGATGTGGTGAGTGCCTACATCGGAGGCCTGCGATGACGGCCGAGTTCGACATAGCGTTGTTCCTGCGCCCCGTGCTCAAAGGTGCACATGCCACGCAGCAGCGGCACATCAGGCAAGCAGAAAGGATGCACGAGGTTATTCGTGAGCGCTGGAGTTGCGCAACTCCTTGGTCCTGGAGGGACAAACACGTGAGATGGTTTCTGGAACACTACCTGCGATGCTCAGCTCCAGCTACCGTCTACTACTACGAATTGACAGCAGGGTTGATCCGCCGCAGAAAGGCAAAAGTCGTGGTTGCCTGATAGACCTTTAAGCGTGAGCTCCTGAGTATGGGAATGCGGAGCCTTCCCATACTCAGGAGCTTGGCTGAAGAGGCGCAGGCATACCAGAGATCTGGCAACTGTCGTCACTCCTTTCGCCCTACTACACGACACGGATCGTAGCCGGTGGCGCGTACCTTTTGGATGTTCAGCGAATCGGTACGACGTTGCGATCTCTGGTTTGATTGATGGCCGATGCCGACAGGCTGCCGGTGGCCGCCTTCTGGATATGTTCACTCCACCAAGCCATCATCGGACGCCGGCGTTCGATGTAATCCGTCCGGTTGTAGGCGCTACGAACTTCGTCCTTGTCGACATGCGCCAGTGCGACCTCGATCAGCTCCGGATCCCAGCCATGCTCATTCAGGATGGTGCTCGCCATCGAGCGTAAGCCGTGGCTGACTAGACGGTCCTGAAAGCCCATGCGCTTCAACGCCATGTTGGCGGTCTGGCTATTGGCATGGGTGCGGGGATTTCTATCTGAGGGGAACACGTACTCTCTGTTACCGCTGAGTTTCTTGAGCGTCTCCAGTAACGAAAGTGCCTGATCGGTAAGAGGGATTGTGTGCGGCCGACGCTTTTTCATGCGCTCTGGCGGAATGGTCCAAATGCGCTTGTCGAAGTCGATATCTGCCCATCGTGTGGTGGCTGCTTCGGCAGGGCGGGTCATCGTGTGCAGTTGCCATTCGATCAGGCAGCGGGTCGTGCGCTTGATGCTGGCGTTCGCGATTTCCATCATGAGCTCGGGAAGCTCCTCAGGTGGTAGCGCAGCCATGTTCTCTTTCTTGGGTTTCTTGAACACCGCCCGAATTCCATTGAGGGGGTTCGCGAATATCAGCCCGGAGTTGACCCCGTAGGTCATGATCTCGTTGAGTCGTTGGCTCAATCGTTTCACGGTTTCGAGGCTCCCTTTGGCCTCGATTGGACGAAGGATCTTGATAACCATCGGAGCAGTGATTTGAGAGAGCGGCGTTGTTTTCATGCTTGGGAAAACATGAAGCGTCAGCGATCTCCAAATGTCTTCGGCGTAGGCTTTGGTTACGGAGTCTTTCTTCAGCTCGAACCAGGCCGTGGCCACCTTCTCGAAAGTGTGTTCACTCTCAGCAAGTTTGGCTTGCCTTACCTCATCACGCTGGGTTTTGGGATCAATGCCCAAAGCGAGCAACTCACGCGCCTCTGCGGCTTTCTTTCGGGCATTGGCTAGCGAGAGGTCGGGGTATGGACCAAGCGCCATGTTGATACGGCGTCTGATCAACGGCTCGCGGTAATTGAAATTCCACATCATCGAGCCGCTGGCCCGTACTCGAAGCTGCAAGCCATCGCCGTCGCTAAGGACGAAGTCTTTACCAGTTGCCTTGACTGCCTTGAGCTGGCGATCGGAGAGGCGGGTTGCGTTAGTAGGCATGGGGGCTACCTCCAGCACCGTTTTGGTATCCTGAAAATAGCACTAGGTAGCGCGGGATACCACCTGGGATACCAAACCGCCTGGAACTCAGAAAACCTCGAAAGCCTCAAAAAGCCCTGAAATCCCCGTATTTACTGGATTTCAGACACAAAAAAAGACGTCCGTGGACGTCTTTAGATGATGAAGTGGTGGAGCCGGGGGGATTTGAACCCCCGTCCGCCAGTACTCCGCTGTCGGTACTACATGCGTAGCCGTTTCTATTAAGTTAACCCTCAGCGACCCGAAGGGCAGGGTGCTTTGGGCGAGTTGTGTAAGTTTTAGCCGCTTCGTCCACAACGTACTGCACGGCGATTCTGTTCTATATGACAATCACTTTGGGTTTACAGACATCCCCTGGTGATTGCTGGACCCGAAGGTACCAGAAGCTCAGGTCTAAGGCTGCTTACGCAGCGATAGCGAATTCCTGGCCGTAGTTTTCGTCATTGGCAACTATAAGTAGTTGCAACAGTGGATTTACGAGTTCTGTTACCAACTCGGCATGCACCTAAAGTTTCGCGACCGGCGTCGAATCCTAAACGGCCCCGTGCTTGTAACTCGTTGTTTCATAGTGAGTGACAAGCCTGTGCAGTGTACGCCAAACGGTCACGGAAGGCCAACCCGAAGGTTGGCCCTATCGTTTACTGGCCGCCTTTTTCCAGGTTCTGCAGGTCTTGCAGGGCCTTGGAGGTGATTTCGATGCACTTCTTGTCATCACCGGCGGCGTGGGCGGCCTTGGCTTGGGAGACGGCTGTGTCGATTTCGCCGCTTTTGCCACTGGTGTCGGTGGCGAGCAGCGCTTTACCGTTGTTGATTTTGTCCAGGTTTATCTTGCACAGGTCGGGCTCGCCAGCAGCGAAAGCAGGGGAGGCCAACATCGCAGCGGTAATGAACAAGCCAGCAAGAGCGGAACGCTTCATAGGGTATCTCCTTGCGCAAAAAAGGCTCGACGCTGCTGGCGTTCATGGGCTGCCAGCGACATCACTGATGGGCCTCGTTCGTCGAGGCCTATGCAGATGACTACGCCAGCGCGCAGGGGTTCTGTTTTTTTGCGGGATCAATGGGCGCGGGCCTGGGTCACGCGATCCACGAGGTATACCAACCCGTGATAGTCGATGCCGCCATGCTGGCTCAGGCCGATCTCGCAGGTGCGGCTGGTGGAGATCCCTTCACTGCAGTGCTGCACTGCATCCTTGAGGGAGCGAAGCGAGTGGGCGTTGAGTTCCGGCGTGGTGAAACCTTTGTCGCCGGCAAACCCGCAGCAGTGAATGCCTTCCGGAATTACCACGGTTTTGGCACAGCGGCGGGCCAGGTCGATCAGGGCCTGGCTTTCTCCCAGGTGTTGGGTGCTGCAGGTGACGTGTACGGCGATCGGCGCTTCCTGTGGGGTGAAATCGAGACGGTCCATCAGGTGTGTGCGGATGAAACGTACTGGGTCGTAAAGGTCCAGGCGCGTTTCGCCGAGGTCTTGCACCAGGCGCAGCGTGCAGGGGCTGGTGTCGCAATAGATCGGGTCCAGGCCACCGCGGCTGGCATGGAGTAGGGCGCCGATCAGTTCCTGGCGTTTGTGTTCTGCCTGTTCGGCGTAGCCTTTGGACGCGAAAGGTTGGCCGCAGCACAGGTTGTCCTGGTTGTCGGGAAACACGACCTGGTAACCGGCTTTTTCCAGCAGGCCCTGGGTTTTTTCGTACAACGACATCTGCTCTTTATCACCTGCCGCCGGGCCCATGGCGCGTGAAACGCAGGCCGCCAGGTAGACCACTCGTGGCCGCTCATCCGTCACCGCCGGGCTGAAGCGAATGGCTTTTTCCGGTTGTGGCATGGCGTTGGTCCACTGCGGAATCTGCCCCTTGGACAACTTGGTCATGGTGGCCGACAGCTTCGCCAGGCGAGGCGCTCCCAGCAGCATGCGTGCACCATTGGCTACATGCAGGGTAAAGCGCGCACCTTGCAGTGCCGTGGCGAAATGGGTGGCCAGCCATTCGGCGGTTTTCGTACGGTCGGCGTCACGGCTTCGCAGTTTTTTCACCAGATCGCCGGTATTGATTCCTACCGGACAGCGTTGGGCGCATAGGCCGGTGGCGGCGCACGTGTCGATGCCTTGGTAGTGGTAGGCCGCTTCCAGTTCGGTGGTGTCGACGCCGGCGCGTTTTTTCGCCTGTATATCTCGCCAGATTACGATGCGCTGGCGCGGGCTCAACGTCAGGCCCTTCGATGGGCATACCGGTTCACAGAAGCCGCATTCGATGCACTTATCCACAAGCTCATCGGCCGCGGGCAGCGGCTTGAGGTGCTTGAGGTGAATCTGCGGATCTTCGCTGAGCACCACATCAGGATTGAGAATGCCGTTGGGATCGAGCAGGCGTTTGAGTTGCCACATCAATTGATAGGCTTCGCTGCCCCATTCCAGCTCCACGAACGGTGCCATATTGCGGCCGGTGCCGTGTTCGGCTTTCAGCGAACCGCCGAACTCCACGGCCACCAATTGCGCGACGTCATCCATGAACGCTTGATAGCGTGTGACTTCATCCGCGCTGTTGAAGCCTTGGGTGAACACAAAGTGCAGATTGCCTTCCAGGGCATGTCCGAAAAGGATGGCTTCGTCGTAGTGATGTTTGTCGAACAGTTCGATCAAGCGGTTCACGCCAATGGCCAGTTGCTCGACCGGGAAGGTGACGTCTTCGATGATCACCGTGGTGCCGGTTTTGCGTACAGCACCTACGGCAGGGAAGGTGTCCTTGCGGATGGCCCACAGGCGGGCGTTTTCCACCGGGTCTTCGGTGAAGTCGACCTGTTTCTCCACCGGGAAACCGGCCAGCGACGCCATGATCAGTGCCAATTGTTCATGCAGCAATGACGGCGATGCGGCGCGGGATTCAATCAGCAGAGCGCAGGCATTTTCTGACAAGTGTTGTACGAATGCGGGCATGCCCGGTTTGTCCTGCACCGAGCGCATGCTGCGTCGGTCCAGCAGCTCGACGGCCGACACCGGTTGGGTCTTCAGGACGGTGACTGCGTTGCAGCAGGTCTCCACATCCGGAAACACGATCAACGCCGACGCCTTGTTCGGGTGATCGATCACGGTGTCATAGGTGACTGCGCTGATAAATCCTAGGGTTCCCTCGGAGCCCACCAATAAATGGCTGAGGATATCCAGCGGTTCATCAAAATCCACCAGGGCGTTGAGTGACAGGCCGGTGGTATTTTTCAGACGGTATTTGTGGCGGATTTTTGCTGCCAATTCAGCGTTTGCCCGCGTTTCACGGCCGAGTGTGGCCAGGCGCTCGAGCAGTGCGCCGTGCTGTTCACGAAACGCCGTAACGCTGCTTGCGTCTTCTGTATCGAGGCGGCTGCCATCGGCCAGGACCAGACGAATTCCGGCCAGGGTGTGGTAGGTGTTCTGCGCCGTACCGCAGCACATGCCACTGGCGTTGTTGGCGACGATTCCGCCGATCTTGCAGGCATTGATCGACGCCGGGTCTGGGCCGATCTTGCGCCCGAATGGCGCCAGCCAGGCGTTGGCCTGTGCGCCGATGACGCCGGGTTGCAGGCGGATCTGAGTGCCTTGCCCGCGAATCTCACGGCCGTTCCAATTGTCCCCCAGCACGATCAGTACCGAGTCGCTTATCGCTTGTCCGGACAGGCTGGTGCCGGCTGCGCGGAAGGTTACCGGCACACGTTCACGCTGGGCCAGTTGCAGCAGTGCCACCACTTCGTCTTCCGACTCGACGCGGATCACCAATTGTGGGATCAATCGGTAAAAGCTGGCGTCAGTGCCGAATGCGAGGGTGGAAAGTGGATCGTCGAAACGTCGATCTTGTGGGATCAGCTGTGCGACGTCAGCAAGGAAAGCGGCAGGCAGACTCATTGGTCCTCCAGGATCAGCACCCCCTGGGCGCCGTATTGACACGATTGCGCAAAGCCGACGCCGAAGTTAGAGCCCGGCGTCGGTTATGACCCTATTACTACGGCTTTAGTGCACCAGCATGCCGGTAAACCAGTAAGCCTGAGCCAGGGTGATCAGCCCGACGATCGTGGCGAAGAACAGGCTGTGCTTGAGGGTGAAGCGGAACAGGTCGGATTCTTTACCCACCAGTCCGGTAGCGGCGCAGGCCACGGCGATCGATTGCGGCGAAATCATTTTGCCGGTCACGCCGCCGCTGGTGTTTGCAGCGACCAGAAGCGTGTCGTTGACGCCGATCTGATGCGCCGTGGTGGCTTGCAACGAGCTGAACAGGGCATTGGACGATGTGTCGGAGCCTGTCAGGAAAACCCCCAGCCAGCCTAGGAAAGGCGAGAAGAACGGGAAGGCTGCGCCGGTGCCGGCCAATACCAGTGCCATGGTCGAAGACATGCCGGAGTAATTGGTGACAAAGGCGAATGCCAGCACCATGCCGATAGACAGGATCGGCCAACGCAACTCGTAGAAAGTTTCTTTTAAAGTGGTAAGACCAATCTTGATATTGATCTTGAGTACCAGCATCGAGATCAGTGCCGAGAAGAAAATCGCGGTACCGGTCGCTGAAATCGGGTCCAGCTTGAATATCGCTGGGATCGCAGTCGGGTTGGTCACGATGGGTGCGACCTTGACCACCATTTGATCTAGGTGTGGGATCGCAAAGTTGAATACCCAGCTGTACATCGAACCGCCTGCGGCGAACATCGCCTTGAACGGTTTGAGGGTCCAGATGGTGACCAATACGGTTAGGATCAGGAAAGGTGACCAGGCCTTGAAAATCTGCCCCAGGCTGTAAGGCGAGGCGACGGTGCTGCGCGGCAGGCCGAAGCCGCCGGCGCTGGCGGTAATCGCTGCGTCGGAAGTGGCGCCGGCAATCTGCGCGCCCGCAGTGCGTTTGGGTTGCCAGACTTTCAGGAACAGGGTCAGAGAGATCAGGCTGGCCAGGGCCGAGGTGATGTCCGGCAGTTCCGGGCCGATGAAGTTGGACGTGAAGTACTGCGTAATGGCGAAGCTCAGGCCCGCGACCAACGCAGCTGGCCAGGTTTCGCGAACGCCGCGCAGGCCATCCATCATGAAGACCAGCCAGAACGGCACGAACAGCGACAGCAGCGGCAGTTGGCGGCCAGTCATGGCGCCGATCTTGAATGCATCGATTCCGGTCACTTGCCCGGCAACGATGATCGGAATTCCCAGGGCGCCAAAGGCGACGGGTGCGGTGTTGGCAATCAGGCACAGGCCGGCCGCGTACAGCGGGTTGAAGCCCAGGCCTACCAGCAGTGCGGCGGTAATCGCCACGGGGGCGCCGAAACCGGCAGCACCTTCCAGGAATGCGCCGAAGCAGAAGCCGATCAACAGCACCTGCAGGCGCTGGTCATCGGTGATAGACAGGACAGAGCTGCGGATGATCTCGAACTGGCCGCTCTTGACGGTGAGTTTGTAGAGAAACACCGCCGCGACAATGATCCAGGCAATAGGCCACAGGCCATAGGCAAAACCGTAACCGGCGGCGGCCAGCGCCATGTCCACTGGCATGTGGAAGGCAAAGATCGCTACCAGTATCGACAACGCCAGCGTGATGCTGCCGGCCACGTGGCCTTTGAGGCGAAACACGGCCAGAGCCAGGAAGAAGAACACGATCGGAATAACGGCGGCCATTGCGGACAGGCCGAGGCTGCCGAGCGGGCTGTAGAGCTGTTGCCAGGTTTGCATATGGGGTGGCCCCTAATTGTTGTTGGTCAGGCACTTCATAGTCGACTTGGATAATTGGTAATACCAATTTACAATCGCTGGAGGCTAGGTTAAAAGTCTTCGGGGTATGTGTCAATTTGCCGCTTGCGAAACTTTGGTCGTAGCCCGGCAGGCGAGGTGGTTTGATCGGGTGAATCGAAGCGGTTCTGATAGGTGCTGGAAGAACGGCGATAGGCCAGAATAGAGGGCCCGGCGAGTGGTCGGGATGGTGGAGAGTGAGTTATGGGGTTTGATCAGGTGCGTCAGCGCCGTTTGTCTGACGATATAGTCGAGCAGCTTGAGGGGATGATCCTTGAGGGCACGTTGAAGTCGGGTGAGCGGTTGCCGGCCGAGCGCGCTTTGGCTGAACAGTTTGGTGTGTCGCGTCCTTCGTTGAGGGAGGCGATTCAGAAGCTGGCGGCCAAGGGCTTGTTGGTGAGCCGTCAAGGTGGGGGCAATTATGTTGCCGAGTCACTGGGCTCGACGTTCAGCGATCCGTTGCTGCACCTGTTGGAAAACAATCCCGAGGCCCAGCGTGACCTGCTGGAGTTTCGTCAGACCCTTGAAGCGTCCTGTGCTTATTACGCAGCATTGCGAGCTACTGAGGTCGACCGTGAGCGGCTGACCGCTGCATTCGAAGCCTTGCAGGATTGCTATGCCCGCGTTGATGAAGTGAGCCGGGTCGAGGAGGGGGCTGCGGATGCACAGTTCCACCTGGCCATTGCGGAGGCCAGCCATAACGCGGTGTTGCTGCACACCATTCGCGGCTTGTTCGACCTGCTCAAGCGTAACGTGGTGACCAATATTGGCGGCATGTATCAGCAACGTACGGAGACGCGCGACATGCTGATCAGTCAGCACCGGGAGTTGTACATGGCGATTATCGAGGGTCGGGCCGAACAGGCGCGAGAAGTCTCGACACGTCACCTTGAGTACGTGCAGGAAGTGTTGGAGGAGGTGCGTCAGGAGGTTCAGCGCGTGGCGCGTGCGGAGCGGCGCAAGGGGATGTAGCCGGGGGGGAAGTCCCGAGGCTACATCGTTACAAGGGTTACTCTTCCTTGCCCTTGTTGCGCACGGCGCGATGCAGTTCGCGGTTGGAATCGCGTTCGCGCTCAGAATCACGCTTATCGTATTCCTTCTTGCCCTTGCCCAATGCGATCTCGCACTTGACCAGGTGCTTGCTCCAATACCAGGACAGGCAGACACAGGCGTAGCCTTTCTGCTGCACGGCTGCGGCGAGCTTTTCCAGTTCACGGGCATTGAGCAATAGTTTGCGAGTGCGCACCGGGTCGGCAATCACGTGGGTGCTCGCGGTTGTCAGCGGGGTGATATGACTGCCAAGCAGCCATGCCTCGCCATCCTTGAGCAATACGTAGCTGTCGACCAGTTGCAACTTGCTGGCACGCAGACTCTTTACTTCCCAGCCGGCCAGGACCAGACCAGCCTCGAACCGATGTTCGATGAAGTAATCGTGTCGCGCTTTTTTATTTTGCGCGATGGTCCCTGTGGGGTGTTTCTTTTGTTTAGCCATAGGGGCGGCATTATAGGGAGTTGCGAGCGTGTCGGCTACGGTCAACCTGCGTGCTTGAGCGTGTTGGTCGAATCCCGGACAATACCGGCAGTTCTTTGGTTTTTTTCTTTCGCGGATCGGACTGTTGTTTCGCGATGTTTGCCGCTCAGCTGTGGAAATCACGCACACATGACGACGCATATTCAACGTTCGGCCCTGCTGCCCTATCCGGCGCAGGCGCTCTATGACCTGGTCAACGACGTGGCGCGTTACCCGGAATTCCTGCCTTGGTGCTCAACTGCCGAGGTGCTGGAAAGCAGTGATGAGCATATGGTTGCCAGTGTTGGGGTGGCGAAAGGCGGGCTCAGTCAGCACTTTGTTACGCGGAATGCGCTGGTGCCGGGCAAGTCCATTGAAATGAATTTGCAGGAAGGGCCGTTTACCCAGCTGCATGGTGTATGGGTTTTCAAGGCGCTTACCGACAAGGCCTGCAAGATCAGCCTGGATTTGTCGTTTGATTACGCTGGGCCGATTGTGCGGGCCACATTGGGGCCGTTGTTCAATCAGGCGGCCAATACCCTGGTGGATGCATTCTGTCAGCGAGCCAAGCAATTGCATGGTTGAGGTCGAGGTGGTTTATGCCGCCGAGGATCGCCAGGTTCTGCTGGCGCTGACGGTGGCTTCGGGAACCAGTCTGCGTGCAGCAGTGCAATTGTCAGGGATGGCTATGCAGTTTCCTGAGCTGGATCTGGCTGCTTGCCCCTTGGGGGTATTCGGTAAGGTCGTCACGGATGCGGAGGTGCGCCCCGTACAATCGGGCGATCGCATTGAAATCTATCGGCCCTTGCTTGTGGACCCTAAAGAAGTGCGCAGGCTGCGTGCTGCCAAGGCGGCGTTGGCGAAGCGGCAGCATCCATAGACTGGCTGAATGACAGGCAGCAAAAAGCCCGGCATGCCGGGCTTTTTATATGCGCCGCAATGTTACTGCGGGCTGGTGTCCAGAGGCTGAGGCGTCGGGACAGGGACCGTTTCGACCCCGTCGACGTCTTTCTGGATCTTGTCGAGCAAGGAGCCTGGCTTGGCCGGTACTTCGGACTTCGGCTTCTCGCTTTCCTGCACAGGTGCAGTCACGTTTGTGCCGTTATCGTTGCCGAGCAGCGCTTGATCACGGCTTACGCCTGGCATGAAGTCACCCGACAGGCTGACAAGCTGGTCATTGCCATTGAAAATGACGCTGACACGCTCCTGTTGGCGTTCACCGCCACCAGGCTGCAGGCTATAGAGATAATCCCAGCGATCGGCGTGGAAAGTGTCGGTCAGCAGGGGGTTGCCCATAATAAACCGTACTTGCCGTCGGGTCATTCCCGGGCGTAACTGGTCTATCATGTCCTGCGTGACGACATTGCCCTGCTGGATGTCGATTTTGTAAACCCCGGGGAATGAACAACCGGCGAGTGCGAGCAGTCCCACAAAGGTGAAACTGGTTAGCAAGAGCTTGGTGTTTTGCATCGGTGGGCGACTTCCACTATCTTGGCTGGGACAACGTAAACGCCGATCATACCCGTATTAAGAGAAGCTGCGAAGCAGCATCCGCGAGAAAGCTAACCATGGTTGAAAATAGCGAACTACGCAAAGCCGGTCTTAAAGTGACTCTGCCACGAGTCAAGATTCTACAAATGCTCGATTCTGCTGAGCAGCGCCACATGAGTGCCGAGGATGTTTACAAGGCGCTGATGGAGTCTAACGAGGACGTCGGCCTGGCCACGGTTTACCGTGTACTGACCCAGTTTGAAGCCGCAGGGCTGGTGGTTCGTCATAATTTCGACGGCGGTCATGCAGTGTTCGAATTGGCTGACGGTGGTCATCACGACCACATGGTTGACCTGGATACCAATGAGGTTATCGAGTTCACCAGCCCGGCAATCGAAAAGCTCCAGCACGAAATTGCTGAGGAGCATGGTTTTGATTTGGTCGACCACAATCTTGTGTTGTACATCCGTAAGAAAAAGTAAAAAGCGACGCAGAATTGCTCTGCGAAACGATCGAAGGCGACCCTGGGGTCGCCTTCGTGCTTTCTATAATAAGGAAAAGCTCGGCTCAGGCCTTGGCGGCTACGACCATTTTCTTCGCGTGTGCCAAAGATTCTTTGGTCAAGTCGATCCCGCCGAGCATCCGCGCCACTTCTTCCACGCGCTCCGACTTGTTCAGTTTGGATACCGCTGTGTGTGTCGCTTCGCTGCCTCTCACCTTGTGCACAAACAAGTGCTGATGTCCTTGAGCCGCCACTTGTGGCAAGTGAGTAACGGTCAGCACCTGGCCGCGATCCCCCAGGCGACGCAGTAACTGACCCACAATTTCCGCCGTGGGGCCGCCGATACCTACGTCTACTTCATCGAACACCAGTGTCGGTACTCGTGAGGTTTGCGCCGTAATCACTTGGATCGCCAGGCTGATTCGTGACAGCTCACCACCAGACGCCACCTTTGCCAGTGCCTTGAGCGGTTGCCCCGGGTTGGCGCTGACCAGTAGTTCTACCTGCTCCAGGCCGTAGGGCTGCAGCTCATTGCTGGTGTTGGTGCGCAACTCGATGGTAAAGCGCCCGCCCGGCATGCCCAGGCGCTGAATTTCCTGCTCGACGGCGCCAGCCAGGCTGGTGGCGGCCTGTTGGCGCAGATCGCTCAGTTCGCGGGCCTTCTCCTGATAGTGGCGGGCAAAAGAGCCGAGCTCTTCGCCCAGTCGCTCGATGGATTCGTCATTCGCGTTCAGGGTCTCGATTTCATCCAGCAGCTTCTGCTGCATGGTTGCCACTTCGGTGGGCTGGATTCGATGTTTGCGCGCCAGCGTATAGATGGTGTCCAGGCGCTCTTCTATTTCCTGCAGCCGCGCCGGGTCAGCGTCGAAATGATCAAGAAAGCGATTGAGTTCGCCGACGGCTTCTTCTACCTGGATTTGCGCACTGGTCAGCAGGGTGGTGGCTTCACTCAGTGAGCCTGAAGCGCTGTTAACACTGGACAGTCGGTTGAGGCTGGCGGTGAGCGCATTGAGCACATTGCCGGAATCGCTCTCGCTGCATTGCTCCACCACCTGGCGGCAGATAGACAGCAGGGTTTCGGCGTTGGTGAGATTCTTGTGTTCCTGTTCCAGTTGTTCCAGCTCGGTTTCGCCAAGGCCCAGGCTTTCCAGCTCTTCAAGCTGATAGCTGAGCAATTGATGGCGAGCGCGTTGCTCGTCACCGGAATTGGACAGTCGCTCCAGCTCCTGTCGGGTCTGGCGCCAGCGCTGGGCGGCCAGTTGTACCTGTCGGGCAAGGTCGGTGGCGCCAGCGTATTCGTCGAGCAGGCGGCGATGGGTGTCGGTTTTGAGCAGGGATTGGTGTTCATGCTGGCTATGGATGTCGATCAGCAGTTCGCCCAGGGCCTTCAGGTCGCCAAGGGGGCAGGGCGTTCCATTGATATAGCCGCGCGAGCGGCCCTCGGCGGTGATGACTCGGCGCAGGATGCATGGCCCGTCATTATTCAGGTCGCGCTCGACCAGCCAGGCTTCGGCTTCGGGGATGTCCGCGAGGTCGAAGGTGGCCAGAATGTCGGCCTTGTCCGCGCCGGGGCGCACCACGCCACTGTCGGCGCGGTCGCCCAGGGTCAGGCCCAGGGCGTCGAGCATGATCGACTTGCCGGCGCCGGTTTCGCCTGTGATTACGCTCATCCCGCGATCCAGTTCGAGATCCAGATGTTCAACGATGGCGTAGTTGTGTACAGACAGGTGCACGAGCATGACGGCCGCTCCCAGGCTTTAGGTCTGGTTATTTATACAGTGTTTTGTTCTGGGCTGACAATCCTGATGCTTAGCTCAATTTGCTCGGTCGCCCAGGTTTTTTAGTGCAAAGGAGAATGATCGGGTTGAAGTTGATCTGGGGCAGGCGAAAGACTTTTGGTAGCGCCTGTCCCCTTGAACCTGGAAATTGTGGCCCCATATACCGGAACAGAAGCGCGAGTTGAGTTCGCGCATGATTTTGAAAGGAGAAATCTATGGCTGACGAACAGACGCAGGATACGCAAACTCCGGACGCCAATTCGGCTGTCGGTGATGAACTGGCAACTCGTGTGCAAGTGCTCGAAGAGCAGTTGGCCGCTGCGCAGGATCAGTCTTTGCGTGTTGCCGCCGATCTGCAGAACGTCCGCCGCCGTGCCGAGCAGGACGTAGAAAAAGCTCACAAGTTCGGGCTGGAAAAGTTCGCGGGCGACCTGCTGCCAATTATTGACAGCCTGGAGCGTGGCCTCGAGTTGTCCAACCCGGATGACGAAAACATCCGCCCTATGCGCGAAGGGATCGAACTGACCCTGAAAATGTTTCAGGACACCCTGAAGCGTTATCAGCTGGAAGCCATTGATCCGCAAGGGGGCGAACCGTTCAGCGCTGAGCTTCACCAGGCCATGGCCATGCAAGAAAGCCACGACCTCGAACCCAACAGTGTGTTGAAAGTGTTCCAGAAGGGCTATCAGCTCAACGGTCGCCTGTTGCGCCCTGCAATGGTGGTAGTGAGCAAGGCTCCTGCACCCGTTGCACCTTCTATTGATGAGCAGGCTTGAAATCCGCCGCAAGGCCCCCATTTATAAGTCAAGCGTTTAAGTGCTACCGCAGTTAGCCACCACTGCTGCGGCAACCAAATTCAAGTTTCGGGAGAGTAAATCATGGGCAAAATTATCGGTATTGACCTGGGGACCACCAACTCCTGCGTCTCCGTGTTGGAAAACGGCGTTGCAAAAGTAATCGAAAACGCCGAAGGCGCGCGTACCACGCCGTCGATCATCGCTTACGCCAACGACGGTGAAATCCTGGTTGGCCAGTCGGCCAAGCGCCAGGCTGTGACCAACCCGCATAACACCCTGTACGCGGTGAAGCGCCTGATCGGTCGTAAGTTCGACGAAGAAGTCGTACAAAAAGACATCAAGATGGTCCCTTACAAGATTGCCAAGGCTGACAACGGTGACGCCTGGGTTGAAGTAAATGGCCAGAAAATGTCGCCACCGCAAATCTCGGCTGAAATCTTGAAGAAGATGAAGAAGACTGCCGAAGATTACTTGGGTGAGACAGTGACTGAGGCGGTGATCACCGTTCCAGCCTATTTCAACGACAGCCAGCGCCAGGCGACCAAAGACGCCGGCCGCATCGCGGGCCTGGATGTAAAACGTATCATCAACGAACCGACCGCAGCTGCTCTGGCTTACGGTATGGACAAGGCCAAGGGCGATCACACCGTGATCGTTTATGACCTGGGTGGCGGTACGTTCGACGTTTCCGTGATCGAGATCGCTGAAGTAGACGGCGAGCACCAGTTCGAAGTATTGGCCACCAACGGCGACACCTTCCTGGGTGGTGAGGACTTTGACATTCGTCTGATCGACTACCTCGTTGACGAATTCAAGAAAGAAAGCGGCATGAACCTCAAGGGTGACCCGCTGGCGATGCAGCGCCTGAAAGAGGCTGCTGAAAAAGCCAAGATCGAGCTGTCCTCTGCTCAGTCGACCGACGTTAACCTGCCGTACATCACTGCAGACGCCACCGGTCCTAAGCACTTGAACGTGAAGATATCTCGCGCCAAGTTGGAAGCGCTGGTCGAAGATCTGGTTCAACGCACCATCGAGCCATGCCGCATTGCGCTGAAAGACTCCGGTATTGATGTTGGTGCGATCAACGACGTGATCCTGGTAGGCGGTCAGACCCGTATGCCACTGGTTCAGAAGTTGGTTACCGAGTTCTTCGGCAAAGAAGCACGTAAAGATGTGAACCCGGACGAAGCGGTTGCCATGGGTGCTGCCATCCAGGGCGCGGTACTGGCTGGTGACGTGAAAGACGTGTTGCTGCTGGACGTAAGCCCGCTGACCCTGGGTATCGAAACCATGGGTGGCGTGATGACTGCGCTGATCGAGAAAAACACCACGATTCCTACCAAGAAATCCCAGGTGTTCTCGACGGCTGATGACAACCAGGGTGCTGTGACCATTCACGTGCTGCAAGGTGAGCGTAAGCAGGCTGCTCAGAACAAGTCCCTGGGCAAGTTCGACCTGGCTGAGATTCCACCAGCCCCGCGTGGCGTGCCACAGATCGAAGTGACCTTCGACATCGACGCCAACGGCATTCTCCACGTAGGTGCGAAAGACAAGGCTACCGGCAAAGAGCAGAAGATCACCATCAAGGCCAACTCCGGTCTTTCTGATGAAGAAATTCAACAGATGATCCGTGATGCTGAAACCAATGCTGAAGCTGACAAGAAGTTCGAAGAGTTGGCAGGTGCCCGTAACCAGGGCGACGCACTGGTTCACTCGACACGCAAAATGATCGCTGATGCTGGCGAGAAAGTGACCGCTGAAGAGAAGGCCGCGATCGAAGCTGCTGTAGTTGCCCTGGAAGCCGCTGTTAAAGGCGACGACAAGGCTGCCATTGAAGCCAAGGTTGAGGAGTTGTCGAAAGTTTCCGCACCAGTGGCTCAGAAAATGTACGCCGAACAGGCTCAGCCGGCTGACGGTGCTGCTCAACAGGCAGAGCCTGAAGCTAAAGACGATGTTGTCGATGCCGAGTTCGAAGAAGTTACCGACAAGAAGTAAGTTGGTCGTCCGGTTGACCGCTATCAAGCGGTGACTGGTAGGATGTCGCCGCGCGGGAGCTTGCTCCCGCGTTGGCGTGTCTGGGGTATGCGAATTTTTACAGCATGCGACTGCGTTCGGGTGTTGGCGGTGTGATCGGGGATGCTCCTGCTTTCCGAGCAATGAATACCGCGTTTTTGGCCGGGTTCCTGGCTAAAAAGTAGTAACGACCAGGATCGTTGAATTGACGTGAGTTGGGTCCGGGCCTGTATTGGGGCTCAACGAGTTTAGTCAGGCTCAGGAGGGTCTGGCTGAACGTCCTTAAGAGTGCAAAGACTTATGGCAAAGCGTGACTATTACGAAGTGTTGGGTGTGGAGCGCGGCTCCAGCGAGGCGGACCTGAAAAAGGCTTACCGTCGCCTGGCGATGAAGCACCACCCGGACCGTAATCCGGATAGCAAAGAATCCGAAGATATGTTCAAAGAGGCCAACGAGGCCTACGAATGTCTGTCTGATCCCAATAAGCGTGCGGCCTACGACCAGTATGGGCATGCCGGTGTCGATCCGAGCATGGGGGGCGGCGGTGCCGGTTTTGGCGGTCAGAACTTCTCCGATATTTTCGGCGATGTATTCAGTGACTTCTTCGGCGGTGGCCGTGGTGGTCAGCGTGGCGGTGCCCAGCGTGGCAGCGACTTGCGCTACACCCTGGAGTTGAACCTGGAAGAAGCCGTGCGTGGCACCAGCGTTAATATCCGCGTGCCGACGCTGGTTAACTGCAAGCCGTGTGATGGTTCGGGTGCCAAGAAAGGCTCCGCGCCGATTACTTGCCCGACATGCGGCGGTATCGGTCAGGTCCGTATGCAGCAGGGTTTCTTCTCGGTGCAGCAGACCTGTCCGCGTTGCCATGGGCAGGGCAAGATCATTTCCGACCCGTGCGACTCCTGCCACGGCGAAGGCCGTGTCGAAGAGTACAAGACCCTGGCGGTAAAAGTGCCGGCGGGTGTGGACACCGGAGATCGTATTCGTCTGTCGGGTGAGGGGGAGGCCGGTACCCAGGGCGGTCCGACTGGCGACCTGTACGTGGTGATCAATGTGCGCGAGCACTCGATCTTCCAGCGTGACGGCAAGCACTTGTTCTGTGAAGTGCCGATCAGCTTTGTCGATGCAGCCCTGGGTGGCGAATTGGAGATCCCGACCCTGGACGGTCGGGTCAAGCTCAAGATCCCTGAAGGTACGCAGACCGGCAAGCAGTTCCGTATCCGTGGCAAAGGCGTCGCGCCGGTGCGCGGTGGCGGTGCTGGCGACTTGATGTGTCGTGTGGCCGTGGAGACTCCAGTCAATCTGGGGCGCCGTCAGCGTGAATTGCTTGAGGAATTCCGCAGTTCGCTGGAGGGCGATGACACGCATTCGCCGAAAACCACTGGCTTTTTCGAAGGCGTGAAGCGCTTCTTCGGCGACTTGTAAGGAAGTGAGTATGCGACGTATAGCCGTAATGGGCGCTGCCGGGCGCATGGGCAAGACGCTGGTCGAGGCGGTGCAGCAGCGCTCCCCGGCCTCTGGGCTGACCGCGGCGATTGTTCGTCCCGGTAGCACGTTGATCGGTGCGGATGCGGGTGAGTTGGCTTCGCTGGGGCGTATCGGTGTCTCATTGTCAGGCAGCCTGGAGCAGGTGGCTGACGAATTCGATGTGCTGATCGACTTCACCCTGCCGGAGGTGATGCTGAAAAACCTCGCGTTCTGCCGCAAGGCGGGCAAGGCGATGGTGATTGGTACCACGGGTTTGACTGCGCAGCAGAAGCAGTTGTTGGAGGAGGCGGGTAAGGATATTCCCGTCGTCTTCGCTGCCAACTTCAGTGTCGGCGTGAACCTGTCGCTCAAGTTGCTGGACATGGCGGCGCGGGTGTTGGGGGATGAGGCGGATATCGAGATTATCGAGACGCATCACCGTCACAAGATCGATGCGCCGTCGGGTACCGCACTGCGCATGGGTGAGGCTATTGCCGACGCGCTGGGGCGTGACCTGTCCAAGGTGGCGGTTTACGGTCGCGAAGGGCATACCGGTGCGCGTGCACGTGACACCATTGGTTTTGCGACCGTCCGTGGCGGTGATGTCGTAGGCGACCACACGGTCTTGTTTGCTACCGAGGGTGAGCGCCTGGAAATCACTCACAAGGCTTCCAGTCGCATGACATTCGCCAAGGGCGCTGTGCGTGCCGCGCTCTGGTTGGGAGGTCGCGAGCCTGGTCTGTACGACATGCGCGATGTGTTGGATCTGCACTAAGCAGTAGCTAAAACCGGGCCTCGGGATTATCCTAAGGCCCCGTTTTTACCCGCTAAGCGACGTCCTGTCGCATTCTCCTGCCTTTAAGGCTCATTAGCGGTGGACCAAAAAAGCCTTTTTCTGTAAGCTACAGCTTTAGTGTGTCCACTAAAAGCGCGCAGAATAATTCAGTGAAGAAGCGGGGTGACGTGTCCATACGTCACTCCGCTTTTTTACAACCTGCGATCGCCCTTTCAGGCTTTATTTACGGGAGGTCTTCTTGACTAAGCCAGCCATACTCGCCCTTGCTGATGGCAGCATTTTTCGCGGCGAAGCCATTGGAGCCGACGGTCAAACCGTTGGAGAGGTGGTGTTTAACACCGCCATGACCGGCTATCAGGAAATCCTTACCGATCCTTCCTACGCCCAACAGATCGTTACCCTGACCTATCCGCACATCGGCAACACCGGTACTACGCCGGAAGACGTTGAGTCTGATCGTGTCTGGTCGGCGGGTCTGGTCATTCGTGATCTGCCACTGGTTGCGAGCAACTGGCGTAACACGATGTCGCTGTCCGATTACCTGAAAGCCAACAACGTTGTGGCGATCGCCGGTATCGATACGCGCCGCCTGACGCGCATCCTGCGTGAAAAGGGCTCGCAGAATGGCTGCATCATGGTCGGTGAGAATATTTCCGAAGCAGCGGCGATTGCTGCAGCGCAAGGCTTCCCAGGCCTGAAAGGCATGGACCTGGCGAAAGTCGTCAGCACCAAGGAGCAGTACGAGTGGCGCTCCACTGTCTGGGACTTGAAGACCGACAGCCACGAGACTATCGAAGCGGCTGACCTGCCGTATCACGTGGTCGCATACGACTACGGCGTCAAGTACAACATCCTGCGTATGCTGGTCGAGCGTGGGTGCCGCGTGACCGTGGTGCCGGCGCAAACACCTGCCAGCGACGTGCTGGCCCTGCAACCTGACGGCGTGTTCCTGTCCAACGGCCCGGGTGATCCGGAGCCTTGTGACTACGCCATCCAGGCCATCAAGGAAGTGCTGGAAACCGAGATTCCGGTATTTGGCATCTGCCTTGGTCACCAGCTGCTGGCGCTGGCCTCCGGTGCCAAGACCCTGAAAATGGGTCATGGTCATCACGGCGCCAACCACCCTGTGCAGGACCTGGACACCGGCGTTGTGATGATCACCAGCCAGAACCACGGTTTTGCGGTGGATGAAGCGACCTTGCCGAGCAATGTTCGCGCGATTCACAAGTCGTTGTTCGACGGTTCCCTGCAGGGTATCGAACGTACTGACAAGAGCGCGTTCAGCTTCCAGGGCCACCCTGAAGCAAGCCCGGGCCCGAACGACGTAGCACCGCTGTTCGACCGTTTCATCAATGAGATGGCCAAGCGACGCTGACTGAGCGGCCTGCGGGCGGCCCCTACCTTGGTGGCCCCCGCAGGCTCTTCGAAGATTGTTCAAGACGGCTTGCCGACTGACCTGCGGATTTGAGTGACAAACCCATGCCAAAACGTACAGACATAAAAAGCATCCTGATTCTCGGCGCTGGCCCGATCGTTATCGGCCAGGCCTGCGAATTCGACTACTCCGGCGCCCAGGCCTGTAAAGCCCTGCGCGAAGAGGGTTACCGCGTCATCCTGGTGAACTCCAACCCGGCCACCATCATGACCGATCCGGACATGGCCGACGCTACCTACATCGAGCCGATCAAATGGCAGACGGTTGCCAAGATCATCGAGAAAGAGCGTCCGGACGCACTGCTGCCGACCATGGGCGGCCAGACTGCATTGAACTGTGCCCTGGACCTGGAGCGCGAAGGCGTCCTCGAAAAATTCGGCGTAGAGATGATCGGCGCCAACGCCGACACCATCGACAAGGCTGAAGACCGTTCGCGCTTCGACAAGGCCATGAAGTCCATCGGCCTTGACTGCCCGCGCTCGGGTATCGCCCACAGCATGGAGGAGGCCAACGCAGTTCTCGAAAAGCTGGGTTTCCCGTGCATTATCCGTCCGTCCTTCACCATGGGTGGCACCGGTGGTGGCATTGCCTACAACCGTGAAGAGTTCGAAGAAATCTGCGCCCGTGGCCTGGACCTGTCGCCGACCAAAGAACTGCTGATCGACGAATCCCTGATTGGCTGGAAAGAGTATGAGATGGAGGTTGTCCGTGACAAAAAGGACAATTGCATCATCGTCTGCTCCATCGAAAACTTCGACCCGATGGGTGTGCACACCGGTGACTCGATCACCGTTGCTCCGGCGCAGACCCTGACGGACAAGGAATACCAGATCATGCGTAACGCCTCGTTGGCGGTATTGCGTGAGATCGGCGTTGAAACCGGTGGCTCCAACGTTCAGTTCGGCATCTGCCCGGACACCGGCCGCATGGTCGTGATCGAGATGAACCCGCGTGTATCGCGTTCTTCGGCGCTGGCATCGAAAGCGACCGGCTTCCCGATTGCGCGTATCGCCGCCAAGCTAGCTATCGGTTACACCCTGGACGAGCTGCAAAACGAAATCACGGGCGGCGCTACGCCGGCGTCCTTCGAGCCGTCCATCGACTATGTCGTGACCAAGCTGCCACGCTTTGCCTTCGAGAAGTTCGCCAAGGCCGACGCGCGCCTGACCACCCAGATGAAGTCGGTGGGTGAAGTCATGGCCATCGGCCGGACCTTCCAGGAGTCCCTGCAGAAAGCCCTGCGAGGCCTGGAAGTGGGCGTTTGCGGCCTGGACGAGAAGCTCGACCTGAGCAATCCGGAAAGCATGAGCATCCTGAAGCGCGAGCTGACCGTACCGGGCGCCGAGCGTATCTGGTATGTGGCTGATGCCTTCCGCGCCGGCATGACTGTCGAAGACATCTTCGGCATGAACATGATCGATCCGTGGTTCCTGGTGCAGATCGAAGATCTGATCAAGGAAGAGGAGAAGGTCAAGACCCTGGGTCTGGCCAGCATCGACCGCGACATGATGTTCCGCCTCAAGCGCAAAGGCTTCTCCGACCAGCGCCTGGCCAAGCTGCTGGGTGTGACCGAGAAAAACCTGCGCACGCATCGCCACAAGCTGGAGATCTTCCCGGTCTACAAGCGCGTTGACACCTGTGCCGCCGAGTTCGCCACCGACACTGCGTACCTGTACTCCACCTACGAGGAAGAGTGCGAGGCCGCGCCGTCGGGCCGCGACAAGATTATCATCCTGGGTGGTGGTCCGAACCGTATCGGCCAAGGCATCGAATTCGACTATTGCTGCGTACATGCCGCCCTCGCGCTGCGCGAAGACGGGTACGAGACCATCATGGTCAACTGCAACCCGGAAACTGTTTCCACTGACTACGACACTTCCGACCGCCTGTACTTCGAGCCGGTAACGTTGGAAGACGTGTTGGAAATCTGTCGTGTCGAGAAACCAAAAGGTGTGATCGTCCAGTACGGCGGCCAAACCCCGCTGAAACTGGCGCGTGCCCTTGAGGCTGCCGGCGTGCCAATCATCGGCACCAGCCCAGACGCCATCGACCGTGCCGAAGACCGTGAGCGCTTCCAGCAAATGGTTGAGCGCCTGAACCTGCGCCAGCCGCCAAACGCTACCGTGCGCAGCGAAGACGAGGCCATCCGTGCGGCCAGCAAGATCGGTTACCCGCTGGTGGTGCGTCCGTCCTACGTGCTGGGCGGCCGGGCGATGGAAATCGTCTACGAAGAAGAAGAGCTCAAGCGTTACCTGCGTGATGCGGTAAAAGTGTCCAACGACAGCCCGGTGCTGCTGGACCACTTCCTCAACTGCGCCATCGAGATGGACGTGGATGCAGTTTGCGACGGTACCGACGTGGTCATCGGCGCGATCATGCAGCACATCGAGCAGGCGGGGGTCCACTCCGGTGACTCCGCGTGCTCGCTGCCGCCGTACTCGTTGCCTGCACATATCCAGGACGAGATGCGCGAGCAGGTCAAGAAAATGGCCTTGGAGTTGGGTGTTGTCGGCCTGATGAACGTACAGTTGGCGCTGCAGGGCGAAGACATCTACGTCATTGAAGTCAACCCGCGTGCTTCGCGTACCGTGCCGTTCGTTTCCAAATGCATCGGCGTGTCCCTGGCCATGATCGCTGCGCGTGTGATGGCGGGTAAGACCCTGAAGGAAATTGGCTTCACCAAAGAAATCATTCCGAACTTCTACAGTGTGAAAGAGGCAGTGTTCCCATTTGCCAAATTCCCTGGTGTGGACCCGATCCTGGGCCCGGAGATGAAGTCCACCGGTGAAGTGATGGGCGTGGGCGACACCTTCGGTGAAGCGTTCGCCAAGGCCCAGATGGGCGCCAGCGAAGTGCTGCCGACCGGCGGTACTGCGTTTATCAGCGTGCGTGATGATGACAAGCCGCTGGTTGCAGGCGTGGCCCGTGATCTGATCAACTTGGGTTTTGAAATCGTGGCAACTGCCGGGACCGCCAAGCTGATCGAAGCGGCCGGCTTGAAAGTGCGCCGTGTGAACAAGGTGACGGAAGGCCGTCCGCATGTGGTCGACATGATCAAGAATGACGAAGTCACGCTGATCATCAACACCACCGAAGGTCGCCAGTCGATCGCGGATTCCTACTCCATTCGCCGTAATGCCTTGCAGCACAAGATCTACTGCACCACCACTATTGCTGCTGGCGAAGCTATCTGCGAAGCGCTCAAGTTCGGTCCGGAAAAGACCGTGCGTCGCTTGCAGGATCTACACGCAGGATTGAAGGCATGATCAAATACCCAATGACCGTCCAGGGCGCCAAGGCCCTGGAAGAGGAGCACGCCCATCTGACCAAGGTCGTACGTCCAAAGCTGAGCCAGGACATCGGTACGGCCCGCGAGCTGGGTGACTTGAAGGAAAACGCCGAATACCACGCTGCTCGTGAGCAGCAGGGTATGGTCGAGGCGCGGATCCGTGACATCGAAGGCCGTATGCAGAATGCGGTGATCATCGACGTCACGACTATTCCCCACACTGGCAAGGTGATTTTCGGCACCACCGTGGAGATCGCCAATGTCGAGACTGACGAGAGCGTGGTCTACCACATCGTGGGAGAGGACGAGGCTGACTTCAAGCTCGGCAAGATCTCCGTCGGCTCACCACTGGCCCGTGCCTTGATCGCCAAGGAAGAGGGTGATGTGGTGTCTGTCAAAACGCCAGGCGGTGTGATCGAGTACGAGATTGTTGAAGTTCGTCACATCTGAAAGGCGGCGCCCGCTTCGTGCGGGCGCCATGCTTTGGCAGCTTGCCCAGATGCTTTGGGTGGGCGGCCTATGGTTGTTACATCTTGGTGTATTGCCGGTGCTGGGCGTGATTGGCCTGGCTCCGTTGCTGATCGATGAGATCGATGGATTACTGAGTGCGCTGCTGGTGGGTTTCGCGGCGGCGTGCGTAGCGCTTCAGGCGTTGGTGCTGGTCAAGGCTGAAGGCTTGGAGAGTCTGTGGCGGGATATTCGCGGCCAACTGCTGTTGATGGCGCTGTATGCGTGTGCAATGTATTGCATTGTGCATGTCTGGCTGCCGGAAGCGTTGCGCTGGCAGCTATTCAGCTATCTTGTGCTAGGGTTCTCCGGCCTGGTGCTGGTTATACAGCCTGCTCCAGGATGGAGTGGCGGGGCGCGCGAAGCACGCCCGTGACCCTTTGTATTACTTGAAGCGGTGTACGTTCGACAGTTGCTTGTTGACGCTGAAGTTCTTGCGATACAGCAGCGCCATCTTGCCGATGACCTGAACCAGGTCCGCCTTGCCAACCTTGCACAGTTCTGCAATGGCGGCCAGGCGCGCCTCGCGGTCAAGGATGTTGACCTTGATCTTGATCAGTTCGTGATCGCCCAATGCGCGTTCAAGTTCGGCTAACACACCTTCAGTCAAACCGTTGTCTGCCACAATCAGAACTGGTTTCAGATGGTGGCCAATGGATTTGTACTGTTTCTTCTGCTCTTGAGTGAGCGGCATAATCTGACCCCTGCGTCTGATCTTGTAAAAAGCGGCGGCCAGTTTACCCGAGCGAGTCCGGGACCGCCCAGTTAATCACGACCCGTTTTATTTTCGAGGTGGCCCGTGGCCCGTTCCAAAACTAGCCTTAAGTGGCTGCAAGAGCATTTCAACGATCCTTACGTCAAAAAGGCGCAAAAGGATGGCTATCGTTCCCGGGCCAGCTACAAGCTGTTGGAGATCCAGGACAAGGACAAGTTGATTCGTCCAGGCATGAGCGTCATCGATCTTGGCGCGGCCCCCGGTGGCTGGTCCCAGGTGACCAGTCGTCTGATTGGCGGTCAAGGTCGCCTGATTGCTTCCGACATCCTGGAAATGGACAGCATCCCGGATGTGACCTTTGTTCATGGAGACTTTACCCAGGACACAGTGCTCGCCCAGATCCTTGAGGCTGTGGGAAATTCGCAGGTAGACCTTGTGATTTCCGACATGGCCCCCAATATGAGTGGATTACCGGCCGTTGATATGCCGCGGGCCATGTTCCTTTGCGAATTGGCGCTGGATTTGGCGGGTCGGGTGTTGCGTCCCGGTGGCGATTTCCTGGTGAAGGTGTTCCAGGGAGAGGGTTTCGACGAGTACCACAAGAACATCCGTAAATTGTTCGACAAGGTGCAGACGCGTAAACCAGACTCTTCCCGGGACCGGTCCAGGGAGCAATACCTGCTGTGCCGCGGCTTCCGTGGCGTCGAAGGCGCGGCGAGTGAAGAGCGTTTTTGAGGAATTCGAGGAGGGCGATAGGTTTTTTTATATCGCTTTCGTCACGAAGCTTTACGAATATTGTGTAGTCAAAGTTTCACAAAGGGTTACAGACGGCGCCTGCCAGAGTTGTAGGTAATGTAGTAAGTTAGGCCGGTGAATATCATGCGAAGCGCGCGCCAGTAGCGGAGCTTGCTTCAGAGGGTAGTTAATTGAACGATATGGCAAAGAATCTGATCCTGTGGTTGATCATCGCGGCTGTCCTCGTGACGGTGATGAACAACTTCTCCAGCCCTAACGAGCCGCAGACCCTCAACTATTCCGACTTCATCCAGCAAGTTAAGGATGGCAAGGTCGAGCGCGTAGCGGTTGATGGCTACGTGATCACCGGCAAACGCAACGATGGCGATAGCTTCAAGACCATTCGTCCGGCAATTCAGGACAACGGTCTGATTGGCGACCTGGTGGATAACCACGTGGTTGTCGAAGGCAAGCAGCCTGAGCAGCAGAGCATCTGGACTCAACTCCTGGTGGCAAGCTTCCCGATCCTGGTGATCATTGCCGTGTTCATGTTCTTCATGCGCCAGATGCAAGGCGGTGCGGGAGGCAAGGGCGGGCCGATGAGCTTCGGCAAGAGCAAGGCGCGCCTGCTCTCTGAAGATCAGGTGAAGACCACCCTGGCTGACGTAGCGGGTTGCGACGAAGCCAAGGAAGAAGTCGGCGAGCTGGTTGAGTTCTTGCGCGATCCAGGCAAATTCCAGCGCCTGGGTGGCCGTATTCCTCGCGGCGTGCTGATGGTCGGCCCTCCAGGTACCGGTAAAACCTTGCTGGCCAAGGCGATTGCCGGCGAAGCCAAGGTACCGTTCTTCACCATTTCCGGTTCTGACTTCGTTGAAATGTTCGTCGGTGTCGGTGCGAGCCGCGTTCGCGACATGTTCGAACAGGCCAAGAAGCATGCGCCATGCATCATCTTCATCGATGAAATCGACGCCGTTGGTCGCCATCGTGGTGCTGGCATGGGCGGTGGTCATGATGAGCGTGAGCAGACCCTCAACCAGTTGCTGGTCGAGATGGATGGTTTCGAGATGAATGACGGCATCATCGTCATCGCGGCAACCAACCGTCCGGACGTGCTGGATCCTGCGCTGTTGCGTCCAGGCCGCTTTGACCGCCAGGTGGTGGTTGGCCTGCCGGACATCCGTGGGCGCGAACAAATCCTGAAAGTGCACATGCGCAAAGTGCCGATGGGCGACGACGTTGCACCGGCTGTGATTGCCCGTGGTACCCCGGGGTTCTCGGGTGCTGACCTGGCCAACCTGGTGAACGAGGCTTCGTTGTTTGCAGCCCGTACCGGCAAGCGCATCGTTGAAATGAAAGAGTTCGAGCTGGCGAAAGACAAGATCATGATGGGCGCTGAACGCAAATCCATGGTCATGTCCGAAAAAGAGAAGCAGAACACTGCTTACCACGAAGCCGGCCACGCCATTGTGGGGCGTGTCGTGCCTGAGCATGACCCGGTCTACAAAGTGTCGATCATTCCTCGTGGTCGCGCCTTGGGTGTCACCATGTTCCTGCCGGAAGAGGATCGTTACAGCCTCTCCAAGCGTGCGCTGATCAGTCAGATCTGCTCGCTGTACGGCGGTCGAATCGCTGAAGAGATGACCTTGGGCTTCGATGGCGTGACCACGGGAGCTTCCAACGACATCATGCGCGCCAGCCAGATTGCGCGGAACATGGTGACCAAGTGGGGTTTGTCGGAGAAACTCGGTCCTTTGATGTACGCCGAGGAAGAAGGTGAAGTATTCCTGGGTCGTGGCGGCGGTGGTCAAAACGCCAGTTTCTCCGGTGAGACAGCCAAGCTGATCGATTCTGAGGTGCGCAGTATCATTGACCAGTGCTATGGCACGGCCAAGCAGATCCTGACCGATAATCGCGACAAGCTTGATGCAATGGCTGATGCGTTGATGAAGTACGAGACCATCGATGCAGACCAGATCGACGACATTATGGCCGGTCGGGCGCCTCGTGAGCCTCGTGATTGGGAGGGTGGTTCGGGTACTTCGGGCACCCCGCCAGTGGTTCAGAACGAACGTCCTGAAACCCCAATCGGTGGCCCGGCAGCTGACCATTAAGGTTTGAAATGACTTTTGCTTCGTCCTCCCCCCGGTTGCCTTGCGGCAACCGGGTTCTTGATTTGGCCCATACGCATGTCATGGGCATTCTTAATGTAACCCCTGACTCCTTTTCCGATGGTGGCCGCTTCAGCCAGCTTGATGCTGCATTGCGTCACGCAGAAGCCATGGTGGCGGCTGGCGCGACCTTGATTGATGTGGGCGGTGAATCGACTCGGCCTGGTGCTCGCGCAGTTTCTCCTTTGGAGGAGTTGGAGCGCGTGGCGCCGATTGTCGAGCGCATCGCTCGAGAGTTGGATGTGATCATTTCGGTTGATACCTCCACCCCGGCCGTGATGCGTGAGACTGCGCGATTAGGTGCCGGCTTGATCAACGATGTGCGGTCCCTGCGGCGCGACGGTGCCCTGGATGCAGCTGCAGCTACCGGTTTGCCGGTGTGTTTGATGCATATGCTGGGTGAGCCCGGCAATATGCAGGACAGCCCGCACTATGATGATCTGGTTGGTGAGGTGAGTGGTTTTCTCTCCGAGCGCGTTGCCCAATGCGCCGCAGTAGGTATTGCGCCGGAAAGGATCATCCTTGATCCGGGGTTTGGTTTCGCCAAGACCCTGCAACACAATTTGAGTTTGTTCAAACACATGGAGTCCTTGCATGCCCTTGGTCGGCCCCTGTTGGTCGGTGTTTCGCGCAAGAGCATGATAGGGCTGGCATTGAGCCGTCCGGTGGGTGAGCGGTTGTACGGCGGTCTTGCACTGGCGGCGCTCGCGGTGACCAAGGGTGCACGCATCTTGCGTGTGCATGATGTTGCTGAGACCGTGGATGTGGTACGCATGATTGCAGCTGTGGAATCAGCCGAATAAGAATGATGGAGCACTTATGACTAAAAAATACTTTGGCACCGACGGTATCCGTGGTCGGGTCGGCGAGTTTCCGATTACTCCTGATTTCATGCTCAAGCTTGGATGGGCGGCGGGTATGGCTTTCCGCAGCATGGGGGCGTGCCGCATCCTGGTGGGCAAGGACACCCGGATTTCGGGATACATGTTTGAATCAGCGCTTGAGGCCGGCTTATCCGCCGCAGGCGCCGATGTGATGTTGCTGGGGCCAATGCCTACGCCCGCGATTGCATACCTGACGCGTACCTTTCACGCTGAGGCCGGTATTGTGATCAGTGCTTCGCACAATCCACACGACGACAACGGCATCAAGTTCTTCTCCGGTCAGGGCACCAAGTTGCCGGATGAGATTGAGCTGATGATCGAAGAATTGTTGGATGCGCCGATGACCGTGGTCGAGTCCAGCAAGCTGGGCAAGGTGTCGCGTATCAATGACGCGTCCGGTCGTTATATCGAGTTCTGCAAGAGCAGTGTGCCTACCAGTACCAATTTTGCCGGCCTGAAGGTTGTTGTCGACTGCGCCCATGGTGCGACCTACAAAGTCGCGCCAAGTGTATTCAGGGAGCTGGGCGCAGACGTGACAGTGCTGTCGGCTCAGCCCAACGGATTGAATATCAACGAAAACTGCGGCTCCACCCATATGGAGCAGTTGCAAGCCGCTGTCCTGGCCGAGCATGCCGACCTCGGGATTGCCTTCGACGGTGACGGCGACCGCGTGCTGATGGTTGACCACACCGGTGCTGTGGTAGACGGCGATGATCTGTTGTTCATCATTGCCCGCGACCTGCATGAGCGTAACAAGCTGCAAGGCGGTGTCGTCGGTACGCTGATGAGCAACCTGGGGCTTGAGCTGGCATTGGCGGACCTGGGTATTCCTTTTGTTCGCGCCAACGTGGGTGACCGGTATGTGATCGCCGAGCTGCTGGAGCGTAACTGGCAGGTAGGTGGTGAGAACTCCGGGCACGTGGTGTGCTTCCAGCACACCACTACCGGTGACGCGATTATTGCGGCGTTGCAGGTGCTATTGGCTTTGCGTCGCCGCGAAGAGAGCTTGGCCCAGGCGCGTCAGGCTTTGCGCAAATGCCCGCAAGTATTGCTGAACGTGCGTTTCGCAGGTGGGGAAAACCCGATCGAGCACCCTGCTGTCAAAGAGGCTTGCGAGCGCGCGACCCTGGCAATGGCTGGTCGTGGACGGGTATTGCTACGCAAGTCCGGCACAGAGCCTTTGGTGCGCGTCATGGTCGAAGGTGACGACGAAATACAGGTTCGCGGCCATGCCGAAGACCTGGCAAAACTGGTAACTGAAGTTTGCGCCTGAATTCGGCTTGCCAGTGATGATGTGGTTGGGTAACATCTGCGCCCACTTTGACCGACGAGGTACAGCATGCGTCGCACTATGGTAGCTGGTAACTGGAAGATGCACGGTACCCGCGCCAGTGTCGCTGAGCTGATCAATGGCCTTCGTCACTTGGCCTTGCCTAGCGGTGTTGATATCGCGGTGTTCCCGCCTTGCTTGCATATCACCCAAGTGGTGGATGGCTTGAAAGGTAAGTCGATTCAGGTCGGCGCGCAGAACTCTGCGGTGGAAGCCATGCAAGGTGCATTGACCGGTGAGATTGCACCGAGTCAGCTGGTTGATGCGGGTTGTTCCTATGTGCTTGTCGGGCACTCCGAGCGCCGTCAGATGATGGGCGAGCGTGATGGGACACTCAATCGCAAGTTCGCAGCGGCACAGGCTTGTGGCTTGATTCCGGTGTTGTGTATTGGGGAGACCCTTGAGCAGCGTGAATCGGGCAAGACTCTTGAAGTTGTCTCGCGTCAGCTTGGCAGCATCATCGAGGAGCTGGGTGTTGGTGCGTTCGCAAAGGCGGTAATTGCTTACGAGCCGGTCTGGGCCATTGGCACCGGGCTGACTGCTACACCGCAACAGGCGCAGGATGTGCACGCAGCCATCCGTGCTCAGTTAGCGGCAGAGAATTCTGAAGTCGCACAAGGTGTGCGGCTTCTATACGGCGGCAGCGTGAAGGCGGCCAATGCGGTCGAACTGTTCGGCATGCCGGATATCGATGGGGGGCTCATTGGTGGAGCTTCCCTGAATGCAGATGAGTTCGGTGCGATTTGTCGCGCCGCGGGAAACTGAAAAAATGCTGGAAACAGTCGTAGTCGTTTTTCATCTGTTGGCTGCCCTGGGCGTAGTTGCCCTGGTTTTGTTGCAACAGGGTAAAGGTGCGGATGCTGGTGCGTCTTTCGGTGCAGGTGCTTCAAATACTGTGTTCGGAAGCCAAGGTTCCTCTACCTTTCTTAGTAAGTTTACTGCTATACTTGCCGCCGGTTTCTTCATAACCAGCTTAGGGTTAGGTTACTTTGCTAAAGAGAAAGCTCATGTGCTGACTCAAGTAGGTTTGCCAAACCCAGCAGTGTTGGAAGTACCAAAGGCAAAACCGGCTTCTGATGATGTCCCGGTGCTTCAAGAGCAAAAGTCGGCTACTCCAGCGACTGACGTACCTCCAGCTCAAGAGCAGAAGTAAGAAGGGTTGTAAACGCTGTATTGCCGAGGTGGTGGAATTGGTAGACACGCAACCTTGAGGTGGTTGTGCCCATAGGGTGTAGGGGTTCGAGTCCCCTTCTCGGTACCAATTATCAGGAGAGCCCGCTGTTGCGGGCTTTCTTGTAGGTGGAAGGTTACATTGACCCTGTAAGGGATCGGTCGTATACTTCCGCCCCAGCTTTGTCGCGGGGTGGAGCAGTCTGGTAGCTCGTCGGGCTCATAACCCGAAGGTCGTCGGTTCAAATCCGGCCCCCGCAACCAGTTTTAGCGGAGCCCCTTTTAAGGGGCTTTTTGTTAGCTGGACACTTTCAACGCCGCTGTTCGACGGCGTTTCAAGGATGGGCGTTTCGCCCATTTTTTTATTTTGCACAGCATGCACATACATGCACGAGGGGGTTCAGGTGTCGAGCAAGCTAGAAGAGTTGCAGGCCTTGTTGGCCCCGGTGGTCGTGGCCCTAGGCTATGAATGCTGGGGTATTGAGTTTTCGGCTCAAGGTCGCCACTCAATGTTGCGCGTTTATATCGATAAAGAGGGCGGCGTGCTGGTGGACGATTGTGCCATTGTCAGCCGTCAGATCAGCGGTGTTCTGGATGTTGAAGATCCTATCTCCGTTGAATACACCCTCGAAGTTTCCTCGCCAGGCATGGAACGCCCACTGTTCACTATTGATCAGTTTGCAAAATTTGCCGGTGAACAAGTGAAGATCAAGCTGCGATCCCCGTTCGAAGGGCGTCGCAACTTTCAGGGCCTTCTGCGCGGTGTAGAAGAACAGGATGTCGTGGTGCAGGTAGAAGACCATGAGTTCCTGTTGCCGATCGATATGATCGACAAGGCCAACATTATTCCCAGTTTTGACTGAGACGCGGATCCCGCGGATCCAATGGCTTGCGAAAGGCGAGGCGTACGATGAGCAAAGAAGTACTGCTGGTTGTTGAGTCGGTATCCAATGAAAAGGGCGTACCGGCAAACGTGATTTTTGAAGCGCTGGAGCTGGCCCTGGCCACTGCTACCAAAAAGCGTTTTGAAGACGAAGTTGATCTGCGTGTGGAAATCAACCGCCACACCGGTGCCTATGAGACTTTCCGTCGCTGGACGGTCGTCGAAGAGGCCGATCTTGATGATCCGGCCATCGAAACCTGGCCAAGCAAGGTTGCTGAAACGCACCCAGGCGCCCAGGTCGGTGATGTCGTTGAAGAAAAGATCGAGTCCATCGAGTTCGGCCGCATTGCTGCACAGACCGCCAAGCAGGTCATCGTGCAGAAGGTTCGCGAAGCTGAGCGCGCTCAAGTCGTTGATGCCTATCGCGAGCGTCTGGGGGAAATCATCTCCGGCACCGTGAAAAAAGTTACCCGCGACAATGTGATCGTCGACCTGGGCAACAACGCTGAAGCGTTGCTGGCCCGCGAAGACATCATCTCCCGCGAAACCTTCCGTGTTGGCGTGCGTTTGCGTGCGCTGCTCAAGGAAATCCGCACCGAGAACCGTGGCCCTCAGTTGATCCTGTCGCGTACTGCGCCGGAAATGCTGATTGAACTGTTCCGTATCGAGGTGCCGGAAATTGCCGAAGGCCTGATCGAAGTCATGGCTGCGTCCCGCGACCCGGGTTCGCGTGCCAAGATCGCGGTCCGCTCCAAGGACAAACGCATCGACCCGCAAGGCGCTTGCATCGGTATGCGCGGTTCGCGCGTCCAGGCAGTGTCGGGCGAATTGGGTGGTGAGCGTGTGGACATCGTCCTCTGGGACGATAACCCGGCGCAGTTCGTGATCAATGCCATGTCGCCGGCTGAAGTGGCGGCAATTATCGTTGACGAAGATGCCCACGCAATGGACATCGCCGTTGGCGCAGACAATCTGGCCCAGGCCATTGGTCGTGGTGGTCAGAACGTGCGTCTGGCCAGCCAGTTGACCGGCTGGACCCTGAACGTAATGACCGAATCGGACATCCAGGCTAAGCAGCAAGCTGAAACCGGTGACATCCTGCGCAACTTCATCGACGAGTTGGAAGTCGACGAAGACCTGGCGCAGGTGCTGGTAGATGAAGGCTTCACCAGCCTGGAAGAGATTGCCTACGTACCGTTGGAAGAAATGCTCAACATCGACGGCTTTGACGAAGACACCGTCAACGAGCTTCGCGCTCGGGCCAAGGATCGTTTGTTGACTAAAGCCATCGCTACTGAGGAAAAGCTGGCAGACGCCCATCCGGCCGAAGACCTGCTCTCGCTTGAGGGTATGGACAAGGATTTGGCGATGGAACTGGCGGTGCGCGGCGTAATTACCCGCGAAGACCTGGCCGAGCAGTCTATTGACGATCTGCTCGACATCGACGGCATTGACGATGATCGTGCCGGCAAGTTGATCATGGCCGCCCGAGCCCATTGGTTCGAGTAATTAGGCGCGGCCTGAGGAGAGAAGTGCATGACGCAAGTCACGGTGAAACAACTGGCCGATGAGGTCAAAACACCGGTAGAGCGCCTGTTGCAGCAGATGCGTGAGGCAGGTCTGCCGCACACCGCCGCCGATGAAGGTGTGAGCGATAGTGAGAAGCAGTCTTTGCTGACTCACTTGAAGAGCAGCCACAAGGCGAAAGTGGAAGAACCGCGCAAGATTACATTGCAGCGCAAAACCACCAGCACCCTGCGGGTTGCGGGTAGCAAGAGCATCAGCGTTGAAGTACGCAAGAAGAAAGTCTTCGTACAGCGCAGCCCGGAAGAAATCGAAGCCGAGCGCAAACGCGAACTGGAAGAACGTCGCGCAGTAGAAAATGCTGCACGTCAGAAGGCTGAAGAAGAAGCCAAGCGTCGCGCCGAAGAAGAAGCGCGTCGTCAGCCTGCTGCTGCGCAAACTGCTTCCACTGAAGCGGTGGCCGCGCCTGGCGCTCCTGCAGACGCTGTGCGTGAGGCCGCTCCGGTTGCCGCTGCACCAGCACCTGCTGCCGATGCCCGCAAGCGCGAGGAACCTCGTCGCCCGGATAAACCACGTGCCGACGATAACAATCGTCGCGGTGGTGGTGGCGATGGCGAGCGCAAAAACGCTCCGCATCGTGCTTCGGTCAAAGAGAAAGCGCCTGCTCCACGCGTTGCTCCACGGACTACCGACGAAGAAAGCGATGGCTTCCGTCGTGGTGGTCGCGGCAAGGCCAAGCTGAAGAAACGCAACGCCCACGGTTTCCAGAGCCCAACCGGCCCTGTCGTGCGTGATGTGCAGATCGGCGAGACCATCACGGTTGGCGATCTTGCCAACCAGATGTCGGTCAAGGCTGCTGAAATCATCAAGTTCATGTTCAAACTGGGTACTCCAGCGACCATCAACCAGGTGCTTGATCAGGAAACTGCTCAACTGGTAGCCGAAGAACTGGGCCACAAAGTGACCCTGGTCAGCGACACCGCCCTGGAAGATTCCCTGGCTGAGTCCCTGAAGTTTGAAGGTGAGACGTTCTCCCGTGCGCCAGTCGTGACCGTAATGGGCCACGTTGACCATGGTAAGACTTCGCTGCTCGACTACATCCGTCGTGCCAAGGTAGCTGCTGGCGAAGCCGGTGGTATCACCCAGCACATCGGTGCGTACCACGTTGAAACCGAGCGCGGCATGGTCACCTTCCTCGACACCCCAGGTCACGCCGCGTTTACCGCAATGCGTGCCCGTGGTGCCAAGGCGACTGACATCGTGATCCTGGTCGTTGCAGCGGACGACGGCGTGATGCCGCAGACCATTGAAGCTGTCCAGCACGCTAAAGCCGCTGGTGTTCCTCTGGTTGTTGCCGTGAACAAGATCGACAAGCCGGGCGCCGATCTCGATCGCATCCGTAGCGAACTGTCGGTTCATGGCGTGACGTCTGAAGAGTGGGGCGGTGATACGCCGTTCGTTTCGGTTTCGGCGAAAGTCGGTACTGGCGTTGACGAACTGCTCGAAGCTGTCCTGCTGCAAGCTGAAGTACTTGAACTGAAAGCAACTCCGTCGGCCCCAGGTCGTGGTGTTGTGGTTGAGTCGCGTCTCGACAAAGGTCGTGGCCCGGTTGCAACCGTACTGGTTCAAGACGGTACCCTGCGTCAAGGCGACATGGTACTGGTCGGTTCGAACTATGGCCGTGTACGTGCCATGCTCGACGAGAACGGCAAGCCAATCAAGGAAGCCGGTCCTTCCATCCCTGTCGAGATCCTCGGCCTGGACGGTACTCCGGACGCTGGCGACGAGATGAGCGTGCTGTCTGACGAGAAGAAAGCCCGTGAAGTGGCTCTGTTCCGTCAAGGCAAGTTCCGTGAAGTCAAATTGGCTCGCGCGCATGCCGGCAAGCTGGAAAACATCTTCGAGAACATGGGCCAGGCCGAGAAGAAGACGCTTAACATCGTCCTCAAGTCTGACGTTCGTGGTTCCCTCGAAGCGTTGAACGGCGCCTTGAATGGCCTGGGTAACGACGAAGTGCAAGTGCGTGTTGTGGGTGGCGGTGTCGGTGGTATCACCGAGTCCGACGCCAACCTGGCACTGGCTTCCAACGCTGTACTGTTCGGCTTCAACGTGCGTGCCGATGCTGGCGCTCGCAAGATCGTCGAGCAGGAAGGCCTGGACATGCGTTACTACAACGTCATCTACGACATCATCGAAGACGTCAAGAAAGCCCTCACCGGCATGCTTGGCAGTGACGTCCGGGAGAACATCCTGGGTGTCGCCGAAGTACGTGACGTGTTCCGCTCGCCGAAATTCGGTGCGATCGCCGGCTGCATGGTTATCGAAGGTACCGTGTACCGTAACCGTCCAATCCGTGTACTGCGTGAAGACATCGTTATCTTCGAAGGCGAGCTGGAATCCCTGCGCCGCTTCAAGGATGACGCTTCCGAAGTGCGTGCCGGCATGGAATGCGGTATCGGCGTCAAGAGCTACAACGACGTCAAGGCTGGCGACAAGATCGAAGTCTACGAGAAGGTTCAGGTTGCTCGCAGCCTCTAACTCGCGCACTTCAGGAGCCACGCCGCGTGTGGGCATGCAAATGCCCCGCGCAGCGTGAGGACTCTAAACGCAACGCCCGGTCTGGCTTTTGTCAGGCCGGGCGTTTGCCGCTTTCAGACCCCATGGGTTTCACCGTGTGGCAGTAACAGGTAACAAGACATGGCAAAAGAATACAGCCGTACCCAGCGTATCGGCGATCAGATGCAGCGTGAGCTGGCCCAACTGATCCGTCGCGAAGTCAAAGACCCCCGCGTTGGCCTAGTCACCATCACCGCTGTTGAAGTGAGCCGTGACGTGGGTCACGCGAAGATCTTCATCACCGTGATGGGGCAGGACAATAGCGAAGAAATCGCGCAAAGCATCAAGGTACTCAACTCGGCCGCAGGTTTCCTGCGCATGCAGTTGGCCCGTGAAATGAAGCTGCGCAGCGTGCCCCAGTTGCACTTCCACTACGACGAAAGCGTTGTGCGTGGCGCGCACCTGTCGGCACTGATCGAGCGCGCCGTGGCTGAAGACAGCCAGCACCCATCCACACCTGAAGACGCCAAGGAGTAAGCGGTGGCTCAGGTCAAACGTATCCGTCGCAACGTCAGCGGCATCATTCTGCTCGACAAGCCGATTGGCTTTACCTCCAATGCCGCGTTGCAGAAAGTCCGCTGGTTGCTCAATGCCGAGAAGGCCGGACACACCGGCAGCCTCGATCCCCTGGCCACCGGTGTACTGCCGTTGTGCTTTGGCGAGGCCACCAAGTTCTCGCAATACCTGCTCGATTCCGACAAGGGTTACGAAACCCTGATGCAACTGGGCAAGACCACCACCACGGCAGACGCCGAAGGTGATGTTTTGCAGGTTCGCGACGTGATCGTTGGTCGTGCTGATATCGAAGCTGCTTTACCTGCTTTTCGCGGGCAAATCAGTCAGATACCGCCGATGTACTCGGCTCTAAAGCGTGATGGGCAGCCCCTTTACAAGCTGGCACGTGCGGGCGAAGTAGTGGAGCGCGAACCGCGTTCTGTTACTATTGCGCGCTTGGAATTACTCGCCTGTGAAGGTGACACCGCGCGCTTGGCCGTGGACTGCAGCAAAGGCACTTATATCCGTACCCTGGTGGAGGATATTGGTGAAAAGCTCGGTTGCGGCGCGTATGTAGCTGAGCTGCGACGCACCCAGGCCGGACCTTTCAGCCTGGCCCAGACGGTCACGCTGGAAGAGTTGGAGGCGGTACACGCCGAAGGTGGCAACGAAGCGGTTGATCGCTTCCTGATGCCGTCGGACAGTGGTTTGCTGGATTGGCCATTACTGCACTTTTCGGAACACAGCGCGTTCTACTGGCTTAACGGCCAGCCGGTACGTGCCCCGGATGCCCCGAAGTTCGGCATGGTGCGGGTACAGGATCATAACGGTCGCTTTATCGGTATCGGTGAAGTGAGCGAAGACGGGCGCATCGCGCCACGTCGACTGATTCGGTCAGAATGACCGAACGAGTGTGGCTGTTAACAGGCACGGTCAACACTCATTTTTAGATACAGGGATTTGTCCCTGGCCTGTTGAAACTGCCCTTTGGGTGGTTTCCTGAAAAAAGGATTGCCTCATGGCTCTCGACGTTCAAGAAAAAGCACAAATCGTAGCTGACTACCAGCAAGCTGTTGGTGACACTGGTTCGCCAGAAGTGCAAGTTGCACTGCTGACCCACAACATCAACAAGCTGCAAGGTCACTTCAAGGCCAACGGTAAAGATCACCACTCCCGTCGTGGTCTGATCCGCATGGTAAACCAGCGCCGTAAGCTGCTGGACTACCTGAAAGGCAAGGATCTGGGTCGTTATCAGGCTCTGATCGGTCGCCTGGGTCTGCGTCGCTAATCAGCGATTGCGCTAGAGGTTGGTTGTCTGCCGTGTGTCAGTGGGATTCCCGCTGGCCCATGGTAGGCTCCCAGCCTCAAGTTTTATCTGGATACACGTTTTACCCCTGGACAAGGGTTGGGCCGATTCCCGACATTGCCCAAGAATTTCGCAAGAAGACAAGTTCCCCAAGAGCCACAAAGAAGGTAGGACACCGTGAACCCGGTTATCAAAAAATTCCAGTTCGGTCAGTCGACCGTTACCCTCGAGACAGGCCGTATCGCCCGTCAAGCCTCCGGCGCAGTGCTGGTTACCGTTGATGACGACGTTACCGTATTGGTGACCGTTGTTGGCGCCAAGCACGCCGACCCAAGCAAAGGCTTCTTCCCTCTTTCCGTTCACTACCAGGAAAAGACTTACGCTGCCGGTAAGATCCCTGGCGGTTTCTTCAAGCGCGAAGGCCGTCCTTCCGAGAAAGAAACCCTGACTTCCCGACTGATCGACCGTCCGATCCGTCCGCTGTTCCCAGAAGGCTTCATGAACGAAGTGCAGGTTGTCTGCACCGTCGTTTCCACCAGCAAGAAAACCGATCCTGACGTCGCTGCGATGATCGGTACTTCGGCTGCCCTGGCCATCTCCGGTATTCCTTTCGATGGCCCGATCGGCGCAGCCCGCGTTGCTTTCCACGAAAGCACCGGTTACCTGCTGAACCCGACTTACGAGCAACTGAAAGCATCGAGCCTGGACATGGTCGTTGCCGGTACGTCGGAAGCCGTATTGATGGTTGAATCGGAAGCCAAAGAGCTGACCGAAGACCAGATGCTGGGTGCAGTACTGTTTGCTCACGACGAGTTCCAGGTTGTGATCAACGCTGTTAAAGAACTGGCTGCCGAAGCTGCCAAGCCTACCTGGGCCTGGGCTCCGCAAGCCGAAGCCACCGAACTGCTGGGCGCTATCCGCTCCGAGTTCGGCACTGCGATCTCCGACGCCTACACCATCACCGTCAAGGCCGACCGTTACGCTCGCCTGGGTGAGCTGAAGGACCAGGTTGTTGCCAAGCTGTCCGGCGAAGAAGGCCAGCCTTCTTCCAGCGAAGTCAAAGCAGCCTTCGGTGAAATCGAATACCGCACCGTTCGCGAAAACATCGTTAACGGCAAGCCACGTATCGACGGCCGCGACACCCGCACCGTTCGTCCGCTGAACATCGAAGTCGGCGTTCTGCCGAAGACTCACGGCTCGGCACTGTTCACCCGTGGTGAAACCCAGGCACTGGTCGTCGCGACCCTGGGTACTGCCCGTGACGCACAGCTGCTGGACACCCTGGAAGGCGAGAAAAAAGACCCCTTCATGCTGCACTACAACTTCCCGCCGTTCTCGGTGGGCGAGTGTGGTCGCATGGGTGGCGCTGGTCGTCGCGAAATCGGTCACGGCCGTCTGGCCCGTCGTTCGGTCCAGGCCATGCTGCCTGCTGCTGACGTGTTCCCGTACACCATCCGTGTGGTGTCGGAAATCACCGAGTCCAACGGTTCCAGCTCCATGGCTTCGGTCTGCGGTGCTTCCCTGGCGCTGATGGACGCGGGTGTGCCGATGAAGGCGCCGGTTGCCGGTATCGCCATGGGCCTGGTTAAAGAAGGCGAGAAGTTCGCCATCCTGACCGACATCCTGGGCGACGAAGACCACTTGGGCGACATGGACTTCAAAGTAGCCGGTACCGCCAAAGGTGTTACCGCGCTGCAGATGGACATCAAGATCAAGGGCATCACCGAAGAAATCATGGAAATCGCCCTGGGCCAAGCCCTGGAAGCGCGCCTGAACATCCTCGGTCAGATGAACCAGATCATTGGTCAGTCCCGTACCGAACTGTCGGAAAATGCTCCGACCATGATCGCGATGAAAATCGACACCGACAAAATCCGTGATGTTATCGGTAAAGGCGGCGCGACCATTCGTGCGATCTGTGAAGAGACCAAGGCTTCGATCGACATCGAAGACGACGGCTCGATCAAGATCTTCGGCGAAACCAAGGAAGCTGCAGAAGCTGCGCGTCAACGCGTCCTGGGCATCACCGCTGAAGCCGAGATCGGCAAGATCTACGTCGGTAAGGTTGAGCGCATCGTCGACTTCGGCGCATTCGTCAACATCCTGCCAGGCAAAGACGGTCTGGTTCACATCTCCATGCTGAGCGACGCTCGCGTTGAGAAAGTCACCGACATTCTGAAAGAAGGCCAGGAAGTGGAAGTGCTGGTACTGGACGTGGACAACCGTGGCCGTATCAAGCTGTCCATCAAGGACGTAGCAGCAGCCAAGGCTTCGGGCGTTTAATTACCCCCGGGCTTCACGCTGAAAAAGAGGACTCTTCGGAGTCCTTTTTTTATGCATGAAGGAAAATGCCGAAAAATCAGACGCTTAGTAAATCGCAAAAGCCGCAACTTGCACGCAGGCCCGATGGCGTTCATGCAAGTTGCACGATTCCGGAATTCGAGTGTTTTTATAACTGTATGATTTTTAACGATTTAATCTTCGACAGCGACTTGGCACACTGCCTGCAATAACCCTGTTAACGCTGCAGCATCAAGGTTCACACACTGCAGACTTTTAATAAAACAGGAGTTACTCGTATGAAGAAGTTCGCTCTCGCTACTGCTACCGCTCTGACCCTGGCCATGGGTGCTAACGTGGCCTTTGCCCAGACTTCCCAAGCTCCAATGACCCTGGCGGCCGGTGAAGCCACCAAGGCAAAAGAAAGCGTTTCGGATACTTGGATCACTACCAAAGTTAAATCCGATCTGCTGACCGAAAAAGGCATCCCTGGTTCGGACATCAAGGTTGAGACCAACAAAGGTGTGGTTTCCCTGTCTTCGACCGTAGCCATTTCGGACTCGCAGAAAGAAACTGCCGTAGCGATCACCAAGAAAATCAAAGGTGTAACCGCAGTTTCGGCTGACGGCCTGTTGGCTGGCGGCGCTACCAAGGCAGACAACATCGACAAAACCAAAGGTGCAGCGGCTGACGCCAAAGGCGCAACCTCCGATACCTGGATCACCACCAAAGTCAAAGCTGACCTGGTCACCGAGAAAGGCATTCCTGGCACCGACATCAAAGTCGAAACCAACAAGGGTGTAGTTTCCCTGTCCTCTTCGGTCGCTGTGACCGAGGCACAGAAAACGACCGCGGTGAACATCACCAAGAAAATCAAAGGCGTTAAAGCTGTATCGGCCGATGGCCTGAAAGCAGAGTAACGCTCAAGAATTCGTCTGAACTAGCGGCGGCGGCGCGTGAGTTAGATATCCACTCAATGCACCTCTAAGTTTCATGCGACCGACCACACGGATGTGGTCATTACAGGCCCCGGCACTTCTGTGTCGGGGCCTGTTCTATTGGGGCGGGAAAGTAATGCGGTAGCGGCTTGCCGTGGACGCCTACTCGGCGTCCAGGTGCATCGGCGTTATCACTCGACCGTCTTTCTCTGCCTGGCCCAGTTGCGCGTCAATGAAGTAGACCCGGTCGTCCTCCAGCTGGGCTTTATCCACCAGGTAGTCCTTGATCGTGCTCGCACGGTCCTGGCCCAACTGGCGCAGCAGCACGTCACTGCCACTCCAGAACTTGATCACGCCCTCTTTCAACCTGGCGGTGCGGTCACTGCTGCTCAGGTCCTTCCATTCCGCCGGAGGCTGCTGTTTCAAGCGGGTGCGGTAAATACCTTCGAGCAAGGGGGCTTTTTCGCTCTCAGGGACTTCCAGCAAGGACGCCTGGGCCGGGACTTTCTCGCCACGGCGCTGCAGCATTTTGTAGTAGTTGTATTGGTATTCCCGCTCCAGCCGCTGGGCCGCCAGGAATGGGCCGTCGCTGCTGGCTGCGGCCGTGCCTTCGATTTCCAGGCGTAGGGCAGGGCGTTCTTTCAGCGCCTTGGCCAAGGTGTTCAGGGCGCCTTCGGCGTCTTTGTTCAACTCGCTGGAGCCTGCAGCGAACGACACGCTACCCAAGTCCTCCGCTCCGCCTCCGGTGACCAATCCGCCAATAAACTTGAACGGCGCAGTGGCCGCCCGCACCACCAGATTGCGCAGGGTTTGCCACACAATGGGCATCACGCTGAATTGCGGGTTATTCAGGTCACCGGATACGGGCAGTTCGATGGAGATCTTGCCGTCGCTGTCCTTGAGCAACGCGATTGCCAGTCGAATCGGCAAGTCCACGGCATCGGCGCTGTCGACTTTTTCGCCCAGTTGCAATTGCTCGACCACCACTTTGTTCTCAGCCTTCAACTGGCCCTTGGTGATCACGTAATGCAGGTCAAGGTTGAGGCGGCCCTTGCGGATGCGGAAACCGGCGAACTTGCCCGAGTAAGGCGTCAGGGTGGTCAGCTCGACACGTTTGAAGCTGGTGGCGATGTCCAGCGCCGCCATCGGGTCAAACGGGTTCACGCTGCCTTTGATGGTCACCGGTGCATAACGGTCCACCTTGCCCTTGATGTCAACGCTCGCCGGCTTGGCCTGGCGACTGTCGATGGTGCCGATCTGCCCATTGAGCTGTTGGATCGCAGTGGCGAAGTTTGGGGTGAGGCTGAAGTCGGCGAAGTTGGCCGAACCGTCGTTGATCGCAATCTGTCCGATATGGATGCCCAGGGGTTTTTCTTTGCTCGCGGCAGGTTTGGCTGACGATTTGGCGCCACTGTCGGCCGGCTGCGGGATCAGCAAGTCGTCGACGTTGGTGGTGCGGTCATCGTTGATCATGAACCGCGCATAGGGCTGCAGCAGGTTGACCTTGTCGATCGACAGGCTGTCGCCGTGTTGGTAGTTCACGCCTTCGAGCACCAGGCGCTGCCACTTGAGGAAGTCGCGGGTCTTGAGGGTGTCGAGGGTATGCAACTGGTCAACCTGCGCGCGGCCGGTGATCTGCAGCGCCAGGGGATCGGTGCTTTTCAGGTTCACGTCGAGGTCGCTGCCAAGCATGCCACTGCGCAGTTCAAGGCGGATAAACGGGCTGATATAGGACTGTGCGACCCGCAGGTCGATGTCCTTGGTATTGACCTTCAACTTGGCGCTGACCGGGTTGAGGTTGACCGTGCCGGTTGCCTGGATCTTGCCCTGCTTGCCCAGGCCGGTGTCGACCTTCAGGGTAAAGGGGCTCTGGTTGAGGCTGTCGAAGTTCTGCACGTCGACGTTCAACGGGCCGAGCTCCAGGGCCACCGCAGGTTTGGCCTGGCGGTCGGCCAAGTGCACCTGGTAGTTGCGCAGCTGTACATCCTTGAGCAGCACTTGCCAGGGCTTGCTTGGGGCGACGGGCGCAGGCTTTGGCGAGTCGGCCGTGGCGGGTGCAGTCGCAGGCTCCGGCGCCTTGGCCGGTTTGTTCGGCTGGCCGGCGAACAGTTTTTGCCAGTCCAGTTGCCCATCCGCTTCACGAGCCGCCCAGGTCTCGAGTTTATTGCTGCGGATCTTGCCCACCACCACCTGCTGTTTGGCCAGGTCCACCGTGGTCTCGCTGACGTCCAAACGCTCCAGGCGCACCAACGGCCGGCCATCCGGGGCCTTGATCGCGAACGGTGCGATGCTGGCGGCAGTGTTGGTCAGGTTCAGCTCGGTCTCTTTGGCCAGGCTGAACCTGTATTCGGTACTGAAGTTGAGCACGCCGTCTTCAAGTACCAGAGGTAAGGCGTCACGTACATAAGGCCACCAGGCTTTCATTTTGCCGCCGGTGACTTTGAGCGTACCTTCGGACGTGATCGGCACCAGGCTGAAGTTGCCTTTCCAGTCGATCTGTCCGCCTTCAGGGCCGGCGGCGACCAAGGTCATGTCCGCATTGTCTTCCGGCAGGGTGCTGAGATTCTTCAGTTCGAAGTCGAGGGTGTCGTAGAGGAATTCGATGGGTTCGCTGGGGCGCAGGTCTTGGAAATGCAAATAACCGCCAGCCAGCTTGATACTGTCGACACGCAGCGGGAACGGCTTGGCGTCAGGGTCTGCCGGGGTCGGCTCGCTCGGTGGCAGCTTGAACAACTGCGCCAGATTCAGCTGGCCTGACTTGTCGAACAACAACTCGGTCCTGGGCTTGTCCAGTTGCACATCCGCCAGGTGCAGGGCGTGGGTCCACAGGCTATCGGCCTGCAGGTTGGCGTAAAGCCGTTCGAAACCTACCTGTTCCTTACCGGGTTCGCCAATCTTCAAGCCCCATACCGTGACTTCCAGGCTGAACGGGTTAAGTTCGATCCGCTCGATGCGTGCCGGCACCGTGGCGTAATTGGCTAACTGTTGGTTGGCAATACGAAGGGCGATGCCAGGCAAAATCAGAAAGCCCAGCAAGCTGTACAACGCGAGGGCAGTCAACAAGGCGCCAGCGGCGCGAATCAATCCTTTGGGCATGGGGCGGCGCCATCTATGTCAAACAGGAGTGCCTTGGAGTATGGCACGGGATTTCGGTTCCGAAGAACCGGGCCTTTAGGATGCTGCTTACAGTTGAAGTATCAGAGTCTTCAGCGGTGGCTGTTGATCTTGTGAGGGAAAGTCCGCGCCGGGTGTCATGATTTTCCAGTCCCGCACCGGACGCCCAGCCTTTTGCGCACAACGCAGCACCTGTTCACGCCAATCCTCCATGCTGACTTTTGCCAGGTTGTTACAGCAGATCAGCACGCCATTGTCTGCTGTAGCGAGCAGTGCCGGCTTGAGCAGGCTCTGGTAGTCACGCAACAGGTCGACGGTACCGAAGGCACTCTTGGCCCAGGCCGGCGGGTCGAGCAACACCAGGTCATATTGACGCTGCTCGAGGCGCGGATAGCTCGGCAGTTTCTGCCCGCGACGCTGGGTGATCGGCAGCCCGGCCAGTTGGCGAATCGCCGGGAAGTAGTCCGATTGCACGAACTCCATGGTGGGAAGCTGTGGATTGAGCTGGCCGTTTTCACGCCCCACCGCCAGGTTGCCCTCGGCGAAGTCCAGGTTGCATACCTCGCGCGCACCACCGGCAGCGGCGCTCAGGCCCACCCCACAGGTGTAGGCAAACAGGTTCAGTACGCTTTTGCCGGCGCTGTGGTCCTTGACCCAGCCGCGGGTATTGCGCAGGTCGAGGAACAGCAGTGGGTCCTGGCCGGCGTGGCGCCCACGGACACGGTAATTGAGGCCCCATTCGTGGCCGACCAGGTCTTCCAGCGCGGCAGGTTCGGCGCGGTATACCGAATCTTCGCGATCGACCCGCGAGTTGCCGCGGGAGCGGTCGTTGTAGACCAGCAGCAATTCCAGGCCCATGTACTGGTTGATCAGTTGGTGCAGGTCCAGGAGGTCGGCGGTTTCCAGCGACTGATGGAAGCTTTGCACCAGTAACTGCGGGCCATAGCGGTCGATGGTCAGGCCGCCGGCGCCTTCCTGGCTGCCATGGAACAGCCGATAGCAGTCGGTGCCCTGGGCGTGCAGTTCGCTGATCAGATCCTGGCGATGATCGAGGGCGGCGCGCAGCGCCTGATTCAAGGGAGACATGGAGCGCGCCTTGCTTAGGTAAATGGGGGAAATAAGGGCGCGGAGTTTAGCAGCTATGGCGCGTTGCCTACATCAACCCCATCCGCCGGTGTGCACGCTGCACCGAACCGTTACGCATTGCCCAGCGCAACAACGGCGCGCTGCGCTTGACCCCGGCGCGGATCATCCGGCGTTGCAGCGGGCTCTGGTGCTGATCGAGCAGAGTGCTGGCCCAGTCCGGCAGCAGGTCGATCCCGGCTTGCATCATCAAGGCACCAAAAGGCTTGGCCAACAGGCTGGGGGAGGGCGCGTTCAGCAACAGGCGCAGCACTTCGCGGCTGCGCTCGTCGCACAGCAATTGCGGGCGGATATTCTCAAGGTAATCGGAAATTTCCTGGCGTGAATGCGGCACATCCTGCGCGCCGAGCCGTTCTGCGACGACGGCGATCTCGCTGTAGTAACGGTCCTGATCACGGCCGGAGAGGTGCGGGTTGCGATAGCGCAAGTGGGCAGCAAGAAAGTTGCTCACCTCCGCCACATGCACCCAGGTCAGCAGCGCTGGATCGCTGGCCGCGTAAGGCCTCCCGTCCGGGGCATGACCCACCACCTGCAGGTGAATGGTGCGCACTTTTTCGATCAGCCAGTCGGCGTCTTTGCGCGCGCCGAACGTGGTACCGGAAATAAACTGCGAGGTACGGCGCAGGCGCCCAAGCATGTCCTGGCGAAAATTCGAATGGTCCCACACGCCGGCCAGGGCCAATGGGTGCAAGGCTTGCAGCATCAAGGCGCTGATACCGCCGATAAGCATGCTGCTGAAGTCGCCATGGACTTGCCAACTGACCGAGTCCGGCCCGAACAGGCCCGGATCGCCCTTGGGGTTTTCCAGGTCCAGTTGGCCCAGTGACAAGCCGGTGAGGCTCATCAACTGGGTTTCGATACGGCTGCGGATAAATTCCATGGCGACTCGGGTTTCCTAGCGGTTCAGGCGTTTGTCGATCAGGCCGTCGACGACGCTGGGGTCGGCCAGGGTCGAGGTATCACCCAGGCTGTCCAGTTCATTGCAGGCGATCTTGCGCAAAATCCGGCGCATGATCTTGCCGGATCGGGTTTTCGGCAAGGCCGGTGCCCATTGGATCAGTTCCGGCTTGGCAAAGCTGCCGATTTCCTTGCTGACCAGTTCCAGCAGGTGTTTTTTCAGCGCCTCGCTGGGTTCGACGCCATTCATGGGGGTGACAAAGGCGTAGATGCCCTGGCCTTTGACATCGTGGGGGTAGCCCACCACGGCAGCCTCGGCCACCTGGTCATGCAGTACCAACGCACTTTCTACCTCGGCGGTGCCGATACGGTGGCCGGATACGTTGATCACATCGTCGATACGCCCGGTGATCCAGTAGTCACCGTCCTCATCGCGGCGCGCACCGTCACCGGTGAAATAGTAACCGGGGTAGGGTTTGAAATAGGTGTCGACCATGCGCTGCGGGTCGCCGTAGACGCTGCGAATCTGCCCCGGCCAACTGGCCTTGATCGCCAGTACGCCGCTGCCGGCTCCGCTGATGACCTTGCCTTGTTCATCCAGCAGCACGGGCTGCACGCCAAACATCGGCTGGGTGGCGCAACCCGGTTTGATCCGCTGGGCGCTGACCAGCGGGCTGAGCATGATGCCGCCGGTCTCGGTCTGCCACCAGGTATCGACAATGGGGCAACGCTGTTCGCCCACCGCGTTGAAGTACCAGTCCCAGGCTTCCGGGTTGATCGGTTCGCCCACGCTGCCCAGCAGCCGCAGGCTGGCGCGGGAGGTCGTCTGCAGCGGGGCGTGACCCTCGCGCATCAACGCGCGCAAGGCGGTGGGGGCGGTATAGAAGATATTCACCTGGTGTTTATCGATGACCTGCCAGAAGCGCGAACTGTCCGGGTAGCTCGGCACACCTTCGAACATCAGCGAGGTCGCGCCATTGGCCAGCGGCCCGTACACGATGTAACTATGGCCGGTGACCCAACCCACATCGGCGGTGCACCAGAACACCTCACCGTCGCGGTAATCGAGTACGTACTTGAAGGTCATTGCCGCCTGGAGCAGGTAGCCGCCCGTGGTGTGCAGCACGCCCTTGGGTTTGCCGGTGCTGCCGGAGGTGTAGAGGATAAACAGCGGGGCTTCGGCGTCCATCGGTTCGGGAGGGCAATCGTCGCTCGCTGCATCCAGGGCCTGTTGATACTTGAGGTCGCGGCCTTCGCTCCAGTTCACTGGGGCTCCGGTGCGCTGTACCACCAGCACCGTGCTGACGTCGGGGCAACTGGCCAGGGCCTTGTCGACGTTCTGTTTCAACGCCACCGGCTTACCACCGCGCACGCCTTCATCGGCTGTGATCACGGTGCGGCAGTCGGCGTCCAGAATGCGGTCGCGCAGGGCGTCCGGTGAGAACCCGCCAAATACCACCGAGTGCACCGCGCCAATCCGTGTGCAAGCCAGCATGGCGTAGGCCGCTTCCGGGATCATCGGCATGTAGATACACACCCTGTCGCCCTTTTTCACGCCACGGCTTTTCAGCACATTGGCCAGGCGGCAGACGTTTTGGTGCAGTTGGCGGTAGGTGATTTTGGACGATTTTGCAGGATCGTCACCTTCCCAGATGAAGGCCGGCTGATCGGCGCGTTGCGCCAGGTGACGGTCGATGCAGTTGTAGCTGACGTTCAACTGGCCACCGGCGAACCATTGGGCGGCACCGGTCTGGATGTCTGACTGCTGGACGGTGTGCCACGGCGTTATCCAGTCGAGAAAGGCCTTGGCCTGTTCGGCCCAGAACGTGTCCGGCTGTTCGATGGATTGGCGATAGAGGCGCTGGTAGTCCTCTTGACTGAGTTGCGCAGCCCGGCGGACGGCATCGGCGGTGGGAAACGTGCTGATATCGAACATGAGCGATCCTTATTCTTGTTTTTGCGACAAGTCATAAAGATGCACCCTGTATGGAGAGGGTTCAAGGCCAACGTCCAAACGGACGTTGGCCTTGCGGTGCCTGCATCAGCCGCGGTGACGGCCGCGGAAGTAGTTGATCAGGCCCTGGGTCGAAGCGTCTTCGGCCAAGGTTTCTTCGGCGCCGGTGAGGCGATTGTATACGCCCTTGCCCAGCTCCTTGCCCAGCTCCACGCCCCATTGGTCGAAGGCGTTGATGCCCCAGATCACGCTTTGCACGAACACTTTATGTTCATACATCGCAACCAGGGCGCCCAGGCGACGCGGGCTGATGCGTTCAACCACGAGCGTGTTGCTCGGACGGTTGCCCGGGATCACCTTGTGCGGTGCCAGCTTCTGCACGTCGTCTTCCGGGATGCCCTTGTCGCGCAGCTCGGCTTCGGCTTCGCTGCGGGTCTTGCCGAGCATCAGTGCCTGGCTTTGGGACAGGCAGTTGGCGTACAGCCATTGATGGTGGTCGGACACCGGGTTGAAGCTGACGATCGGCACGATGAAGTCGGCCGGGATCAGTTGGGTGCCCTGATGCAGCAATTGGTGATAAGCATGTTGGCCGTTGCAGCCGACGCCGCCCCAGATCACTGGGCCGGTGTCGGTAGACACCGGTTTACCGTCCTGGCGCACGCTCTTGCCGTTGGATTCCATGTCCAGCTGCTGCAAGTGCTTGGTGATGTTACGCAGGTAGTGGTCGTACGGCAGGATCGCATGGCTCTGCGCACCCCAGAAGTTGCCGTACCAAACGCCCAGCAGGCCCAGCAGCACCGGCATGTTCTGTTCGAACGGCGCGTTCTGGAAATGCTGGTCCATGGTGTAGGCACCGGACAGCAGTTCCTTGAAGTTGGACATGCCGATGGCCAGGGCGATTGGCAGGCCGATGGCCGACCACAACGAATAACGGCCGCCCACCCAGTCCCACATCGGGAAGATGTTTTCTTCGCGGATACCGAAGGCCACGGCTGCCGCGTTGTTGCTCGACACGGCGATAAAGTGGCGATACAGCTCGGCTTCCGAGCCACCCTGGGCCAGGTACCAGGCGCGGGCGGCCTGGGCGTTTTTCAGGGTTTCCAGGGTGTTGAAGGATTTCGATGAGACGATAAACAGCGTGGTCTCGGCGCGCAGCTTCATGGTCAGCTCATGGAATTCGCTGCCATCGATGTTCGCCAGGTAGTGGCAGCGCACGCCTTTGTGGGCGTAGGACAACAGCGCTTCAGAGACCAGCTCCGGGCCGAGGAACGAGCCGCCGATGCCGATGTTCACCACGTCGGTGATCGGTTTCTCGGTGTAGCCACGCCACAGGCCGTCGTGGATGCGGCCGACCAGGTCGGTGATCTGGTTCAGCACCTTGTGCACGTCCGGCATGATGTTCACGCCGTTGACCGACAGCTTGTCGCCCACCGGGCGGCGCAGGGCGGTGTGCAGGGCAGGGCGGCCTTCGGAGGAGTTGACCGGCTCGCCCGCATACAGCGAGTTGATTGCGTCTTTAAGGCCCACTTCGTTGGCAAGGCCCACCAGCAGGTCGCGGGTTTCGCCGGTGATCAGGTTTTTCGAGTAATCGAGGAAAAGTCCGCAGCTGCTCAAGGTGAACTGGGAAAAACGCTGGGGATCGGCATTGAACGCTTCGCGCATGCTGAAATCCTGCATGGCTTGGCGATGTTGATTGAGCGCTTGCCAGGCGGGCAGAGCGGTAACGTCATGAGGGGTGCGGTAGTACGCCATCGCTGCGGGTTTCCTTTTATTACGGGGACTGCCTTTAGGACACTTCAAAGCCCGGAACATCCAGTCTTATCTCACGGATTGGGTTCCAGACAGCGCTAACCATAGCGCAGGGCGATTACATTAAACCTAGCGTGTCGATATGTCTTGGCTTTGTCTGCGCTGTGGCCGGTACTTTTTTATACCGGCACAGCGATCAGGGCAATCGGCGGGGTGTTCAGAGGGGTCAGTCGAGGGTCAGATGCAGGTTGTCGATCAGGCGGGTCGTGCCTAGAAAGGCCGCCACCAGAATCACAATATCCCGATCCTCCGCCGTAGCGGCCCGCAGGTGCACGCCCTGGCGCACTTCGAGGTAGTCCAGGCGCAGCCCGGCAGCCTCGATCTGCCGCACCTGTTCGGCACGCAGCCTGGCGAAGTCGTGATCACCGCTTTTGATGGCTGCGGCAATCTGGCTGAGGCTGCGGTACAGCACCGGCGCGATCGCACGTTGTTCTTCGCTGAGAAAACCGTTGCGCGAGGATAGCGCCAGGCCATCATCGGCGCGTACGGTGGGCTCGCCAATGATCTGGATCGGCATGTTCAGGTCATGGACCATGGCACGAATCACGGCCAGTTGCTGGTAGTCCTTCTGGCCAAATACAGCCATGTCCGGCTGGACCATGTTGAACAATTTGCTGACCACGGTCGCCACGCCTTCGAAATGCCCAGGACGGCTGGCGCCGCACAAACCTTCGGACAGTTGCGGGACGCTGACGCGGGTCTGGCCGGTCATGCCGCCGGGGTACATCTCCTCGACGGTCGGCGCGAACAGCAGGTTGCAGCCTGCCTGCAGGAGCTTTTCCTGATCGGCGGCCAGGGTGCGAGGGTACTTGTCCAGGTCTTCGCCGGCGCCAAATTGCAGTGGGTTGACGAAAATACTCGCCACGACAAAGTCCGCCTGCTGCACAGCCTTGCTGACCAGGCTGGCATGGCCGCTGTGCAGGTTACCCATGGTGGGCACGAAGCCGATGCGTTTGCCGGCCTTGCGGGCGTGGGCGACGGCGGCTCTGAGTTCACGTACGGTTTTTACGGTGTTCATGCAGAGAATCCGTGTTCGGCGCCTGGGAAGGTCACGCCTTTGACTTCGGCGACGTAAGCACTCAATGCCGCGTGGATGCTGTCCTGGCCAGTCATGAAGTTCTTCACGAACTTCGGCACGCGGCCGGTAATCGACAGGCCGAGCATGTCGTGCAGCACCAGCACCTGGCCGTCGGTGGCCGAGCCCGCGCCAATACCGATCACCGGCACTTTGACGGCCTGGGTGATTTCTGCCGCGAGTTCGCTGGGCACGCATTCGAGCAGGATCATCGCAACGCCCGCCTGCTCCAGGGCGATGGCATCGGCGCGCATCTGGCGCGCCTGGGCTTCGTTGCGACCTTGCACCTTGTAGCCGCCGAGGATGTTCACGGACTGTGGCGTCAGGCCCATATGTGCACAGACCGGCACGCCGCGCTCAGCCAGCAGGCGAATCGACTCGGCGAGCCACACGGCGCCCTCCACCTTGATCATGTGTGCACCTGCACGCATGAGTTTGCCGGCGTTCAGGAAGGTCTGTTCGACGGTGGCGTAATCCATGAACGGCAGGTCGGCGATGATGAATGCGCCGTCGTTCCCGCGCTTGACGCTGGCGGTGTGGTAGGCCAGTTCATCGGTGGTGACGGGCAGGGTGCTGTCATTCCCTTGAAGGACCATGCCCAGGGAGTCGCCTACCAGTAACACTTCAACCCCGGCCTGGCAGCAGGCGTGGGCGAAGGTGGCGTCATAGCAGGTCAGCATGGTGATTTTTTCACCTTTGAGCTTGAGGCTCTGCAAGGTGGTCAGGGTAATGTCTGGCATGAAAAGGGTCCTCGTTCAGGCGCTTGGAAACAGCGAGTAACGCGCGTGAGTCTTCGTTTATACAGGCGCACTGTCTTGAGAGCAGTGCTTATAAGGCCTGGATTGCGCCCTTCATTGCCGGGTTGGCGGCAGCGGGACGCCTATAGTCGTGAGGAGGACACGGGAAGTCAATTGGATGTGTTACCGCATTGTTACGATGGCGGTGTTACCGCTGTTACTGACGCGATTCAGCAATCGGGAGCCGTTCCAGGCCGACAAACGGGCAGGCTTCAAGCAGGGCGCTGAGGCGCTTGCCATCCGGCAATTGCAATGCGGCAGGCGCCAGTTCGGCCAATGGATACAACACAAACGCACGCAGGTGCATCTGGTAATGGGGCACCTTCAGGCGCGGTTCGTCGATCAGGCGATCGCCAAACAGCAGAATGTCCAGGTCAAGGGTGCGAGGGCCCCAACGCTCCAGACGCTCGCGGCCCTGATCGTTTTCGATGGCTTGCAGCGCGTCCAGCAGGTCAAGTGGCGCAAGGCGGCTGTCCAGGGCGGCAACCGCGTTGGTGTAGCGCGGTTGGCCCGGGAGCAGGGAGTCACTTTGGTAAAAGGCGGACACACCCGCGACGCAAGTGTCTGGCAATTGCGCCAGCGCTTGGATAGCGCTGCGCAATTGCTGGTCCGGGGCTGCCAGGTTGCTGCCCATGCCGATGTAGATGCGTTCCACGTTTATTCGCCCGCAGCGCCCGAGGCATCGGCAGCACTGCGTTTGCGCTTGGTGCCGCTGCGACGACGCTTCTTCGGCCCTGCGCCTTCGCCATCACCCTTGCTGCCGAGGTCGCGAATCATGTCGCGGCGTTGGCTGTCATTGGCATCCTGATAGTCGGTCCACCATTCGCCCAGGCCGTCGGTCTGCTCACCGGCGCTTTCGCGCAGCAGCAGGAAGTCGTAGCCGGCACGGAAGCGCGGGTTGTCCAGCAGCAGGTCGGCGCGCTTGCCGCTGCGGCGAGGCAGGCGTTCCTGCATGTCCCAGATCTCGCGGATCGGCATCGTGAAACGTTTCGGGATAGCAATGCGCTGGCACTGTTCGGCGATCAGCTCGTGAGCGGCTTCCTGCATGGCCGGGATCGGCGGCATGCCACGCTCCTGCAGACGCAGTACGCGCTTGGGCAGGGCCGGCCACAACAGGGCGGCAAACAGGAACGCCGGCGTGACCGGTTTGTTCTGCTTGATGCGCAGGTCGGTATTGATCAAGGCTTCGCTGATCAGCGTGTGGGTATAAGTCGGGTTGTACTCCAGTGCTTCGGCGCTGGCCGGGAACAGTGGGTCGAACAACTGCAGGTCGACCAGCATTTCGAAGGTGTCGGCTGCGTAGCCCGAGAGGAACAGCTTGAGCACTTCTTCGAACAGACGCGCGGACGGGATTTCCCGCAGCATCGGTGCCAGCTCGCGTATCGGTGCGGCGGTATGCTTTTCGATGCCGAAGTTGAGCTTGGCGGCGAAGCGCACGGCCCGCAGCATGCGCACCGGGTCTTCCTGATAGCGCTGTGTCGGGTCGCCGATCAGGCGGATCAGGTTATTGCGAATGTCGTGTACGCCATTGGCGTAATCGAGGATGCGTTCGCTGACCGGGTCGTAATAGAGGGCATTGATGGTGAAGTCGCGGCGCTGTGCGTCTTCTTCCAGGGTGCCATAGACGTTGTCGCGCAGGATGCGCCCGCTCTCGTTGCGGGAGGACTGATTGGTGTCTTCCTCTTCATCGTTTTGCGGGTGGCCGGCACGGAAGGTCGCGACCTCGATGATTTCGCGACCAAAATGGATATGCACCAGCTTGAAGCGGCGACCGATGATTCGCGCATTGCGAAACTCGGCACGTACTTGCTCAGGCGTGGCACTGGTGGCGACGTCGAAATCCTTGGGCGTGATGTTGAGCAGCATGTCGCGTACGCAACCGCCCACCAGGTAGGCCTGGTAACCGGCGTTCTGCAACCGTTCGACGATATTCACCGCATAACGGCTGAATTGAGCGCGCTGCAACGAATGCTGGCTGCTGTTGAGCACTTCAGGCGTGCTGCGTTTGTGTTGCGTACGACGCAAGGGAGAACGGAATGACTGGAACAACTTCTTCAGCATGGGATGCACTGTTTGAAGGAATGTTCGGCCATAACGAAGAATGACCGCATGATGGGCGGGGATTCTAGCATTTAGTCAGGGGATGGTGTAGGAACAAGCTTCGGCGTTGCGCCATAAGCCTTAAATCGTCAAATCCCGGAAACTACAAGGGGAGCCGAAGCTCCCCCAGAAGTAGTTGCGTGCTCTATTTTTATTATTGATTTCGGGCTTCTTGTTTTTGTTGATCGCCCTCGCCATGAAGCTTCACCTTCATGACACTCCCAATCGGGAGTCAAGAGCAAACGGATTGCTTTGGTCGCTGTGTTGCTGATCTACGATCCAACCAGTTCAGGCTCTGCCTTAGGGCAGTTTTTGTTGTTCTCGGCCTGGTTGCGGGGCAAGCCCCAAATGCAACGCCTCTCCAAAAGAATCAGTTAGCTGCGCCTCCGCCGTGTTGTTTTTGTTATGCGTGAGTCGATTCGTCTTATTTTTATTGTCTTGTACAAAGCTTGTTATTGTTTTTGTACTAAGCATATAGCAGGGTGCGTGCCAACTTTTGCGTCGCCCAGCAAAACCGGGGGGTTGAGGTGGTTTTTGGTTTTTGACGGGCGAAAAAAGCCGGGGCTTCGTTACCGTAAGCCCCGGCTTTTGTTACGCGAAATATCCGCGGTAACAGTTTTTTCACATCTGAGGGTGTTACCTGTGGGGGCGAACCCTCAACTTTCGCTGGCCACTCCGGTCTTGCGCCGCGGAATACCCAGGCGCTGGCGACGTTCCCACAGGCACTTACGGCTCACGCCCAGCTTGCGTGCCAACTCGGTCTCGGTCATGTGGTCCTGGTGCTCCAGGACGAAATGCTGGAAATAGTCTTCCAGTGACAAATCTTCCGTCGGCTCATGGCTGGTATTGCTGGCGCCGCCCTGTGTCGGGGCCAGGCCAATGAAATCGTCATCCTCCAAGTCACTGAGCTCAATGTCGATACCCAGCAGTTCGGCGGAAATTTCCGGGCTTTCCGACAGGATCACTGCACGCTCGACCGCATTCTCCAGTTCCCGCACGTTACCCGGCCACGAGTAATGCCGAATCGCCTGCTCGGCGTCCGGCGCGAACGTCAGGTCGGTACGGTTGATGCGTGCACTCTGGCGCAGCAGGAATGCGTTGGCGATCTCATTCACGTCGGCGCCCCGCTCACGCAGGGCAGGCAATTTGAGCGCGATCACGTGCAGGCGGTAATACAAGTCTTCACGGAACTGACCGATCTTGGCCAGGCTCTTGAGGTCGCGGTGGGTGGCCGCGATCAGGCGTACGTCAACCTTCTGCGATTGCACCGAGCCTACACGGCGAATCTCACCTTCCTGCAGCACACGCAGCAGTCGCGCCTGGGCCTCCAGCGGCAACTCACCGATTTCATCAAGGAACAACGTCCCGCCGTCCGCCGCTTCCACCAGGCCCGCACGCCCAGCGCTGGCGCCGGTAAACGCGCCTTTCTCGTGGCCGAACAGTTCGGACTCGATCAGGGATTCGGGGATCGCCGCACAGTTCACCGAAATCATCGGTGCCTTGGCGCGTTTGGACAGGTTATGCAGGGCGCGGGCTACCAGTTCTTTACCGGTGCCCGACTCGCCCTGGATCAATACATTGGAGTCGGTGGGCGCAACTTTACGGATCTTGCTGTACAGGTCTTGCATCGGCGGGCAGGAGCCAATGATGCCGATTTCGCCGTTGCTGTTGTCGACCCCCGGTTTGTCGGCGCCGTTGGTCGCCTTGCCTGTGGGGCGCTGTTCGGCAGGCGCGCTGCTGGCTGACTGGCGGTCACGCAGGATGCGGGCCACGGCCTGGAGCATTTCATCGTGGTCAAACGGCTTGGCAATGTAGTCCACCGCGCCCATTTTCATGGAGTCAACCGCCGAGCGCAGGCTGGCATAGCTGGTCATGATCAGCACCGGGGTGCCCTGGCCAAGCTTGATCAGCTCGGTGCCCGGTGCGCCGGGCAGGCGCAGGTCACTGACAATCAGGTCGAACGTGGGGATGCTGAAACGCTCTTGTGCTTCCTGCACCGAGCCGGCTTCGCTGACCTGGTACTGATTACGTTCAAGCAGGCGACGCAAGGCAGAGCGGATAATGGTTTCGTCTTCGACGATCAAAATGTGCGGCATTGATTCAATTCTCTCGACGGTCTCAGTTCACAGCGGACGTCGCTTCGACATGACGCGGCAAGGTCACCCGAATACGGGTGCCGCGTTGGCTTTCGGTGTCAGCCGGGCTGTCGATGGTGATTTGTCCATAATGCTCTTCAACGATGGAATAGACCAGTGCAAGGCCCAGACCGGTACCTTCACCCGGGTCCTTGGTGGTGAAGAAGGGTTCGAACAATCGATCCATGATGTTCTGTGGAATGCCGCTGCCTTCATCTTCGACGATCAGATCGACGGTATGTTCGAAAGCCTCGGTCTTGACGCGTACCGCACCACCGGCCGGGGTTGCGTCACGGGCGTTGGACAGCAGGTTGATCAGCACTTGGGCCAGCCGTTGTGAGTCGCCGTCGACCCAATGGTCGGGGTCGCACAGGTTGAAGAACTGTACTTCGAAATTGCGCCGGTTCAAGGCGAGCAGCCCAATGGCATCCTGGGCCACTTCGGCCAGGCATACGGCCTCATCCAGATTCTGATGGCCGCCGGCATGGGCAAAGCTCATCAGCGACTGCACGATGCGCGAGACGCGCTTGGTCTGTTCGAGGATCTGCCCGCTGATTTCGATGATTTCGCCGTCTTCTTCACGCTCTTCCCGCAGGTTTTGCGCGAGGCAGGCGATACCGGTGATCGGGTTGCCGATTTCGTGGGCCACACCCGCCGCCAGGCGACCAATGCTGGCCAGGCGCTCGGAGTGCACCAGCTTGTCTTCGAGCATCTGGGTTTCAGTCAGGTCTTCGACCAGCAGCACCAGGCCGCTGTTACCGGGAGCCAACGGTTCATCGATCGCGGCTTTGTGCAGGTTGAGCCAGCGGGTCTGGCCGTCGAGGGCCAGGTGTTGCTTGTGCAAATGCTCGTCGGGCAGGTTGATAAAGCCCTGGAGCAGTTCTTTCCACGGATCGCCCAGGGTATTCAGGCGCGAGCCCACCACCCGTTGCGCGGCGATGCCGGTGAGTTCTTCCATGGCCTTGTTCCACATCAGGATCTCCTGATCCTTGGCCAGGGAACATACGCCCATCGGCAGTTCCTGCAGGGTCTGGCGGTGGTAGCGGCGCAGGGCGTCGAGTTCGGCCGCCAGGCCGGTGAGGCGTGAGTGGTAATCCTCCAGCCGGCTTTCGATGAAATGGATGTCCTCGGTGACGTAGTTTTCGCCGCCGGCCTTGTAGGGCAGGAAGGTTTCCACCATGTCCTGGGACACGCTGGGGCCCATCAGGCCGGACAGGTTGGCTTCGATGCGGTCGCGCAGGCGACGCAGCGCATACGGGCGGCGCTCGTCAAAGGGCAGGTACAGATCGCGCAGCGCCTGCTCGACTTCCTTCTGAGCCGCCTTGGCCCCGAGGGGCTTGGCCAGTTGCGTGGCGAATTCCTGGGGCGAGGCCGCGTGCAGTTCGCGGCGCTGCGGGCGACGCACGTTATCCACCGCGCACGCCTCGGCGGCGCTGGTCTCTTCCGGGCTGGCATTGGTGAACAGCGAGATCAGGGTGAACATCAGTACGTTGGCGGCCAGCGAGGCAATCGCCGCCATGTGCCAGCTGGTATCGTCCAGCACGTAGATCATGTTCAGCAGCGGAATGTAGAAACCCTGCAGGTTGCCGACCAACGGCAGCAGCATGGTGACGATCCATACCAGGATCCCGGCCAGCAGCCCGGCGATAAAACCACGGCGGTTGGCGGTCGGCCAGTACAGCACCGACAGCACTCCCGGCAGGAACTGCAAGGTGGCGACAAACGCGACAATGCCCAGGTTGGCCAGGTCCTGCCCGGCGCCGAGCAACAGGTAGAACCCGTAGCCGGCCATGATGATCGCGACGATGAGTGCGCGGCGCGTCCATTTCAGCCAGCGGTAGATATTGCCTTCGGCGGGCGGCTGGTACAGCGGCAGCACCAGGTGATTGAGGGCCATGCCCGAAAGGGCCAGCGTCGTGACGATAATCAGCCCGCTGGCAGCAGACAAACCGCCGACATACGCCAGCAGCGCCAACGCCGGGCTATTGGCGGCGATACCGATACCCAGGGTGAAATACTCGGGGTTGGTGGTGGCCCCCAGTTTCAGGCCGGCCCAGAGGATCAGCGGCACCGCAAGGCTCATCAACAGCAGGAACAGCGGCAAGCCCCAGCTGGCGCTGACCAGCGAGCGCGGGTTGAGGTTCTCGGTGAAGGTCATGTGGTACATGTGCGGCATTACGATCGCCGAGGCGAAGAACACCAGCAACAGCGTGCGCCATGGGCCTTCCTGCAGCGGCGTGTGCAGGGCGGCGAGGGCGGTCTGGTTTTGCAGCAGCCACAGCTCCAGCTGTTGCGGGCCGTCGAACACGCCATAGAGCGCGTAGAGGCCGACGCCGCCGATGGCGATCAGCTTGATCACCGATTCGAACGCAATCGCAAATACCAGCCCTTCGTGCTTCTCGCGGGTGGCGATGTGGCGTGAGCCGAAGAAAATCGTAAACAGGCTGATCAGCGCACAGAACGCCAGGGCGACCCGGTGTTGCACCGGCTCGCGGGTCAGGATGCTGATGGAGTCGGCCACCGCCTGGATTTGCAGGGCCAGCAGGGGCAGCACGCCGATCAGCATGAACACCGTGGTCAATGCCCCGGCCCATGTGCTGCGGAAGCGGAAGGCGAACAGGTCGGCCAGTGACGACAACTGATAGGTGCGAGTAATTTTCAGGATCGGGTACAGCAGCACCGGCGCCAGCAGGAACGCGCCGGACACACCCAGGTAGCTGGAGAGAAAGCCGTAGCCGTATTGATAGGCCAGGCCGACGGTGCCATAGAACGCCCAGGCGCTGGCGTACACGCCGAGGGACAAGGTGTAGGTCAACGGATGGCGAATGATCGCCCGCGGAATCATTCCGCGCTCACTGATCCAGGCGACGCCAAACAACGCGGCCAGGTAGGCGGCGCTGATCAGCAGCATCTGAGTGAGGCTAAAGCTCATCGGCATCTTTTTGGCTCTGCAGGATGAAGGTCACGACGATCAGGATCAGCCACAGCAGATAGGGGCGATACCAGGCGCCCGTGGCGTCGATCCACCAATCCATGATGGCGGGGGAAAACAGGTAGATCCCGACGACCAGCAGCAGGACCAATCGATAGATGTACATGTTGGCCTCTGATTAAAAAACTGCGGCGATGGTAACGGATGGCTGGCAGGCTGCAAGCGCCTTCAGCGTAATTGCGCTTCGGCCAGGGTCAGTGTGCGCGGGATCCTGCTGGCATCCCAGTGCACAATGCCCCAATCCAGCAACTCCCGTGGGCTGGCGTGAAGCAGTTCGTTGCCAGGCTGCTGGCCAAGGGCGCGCAGGGCTCTTAATAGCAGCGGCGTGGCCTGGTCGGGATGCAGCGGCGGGGAACGATAGGACTTGCCCAACTTGTTACCGTCCGGCTGGACGATCAACGGTACGTGCAGATAGCGCGGCTGGCGCAGGCCCAGCAACTCTTGCAGGTACAGCTGGCGTGGCGTGGAGTCGAGCAGGTCGGCGCCGCGCACGATATCGGTAACCCCTTGCCAGGCATCGTCGAGCACCACCGCCAGTTGGTAGGCGTAGAGGCCATCGCGGCGACGGATGACGAAGTCGCCGACATCACGGCCCAGGTGTTGTCGGAATTCTCCTTGTACACGGTCAGTAAAGTGGTACTCCAGCTCGGGAACACGCAGGCGGATGGCGGCGTCCTGCTGGTCGTGACCGGCATTTCGGCACAGGCCTGGGTAAATCCCGTCGTAGGGCTCCAGTCGTTTACGTGAACAGGTACAGGCGTAGGCCAGGCCGTGGTTGAACATGTCGTTCAGTACCTTGGCGTAGGCGTCATGCCGCTCGCTTTGTCGGACCAGTTCGCCATCCCACTCAAAGCCGTAGCTCTCCAGGGCATGCAGGATTGCCGCCTGGGCGCCGGGCTCTTCGCGGGGCGGGTCGAGGTCTTCCATGCGCATCAGCCAGCGGCCGTGATTGGCGCGGGCGTCGAGGTAGGAGGCGAGGGCGGCGACCAGGGAACCGAAGTGCAGATGGCCGCTGGGCGTGGGGGCGAAACGCCCGATATAGGTAGAGGCAGTCATGGGCCGGATACTACTGGAAAATCGGTAAATCCCAGAAACAAAAACGGGGCGTTCGCACGCCCCATTCGTTCAGCTCGGCTGGATCACTTGCCGACCTGTTTTTCCTTGATTTCAGCCAAGGTCTTGCAGTCTACGCAGAGGTCCGCAGTAGGGCGGGCTTCCAGGCGACGGATACCGATCTCGACACCGCAGGATTCGCACCAGCCGTATTCTTCGTCTTCGATCAGTTGCAACGTCTTGTCGATTTTCTTGATCAGCTTGCGCTCGCGATCGCGGGCGCGCAGTTCGAGGGCGAACTCTTCTTCCTGGCTGGCACGGTCTGCCGGGTCCGGGAAGTTGGCGGCTTCATCCTTCATGTGGTCAACCGTGCGGTCGACTTCCTGCATCAAGTCCTGCTTCCACTGCTTCAGGATTTTGGAGAAGTGCTCGCGCATGGGCTTGCCCATGTATTCCTCACCCTTCGATTCAACGTAGGGTTGGAAGCCGCTGATGCTCTGTTGCTTTGCTTGGGTGGACATGAATAGACCGCCTCTCACTCTTCTAATCCATTGCGCAGGATTGCAACGTCACCGACACCTGCCGGCCCTGCGGCTGCAAGCGGGCGAACTTACCAGATAGATTCAGGGTGCGCCACTCCCGGTTGTCGACGCCCGTCACGCAGGGGTTGCAAACTGCAGCAGCCCGCTGTCGCTGGATATGCATCGTCTCGAATGTTGATTTTAGTCGTTTTGCAAGCGCTTGCCGGGTTCATCTTGGACGGCCAGGCAGGCAATAGAGCATGTTTTACCGCGAGGGTTCGGTAGAATCCTGATTTTGTCCTCACCGTTAAGGAAGGCTAATGGCTCAGCCCTACAGTGCGCGCAGTCGCGCCATCGAACCTTTTCATGTCATGGCGTTACTGGCGCGAGCCAATGAGCTGCAAGCGGCCGGTCATGATGTGATCCACCTGGAGATCGGCGAGCCGGATTTCACCACGGCCGAGCCGATCATCCAGGCCGGCCAGGCGGCGTTGGCCAATGGCAAGACCCGCTATACCGCGGCCCGTGGCCTGCCGGAATTGCGTGAAGCCATCAGCGGTTTCTACCAGCAGCGCTACGGATTGAACGTCGATCCCGAGCGTATCCTGATCACTCCCGGGGGCTCCGGCGCACTGTTGTTGGCCAGCAGCCTGTTGGTGGACCCCGGCAAGCATTGGCTGCTGGCAGACCCGGGTTACCCGTGTAACCGGCACTTCCTGCGCCTGGTGGAAGGTGCCGCGCAACTGGTGCCGGTAGGCCCTGACGTGCGTTATCAACTGACCGCTGACCTGGTGGCCAAACACTGGGATCAGGATAGCGTGGGCGCATTGGTTGCCTCCCCGGCGAATCCTACCGGCACGATCCTCACGCGTGATGAATTAGCCGGGCTTTCCGACGCAATCAAGACGCGTAACGGCCATCTGGTGGTGGATGAGATCTATCACGGCCTGACCTATGGCACTGACGCCGCCAGCGTGCTGGAGGTCGACGATGAGGCCTTCGTCCTGAATAGTTTTTCGAAGTATTTCGGCATGACCGGCTGGCGCCTGGGCTGGCTGGTGGCGCCACCGGCTGCGGTCGGCGACCTGGAAAAACTGGCGCAAAATCTTTATATCAGCGCGCCCAGCATGGCCCAGTATGCCGCGCTCGCCTGCTTTACCCCGCAAACCCTGAGCATTCTGGAGGAGCGCCGTGCCGAATTTGGCCGGCGTCGCGACTTCCTGCTGCCCGCTCTGCGCGAGCTGGGCTTCGGGATTGCCGTAGAACCGGAAGGCGCGTTCTATTTGTATGCCGATATCAGTGCGTTCGGCGCAGATGCCTTCGCATTTTGTCGTCATTTCCTTGAAACCGAGCATGTTGCATTTACCCCAGGTCTGGATTTTGGTCGCTATCAAGCGGGCCATCATGTGCGCTTTGCCTACACGCAAAATCTTGATCGACTACAGGAGGCGGTGGAACGAATCCAGCGTGGCCTGCGGAGCTGGCAAGGCTGATGCACTTTTATCCTCCCCTCGAAGAAGGCCGGCTGATTCGCCGCTATAAGCGCTTTCTCACCGATATCGAAACCGTTACCGGCGAGTTGTTGACTATTCACTGCCCAAATACTGGTTCGATGCTCAACTGCATGGTGGAAGGCGGGCAGGTTTGGTTCAGTCGCTCCAATGACCCCAAGCGCAAGTTGCCCGGCACCTGGGAAATTGCCGAAACGCCCCAGGGCCGCTTGGCGTGCGTTAACACGGCACGCGCCAATCCGTTGGTCGAGGAGGCGTTGCGTGCTGGCGTGATCACCGAACTCAACGGTTTCACCGCGTTGAAACGGGAAGTGCCTTACGGCCAGGAGAAAAGCCGCATCGACTTTCGTCTCGAATATCCCGACGGCGCGGCGTATGTGGAAGTCAAAAGTGTCACGCTGGGGTTTGATGGCACCCGGGTTGCCGCCTTCCCCGATGCGGTGACCCAGCGTGGCGCCAAGCATCTGCGGGAACTGGCGCATCTGGCGCGTGAAGGTGTGCGGGCGGTGCAGTTGTATTGCGTCAACCTCTCGGGGATTGACGCGGTGCGCCCGGCGCTGGAAATCGATGCCGCCTACGGTGCGGCCTTGCGCGAGGCTAAAGCCGCCGGGGTGGAAGTGTTGGCGTATGGGGTGCGCGTGACGTCCGAGGAGATTTGCGTGGACCGTCGGTTAGACGTGCTGCTCGACTAGAGATCCACCCACAGGCCCTGCGCGTCTTCGCGACCACGCAGGGCCTTGAGGCTTTTACCTGCGCATGGGCCGGCAATGCACTCGCCGCTTTCGATCAGGAACAAGGCGCCGTGGGTGGCGCATTGGATCAGGCTGGCGCTGTCGTCAAGGAACCGGTCGGGTTGCCACTCCAGTGGAATGCCGCGATGTGGGCAGCGGTTGATATAGAAGTAGGCGATGCCGTCCCGGCGTACCGCCAGCAGCGGCGTGCCACCCATCGTAAAACCGAGGCTGCTGTTGGGCGCGAGCATGTCCGAGGGACAGAGAAACTTCATTTCAATCCTTAAGTGCCTTGACGTTCAAATGCAAACAATTATCAAATGCCGGCTTCGCCCGTTAGCTACTGGGTGCTCAGTTCGATGTCCGCCAGGGGTTATCTGTCACATCGATGAGTGCTCGAAAGGCCCTGCCCTTTGGAAGGAAACCCTGTTATGCGCCTGAGTGCCAGCGCTATTGCGCTTGTTGTCGGACTGCTGGTCAACCATGGGGCGCAAGCCTCTGAACTGCCACAACGCTGGGTGAGTGCCGGTGGGGCGCTGTCGGAATGGGTCACGGCGTTGGGCGGTGAGCCGAAGTTGGTCGGCGTGGACACCACCAGCCAGCATCCTGAATCGCTCAAGGCGTTGCCAAGTATCGGCTATCAGCGGCAATTGTCGGCCGAAGGCATTCTCAGCCTGCGCCCACAGGTGCTGGTGGGGACTGAAGAGATGGGGCCGCCGCCGGTGCTGGCGCAGATTCGCAGTGCAGGTGTCCAGGTCGAGATGTTCTCGGCGCAGCCGGATTTGCCGACCTTGAAGGGTAATCTTCAGCACCTGGGCAAGTTGCTGGGAGATGAGGCTAAGGCCAGTGCATTGTTTACAGGATATGAACGGGCCCTTGATCAGCAGAAAAGCTGGGTCGTCAAGGCTCAGGCCGCGCAGAAGGCACCTGGCGTGTTGCTGCTGATCGGTCATGCTGGCGGCAAGCCGCTGATTGCCGGTAAGGACACAGCGGGCGATTGGGTGGTGCAGCAGGCCGGCGGGCATAACCTGGCTACCCACAGCGGTTACAAGCCGTTTTCGGCGGAGTCGTTGGCAGGGTTGAGCCCGGATGTGCTGGTGTTTGCCGATCGTGCCCTTACCGGAGACGCGGCGCGCGCGGCGTTGTTCAAGGAGAATCCTATCCTGGCTTCGACGCCGGCGGCCAAGCGTGGGCGTGTGTTCGAGCTGGACCCGACCTTGCTGGTGGGTGGGCTTGGACCGCGCCTGCCGCAAAGTCTGGTGAAACTCTCGGCCGGCTTTTACCCGCCACAGGCTAAACCCGCTCCATGACCACTCTGGTTAAACCGAAAACGCTGTTCATCGGCCTGGCGCTGTTATGCCTGTTGGCGACCTGGCTCTCGTTGGCATTGGGCCCGGTAAGCTTGCCGTTGCTGGACACGCTCAAGGCGGCATTGCGCTTGATGGGCGTGCCGATAGAGGCGCAAGGCCTGGAGCAGGCTGAGTTGATCCTGGGGCAGATTCGTTTGCCGCGGACGTTGCTTGGTTTGGCGGTTGGCGGCGTATTGGCATTGTCCGGCGTGGCCATGCAAGGGTTGTTTCGCAACCCGTTGGCCGATCCGGGGTTGGTCGGGGTTTCCAGCGGGGCGGCACTGGGGGCGGCAATCGCGATTGTCGGCGGTGCGTTTTTTGGTGGGTTACCGGAGGCATTCGGGCCTTATGTGCTGTCGCTGTGCGCGTTTCTAGGCGGGCTGGGCGTGACCGCACTGGTTTATCGACTGGGGCGTCGTAACGGTCAGACCAATGTGGCGACCATGCTGCTTGCCGGCATTGCCCTCACTGCACTGGCAAGCTCGGCGGTGGGCCTGTTCACCTACCTGGCGGACGACGCTACCCTGCGTACCCTGACGTTCTGGAACCTTGGCAGCCTCAACGGCGCGAGCTATTCGCGGTTATGGCCCTTATTGCTGGTCAGTGCCGGTGTGGCGCTCTGGTTGCCGCGCCGGGCCAAGGCATTGAATGCGCTGTTGCTCGGTGAATCCGAAGCCAATCACCTGGGAATTGATGTTGAAGGGCTCAAGCGCGAGTTGGTGTTCTGTACCGCATTAGGTGTAGGTGCTGCGGTGGCTGCGGCGGGCATGATTGGTTTTGTCGGGCTGGTGGTGCCGCATCTGGTCAGGTTGCTGGCCGGGCCTGATCACCGCGTGCTATTGCCGGCGTCGATATTGGCGGGTGCGAGTTTGTTGCTGTTTGCCGACTTGGTTGCGCGACTGGCCTTGGCACCGGCTGAATTGCCGATTGGTATCGTGACTGCGTTTATTGGCGCGCCGTTTTTTCTTTACCTGTTGTTACGGGGGCGTGCCTGATGCTGCGTGTTGAAGACCTGCAGATCCGGCGTGGCCACAAGGTCGTGCTGGCGGACGTCACTCTGGAGTTGCTGCCGGGTGAAGTGATCGGTGTGCTGGGTCCCAATGGCGCGGGTAAGAGTACGTTGCTGGGGGCGTTGTGCGGCGAGTTGCATCCGGATCAGGGCGAGGTGTGGTTGGGGCAGCAGGCGTTGAAAGACTGGAGCGGACCGCAGCGCGCGCAGCGGCTGGCGGTGTTGCCACAAACCTCGACCCTGGACTTCGCGTTCCGTGTCGAAGAGGTGGTCGGCATGGGCCGTTTGCCCCACCAGGCGGGGCGTGTGCGCGATGATGAAATTATCCACGCAGCCTTGCTGGCGGCGGACGTCGCACACTTGAAAGGTCGTAGCTACTTGGCGCTGTCTGGTGGCGAGCGTCAACGCGTGCACTTGGCGCGGGTGTTGGCACAACTATGGCCGGGTGAGGCGGGGCAGACATTGCTGCTGGATGAGCCGACATCGATGCTGGACCCCCTGCATCAGCACACGACCCTGCAAGCGATCCGCAGCTTTGCCGATCGTGGTGCGGCGGTGCTGGTGATCCTCCATGACCTGAACCTGGCCGCACGCTACTGTGATCGCATTTTGCTGCTGGAGCAGGGCCGTCCCCACGCGTTGGATACACCGGCGCAGGTGCTGCGGCCCGAGCCGCTTAAGGCCGTGTTTGGTTTGGAAGTATTGGTTCAGCCGCACCCGGAGCGTGGGCATCCGTTAATCATTGCTCGCTGAGGCCTGCTTTTTCATAGGCAAAAAAAGACCCGGCAAAAGCCGGGTCAAATAACCGTGATTAGCCTGATGAGGAGATAATCTGAGAGTCCGAACCAATGGTCTTTCAGTTATCGGCTGATCTCGCGACCAGTTGTGATAATCATAACGATTCTCATTTGAGAGTCAACAGTTGTTTTTGAAGGATCTGCGGTTTTCCTCAAACGTCCGTTCGAAGTGCGCATAAACATTGGGCCTTGCTGACGACCTAGCTCTTCTGACGCGCTGAAATGGCATCCAGCTGGCGGTTCAACGCCTCCTTACGCTCGACCGGAATGTCATTCCAGTGCACGTCCATCAGGGCCCCTTCGATCGCATAGAGCAACACTTTTGATGCGCGAAATCCGCGAGTCCTGACGGCTCGATACGCATCGACCGCTCCCAGGCGACGCAAGTCGGATGCACTGTGGATGCCCACCGCATGCAGCCACTGCGCTGACGTCTTGCCGAGGTTTTTCAGGTGTTGCAGCTCATCGTTCATCAAGCCTCCTTGCGACGGCCGAATGGTGCGGTGGGTATCGTGACCAGGCAGGCCTGAACAGCAGTGTAGCGCTCAGTAGGAAAAGCGTAGTTCTTTGGTCCGAAACGGCCAAAAAGCTTATAAGAATGGCGCGGGGATTTTGACGCCGGGCAGGCGTGAAGCACCCGCTACGCGTTGCGCGTAGTCGGGCTTGGATCGAATCTTACTTGGTGCGGTAGCGCAGGCGAGTGCCGAAATTGACCGACATGAGGATCTCATCGGCAGTCAATTCAGGCGGGAAGTAGGTGCCCGAAATCTGCGCATGGGCCAGGCTGGCGCCTTCCAGCGAGCAGTCGCGCAAATCCAGGCCGCGCAAGTCGGCGGAGCGGAAATACGCGTCGGTGAAGTCCACGCCGGTGGCGTTCAGGTCGCGCAAGTCCAGCCCACGGAAGTCGCCGCCGCGCATGTCGATAATGCCGCCTGCCGGGCGTGCCTGATTGAAGCCACGAATATCGTCTTTATGCAGGAGTGCGTAGAGCGGTGTATCTAGAAGCTTGGGCTGACTCATGAAAACGACTCCTGTTGGATTTATGACGCCATTATAGTGCCACTATTTCTTGGGCGTGCGTCCAAGTAGACGACACGCCCAAGAAATTTTTCTTACAGGCCTGGCAGGCGCTGGCGAATTTGTGCGACCAACGCATCGAGGGTTCCACTTTGGTTGGTCTCGACGCGTTTACTCAGCAACAGTTCTTCGGCGGTCAGTGGGTCACGGTTGGCCTGTTGTTCTTCGATAACGCTCAGGGTCGCGTCGGATGGATCGTTTTTGTCGGCCTGACGTTGCGCCAACCAACTGGTGATAACCGCCTGTGGCGCGTTGCAGTCCAGGATCAGGAACGGCGCCCCCGTGGCTTCGGCCACCTTGGCTGCGGCGTCGCGTTGTTCGCGTTTGAGGAAGGTGGCATCCAGTACTACCGGGAAGCCGGCGCGCAGCACGGTATCCGCGATGTCATTCAAGCGAGCGTAGGTCCTGGCGCTGGCGTCGGACGCATAGATGCCGGCCTGTGGCGTGTTTTCCACCTGCTGCTCGCCGAACATGCGCTTGCGCTCCACGTCCGAGCGCAGGCGTACAGCGCCCAGTGCTTCCACCAGGCGCATGGCCACGTGGCTTTTGCCGACTGCCGAGACGCCATGGGTAATTGCCAGGAAGCGCGATGGAATGGTGCTGTAGCTTTCCGCCAGGTTGGCGTAGTTGCGGTATTGGCGCAGGGTCGTGGCGCGCTGCACCGGGCTTGCCTCGCTCGGCATGCTGAACAGCGACACCTTGGCACGCACCAGGGCGCGGTAGGCTTTATAGAAGTTCAGCACTTCAAGGCCCTGATAGTCACCGGTTAGTTCCAGGTACTGGCTGATAAAGCGCCGCGCCAGGGACTTGAGGTCGCGATCTTCCAGATCCATGGCCAGGAAAGCGGTGTCGGCGTACACATCGGTGAAGCGAAACGGCTCGTTGAACTCGATGCAGTCGAAGATCACCACGTTGCCGTCAATCAAGGTGGCGTTGCCGAGATGGATGTCACCGTGGCACTCGCGGGTGAAACCGTCGAGCTTGCGCTGTGCCAGCAGCGGTTTCAGGCGTTCGAAGCTGCTTTCGGCCCAGGCTTGCAGGGCTTCCAGTTGAATCAGGTCGGCTTTGTCGCTGAGGAATGGGCGGATCTGGTCGAAGTTCTGCCGTACCGGTGCCATCACTTCATCGGGGGTGCCGGCCGCGTGGTCCTGCGGCACTCTTGGTGCGGCGAGGTGAAAGCGTGCGATCTGCCTGGCCATTTCATCGATGTGCGTGGCGGTCAATTCGCCATTGGCCTGCAAGGTGCTGAGCAATTGGCTTTGCGGGAACTGACGCATCTTCAGGGCATATTCGATCACCGGGCCGTCGCCACCCAATTGCGGGGCTTCGGCTGTACCGGTAATCGGCAACACTTCCAGATACAGATCCGTGGTCAGGCGTTGGTTGAGGCGCAGTTCTTCGTTGCAGAAGTGCCCGCGTTTTTCCAGGTCGGTGAAGTCCAGGAACCCGAAGTTCATCGGTTTTTTCAATTTATAGGCGTAGGGGCCGGTCAGGACCACCCATGAAATATGCGTTTCGATGACCTGGAACGCTTCAACCGGATGAGGGTACAAAGCCGGGTTTTGCAGGGCTGCGATCAGTGACTGGCTCACGGGCGATCCTTCAGAGTCGGGGGGAAATCATGGCGCGCATTATGGCTGCTACGGGCGGTCGTGCAAACCGCTGTCCGGCTCATGTTGATCATCAATAAAGTGCGTATAATCCGCCGCCATGACTCGAACCCGATCTCCCCGTTCCCGTAAAAAACCTCCTTCCCGCGGCCTGCGCCCGTGGCTTGGCTGGGCGCTCAAGCTCGGCCTGGTAGGCCTTGTGGTGCTCGCTGGCTTTGCGGTGTACCTCGACGCTGTGGTCCAGGAGAAGTTCTCCGGCAAGCGCTGGACTATCCCGGCCAAGGTGTACGCACGCCCGCTGGAACTGTTCACCGGCCAGAAGCTGAGCAAGGATGACTTTCTCACCGAACTCGACGCCCTGGGCTATCGACGCGAACCCGTGAGCAATGGTCCGGGGGCGGCTGCGGTCAGCGGCAACACCGTCGACCTCAATACCCGTGGCTTCCAGTTCTATGAAGGCCTGGAGAAGGCCCAGCCTGTGCGCGTGCGCTTCTCCGGCGACTACGTGGCCGAACTGTCGTCCCTCAACGGCTCCAAGTTGCCGGTGGTACGCCTTGAGCCGCTGATGATCGGCGGGATTTACCCGAAGAACCTTGAAGATCGCATCCTGATCAAGCTTGATCAGGTGCCGCCGTATCTACTGGAAACGTTGGTGGCTGTAGAGGACCGCGACTTTTATAGTCACTGGGGCGTTTCGCCGAAGTCGATTGCCCGTGCCGTCTGGGTGAATACTTCCGGCGGCAGGATGACCCAGGGCGGCAGTACGCTGACCCAGCAGTTGGTGAAGAACTTCTACCTGACCAACGAGCGCAGTCTGACCCGTAAGCTCACCGAAGCCATGATGGCGATGCTGCTTGAGTTGCACTACAGCAAGCAGGAGATCCTTGAGGCGTACCTCAACGAGGTATTCGTCGGCCAGGATGGTCAGCGCGCGGTGCACGGCTTCGGTTTGGCCAGCCAGTTCTTCTTCGGTCAACCGCTGTCGGAGTTGAAGCTGCATCAAGTGGCCTTGTTGGTGGGCATGGTCAAGGGGCCTTCCTACTACAACCCGCGTCGCAATCCGGAGCGTGCGCTTGAGCGCCGTAACCTGGTGCTCGATGTGCTTGAACAGCAAGGCGTTGCCACGGCGGAACAAGTGGCCGCGGCGAAAAAAATGCCACTGGGTGTGACAACCCGCGGGAAGTTGGCGGACAGTTCATTCCCAGGCTTTATCGATCTGGTAAAGCGCCAGTTGCGTGAAGACTATCGCGACGAAGACTTGACCGAAGAAGGCCTGCGGATCTTCACCAGCTTCGACCCGATCCTGCAGATGAAGGCAGAAGCGTCGGTCAACGACACCTTCAAGCGCCTGACGGGCCGTAAGGGCGCCGACGAAGTAGAAGCCGCCATGGTGGTGACCAACCCGGAAACCGGTGAAGTCCAGGCCATGATCGGCAGTCGCCAGGCCAGCTTTGCCGGTTTCAACCGCGCACTCGATGCCGTGCGGCCGATCGGCTCGCTGGTCAAGCCGGCGGTCTACCTGACGGCGTTGGAAAAACCGAGCAAATACACCCTCACCAGTTGGCTGTCGGATGACCCGCTTTCGGTCAAAGGGGGCGACGGCCAGGTCTGGACGCCGCAGAACTTTGATCGCCGCTCCCACGGCACGGTGTTCCTGTATCAGGGCTTGGCCCATTCCTACAACATTTCCACGTCCCGGCTCGGCTTGGAGGTTGGCGTGCCGAATGTCCTCAAGACACTCGCGCGCCTGGGCATCACCCGCGAATTCCCGGCTTTCCCGTCGATTCTGCTGGGTGCCGGAGCCATGACGCCGATTGAAGTGGCGACCATGTATCAGACCCTCGCCAACGGTGGCTTCAATACCCCGATGCGCGGGATCCGCAGTGTACTGACGGCCGAGGGTGAGCCACTCAAGCGCTATCCGTTCCAGATTCAGCAACGCTTCGACGCGGGCTCCATCTATCTGATCCAGAACGCCATGCAACGTGTGATGCGTGAAGGTACCGGCAGCTCGGTCTATAAAGTCTTGCCTTCCAACCTGACACTGGCGGGCAAGACCGGTACCAGTAACGACTCCCGTGACAGCTGGTTCGCAGGTTTCGGTCAGGATGTGCTCGCAGTGGTGTGGCTGGGCCGTGACGATAATGGCAAGACACCATTCACCGGTGCCACTGGCGCGCTCCAGGTCTGGACCAGTTTCATGCGCAAGGCCGACCCGCTGCCGTTGAACATGCCGCAGCCGGATAACATCGTGCAGGCCTGGATTGATCCGCATACCGGCCAGGGCTCCGATGCCAACTGTCCGGGCGCGGTGCAGATGCCGTATATTCGCGGCAGCGAACCACCAGCCGGTGCTGCGTGCGGTGGCGGAGCCCCTGCAGATGCGGAATCGGTGATGGATTGGGTCAAGGGCTGGATGAATTAAGCAAAGAGGGTTTCAAGTGAACAAGTGGTGGATTCCAGCTATTACAGCTCTGGCTTTGCTCGGCGGTTGCTCCAGCGTGCAGCGCGGCTCTATTCCTGTGGTGGATTCGAGTACAGCTGTCTCCAATAATGACCGTATCTCGGCCAATGGCGGTTTCCGCCAAACCGTGACCAACCGTCCGGCCCAGGCCAGGCCTCAGGCCGTGCCGCAGGATTCGGGTGTGGTCGTGATGGTGCCGGGCGGCGGTGCTGCTACCTCGGCGCCAATCAGTGCCGAGCCTTGGACGCCTGGGCCAAGCTCCTCCGGGCCGATCGATTCCGCGCCGATGCAGACCGCGCCGATCAACCAGGGTACCTACACCATGCCGTCGACGCCGAGCGGCATTCCATCGTCCTCCAGTGCTGGCGGCTTGTCAGCCGACGAGCAATTGGACGGTCCGGTGCTGGCGTTGCTGACCACTGCCCAGCAACAGCAGGCGGGTGGTGACTTGAATGGTGCGTCATCCAGCCTTGAGCGTGCGCAACGTGTTGCTCCGCGCGAGCCGCAAGTGCTGTATCGCCTTGCCCAGGTACGCATGGCCCAGGGCGATGCGCCCCAGGCCGAACAATTTGCTCGTCGTGGTCTCACGCTGGCCAACGGTCGTCCCGACCTGCAAGCCAGCCTGTGGGCGTTGATCGGCGATGCGCGTGCGGCACAAGGTGACGCTGCCGGCGCTGCCCAGGCTCGGCAAAAAGCCAAGGTCAGCCTCTGATGGATGCACGGTTTCCAGCGATTGCCGAACAGTTATTGCTGATCGAGCGCGAATTACGCGTGCAGGGCTGGTGGGATGAGGTGTCCCCAAGCGTCGAGGCGCTCAGCAGCGTCGAGCCGTTTGCGGTCGACACACTGGACTTCCACCAGTGGTTGCAATGGATCTTCCTGGTGCGCATGAAACAGATCCTCGAACAGGACCTGCCGTTGCCGAATGCTTCAGGGATTCTCGAAATGGCCGAGATGGTCTATGCCGATCGGCCGCGAGAGAGCCTTGGCCTGCGTAATGCGCTGAAAAAGTTCGATCAACTGATCGTCGACGCTCGTTAATTGCCTGGCTGCCGGTTTTTCCGGCAGTCTTGCGCACATTTCTACCGCTTGACGACATTCAGGCGAGTTTTATCCCTCCTCAAAGCCCTTTCTTCTACGTTCTCATGCGCTTAGTTGGAAAAAAGCGCAATTATTGCTTGACTTGAGAGGCCTGAAACAGAAGAATCCAAAGTCCGCTGTATCGGGACTGCCAGAAGCAGGCCCGCTCAGCAGATCATGAGGCGCACATCCGCGCCGACCTGTTACACCCGCAACGCGTTACCTCGCGCTGGGTGGGAAAAGCCCGCAACACTTGGGACGATCCCAATACTTGCTCAGTCAGTGCTGACGTAGTCGGCGACCACCGTCGCTCATGCTCTGTTGAGAAGTAAACCTATTAAGACCCGTCGGTTTTAAACGGACGGTATTCTGGCGTTTTAGAGGTGAACAACGTGGAGCTTTTATCTGGCGGTGAGATGCTCGTCCGCTTTTTGCGTGACGAAGGCGTCGACTATATCTACGGGTACCCAGGTGGTGCTCTGCTGCATGTTTACGACGCACTGTTCAAGGAACCGGCTGTTACCCACATCCTGGTTCGCCACGAACAGGCCGCGACCCATATGGCTGACGGTTATGCCCGTGCCACCGGTAAAGCCGGTGTGGTACTGGTAACCTCCGGCCCAGGCGCAACCAATGCCATTACCGGCATCGCGACTGCTTATATGGACTCCATTCCGATGGTGATCATTTCCGGCCAGGTGCCAAGCACCATGGTGGGGACCGATGCGTTCCAGGAAACTGACATGATCGGTATCTCCAGGCCGATCGTGAAACACAGCTTCATGATCAAGCATGCGTCGGAAATCCCGGACGTGATGAAAAAGGCCTTCTACCTCGCGCAGTCCGGTCGCCCGGGGCCTGTCGTGGTCGATATCCCGAAAGACATGACCAACCCGGCTGAAAAATTCGAATACGTTTTCCCGAAGAAAGCCAAGTTGCGTTCCTACAGCCCGGCCGTTCGTGGGCACTCGGGGCAAATCCGCAAGGCGGCAGAAATGCTCCTGGCGGCCAAGCGTCCCGTGTTGTACTCGGGTGGTGGCGTGATCCTGGGCGGTGGTTCTGCACCGCTGACCGAGCTGGCCAAACTGCTCAACCTGCCGGTCACCAACACCCTGATGGGGCTCGGCGCATTCCCGGGTACGGACCGTCAGTTCGTGGGCATGCTGGGCATGCACGGCAGCTACACCGCCAACCTGACCATGCACCACGCCGACGTGATCCTGGCAGTGGGCGCGCGTTTTGATGACCGCGTGATCAATGGCGCGAGCAAGTTCTGCCCGAATGCCAAGATCATCCACATCGACATCGACCCGGCGTCCATCTCCAAGACCATCAAGGCCGATGTGCCGATCGTAGGTCCTGTTGAAAGTGTATTGACCGAAATGGTCGCTGCGCTCAAGGACATCGGCGAGACGCCGAACAAGGAATCCGTTGCCAGCTGGTGGAAGCAGATCGACGAATGGCGTGGTGACCGTGGCCTGTTCCCTTACGACAAGGGCGACGGCAGCATCATCAAGCCACAAACCGTGATCGAAACCCTCTGCGAAGTGACCAAGGGCGACGCCTTTGTGACCTCCGATGTGGGCCAGCACCAGATGTTCGCCGCGCAGTACTACAAGTTCGACAAGCCTAACCGCTGGATCAACTCCGGTGGCCTGGGCACGATGGGCTTTGGTTTCCCAGCAGCCATGGGGGTGAAACTGAGTTTCCCGGACTCTGACGTTGCGTGCGTCACCGGGGAAGGCAGCATTCAGATGAACATCCAGGAACTGTCGACGTGCCTGCAGTACGGTCTTCCTGTGAAGATTGTCTGCTTGAACAACGGCGTGCTGGGCATGGTTCGTCAGTGGCAGGACATGAGCTACGGTAGCCGTCACTCCCATTCCTATATGGAATCGTTGCCGGATTTCATCAAGTTGGTTGAAGCCTATGGCCACGTTGGCATTCGTATCACCGATCTGAAAGATCTGAAGCCGAAGATGGAAGAAGCGTTCGCCATGAAGGACCGCCTGGTGTTCCTCGATATTCAGGTCGATACCAGCGAGCACGTCTACCCGATGCAGATCAAAGACGGCTCTATGCGCGATATGTGGCTGAACAAGACGGAGCGTACTTAATCATGCGGCACATTATCTCCCTGCTTCTGGAGAACGAACCCGGCGCTCTGTCTCGTGTTGTCGGCCTGTTTTCGCAACGCAACTACAACATCGAAAGCCTGACCGTGGCGCCGACCGAAGACCCGACTTTGTCGCGCCTGACGTTGACCACCGTGGGCCACGATGAGGTGATCGAGCAGATCACCAAGAACCTCAACAAGCTGATCGAAGTGGTCAAGCTGGTCGACCTGTCGGAAAGTGCCCACATCGAGCGCGAGCTGATGCTGGTCAAGGTCAAGGCAACGGGTGCCCAGCGTGCCGAGATCAAGCGCACTACCGATATTTATCGCGGGCAGATCGTCGATGTGAGCGCCAGTGTTTATACCGTTCAACTGACCGGTACGAGCGACAAGCTGGACAGCTTCATCCAGTCGATCGGGACGGCCTCGATTCTGGAAACGGTACGCAGTGGTGTCACCGGGATTGCCCGTGGCGACAAAGTACTCAGCATCTAACCCAAATTAGCGAATGGCCTTACGGCCTGGATATATAGAGGAACCTCATGAAAGTTTATTACGATAAAGATTGTGACCTGTCGATCATCCAGGGCAAGAAAGTCGCCATCATCGGCTACGGCTCCCAGGGTCACGCGCAAGCTTGCAACCTGAAAGACTCCGGCGTTGACGTGACTGTTGGACTGCGTAAAGGCTCGGCCACCGTTGCCAAGGCGGAAGCCCACGGCTTGAAAGTGACTGACGTTGCTTCCGCCGTTGCTGCTGCCGACTTGGTCATGATCCTGACCCCGGACGAGTTCCAGTCCGCGCTGTACAAGAACGAAATCGAGCCGAATATCAAGAAGGGCGCCACCCTGGCCTTCTCCCACGGCTTCGCGATCCACTACAACCAGGTTGTGCCGCGCGCTGACCTCGACGTGATCATGATTGCGCCGAAAGCACCGGGCCATACCGTACGTTCCGAGTTCGTCAAAGGCGGTGGTATCCCTGACCTGATCGCGATCTACCAGGATGCTTCGGGCAACGCCAAGAACGTTGCGCTGTCTTACGCTGCTGGCGTGGGTGGCGGTCGTACCGGCATCATCGAAACCACCTTCAAGGACGAGACCGAAACCGACCTGTTCGGCGAGCAAGCCGTTCTGTGCGGCGGTACCGTTGAGCTGGTTAAAGCCGGTTTCGAAACTCTGGTTGAAGCTGGCTACGCGCCGGAAATGGCCTACTTCGAATGCCTGCACGAACTGAAGCTGATCGTTGACCTCATGTACGAAGGCGGTATCGCCAACATGAACTACTCGATCTCCAACAACGCCGAATACGGCGAGTACGTGACTGGCCCGGAAGTCATCAACGCCGAGTCCCGCCAAGCTATGCGCAACGCCCTGAAACGTATTCAGGACGGCGAGTACGCCAAAATGTTCATCAGCGAAGGTGCTACCGGCTACCCTTCGATGACCGCCAAGCGTCGTAACAACGCTGCTCACGGTATCGAAGTCATCGGCGAGCAACTGCGCTCCATGATGCCGTGGATCGGTGCCAACAAGATCGTCGACAAAGCCAAAAACTAAGTCGTACGTATCAACAGAAAACGCGGCTTAGGCCGCGTTTTTTCGTTTGGGGGGCGGGTTCTGGTATAAAGCTGCATCGTTTGCGGGCGAACACTCGCCGCAAGTATTGGTCGAATTTTTTTCACACCGTTGCAAGGTAAAGTCCATGAGCGAACGTCCCGAAGAGCCAAACCAGGCTTCTGACGCCGAAAGCCTGCTGCCGATCGATGAACATGTCGAAGAAGGGCATGACGCTGAAGGCCGCAAGGTCCGGCATCGTGGCATCTATTTGCTGCCCAATCTGTTCACTACGGCAAACCTGTTTGCCGGGTTCTATTCCATCATCAACTCAATGAGTGCCCAAAGTGCCTTGGCGGCGGGTGATGCGGCGAGTGCCAGCAAGTATTTCGGTTTTGCTGCCATCGCGATTTTCGTGGCCATGGTGCTGGATGGCCTTGATGGTCGTGTGGCGCGCATGACCAACACCCAAAGCGCCTTCGGAGCCGAGTATGACTCGCTATCGGACATGGTTGCCTTTGGTGTCGCACCTGCACTGCTGGCCTTCGCCTGGGCGCTGGGGGATATGGGTAAGGTTGGCTGGATGGTCGCCTTCATCTATGTTGCGGGGGCGGCGTTGCGCCTGGCTCGCTTCAATACCCAGGTGGGTACTGCTGACAAGCGTTACTTCATCGGTCTGGCCAGTCCGGCAGCGGCGGGCGTGGTGGCGGGTATCGTCTGGGCGTTCAGCGACTACGGCATCCAGGGTTCGAAAATGTCGTTCCTGGTGGCGTTGATGGTTGCTGCGGCCGGTATGCTGATGGTCAGTAATATCAAGTACAACAGCTTCAAGGAGCTTGACCTCAAGGGGCGTGTACCTTTCGTGGCGATCCTGGCAGTGGTACTGGTGTTTGCGGTGGTCTTCAGTGATCCTCCTCGGATTCTGCTATTGGCCTTCCTGGTCTACGCCGCTTCGGGGCCGATTCAGTACTTGCTGCATATGCGCCGGGACAAAACGTTGCCTTAATGTAATTTCCCCCATACTCCGCAGTCTATTGGTGCATCAGTTCTCCAATGCTGCGGAGTTGCCATGTTAATCAAATTGCCCAAAGCGTCCGATTGCCAAGAATCGGATGTCACGCCTGAATCCTTCTACCTTTCTCGCCGTAGCTTGCTCGGTGGTGCGCTGGCCGGCATTGCTGCCAGCAGCCTGCCGCGTTGGGCCAGTGCCGACGACGCCTCGCGTTACGCCGATGTGGATGTGGGCAAGGCGCCCAATTGGTTTGCCGACAAATTGTCGGCAACGAAATGGCAGGCCGTGACGGTCAAGGATGAGTCCATCACACCCTTCAAGGACGCAACCCACTACAACAACTTCTATGAGTTCGGTACAGACAAGGGCGATCCTGCGAAAAATGCGGGATCACTCAAGACCGAGCCCTGGAGTGTGGTGATCGATGGCGAGGTTGCAAAGCCGGGGCGTTACGCCCTTGAAGACTTCATGAAGCCCTATCAATTAGAAGAGCGGATCTACCGTTTACGCTGTGTCGAGGCATGGTCGATGGTCATCCCGTGGATGGGTTTTCCGATCTCTGCCTTACTCAAGCAGGTTGAGCCGACCTCCAAGGCCAAGTACATCCGCTTTGAAACCCTTCAGGATGCCAAGAGCATGCCTGGGCAACGTTCGAGTTTTGGCTTGATTGACTGGCCATATGTAGAAGGGCTGCGTCTGGATGAAGCGATGAATCCTTTGGCGATTCTTGCCGTTGGCATGTATGGGCGTGAGTTGCCCAATCAGAACGGTGCACCGTTACGTCTGGTCGTGCCCTGGAAATACGGTTTCAAGAGCGTGAAATCCATTGTGCGTATCAGTCTTGTGAGCGAGCAGCCAAAAACAACTTGGCAGAGTATCGCGGCGGATGAGTATGGCTTCTATGCGAATGTGAACCCTACGGTGGATCATCCCCGCTGGACCCAGGCGCGTGAGCGTCGTCTGCCAAGTGGGCTGTTCAGTCCGAATGTGCGTGAGACGCAGATGTTCAATGGTTACTCGGACGAGGTTGCCTCTTTGTATACAGGCCTCGATCTGCGGAAGAACTACTGATGCGTTACCCCATCTGGCGCATTGGCGTTTTTATAGCTGCGGCAGTGTGGCCGTTATTATGGCTGTATGAGGCATGGAGTTTTGCCTTGGGGCCGGATCCGGGCAAGGTGCTGGTTGATCGGCTTGGCCTGGGTACCCTGATCCTCTTGCTGATTACCCTTGGGATGACGCCGCTGCAGAAACTGAGCGGTTGGGCGGGGTGGATCGCGGTGCGCCGGCAGCTTGGATTGTGGTGCTTTGCTTATGTAGTGCTGCATTTAGCGGCTTACTGTGTGTTTGTCCTGGGGCTGGATTGGTCGCAATTGGGTGTGGAGTTGCGTAAGCGGCCATACATTATTGTGGGGGCGCTGGGGTTCTTGTCTTTGTTGGTGTTGGCACTCACGTCGAATCGCTATAGCCAACGCCGACTGGGTAGTCGCTGGAAGAAGCTGCATCGGCTGGTGTATGTGATTCTTGGGCTTGGTCTGTTGCACATGCTGTGGATCGTGCGGGCTGACCTGAAGGAATGGGCTATCTATGCTTCTATAGGTGCGTTGCTTCTGGTACTGCGTGTACCGCCAGTGGCGCGCCGAATCCCCCGACTTATTACTAAAAAAGCACCCACTGCAACAAAAGCGTAATTAACGCTTGACCGCAGATTGTAGACGTCTATAATTCGCCCCACTTCCGGCGCAGTCGAAACGTAAAACTCCTTGGTAAACAACGAGTTATGCAGAATAAGGCAGCGGATTGCTTCAGTTCATCGAAGCCCAGAAGGAGTTGATAGAGTCATGTTGTTTGACACTATTAACGATTCGATCTTCTCGGTCGAAAGCGGAGAAAAAGAGGTGTTGACAGCAGCGTGTAACGCTGTAGAATTCGCCTCCCGCTGACGAGAGATCGCAAGCGCAAGTGGTTGAAGTTGTTGAAGAAATCTTCGAAAGCTTCTGAAAATAATCACTTGACAGCAAATGAGGCTGCTGTAGAA
>NZ_FOZO01000035.1:0-18489 GCF_900116055.1 Pseudomonas sp. NFACC42-2
GCTGCGTCGGCCGCGACTCGGGCTTGAATCGGCAGCGCGCCTGACGCAGCCTCGCTTGCGCTCGGCAGCTGCTACGGGGGGCCTTGATGGGGGTGGATAAGACGGTATCTACGCAGAAGGCTCGCTCAAGTTGTGTAGATACCCATGCCCCGATGGCGATAGCCCAGGCACCACCCGACTCAAAGCCCCGCCGCCGCCAGGTTCGGCGCCACCCAGTCACTCACCTGGAACGGCTTGCGAATCAGCTTCTCCTTGGAGGCCAGGTCCACCGAACCCTGCAATCTAGCCAGGAACACCGGGTCCAGGGTCGACGGGAAAATCTCGCTGAGGGTCTGGTCTTTCAAGTCATTGGTGAGGATCACCGGCGGGTAACTGGCCAGCCCGGACACCAGCGCTATGTAGGCTTGCTTGTTGTTGTCATCGGTCAACCAGTGCACCGCCTGCTGCTGGGCCTTGAGCAGCTTGGCGACGGCGTCGGGGTGCTCGTCGACAAACTGTTTGCTGCCCACCAGCACCGCCTGGACGCTGCCGGCGCCGCCGAGGTCCTTGGTGGTCAGCGGTATTTCAGCCAGCCCCTTGGCTTGTAACGCCGTCAGGTTCGAACCGCCCCAGGTGGCGTCGATCTGCTTGGCGGCCAGCGCGGCATTGGCGGCGTTGTAGTCCAGGCTGATGACTTTGAGGTCCTTCTCACTCAAGCCCTGGCTGGCCAATGCACTGTCGAACGACAACTGGCTGGCCGTGCCACGGAACACCGCGACACGCTTGCCCTTGAGGTCCTGCAAGGTCTTGATGCCAGAACCCGGCACCACGCCGAGGTACTGCTTGATGTCCCGCGCGGTGGCACTGAGCAGGCGCGTCTCCAGGCCATTGGAGCGGCCGATGATCGCCGCCAGGTCGCCCAGGTACGCCAGGTCCACCTGCCCGTTGGCGAAGGCTTCGTTGATCACAGGGCCGGCGCCCTTGAAGTAATTCCACTGGATCTTGATGCCTTGGTCGGCGAAGGCTTTTTCGAAGATCTGCTGCTCGCGCAGCACGTCCGTTATGCCCCCGCCGCTGTGCTGGCTGCCTGCGCTGAGGTCGGGCACGGCGATGCGGATTTCCTTGAGGTCGGCAGCCTGTACCAGGCCCGCCAGTGCGGTGCCTGCGACCAGGGTGATCAGACGTTTGAACGGCAGTTTCATAAGCGCAGCTCCTTGTGGGCGAGGGTCGCCTGGGGAGCAGAAAGTAGGCACAACCTGGTCAAAACTTTAAATACTATAAATTCACAATTTAATAGCTTTTAGAGCTATGCGAAGGGAAACGCAGACTCCAGAGGGCTATGCATGAATAGCATCGAAAATATTCTTCGAATGCATTGGATGCGTGCCGGGGCGAGGCTTTAAATGGCTTTTCTTATCCCCCAATCATCTTGATTACGTTTTTATAAGATCGAAATCACATAACGCCCTTGGCGACAACGGAGGTCCTCCATGGCCCGAATCTCACTTTTGAGCCTCCCGCTCCCGGCTCCCGGCGCCACACCACGTTGGCCGCTGCGCAGTGAACGGCTGTTGCCATGGTTGCTGCCGGTGACGCTGTTTGCGCTGTGGTGGCTGGCCAGCCGCAATCACTGGATGAGCGAGCAGATCCTGCCGCCACCGTCCCTGGTGTGGAGCAGCGCCGTGGAACTGGCCGGCGGCGAGCTGTGGAGCCACCTGGCGATCAGCCTGCAACGCCTGTTCTGGGGGTTGCTGGCGGGGATTGGCGCCGGGGCGCTGCTGGGGGCGGTGCTGGGTTTCAGCGCGCGCGCCGAGCGCCTGGTGTTTCCGACGTTCAGCGCGTTGTCGCAAGTACCGACCCTGGCCTGGATTCCGCTGTTCATGGTGTTCTTCGGCATTGGCGAAACCCTGAAACTGGTGGTGCTGGTGAAGGCGATCGTGGTGCCCGTGACCCTGCATACCCTGGTGGGGGTGCGCGACGCCCAACCCCAGTTGCGTGAAGCCGCCCGCGTGCTGCGCCTGCCCACGCACCTGTTGATCCGTCGCCTGATCCTGCCTGCCGCGCTGCCCGCCTTTATGGCCGGCGTGCGCCTGGCCCTGGCGGCCGGCTGGACCTCGCTGCTGGCGGTGGAGTTGCTGGCCTCCAGCGAAGGCATCGGCTACCTGATGGTGTGGGCGCGCCAGCTGTTCATGCTCGATATCGTCTTCGTGTGCATCGTGGTCATCGGCGTATTCGGCGTGGTGATGGACCGTGGCATTGGCTGGCTGGACCGCAAATGGGTGCACTGGCCCCACCCGGCCACGGCGCAGATTCGTCGCGGTCCGCGCTATCAAGGCTGGCAGCGCCTGCAACCGTGGGTGCTGCCCCTGCTGTTGCTGGCGCTGTGGCAGGTCGCGACGCAACAAGGCTGGGTCGACCCGAACATTCTGGTCAGCCCATGGGTGGTGCTGCACACCACCGTCGCCGGGGTGGTGGATGGCAACCTCAGCGGTGCACTGGGCACCAGCCTGGGGCGAAGCCTGGGCGGGTTGCTGCTCGGTGGCGGCGTTGGCTTTGCCATGGGCCTGTGGCTGGGACTGTCACGGCGCAGTGAGCGGGTACTCGGGCCGACCCTGAGCGCCTTGCGCCAGATCGCGATTTTCGCCTGGGTGCCGCTGCTCACTGCCTGGTTTGGCCTGGGTGAGTTGGCCAAGTGGGTGTTTATCGCCCTCGCCGCCTTCTTCCCGTTGTTTATCGCCACCCAACGCAGCGTGCTGAATCTGTCGCCACAGCTCAACGAAGCGGCGCAGGTGTTGCGCCTGAACCTGTTCCAACGGCTGCGACGCCTGGTACTGCCAGGTGCCGCAGCCGGCATTTTCGCCGGCCTGCGCCTGAGCCTGATCTACGCCTGGCTGGGCACCATCGGTGCGGAATATTTCATGCCGTCCAACGGCGGTATCGGCAGCCTGATGATCGGCGCCCAACAACTGCTGCGCATGGACCTGATCATGAGCGGCATGCTCCTGGTCGGCCTTACCGGCGCGGCCCTCAACCTGATCGGCCAGCGCATCGAAACCCGCGCCACCCGCTGGAGAAACGCATGAACGCACCTATCGTCAGCTTCAACCATGTGGGCAAGACCTTCGACGTCGACGACTTCGAGCTGGAAGCCATCCGCGAATTCAACCTGGAGATTGCCGAAGGCGAATTCGTTGCGATTGTCGGCTCCAGCGGCTGCGGCAAATCCACCCTGCTGCGTTTGCTGGTGGGGCTGGATACGCAGTTTCGCGGCGAGATCCGCGTCGACGGTAAAGCCGTGAGCGGCATTGGCGGCGAGCGCGGCATCGTGTTCCAGGAGCACCGTTTGTTCCCCTGGCTCACCGTGGCGGAAAACATCGGCCTGGGCCTGGTCAACGAGCCACTGAGCGAAGCAGAGCGCAATCGGCGCATCAGCGATTTTATCGAGCTGGTCGGCCTCACCGACTTCACCCGCGCCTATCCGCACCAACTGTCCGGCGGCATGGCGCAACGGGTGGCGATTGCCCGCGGCCTGGTGGCCAGCCCGCGCATCCTGCTGCTGGACGAACCCTTCGGCGCCCTCGACGCCCTGACTCGCCAGCAGATGCAGGACGAACTCCTGGCGATCCGCGCCCGCGCCAAAATCACCACGGTATTGGTGACCCACGATGTGGAGGAAGCGATTTTCCTCGCCGACCGGGTGGTGGTGATGGAGCCTCGGCCGGGGCGGATCAAGCAGGTGGTGGACGTCGCCCTGCCACATCCACGTCAGCGCAGCAGTTTTGAATTCCATCAACTGCGTGAAGAACTGCTGCATGAATTGACCAACGATGGCCACTACCAGCCGCCGGTGCGCGAACAGATCCGCGATCTGCCATTGGCCTTTATTGCCTGTTGAAAAAAGGAGTGCCTTGATGCCGCAACGTCCCAATTTTCTCGTGATCCTGGCCGATGACATGGGCTTCTCGGACCTCGGTGCGTTTGGCGGGGAAATTTCCACGCCGCACCTGGACGCACTCGCCCTGAACGGCCTGCGCCTGACCGACTTCCACACCGCCCCGACGTGCTCGCCTACCCGCTCGATGCTGCTCACCGGCACCGACCACCATATCGCCGGTATCGGCACCATGGCCGAGGCACTGACCCCGGAGCTGATCGGCAAGCCCGGCTACGAGGGCTACTTGAATGACAAGGTGGTGGCACTGCCGGAGTTGCTGCGCGAAGCCGGTTACCAGACATTGATGAGCGGCAAGTGGCACTTGGGCCTGACCGCCGAACTCGCGCCCCACGCCCGCGGTTTCGAGCGCTCGTTCTCGCTGCTGCCGGGCGCCGCCAACCATTACGGCTTCGAGCCGACCTACGACGAGCACACCCCGGGCCTGCTCAAGTCCACCCCGGCGCTGTACATCGAAGACGACCGGTTCGTCGAGCAACTGCCCAAGGACTTCTATTCCTCCGATGCCTTCGGCGACAAGCTGCTGCACTACCTCAAGGAGCGCGACCAGGCCCGGCCGTTCTTCGCCTACCTGCCGTTTTCCGCCCCGCACTGGCCGTTGCAGGCGCCTGCGGACATCGTCGAAAAGTACCGTGGCCGCTACGACGCCGGCCCCGAAGTGCTGCGCCTGGAACGCCTGGAAAAACTCAAGGCACTCGGGCTGATCGATGCCGACGTCGAGCCCCATCCGTTGATCGAGCTGAACACCCAGTGGGCCGCCTTGAGCGACGAACAGCGCCAGGTGTCGGCGCGGGCCATGGAGGTGTATGCGGCGATGGTCGAGCGCATGGACTGGAACATCGGCCGAGTGGTGGATTACCTGCGCCAGCAGGGGCAGTTGGACAATACGTTCATTGTGTTCATGTCCGACAACGGCGCCGAAGGTGCGCTGCTGGAGGCGTTCCCCAAGTTCGGGCCGCAGTTGCTCACCTACCTCAACCAGCATTACGACAACAGCCTCGACAATATCGGCCGCGCCAACTCCTACGTCTGGTATGGCCCGTCATGGGCGCAGGTGGCGACGGCGCCGTCGCGATTGTTCAAGGCGTTCACCACCGAGGGCGGGATTCGCGTGCCGGCGCTGGTGCACTATCCGCAGTTGTCGCTCAAAGGTCGTATCAGCCATGGGTTCGGCACGGTGATGGACATCACGCCGACCATCCTCGACCTGGCCGGCGTGCGCCATCCGGGCAAACAATGGCGTGGCAAGCCGGTGGCGCCGCTGCGGGGCAAGTCGTGGCTGGGCTTCCTCTCCGGCGAGACCGCCCAGGTGCACGACGAAAACACGGTGACCGGCTGGGAACTGTTTGGCCGCCGCGCGATTCGCCAGGGCCAGTGGAAAGCCGTGTACATCCCCGGCCCGGTGGGCCCGGCGACCTGGCAGCTGTATGACCTGGGCCAGGACCCCGGCGAAATCCACGACCTGGCCTTGAGTCATCCGGACAAGCTCGCCACGTTGATCGGCCACTGGCAGCAGTACGTCGACGAAACCGGCGTGGTGCTCAGCGCATCGCCGTTTCAGCCGGATTGAGCCGGGCCTGGGGCGACGCCATGGGTTCAAGCCGATTGGCCCGCGCAAACGTGCCGAAATCATTGAAGCGCACGCCCATCTCGGCCATGACCTTATGCGCTACCTTGGCCGTCATCTGGCGGATGTAGAACGGCTCCTTCACCACAAAATGGTGAATCCCGTGGGTGCTGCCGAAGTTGAAGCAGAACGCCTGCAACGGCCACAGCCACCACGGGTTCAACACTTGGGTTTGCTGGATCACATTGCCCGGTTCCACATCGCCGTAGTAGTGCATGTTGGAGCTGACAAAGTGCAGGCAAAAGGTGCGCAGCACATTGGGGCCGATGATCACCACGGCGGCGATGTCGATCACCTGCATCATCTGCAAGGTGCCGGCGGACCAGTCGATCGGCGTGCCCAGCAGGCTGGCGATGCCGTTGGCGGCATGGAAGCCGAGGAAGATATACCACGCGCCCCAATGCAGCAGCGCCAGGGGCGCGTAGACCAGCAGCGAGCGCTTGAGGATCTTGAGTTTGTGGCCCCAGGTCCTGGCGCGCAGCATGCGGATAAACGCCGACATCACGTTATCGCCCACCATCAGCAACCGCGCCAGGCCCCAGGGCTCGCCGTTGGTGATCGCACGTTCCTCCATATCGGTCTCGGTGCCGGAGACCTTGTGGTGATTGAGGTGCAGGTGACGACGGATCCACGGGTTGATGGTGCTCGGCCGCGCCAGCCACACCAGGCCCATCATCAGGTTGTGGGGCACGCGCTGTTTGCGAAAGTACATGCTGTGGATCAGGTCGTGTTCCAGCTCGTGGGTCAGTGAGGCCAGGAACGCATTGAGCAGCAGGCAGGCCCACCAGGCCATGTGACCGCTGATATAGAGCGCCGCCGAGCCCATCATGCCGAGCAAGGCAAAGGCCAGGATACCCGCGCCCAGGGCGTCCTGATGTTGCAGCCACGGGTGCCGGCGACGCAAGCGCACGCCTTCGGCGAGCACCACTTCACGGATATGCGCCGAACGCTGTTGCGCGTTCATCTGCTGGGGACTTGCAGAAGTACCGTCCATGCTCCCATCCTCTTATTCATTGATGGTTACATCCTGCACCAGGGCTTCTTGCAGGACGCTAGCCCCACACGCCAACCTGTTGACCGCAAGCGCCAATCGCCATGACCGAACCGACTTCCCTCGCCAGCTGGACCCGCGCCCTGCGCAAGCAGCTCGATGCCCTGGGCCTCGACAGCGCCGCGCTGTGCGCCCAGGCCGGGCTTGATCCGCAGCAGATGGATGACCCCAATGCGCGTTATCCGCTGTCGGCCACCACGCGCCTGTGGGAACTGGCGGTGCAGGCCAGCGGCGATCCGGCCATCGGGTTGCGGGTATCGCGGTTTGTCAGCCCGACCACCTTTCATGCGCTGGGTTATGCGCTGGTGGCGAGCGGCAGCCTGCGCGAGGTGTTCGAGCGCATCGTGCGGTATCACCAGGTGGTCAGCGATGCCCTGAGCCTGGAACTCAGCGGCGATGGCGAGCGCTACCGCTTTCGCCTGCTGCAACCGCCAGGCAGGCCGGCGCCGGCGCTGGAGGCCATCGATGCATTTGCCGCGATCTATGTGCGCACGTGCCGCAATCGCCTGGGCCGCGACTATGCACCGCTGGCGGTTTACCTGCGACGCCCGCAACCCGCCGACCCCAAGCCCTGGCACACGGTGTTCCGCGCACCGGTGTTTTTCGGCGCCGAGGAAGACCGCCTCGAATTCGCCGCCAGCGATTTCGACAGCCACCTGGACGACGCCAACCCGGAACTGGCCGAACACAACGAAACCGTGCTCAAACGCACCCTGGCGCAACTGCAACCGCTGACCTGGGAACGCAAGGTGCGCGCGGCCATCGAGGCGCAACTGCCCGATGGCGAGCCGAGTGCCGAGCGGATTGCCCAGGCGCTGCATTTGAGCCTGCGCAGTCTGCAGCGGCATCTGGCGGATGAGGGGTGTCGGTTTGATGCGTTGCTCAATGAATGCCGGGAGAATCTGGCGTTGTTGCACCTGCGGGATCCGCAGTGCTCATTGGCGGAGATCAGTCATCTGTTGGGGTTTGCTGATACCAGCAGCTTTAACCGGGCGTTCAAGCGCTGGACGGGGATGACGCCGGGGCAGTTTCGGGATGGGTTGCGGTAGGGGGATGTGTGGGGAGGCTGAGGGCCTCATCGGGGGCAAGCCCCCTCCCACATTTGAAATGCGTTCTCCTGTGGGAGGGGGCTTGCTCCCGATGGCGATCGCTCAGCGACCCCGATCGCGCCGCAACAGTTTCCTGACCCGCATCACCAACCCCTTGGCCTCAAACGGCTTGAGCAGGTAATCATCCTCATGCAACTCCAGACCGCGCAGGCGATCTTCAATCCCGCCCGGCGTGGTCAGGAACAACACCGGCGTCTCACCCTTCTGCCGGATCGCCTGCTGCAGCTTCCAGGCATTCAGGCCTGGCAACATCACATCCAGGATCACCAGGTCGTATTCGGCGCTTTCGACAAAGCGCTGCGCGGCCATGCCGTTGGCCGCGACTTCCACGGTGTAGCCGGCCTCGTTCAAGCCCCGGGCCATCCGCTGTGCCTCTTCGGATTCATGTTCCACTAACAGCACACGCATAACACACCTCGATTGATCAGGTTTGCAGGCTAACACCCTCAGGTGTGCGCCGCCTCTCGTAGCCGCTGTGCATCGAGGATTTCGATCTCGCCATAGCCCAGGCGCACGATGCCCTGGGCTTGCAGGTCCTTGAGCAAGGCATTGGTGGTCTGGCGCGACAGGCTCAACATCGCCGCCAGGTCTTCCTGGGGCAGTTGCAGCACGCGTTTTGAAGGCGCCATGTCGCCGTAGCCCTCAACGATCATCAACAGCCGGTGGGCCAGGCGCACCGAAGCGGGCATCAGGCTGAGCTGTTCGAGGCCGATAAAACTCAGGCGCAGCTTCTGGCTCATCAGCAACGCCAGGTCGCGCCAGTACCGGGGGGACTCCTCGAGGATCTTCAGCAGCGCCTGCTGCGACACCTGCACCAGCGTGCACGGCCCCGTGGCGCAGGCGTCGTGGGTGCGCGGCAAGCCGTCGAACAGGCAGATCTCGCCGAACCAGTAGGGCGCCCCCACCAGGCTCAACAGCGCTTCCTTGCCGTGCTCATTCACCGCACTGACGCGCAACGTGCCCTCGAGCACCGCATACAAGCCGCAGGGCGGGTCGCCGCGCTTGAACAGGTACTGTCCCGCCGTCAGCTGCCGCAGCCGCGCATGGGCCAGCAGACTATGCTGGAAAGGTACGGGCAGGTGACTGAACCAGTGACCGACGGCCAACCGGGCGTGCCATTGCGTCGCATCCATGAGAACTCCGAAGATTGTCGCCCAACTGACAGTTAGTCCCAGGCTGACAGGGCATGATCAAACATCCTACAGGAGGAACAACAATGAAAAGCCTCGTCGATCACCTCAGTCAATACGCCGCGTACCACCGCGATCCGCGCAATATCGCCAGCCACTTCATCGGCATCCCGCTGATTGTGGTCGCCGTGGCTGTGCTGCTGTCACGCCCCGAATGGGCCGTGGGCGGGCTGTGGCTTTCCCCGGCGGTGATAGTGGCGCTGTTTTCGGCGTGGTTTTACCTGCGGCTTGAACTGGCCCTGGGCGTGCTGATGACGGTGTTGATGGGTTTGTCGGTATGGGCCGGGCACGTGTTGGCGGCGCAGAGCACGATGGTGTGGCTCAGCAGCGGGGTGGGAATGTTCGTGGTGGGCTGGGTGATTCAGTTTGTCGGGCATTACTACGAGGGCAGGAAGCCGGCGTTTGTGGACGACGTGTCGGGGCTGATTGTGGGACCGTTGTTTGTGGTGGCGGAGGTGGCGTTTTTGCTGGGGTTGCGCCAGGGTTTGAAGCAGCAGATCGAAGAGCGCTCGGGACCGGTGGTTCGCCGCGATCTGAAGCCGAGACAGATCTGAATGTGGGAGGGGGCTTGCCCCCGATGGCGGTGTTTCAGTCAGCTTATCTGCTGCTGACCCACTGCTATCGGGGGCAAGCCCCCTCCCACATTTGGTCCCAGTTTCAGAATTGGTTTTGCGGTGAACTCAGGCTTTTTGCCAGACCTTGGGTTTGAAGAACAGGGTCTCGCCACGGGCCAGGCCGGTCAGGCTGTCGTGGTCCTTCACCACTTCGGCTTCGATCAGCTCGCTCTGGCCTTCGACCTTCAAGGTGACCCGCGTGGTCGCGCCCAATGGACGAATATCACGCACCTCGGCCGCGTGATGATCTTCCAGTTCGTGGCGCGACAGCGACACTTCGTGGGGGCGGAACAGCACGTGCTTGTCTTCACCCAGGTGCAGGCGGTTGGAGTCGCCGAGGAAGTGGTAGACGAAATCGCTGGCCGGGTTTTCGTAGACGTCGCCCGGTGAGCCGATCTGCTCGATCACGCCCTTGTTCATCACCACGATGCGGTCGGCGACTTCCATGGCCTCTTCTTGGTCGTGGGTCACGAACACCGAGGTCAGGTTGATGTCTTCGTGCAGGCGCGCCAGCCAGCGGCGCAGTTCCTTACGCACCTTGGCGTCGAGGGCGCCGAAGGGTTCATCCAGCAGCAGCACCTTCGGCTCGACCGCCAACGCACGGGCCAGGGCGATACGCTGGCGCTGGCCACCGGAGAGTTGTTCCGGGTAACGGTCGGCCAGCCAGTCCAGCTGCACCATGTTCAGCAGTTCGTGAACCTTGGCCGCAATCTGGCTTTCGCTCGGGCGCTGGTTCTTCGGCTTCATGCGCAGGCCGAAGGCGACGTTGTCGAACACGGTCATGTGGCGGAACAGCGCGTAGTGCTGGAACACAAAACCGACGTTGCGATCACGCACGTCGTGGCCGGAGACGTCTTCACCGTGGAACACGATGCTGCCGTCATCCGGGGTTTCCAGGCCGGCGATGATGCGCAGCAAGGTGGTCTTGCCGCAGCCGGAAGGCCCAAGCAAGGCCACCAGCTCGCCACTCTGGATATCCAGGTTGATGCTGTCCAGGGCCTTGAAGGCGTTGAAGTTCTTGCTGACGTTACGGACTTCGATCGACATGACTTATTCCTCAGCCGCACTGGCGCGCAGGCGATTAATACGGTTCTCGCTCCACTGCTTGAGCAGCAGGATGAAGAGCGCCAGGATCAGCAGCAGACTCGCCACCGCAAACGCGGCAACGTGGTTGTATTCGTTGTAGAGAATCTCGACGTGCAGCGGCAAGGTGTTGGTCACGCCGCGAATATGGCCGGACACCACCGACACCGCGCCGAACTCCCCCATGGCCCGCGCGGTACACAGCACCACGCCGTAGATCAGGCCCCATTTGATATTCGGCACGGTGACATGCCAGAACATCTGCCAGCCATTGGCACCCAGCAGGCGTGCGGCCTCTTCTTCCTGGGTGCCCTGCTCCTGCATCAGCGGGATCAGTTCGCGGGCGACGAACGGCACGGTGACGAAAATGGTCGCCAGCACGATGCCGGGCAAGGCGAACACGATCTGGATGTCATGCGCCTGCAACCAAGGGCCAAACAGGCCCTGGGCGCCGAACATCAGCACGTAGACCAGGCCGGCGATCACCGGGGAGACCGAGAACGGCAGGTCGATCAGCGTCACCAGGATGCTCTTGCCACGGAACGAGTACTTGCTCACGCACCAGGCCGCGCTGACGCCGAATACCAGGTTGAGCGGCACCGAAATCAGCACGGCGATCACCGTGAGTTTCAGCGCGGACAACGCGTCCGGTTCAAGGATCGCGGTGAAAAACGCACCGAGGCCGTTCTTCAAGCCCTGGGACACCACGATAAACAGCGGCAGCAGCAGGAACAGGAAGAACACCAGCCAGCCCAGGCTGATCAGGATGCGCCGGGACACAGCGCTGCCACGGCGGGCTGCGTTGGCCGAGGATGCCGCGGAAATAGACGATTGGGACATGTTCCGCGCCTCCTTATGGACGTTCGATGCGCCGCTGCAACAAGTTGATCAGCAGCAGCAGGACAAAGGAAACCACCAGCATCAGTACGCCAATGGAGGTGGCGCCGCGGTAGTCGTACTGGTCGAGCTTGACCATGATCAGCAACGGCAGGATCTCGGTTTTCATCGGCATGTTGCCGGCGATGAAAATCACCGAACCGTACTCACCGACGCCACGGGCAAACGCCAGGGCGAAGCCGGTCAGCCAGGCGGGCAGCAGCGCGGGGACGAGGATGTAGCGGAACACCTGCAACGGCTTGGCGCCCAGGCAGGCGGCGGCTTCTTCGATTTCCCGGGGGATATCGGCGAGTACCGGCTGCACCGTGCGCACCACGAACGGCAGGGTCACGAAGGTCAGCGCCAGGGTGATGCCCAAGGGGCTGTAGGCGATCTTGAAGCCCAGGTCGGCGGCGAACTGGCCCACCAGGCCGGTCGGCGTGTACAGGGCAGTCAGGGCAATACCGGCCACGGCGGTGGGCAGGGCGAACGGCAGGTCGATCATCGCGTCGATGATCTTGCGGCCGGGGAAGGTGTAGCGCACCAGCACCCAGGCCAGCAGCGTGCCGATCACGCCATTGATCAGGGCGGCGTACAGCGCGGTGCTGAAACTCAGCTTCAACGCCGCCAGCACACGGGGTGCGGAGATGATGTTCCAGAACTGATCCCAGGTGAGTTGAGCGGCGTGTACGAACATCGCCGCGAGGGGGATGAGTACGATCAGGCTGAGGTACACCACGGTGTAGCCCAGCGTCAGCCCGAAGCCGGGTATGACGGGGGAAATACGACGCGACATAAGAGTCCTTGGTTAGCGGAACTGACACACAAAACCCGCAGGTGAATGCGGGCTCTGTGGGCGGGTTGTTGCTCGGCTTACTGCGCCGTGTAGATCTGGTCGAACACGCCACCGTCGTTAAAGAATTTCGGCTGGGCAGTTTTCCAGCCGCCGAAGTCTTTGTCGATAGTCACCAGGTCCAGTTTCGGGAACTGCTGGGCGTATTTGGCGGCCACTTTTGCATCCCGTGGGCGGTAGAAGTTCTTCGCCGCAATCTCCTGGCCAGCCGGGCTGTACAGGTGCTTGAGGTATTCAGTGGCGATCTCGGTATTGCCCTTTTTCTCGGCGTTCTTGTCGACCACGGCCACCGGCGGCTCCGCAAGGATCGACAGGGACGGCACGACGATGTCGAACTTGTCGGCGCCGCCGTCTTCTTTCAGGGCCAGGAATGCCTCGTTTTCCCAGGCCAGCAACACGTCGCCCTGACCGTTGTTGACGAAGGTAATGGTCGAGCCGCGCGCGCCGGTGTCGAGGATCGGCACGTGCTTGAACAGCTCCTTGACGTATTCCTGGGCCTTGGCTTCGCTGCCACCGGATTTCAGGCCGTAGGCCCAGGCGGCAAGGAAGTTCCAGCGCGCACCGCCGGAGGTTTTCGGGTTAGGCGTGATCACCGACACGTCTTTCTTGATCAGGTCGCCCCAATCCTTGATACCTTTAGGGTTGCCCTTGCGCACCAGGAACACGATGGTCGAGGTGTATGGGGTGCTCGCATCCGGCAGGCGGGTCTGCCAGTTTTCCGGCAGGGTCTTGCCCAGCTTGGCGATTTCGTCGATGTCACCGGCCAGGGCCAGGGTCACCACGTCGGCGCGCAGGCCGTCGATCACCGCCCGACCTTGCTTGCCCGAGCCACCGTGGGATTGCTGGATCTTGACGGTGTCGCCGGGGTGGGACTGTTTCCAGAAGTTGGTGAACTCAGCGTTGTAGTCCTGGTACAGCTCACGGGTAGGATCGTACGAAACGTTGAGCAACTCGTAGTCCTTGGCAACCGCGGAACCGGCAAACACGGCGCTGGCCAGGGCGGCCAGGGCATAACGGCGAATCGACGACATAGAAGCTCCTGAAAATTCTGGGTGTTGGCTTTTTCTTATAGTGACGGGGTCTATCGCCGTTATCGCTTAGCTCGGTTTGTTACCCGGGTTCTGCAAACGGAATTTTTCCTTGCGTTCGATCTGTACCACTTGAGCGTTGTGCACAGTGATTTCCACCGCGCCAAACCGCAGATCGCGCAAGGCGCTCTGGATCTCGCGCAAAATGGCTGCTTCGTCCTGGCCGTCGACGCTACGTAGAGATGCGCTCATGGTCTCGCTCCTGAAATGAATAGTGCCTCGCAGTGGCGGCACTGCTTGCGGCGTAGGGCGATAGTAGATAAGCGCGGATATTCTTAAAAATACTATTTAAGAATGTTTATATAACCAGAAAGAATTTTCTGGCAGGACGTGGGGTTGCGCGCTTGTTTTGCGACCGAGCGCTGAAATAACGCCTTGTGAATATCCCAATGTGGGAGGGGGCAAGCCCCCTCCCACATTTGAATGCATTTCAAGCCTGGATGGCGGGGGCGCAGTCCCAGTCAATGGCCTGCGCCGGCATCGGCCGCCCAAACCAGTACCCCTGGCCCATATCGCAGTGCTGCTCCAACAAGAACCGCGCCTGCTCCACCTGTTCGATCCCCTCGGCATGCACCTGCATGCCCATGCTTTTCGCCAGGGCGATCACCACCCGCACGATGGCGGCATCGTCTTCGTCCCACGGCAGCCCGGCGACAAAGCCCTGGTCGATCTTGAGTTTCTGCACCGGCAGGCGCTTGAGGCGCAGCAGGGAGGAATAGCCGGTGCCGAAGTCATCGATGGCCAGGCGCAAGCCCAGTTCGCGCAGGCGGTGCAGTTGTTCCAGGGCCACTTCGGGGTCGTCCATCACCGCGCTTTCGGTGACTTCCAACTCCAGGAAGGCCGGATCCAGGCCGGTAGCGTGCAGCACCTGGGCGACTTGATCGTAGAGTTCGCGCCGGGCAAACAGGCGGCTGGATACGTTGATTGCAATAAAGCTCAGCGGCGCGCCGTCGGCCAGCCATCGACACATCTGTCGGCAGGCCTGGTCCATCACCCATCCATCGATCTCGGCAATCAACCCGGTGCGTTCGGCAATGGGGATGAAATCACCCGGCGGCACCAGGCCACGCTCGGGGTGTTGCCAGCGCACCAGTGCTTCGACGCCGATCAGGCGGCTGGTGTGCAAGTCGTGCACCGGTTGGTAGTAGACGCGCAGCTCCTGCTGTTCGAGGGCGCGGCGCAGTTCGCTGGCGATTTCCACCCGGTTCTGCGCGTGGGCGGTGAGTTCTTCGGTGTACAACGCGTAGCCTTCGCGGCCCACGCTTTTGGCCTTGAAGAGCGCGGAATCGGCGTTGCGCAACAATTGCTCGGCGCTCAGGGCATCATTGGGGAACAGGCTGATGCCGATGCTGGCGCTGATAAACAGCTGATGGCCGTCAAAGATGAACGGCTGCTTCATCACATCCAGCATGCGCTGTGCCAAAGCCGCCGCCTGCACCACCTGTGAGCAGTTTTCCGCGAGCACCGCGAACTCATCCCCGCCCAGGCGCGCCAGGGTCACGCCGGGGCCGAACAGCGCCTTGAGCCGCTCGCCCACCAGCTTGAGCAACTGGTCGCCCACATTATGGCCAAGGCTGTCGTTGATGATCTTGAAGTGATCCAGGTCCAGCAACAGCAGGGCGCAGCCGCGCTTGTGGAGTTGCGCCGAGGCCAGCGCCTGCTCGGCACGGTCGGTGAACAGCAGGCGGTTGGGCAGGTCGGTCAGCGGGTCGTGGTGAGCCAGGTGGGCCAGTTCGTGCTCAGAATCCTTGATGGCGCTGATGTCGGAAAACACCGCGACGTAATGGCTGATATGGCCCAGGTCATCGTGAATCACACGAATGGTTTGCCACTGTGGATAAATCTCACCGCTTTTGCGCCGATTCCAGATTTCACCGCTCCATTCACCGGTGTGTTCCAGGGTCTGGAACATCTGTTGATAGAAATTCGACGAATGGCGACCGGACTTGAACAGGCTCGGCTGCCGGCCCATGACGTCATCGCGCTGGTAGCCGGTGATTTCCATGAAGGCCCGGTTCACATGCACGATCAGGCCCTTGGCGTCGGTGACCAACACCCCTTCGCGGGTGCAATCGAACACGGCAGCAGCCTGGCGCAGGCGCTCGCGGTTCTCTTTCAAGGGTTGCTGCTGGTCGGCCCGGGCAGATCGGGCACAGATCAGGTAGATCAACCAGGCACTGAGCGCCACCCACACATAACCGCGCACCTGCAACCACCGGTGCAGGTCGGTCGGATTATCGAGAAACTCGATCAATACCCGATGAGTGAGGCCTATCCAGACGCTCGAAGCCAGCAGGTATACCAGCCCAGCACGCAGGGCTCCTCGGTATGAAAACAGCATATGCCCAGTAATCCTTACTAAAAGCCCAGAATCGTCCTACAAAGAATGGGGATTATAGGATATGTAACATCTCGTAAGTCTTATCTGAAAGGGCCGCTGGTTTTCTCTGTAGGCTTAGTGATAATGCGTGTGCTGTTCTTTTCTTTATCTGAGGGCCATACAGCCTATGTGGTACAACGGTTTTCTTGACTTGTCGGCCTGGCAACTGGTGGCAGTCACCCTGTTGATGACCCACGTGACCATCGTTGGGGTCACGGTCTATCTGCACCGCTATTCAGCCCATCGCTCCCTGGAGCTCAATGCCGGCCTGAAACACTTCTTCCGCTTCTGGCTGTGGCTGACCACGGCACAGAACACCCGCGAGTGGACCGCCATCCACCGCAAGCACCACGCCAAGTGCGAGACCGTCGACGATCCCCACAGCCCGGTGATCAAGGGCTTGTCCACCGTATTGCGCAAAGGCGCCGAGCTGTACCGTGCCGAGGCCGAAAACCCCGAGACCCTGCGCATCTACGGCAAGAACTGCCCGGACGACTGGATCGAGCGCAAGCTCTACACCCCTCACCCGCTGCTGGGTGTGGCGATCATGGGCGTGATCGACCTGCTGCTGTTCGGCGCCATCGGCATCACCATCTGGGCAATCCAGATGATGTGGATTCCGTTCTGGGCCGCCGGCGTGATCAACGGCCTGGGCCATGCCGTGGGCTATCGCAACTTCGAATGCCGTGACGCCGCCACCAACCTGGTGCCGTGGGGCATCATCGTCGGCGGCGAAGAGCTGCACAACAATCACCACACCTACCCCAACTCGGCCAAGCTGTCGGTGAAGAAGTGGGAATTCGACCTGGGTTGGGCATGGATCAAGGTGTTCAGCTTCCTGCGCCTGGCCAAGGTGCAGCGCGTGGCACCGATTGCCCACCGCGTGGAAGGCAAGGGTCACCTGGACATGGACACCGCCATGGCGATCCTCAACAACCGCTTCCAGATCATGGCCCAGTACCGCAAGTTGGTGATCGGCCCGTTGGTCAAGCAGGAGCTGGAAAAAGTCGATCACTCGGTGCGCCACCAGTTCCACCGCGCCAAACGCCTGCTGTCGCGGGAAACCAGCCTGCTGGACGACCGCCACCACCTGCGGATCCAGAGCATGCTGGAACACAGCCAGGCGCTGAAAGTGATCTACGAAAAACGCCTGGCGCTGCAGCAGATCTGGCTCAAGACCAGCTCCAACGGCCACGATATGCTCGCCGCCATCAAGGAATGGGTGCACGAGGCCGAGGCCAGCGGCATCCAGTCCCTGCGGGATTTTGCCCACCAATTGAAGACCTATTCGCTGCGTCCTGCGGCGGTCTGACAGTCGCGTGGGAGGGCTTGCCCTCCCACCTATCAGCTTTTTGGCGCCATTTCTCGGACACCGCCAATCGAGCCTGTTGACGGAACTTCACTGCAATTCGCCTCTCTCAATGAACACTTCGCCATCATGGTGGCCCCTTGTAGTGACCGCTGCTCGATCTTGCGGCGCGCCCAGAGAGAGTTGTGCCGATGGTTCTCGAAAAGCCCTTCACCGCCGACAGCCCTACCGCTGACCCTCCGCGTCCGGCCGCGGCAGCAACCCTGCTGGCACTGGTACATGCCCAGGGCGAAGTCGAGCGACTGAGTGAGCGCGAACAATTGCTCAGTTCTCTGCTGGTCAGCGTAAACGCCGTGCTGTGGGCCATCGATTGGCAGACCCGCCGCGTGCTCTACGTCAGCCCGGCATACGAGCGGATTTTTGGACGTTCCGCCGGCCTGCTGCTGGCCGACCACCGCGAATGGCGCAACAGCATTCACCCCGAAGACCTCGATTACGCCGAACACAGCCTGGCGCGCGTGCTGGAGCAGGGGGCCGTGGAAGACCGCGAGTACCGCATCATCACCGCCGACGGGCAGATCCGCTGGCTGAGCGACAAGTGCTACATCAACCAGCAGGTCGAGCCCGGCGAGCCGGTGATCGTCGTCGGCATGGCCGAAGACATCACGGAAAAAAAACAGCTGGAACTGGAGCTGCACCGTCTCGCCACCACCGACGTGCTGACCCAGAGCAGCAACCGCCGACACTTCTTCGAATGCGCCAACCAGGCCTTCGACAGCGCCTGCGCCCAAGGCGCGCCGCTGGCCTTCCTACTGCTGGACATCGATGACTTCAAGGACGTCAACGACACCTACGGCCACCTGGAGGGCGACCAGGTGCTGCGGCGTATCGCCGAGAGCGGTCGCGGGGTACTGCGCCGTGGCGACCTGTTCGGGCGCATTGGCGGCGAAGAGTTCGCCGCAGTTCTGCCGGGTTGCGCGCCGGAGATGGCGCTGCAAGTGGCCGAGCGCCTGGGCAAGGAGATTCAGGCGCTGAGCTTCAGCTATGAGGGCCAGGCGTTCAGCGTGACCATCAGCCAGGGCCTGGCCAGCCTGACCGAGGAAGACTCCACCCTGGACAGCCTGTTCGCCCGCGCCGATGCCGCCATGTATGAGGCCAAGCGCCTGGGCAAGAATCGCGTCATCGCTGGCTGAATGCCGATCACTGTGGGAGGGGGCTTGCCCCAATTCCGGTCAGTTAAGAAGTAGAAAGGGTAAAAAGTAACCTGTGGCGAGGGAGCTTGCTCCCGTTGGACTGCGCAGCAGTCCCGTTTTTTTCAAACAAAGAGCTGGGGCCGCTTCGCGGCCCAACGGGAGCAAGCTCCCTCGCCACAGGTACG
>NZ_FOZO01000004.1:0-358341 GCF_900116055.1 Pseudomonas sp. NFACC42-2
TGCTGTCAAGTGATTATTTTCAGAAGCTTTCGAAGATTTCTTCAACAACTTCAACCACTTGCGCTTGCGATCTCTCGTCAGCGGGAGGCGAATTCTACAGCGTTACACGCTGCTGTCAACACCTCTTTTTCTCCGCTTTCGACCGAGAAGATCGAATCGTTAATAGTGTCAAACAACATGACGCCATCAACTCCTTCTGGGCTTCGATGAACTGAAGCAATCCGCTGCCTTATTCTGCATAACTCGTTGTTTACCAAGGAGTTTTACGTTTCGACTGCGCCGGAAGTGGGGCGAATTATAGACGTCCAGAATCTGCCGTCAACCATTAATTTGGTTTTTCTATCAATCAACTGAAGTTGATTAAAAAACCACCAAAATATGCTCCTCTATATAGAAGAGCCCCCCCCTAGATGACTCCCGCTTCTTTTAAAGCCTTCACATTCGCCAAGCCCAACCCCAACACATCCTGCAGCACCTTGGCCGTATGCTGCCCCAATAGAGGAGGCGCAGTACGGTATTCCACAGGCGTCTTGGATAACCGAATCGGACTGGCCACCAGCGGCACCACCCCTGACAACGCATGTGGCAGCTGTATCGCCAACCCTCTTGCCTTCACCTGAGGATCGGCAAACACCTGGGCCAGGTCATTGATCGGCCCACAAGGCACACCAACCCGCTCCAGTTGTGACACCCACTCAGCCGTCGTCTTGAAGACCGTAACCTGGCGAATCAATGGAATCAGCTCAGCGCGGTTGGCTACCCGAACCTTATTAGTAGAGAACCGAGGGTCATCCGCCCACTGCGGCTGCCCAGCCACTTCGGCGAACTTGCGAAATTGCCCGTCATTACCCACGGTCAATATGAAATCGCCATCCGCCGTAGGGAAATCCTGATAAGGCACGATATTCGGATGAGCATTACCCAGCCGTTTTGGCGCCGCTCCCGTGGCCAGGTAGTTCATCGCCTGGTTAGCCAGGCAGGCCACCTGCACATCAAGCAACGCCATATCGATATGCTGCCCACCACCGTCATGATCCCGATGCGCCAGCGCAGCCAGGATCGCCACTGTCGAGTAGAGCCCAGTGAGAATGTCAGTCAGCGCCACCCCTACCTTCACCGGTCCGGCGCCCTCCTCACCTTCCGGCCGGCCGGTAAGACTCATCAGCCCACCCAACCCCTGGATCATGAAGTCATACCCCGCCCGAGCGGCATAAGGCCCCGTCTGACCGAAGCCAGTGATCGAGCAGTAGATCAACTCCGGATTCACCTTCTTGAGCGACTCGTAGTCCAACCCATACGCCGCCAGTCCACCCACCTTGAAGTTCTCGATCAAGATGTCGGACTTGGCCGCCAGATCTCTCACCAGTTGCTGCCCCTCCGGCCGCGTAAAATCGATAGTCACCGACTCTTTGTTGCGATTCGCCGACAAGTAGTACGCCGCTTCACTCGTGTTCTCGCCATCCACGTCCTTAAGGAAGGGCGGGCCCCAAGCACGCGTATCGTCACCGCTACCAGGTCGCTCGACTTTGATCACCTCAGCCCCAAGGTCCGCAAGGATCTGCCCGGACCAGGGGCCTGCCAACACTCGCGATAAATCCAATACCCGCAGATGCGAAAGCGCGCCCATGCCGTTCTCCTATTAATAGAACGCCTGAAGACCGGTTTGCGCGCGCCCCAGAATCAGGGCATGCACGTCATGGGTGCCCTCATAGGTGTTAACCACCTCTAGGTTCACCAGATGACGCGCCACCCCGAACTCATCGGAGATGCCGTTGCCCCCCAACATGTCCCGCGCCATACGCGCGATGTCCAAGGACTTGCCGCACGAGTTGCGCTTCATGATCGATGTGATTTCAACCGCAGCCGTTCCCTCATCCTTCATACGCCCCAAACGCAGGCAGCCTTGCAGCGCCAGGGTGATCTCGGTCTGCATATCGGCCAGCTTCTTCTGGATCAATTGAGTTGCCGCCAATGGCCGGCCGAACTGCTGACGATCCAAGGTGTACTGGCGAGCGGTGTGCCAGCAAAACTCCGCAGCCCCCAAAGCCCCCCAGGAGATGCCATAACGCGCCGAGTTCAGGCAGGTGAAAGGGCCCTTCAAGCCGCGCACATCCGGGAAAATGTTCTCTTCCGGCACAAACACGTTATCCATCACGATCTCACCGGTGATGGAGGCGCGCAGGCCGACCTTGCCGTGAATCGCCGGCGCACTCAGGCCCTTCCAGCCTTTCTCCAGGACAAACCCACGAATATCCCCAGCATCGTCCTTGGCCCACACCACAAACACGTCCGCAATCGGGCTATTGGTGATCCACATTTTTGCGCCGCTCAGGCTGTAGCCGCCATCCACTTTGCGTGCACGAGTAACCATCGCGCCGGGATCGGAACCGTGATCAGGCTCGGTCAAACCAAAGCAGCCAATCCATTCGCCCGAGGCCAATTTCGGCAAGTACTTCTGCTTTTGCGCTTCGGTGCCGAACTCATTGATAGGCACCATCACCAGTGACGACTGCACACTCATCATCGAGCGATAACCGGAGTCGACGCGCTCAACCTCACGCGCAATCAGGCCGTAGCTGACGTAGTTCAAACCACTGCCCCCGTACTGCTCAGGAATCATCGCCCCCAGCAAACCGGTCTCACCCATTTCACGGAAAATCGCCGGATCGGTCTTTTCATGGCGAAAAGCTTCGAGCACACGCGGCGCCAGCTTGTCCTGGGCGAATTGCTCAGCACTGTCGCGCACCATGCGCTCCTCTTCGGTGAGCTGTTGATCCAGCAGCAGTGGATCGATCCAGTTGAAGCTTGCCTTGCCAGCCATGAATGAGTCCTCGCAAAGAAAAATCAGAAGTCGTGCATGGAGCCTAGGCCGGGCAGGCAGGGAGAGCAAACGAGGTTTTTGCATACGCTTGTGCTAATTTCTCACTTCGTAACACCTACAAGCTTCGCATCTGCACTTTTTATGTGAGGACAAGGTACATGCGTAGAAAAATCCCCAGCACCACGGCCCTTGTCAGTTTTGAAGCGGCAGCCCGCCACGAGAGCTTTACCAAGGCGGCGCATGAGCTTTCCATCACCCAAGGCGCCATTTGCCGACAGATCGCCAGCCTGGAGGAGTTTTTAAGTGTCGAGCTGTTTCGGCGCTCACGGCGCGGGGTAAAGTTGACGGAGGCGGGACTTTCATACAGCCGTCGCGTGGCCACCCAACTGGACGCCGTGGAGCGCGACACCCTGTCCGTCATGGGGCAGCAAGGCGCAAACACCATTGAACTGGCCGTAGTACCCACTTTTGGTACGCAATGGTTGATCCCTCGCCTCAAGGACTTTCAACGAGAGCATCCAGAGGTGACGGTAAACCTGACTAACCGCACGCGCCCCTTTCTGTTTGCCGATACAGAATTCGACGCAGCAATTTATTTCGGCGACGCAGATTGGTCCGGCACCGAATCCCACAGGCTCATGGGAGAAAATCCCGTACCCGTGTGCAGCCCGCGACTATTGGGCGAACTTGAGCGATTCACCCCCCAGGAGATTGCAGAACTGCCATTGCTGCAGCAGACCACCCGCCCTTACGCCTGGCGCCAATGGTTCAACGCCCAGCAACTGAACGTGCCCCGCGACATGACAGGCCCACGTTACGAGCTATTCTCGATGTTGTCTCAAGCCGCCATGCATGACATGGGTATTGCACTGATCCCGCCATTCCTTATCCAGCGAGAACTGGACGAACAGCGACTGGTGATCGCAAGCCCGCAGGCCCTGACCAGTTCGAAGGCTTATTACCTGATGATTCCTGACAGAAAAGTCGAATCAGCTTCACTGCACGCGTTCAGAGACTGGTTGATAGACCAATCGCAGCGCTACAGCCCCAGCATTTAAAAGACACGCCTCACATGCTGACTTTGTAGTCAGCTAAATTTCAAGCCTACAGATGTACGTATATGTCGCATTTAAGCAGACTGTACCTGTCAGCCTGAAACAAGGCTTAAAGCCATGATTTTCGTGGCTTGTAGCGACTCCTATCAGCCAATGCCCGACTATTCACAACAACGATGGAAAAAAACACACGAATCACCTGAAACCCTTTAAACACCTGTATTTAAAGAGGTTATTTCAGAGCGTTGCGACAATCAGTCACAGGGTGACTTGTAGTTAATTTTTCGTCACCCGTCATAATCCCTTGAAGGCCGTAAAGTTCGCCTGCAAAATGCCGCGCCCCGCTGTCATTTCAGCGGGATCGTGCTGATCGGCCGCCCCAGCTGCGCCACTCGCGGTGCACTGGCCTTTTTACAAAAAGATCAAAAGCAAAAAGATCATGCAGGAGATTTGACGTGCACATTGGTGTTCCTCTCGAAACCCAGACCGGTGAAACGCGGGTGGCTGCCACCCCGGAAACCATCAAGAAGCTGATCGGCCAGGGCCATAAGGTCACTGTTCAAAGCGGCGCAGGCCTCAAGGCCAGCATCGTCGACAGTGCCTATGAAGCGGCGGGCGCGACCATTGGCAATGCCGGCGATGCGTTTGGCGCCGAGCTGATCCTCAAGGTGGTCGCCCCCAGCGACAGCGAACTGGCGCTGATCAAAAGCGGCACCGTGTTGGTGGGCATGCTCAATCCGTTCAGCAACGAAACCATTGCCAAGCTGGCCGAGCAGGGCATCACTGCCTTTGCGCTGGAAGCTGCGCCACGTACCTCGCGGGCCCAGAGCCTCGACGTGCTGTCTTCCCAGGCCAACATCGCCGGTTATAAAGCCGTGTTGCTCGCCGCCCATCACTACCCGCGTTTCATGCCGATGCTGATGACCGCCGCTGGGACGGTGAAAGCCGCACGCGTGCTGATCCTCGGCGCCGGCGTCGCGGGCCTGCAGGCGATCGCCACGGCGAAACGCCTGGGCGCCGTGATCGAAGCATCCGACGTGCGACCTGCGGTAAAAGAGCAGATCGAATCCCTTGGCGCCAAGTTCGTCGACGTGCCCTACGAAACCGACGAAGAACGTGAATGCGCCGTCGGCGTCGGCGGTTACGCGCGTCCGATGCCCACCAGCTGGATGCAACGTCAGGCCCTGGCCGTGCACGAACGTGCGAAGCAGGCCGACATTGTCATCACCACCGCCCTGATCCCCGGCCGCAAAGCACCTACCTTGCTCAGCGCCGACACCGTCGCGCAGATGAAGCCCGGCTCGGTGGTCATCGACCTCGCGGCCGCCCAGGGTGGCAACTGCCCGCTGACCGTCGCCGACCAGGTGGTGGTGGAGAACGGCGTGATCATCTGCGGCCCGACCAACCTCGCCGGCGCCGTCGCCGCCGATGCGTCGGCCTTGTATGCGCGCAACCTGCTGGACTTCCTGAAGCTGGTCTTCAACAAGGAAGGGCAGCTTGAAATCAACCTCGAAGACGACATCGTCGCCGCGTGCCTCATGTGTCGCGACGGCCAAGTCATCCGTAAAAACGCCTAAGCAGGGATTCAGACGATGGAAGAGCTTATCTCCCCCGGTATCTACAACCTGATCATCTTTGTGCTGGCGATTTATGTCGGTTACCACGTGGTCTGGAACGTAACGCCCGCACTGCACACACCGTTGATGGCAGTGACCAACGCCATTTCAGCGATTGTGATTGTCGGCGCCATGCTCGCTGCAGCGCTGACCGTTACGCCACTGGGCAAGACCATGGGCACACTGGCTGTGGCCCTCGCAGCCGTGAACGTGTTCGGCGGTTTCCTGGTAACTCGCAGGATGCTGGAGATGTTCAAGAAGAAAGCCCCGAAAGTAAAAGAAGAGGCGCCGAAGTAATGAGCATGAATCTGGTGACGACGCTGTACCTGATCGCGTCGATCTGCTTTATCCAGGCCCTCAAAGGCCTGTCGCATCCCACTACGTCGCGACGCGGCAACCTGTTCGGCATGCTCGGCATGGCGCTGGCGGTACTCACGACCGTGGGCCTCATCTATAAGCTCGGCGCTGAGCTGGCCACCGCCGGTATCGGCTACGTGATCGTCGGCCTACTGGTCGGGGGCACCGCCGGCTCGATTATGGCCAAGCGCGTAGAAATGACCAAGATGCCCGAACTGGTCGCCTTCATGCACAGCATGATCGGCCTGGCCGCGGTGTTTATCGCGATTGCCGCCGTGGTCGAGCCGCAGTCCCTGGGCATCGTCAAACACCTGGGCGATGCGATCCCGGCGGGCAACCGCCTGGAGCTGTTCCTCGGCGCGGCCATCGGTGCGATTACCTTCTCCGGTTCGGTGATCGCATTCGGCAAGCTGTCGGGCAAGTACAAGTTCCGCCTGTTCCAAGGCGCACCGGTACAGTTTGGCGGCCAGCACAAGATCAACCTGGTGCTCGGCCTCGCAACCCTGGGCCTGGGCCTGGCGTTCATGTTCACCGGCAACCTCACCGCCTTTGCGCTGATGCTGGCATTGGCGTTTGTGCTCGGCGTGCTGATCATCATCCCGATTGGCGGCGCCGATATGCCGGTTGTTGTGTCGATGCTCAACAGCTACTCCGGCTGGGCAGCGGCGGGCATTGGCTTCTCGCTGAACAACTCGATGCTGATCATCGCCGGCTCCCTGGTGGGCTCCAGCGGCGCGATCCTGTCGTACATCATGTGCAAGGCGATGAACCGCTCCTTCTTTAATGTACTGCTCGGCGGTTTCGGCAATGCGCCGGATGCCGGTGCCGCAGCCGGCTCTAAAGAAGCACGCCCGGTAAAATCCGGCTCAGCCGACGACGCCACGTTCCTGCTGACCAACGCCGACACCGTGATCATCGTTCCAGGCTATGGCCTGGCAGTGGCACGGGCACAGCATGCCCTGAAGGAACTGACCGAGAAACTGACCCACCGTGGCGTGACCGTGAAATACGCGATCCACCCGGTGGCCGGCCGTATGCCTGGGCATATGAACGTCCTGCTGGCCGAAGCGGAAGTGCCTTACGACCAGGTGTTCGAGATGGAGGATATCAACTCCGAATTCGGCCAGGCTGACGTGGTGCTGGTGCTGGGCGCGAACGACGTGGTCAACCCGGCCGCCAAGAACGACCCCAACTCGCCGATTGCCGGTATGCCGATCCTGGAAGCGTTCAAAGCCAAGACCATCATCGTCAACAAGCGCTCGATGGCCAGTGGTTACGCCGGGCTGGATAACGAACTGTTCTACCTGGACAAGACCATGATGGTCTTTGGTGATGCCAAGAAGGTCATCGAAGACATGGTCAAGGCCGTCGAGTAACACTGCGCCAGAGCAATACCCGAAACCCTGGCCTCCAGTAGGCTGGGGTTTTTTATTACCCCATGAAACCCGACCAAAGGCTCTAAATCGCTGCCCCGCATTCGACCATGGTAGCGGGCCGAAACTTTTTGAAATCACTACACTGCCCACCTTGCTTCCGTAGCCTGAGATAACAATTCATGTACCGTGATCGTATCCGCTTGCCTTCGTTGTTGAACAAGGTCATGAGCGCGGCAGACGCCGCCGCACTGATCGAGGACGGCATGACCGTCGGCATGAGCGGCTTCACCCGTGCCGGTGAAGCCAAGGCCGTGCCCCACGCCCTGGCCGAACGCGCCAAGACGTCCCCGCTGAAAATCACCCTGATGACCGGCGCCAGCCTGGGTAACGACCTGGATAAGCAGTTGACCGAAGCCGGCGTGCTGTCCCGCCGCATGCCGTTCCAGGTCGATAGCACGTTGCGCAAGGCGATCAACGCCGGCGAAGTGATGTTTATCGATCAGCACCTGTCGGAAACCGTCGAGCAACTGCGCAACAACCAGCTCAAGCTGCCGGACATTGCCGTCATCGAGGCCGTTGCGATCACCGAACAAGGCCATATCGTGCCCACCACGTCTGTGGGTAACTCCGCCAGCTTCGCGATTTTCGCCAAGCAAGTAATCGTCGAGATCAACCTGGCACACAACCCGAATCTGGAAGGGCTGCACGACATCTATATCCCGACCTACCGGCCAACCCGTACGCCGATCCCGCTGGTAAAGGTCGACGACCGCATCGGCAGCACCGCGATCCCGATCCCGCCGGAGAAGATCGTCGCCATCGTGATCACCAATCAGGCCGACTCAGCCTCCACCGTGACACCACCCGACAGCGACACCCAGGGCATCGCCAACCACCTGATCAACTTCCTCAAGCAGGAAGTGGACGCCGGGCGCATGACCAACAAGCTTGGTCCGCTGCAGGCCGGGATCGGCAACATTGCCAACGCAGTGATGTGCGGTCTGATCGATTCGCCGTTCGAAGACCTGACCATGTATTCGGAAGTGTTGCAGGACTCGACGTTCGACCTGATCGACGCCGGCAAACTGAGCTTTGCCTCGGGCAGCTCGATCACCTTGTCGGAGCGGCGCAATGCCGACGTGTTCGGCAACCTGGAGCACTACAAAGACAAGCTGGTGCTGCGCCCGCAGGAAATTTCCAATCACCCTGAAGTGGTGCGGCGCCTGGGCATTATCGGCATCAACACGGCGCTGGAGTTCGACATCTACGGCAACGTCAACTCCACCCACATCTGCGGCACGCGGATGATGAACGGCATTGGCGGTTCCGGCGACTTCGCCCGCAACGCGCACCTGGCGATCTTCGTCACCAAGTCGATTGCCAAGGGCGGCGCGATTTCCAGCGTGGTGCCGATGGTCAGCCATGTGGACCACACCGAGCACGACGTCGACATCCTGGTCACCGAAGTAGGCCTCGCGGACCTGCGGGGCCTGGCGCCACGGGAGCGAGCCCGGGTGATCATCGACAACTGTGTGCACCCGGCCTACCGCGATGCGCTGAACACTTACTTCAACTCGGCCTGTGCTATCGGTGGGCACACCCCACACATCCTGCGCGAAGCACTGAGTTGGCACATTAACCTGGAAGAAACCGGGCATATGCTCAAGGCTTGATTGATACAGATTCGAGCTGACGCAAACACAGTTTCGTCAGCTCGATGCCACACCCCTTGCTTCTTGAAAAAACTGTACTGCTGTACCGGTCATTTCCTACCGAAAATTCCCACACTCATACCATAAAATGCCTATTTCGCACTATTTCAGTGCGGACAGGTACAGTTGCCCCATTTCCGTACAGTACAGCACCTGTAAACAGTTAACTGGCCCCTCACAATACAGGTGAACTGTATCTAGAGAGTCTTGCGCCGGAGGAGGATCATTGGCATCAGTTAAACCACTACCTAATCCCGCCACAAGCGGAAGGATGTCATCATGGAACGTACACTCAGTTCCGAACTGTTCTTCGAAGAAAAAGCTGTAAACACCCAGGCTTCCCTGCCTTTGCGCGTTCTCGCCAACCTGATGTTGTGGCAGCGCCGCATCTCCAGCCGCCATCAACTGGCTCGTCTGGATTCGCGTCTGCTGGCTGATGCCGGTATCAGCGAAGCTCAACGCTACGAAGAGCTGAGCAAGCCGTTCTGGCGTTAATTGACGCCCGCTGGCCCTGACCTACCGGGTCCACTGCCAGCACTGATTTGTCAAAACAAAGCCCGCCCCGGGAGACCGGAGGCGGGCTTTGTTGTTTCGGGGACAGCCTTGTTCCAGGCTAGACAGAAGCCATTCATCTAAACCAGTACAGTTCAAAAAATATAACAGTTAAGCGGTACAATTAAACATTGGTGTATCTGTAACGGTCAGAGCCACTCGCCCACCATGGTGTTCCAGGACCTCAGGAAAGGCGCTCACCATGGACACCCAACCCTCTCTCTATAAACGGCTGTTACACAGGACAGCTTCCACGCTGGCCAAATGGCTCCGCCACGCCTACGAACGCCGCCAACTGGCGCAGCTCGATCTTCGAGAACTCTCCGATGTCGGCATCAGCCCGGGAGACCGAATGGCCGAGCTGTCCAAGCCGTTCTGGCGAGACTAGGCAGTCAAGAAGCTTTCCGAACGGATAAACAGCGGCTTAATATCCAGCCACAACGTGGCGAACCGTTTAGGACAGGCGTCTGATTCCCAATGGCTGCCCTGCGCCACCTTATTCGTTCACCTACAGGAGTCACCCCATGTCCCGTATTCGCCTGCTGAGTGCTGCTGCCCTGCTGGCCCTGGCCACCAACGCCAGCGCCTCCAGCTTCATCGTGACCACCGATTCCATCGTCGGCGCCCTGAAGGCTACTTCCGACGCCACCTCCGATGCCACTTCGTCACTGCGGGATAACAAGGTCGTGCGCGCCGCCCGTGACGACGCAGCCAGCTTCGTCGCAAGCGAAGGCGCCATTCGTGGTGTGAAGCTTGAAAGCGCCCTGGCCCAGATCCGCCAACAGGCGCCGCAACTGAACATCGCGACTGACGCACAGCTGGCCCAAGCCATCCTGGCTATTTGAGTGAGTTGACACAGTTGACACAAAGGGAGCGCCCGTCGCTCCCGATGCCGCCGCACTGGCTCTCGCCCGGGCATTACGCTAGCCTTGGCGCTCGCTTTCAATTGTCGAGTCCCATGGCTTTTTCATACCGCCTGCTAATAGTCCCTGTGTGTTTGTGTGCCAGCTGGTCGCCATTGGCTTCGGCCTTGGACGTGACCATCCAAGGTACCGTCGCGAGTGCGTACGCCACCAGCAAGGTGACCTCCGCGCCTTTCGACCGGAAAGTAGTCGTGGCGGCCCAGGATGATGCCGCTGCGTTTATCGCCACTGACGGCCAATGGCGGGGCGTACGGCTCGAATCCGCACTGGATTACCTGCGCCGTACCCATCCAAAACTTAACGCCAGCGACCTTGAACTGGCGCAGGCAATTCTCGTCCAATAATCATCTTTGTATTTCGGAGTCATTCCATGCGTAGCCCGCTGATCGCCGCCACCCTTGGCCTGCTGTTGTTGGCCGACGTTGCCCAGGCACATACCCTGGTGGCCACCAGTAACATCATTGTTCGCGCCTCTGGCCGCACCATTGATTTCACTTCGGACACCACCACCTCCATCCGCGACTCCAAAGTCGTGCGCGAAGCCCACGATGACGCGGCCAGTTTCGTCGCCACCAACGGCGAGATCCGCGGCGCACAGTTGGAAGCCGCCTTCGACACCCTGCGCACCCGCCTGCCGGAAGCGCGCGATGCCAGCGACCAGACCCTCGCCGAAGCCATTCTCGCTCTGTGAGGCGCCTTGTCGCCTGGCTCCTGGCCGGGACTGTGCTGTTGTGTGCCAGCGCAGCCCAGGCCAGCCTGCAACTGCGGCTCAAGACAGATGGCTTGAGCCCGACCGAACAGCAGGCCAGCCAGGCATTGCTCGATGAGGCGATGCGTTCGCTGCCACCGCGCTTCGTCGAGCAGTTGGACCGGCGCATCGATGTCGGCTGGACCGACAAGATGCCCGAAAATGCCTACGGCCAGGCTTCGTTGGTGTCCGAGCTGGACCTCAACCGCAACCTGCTCGACAGCCTGACCGACGGCAGCGCCGCCACGCAGAAAACCAATCGCCCCCACGGCACCGTGCGCCGGGAAATGCTCGCCACCGTGCTGCATGAACTGACCCACATCTATGACCGTGCGCGCCTGTGGCCCAAGGACGAACGCGCGCTGATCCAGCGTTGCAGCCGCCAGAACAACATCACCGGCCTGATCGGCCTGCCCGACCAATGTCGTGGCCAGAATGACCGGCGCTTCACCCTCAGCGATGACCCGCGCCTGCTGGACCTGGCGGGCTGGCCGCAATATGTCGGCCGTCGCGGTGAGCGCGAACAATACAACCGTCAGGTCGCGCGCAGCCCGGATATCTACGAAACCACCAGCCCGCTGGAATTCGTAGCGGTCAATATGGAGTACTTCCTCCTCGACCCAAGCTATGCCTGCCGACGCCCCGCGCTGTTCCGCTATTACAAGGACCACTTTGGCTGGGCCCCTCCGGAACAAGACACCTGCGCCAAGACCTACGCGTTCCTCAACGCCGGCAACGATTTCGCCAAGACACCCCTGGGCCACGTCGACCCCGAGCGGGTCTACGAAATCGACTACCTGCTGGCCGAAGCCAACCAGAACCTGGTCAGCCGCTGGGGCCACAGTATGTTGCGCCTGGTGATCTGCGCGCCGGGCCGCCCCCGTGGGCCGGACTGCCGGCTCGACCTGGACCAGCACCTGGTGCTGTCCTACCGCGCCTTCGTCGGCGATGTACAGCTGTCCAGCTGGGACGGCCTGGTGGGCAAGTACCCGTCACGGCTGTTCGTGTTGCCGCTGGCCCAAGTGATTGACGAATACACCAAGACCGAACTGCGCGGCCTGGCGTCCGTGCCGCTGAAACTGTCACGCCAGGAGATCAACGACACCGTCGAGCACGCCGCCGAAATGCACTGGAGCTATGACGGCAACTATTACTTCCTGTCCAACAATTGCGCGGTCGAAAGCCTGAAACTGCTGCGCAGCGGCAGCGCCAACCCGCAGCTGACCGGCCTGGACAACATCACGCCGAATGGCCTGCTGGAAGTGCTGCAAGCCCGCGGCCTGGCGGATACCAGCGTACTCAACGACAAACGCGAGGCCATGCGCCTGGGGTATCACTTCGACTCCTTCCGCGAACGCTACCAGGCTATGTTCGACGTGCTGCGCAAACACCTGCCGATCAAACAGACCCAGGTTGAAGACTGGCTGTCCCTCAGCGCCGAAGAGCGCCGGCAGTGGTTTGACCAGGCCGACCTGCGCACCAGCGCCGCACTGCTGCTGCTGGAACAGGCGAGCTTTCGCAAACAGCTGATGCTGGCCCAGGACGAAGTCAAGCAACGCTACCTCGGTGCACGCGAGCTGAAAAACGGCGGCATGGAGAAAGCCAACGCCACACTGCAGCAGATCCTCGCCAACAGTGGCTTCCTCAGCCGTCCGGCAGAACTGCTGGGCAGCGGTGGCTATGGCCTGCCGCAACCATCGGAAGCCAAGCGCCTGGAATCGGAAAGCGCTGAGCGCCAGAAGCAGCTGCAATCGCTCACCGGCGAGCTGGATAAAGAGGTGAGGGCGCTGCTGGAGCCGTCCCGCGCGGCCGAAATTGCCGCGTGTGAAGCCAACCTCAAGCAGGTGGGTGAACACCTGCGCAAACTGCACAAAGCAGCGGGCGGTCTCGAGCTGCCCTGAAGTACACGGGATAAACACATTCCCATGTGGGAGCAAGCCCCCTCCCACATTTGCAATGTGTACACCTGCAGACCGTACATCTTCCCACCACCAACTGTTTTGCCAACGAAAGCTGGCTGAAAGCTAACGCGTCTAGGATCGCCCCCAACTGCCGGCAACAGACCGGCTGTACACAACAACAATGGTGATCCCCGATGTCCGTCCGTACCCGCCTGTTCGCCCCAACTCCACCCGTACGCCTCGTGCCCTTCGTTCTGCGCTGACCCCACCCCGGTTCGCCATTCCCTAGCCGCGCTACGCCTGGAGTATTCCTATGCTGACTTTCCTTGGCTTTGCCATGGTCATCACGTTCATGTTCCTGATCATGACCAAGCGCCTGTCCGCGCTGATCGCCCTGATCATCGTGCCTATCCTGTTCGCGCTGTTCGGCGGTTTCGCACCGAAGATCGGCCCGATGATGCTCGAAGGCATTACCAAGCTCGCGCCCACCGGCGTGATGCTGATGTTCGCCATCCTCTATTTTGCCCTGATGATCGACTCCGGCCTGTTCGACCCGGCCGTGCGCAAGATCCTCAAAATGGTCAAGGGCGACCCGCTGAAGGTGTCGGTCGGCACCGCGGTGCTGGCCCTGGTGGTGTCCCTCGACGGTGACGGCGCCACGACCTACATGATTTGCGTGGCCGCCATGCTGCCGCTGTACCAGCGCATCGGCATGAGCCCGCGGATCATGGCCGGCCTGATCATCCTCGCCGGTGGCGTGATGAACATGACCCCCTGGGGCGGCCCGACCGCCCGCGCCGCCAGTGCGCTGCACGTGGACCCCTCGGATATTTTCGTCCCGATGATCCCGGCGATGGCCGCCGGTGTGGTGGCGATCCTGGTGATTGCCTACATGTACGGCAAGCGCGAACGGGCGCGCCTGGGTGAACTGCACCTGCAAGGCGACGAGATCGACCACAGCGAGATCAGCGTGTCGCAATACCCGGACGCCCGCCGTCCGAAGCTGATCTGGTTCAACGGTGCCCTGACCCTGGCCCTGATGTGCACCCTGATCGCCGGCCTGTTGCCGCTGCCGGTGCTGTTCATGGTGGCATTCAGTATCGCGATGATCGTCAACTACCCGTGCCTGCAACAGCAGAAAGACCGCATCGCCGCCCACGCCGGCAGCGTATTGGCGGTGGTCGGGTTGATCTTCGCCGCTGGGATCTTCACCGGCATCCTGTCGGGCACCGGCATGGTCGATGCCATGTCCAAGAGCCTGCTGGCCGTCATTCCGGAAGCCATGGGCCCTTACCTGGCGGTGATCACCGCGCTGGTGAGCATGCCGTTCACCTTCTTCATGTCCAACGATGCGTTCTACTACGGCGTACTGCCAGTACTCGCCGAAGCCGCCAGCCACTACGGCATCACCGCAGTGGAAATGGCCCGCGCCTCGATCGTTGGCCAGCCCGTGCACTTGCTCAGCCCGCTGGTACCGTCGACCTACCTGTTGGTGGCACTGGCCGGTATCGAATTTGGCGATCACCAACGCTTCACCTTGAAGTGGGCAGTACTGGTATGCCTGTGCATAATGTTCGCCGCATTGCTGATGGGGATTTTTCCGCTGTTCAGCACTCTATAATCGTACCGACTCACTCACCGCGCGGCGCTGCAGCTTGCGCGGTTTAACACTTGCTCAAAGGAATACACATGGAATGGCTGACCAATCCGGAAATCTGGATTGCCTTCTTCACCCTGACGGCCCTCGAGATCGTCCTGGGCATCGATAACATCATCATGATTTCGATCCTGGTCAGCCGCATGCCCAAGCATATGCAGGCACGCACCCGGATCTTCGGCCTGGCATTGGCCATGGTCACGCGAATCCTGTTGCTGCTGTCGATCACCTGGGTCATGCGCCTGACCGACGATCTGTTCGTGGTCTTCGGCCAAGGCATTTCCGGCCGCGACCTGATCCTGTTCTTCGGTGGCCTGTTCCTGCTGTGGAAAAGCTCCCAGGAGATGTACCACGCCCTGGAAGGTGAAGACGAAACCCACGACGAACCCAAGGGTGCCGGTGGCAAGTTCATCTACACCATCATCCAGATCGCGATCATCGACATCGTGTTTTCCCTGGACTCGGTGATCACCGCCGTGGGCATGGTCTCCCATGTGCCGGTCATGGTTGCCGCGATCATTGTTGCCGTATTGGTGATGATGCTGGCCGCCGGCACCATCAGCGACTTCATCGACAAGCACCCGTCGCTGAAAATGCTGGCGCTGTCGTTCCTGCTGGTGGTGGGTACCGTACTGATCGCCGAATCCTTCGACGTGCACGTGCCAAAAGGCTACGTCTATTTCGCCATGGCGTTCTCGCTGGCGGTGGAAGCGGTGAACATCAAGATGCGCACCGCCATCGCGAAAAAGAAGAAACAGCAGGACCCTGTGAAACTGCGCAAGGACATTCCGGGTCAATAAACCCGAGCCAGACAAAAAAGGGGCTTTTTATAAGCCCCTTTTTTTCATGCATAAAAAGCTGATTTCATGACAGTTTTGTTTCAATCCCCACTTTAGCTATGCGATGCTGGCGCCGAGCCCATTCGCCAACTACAGCTTAACTACAAGACGTAGAACGGCACGCGGCAATTCTCATTTGCGCCAAATGGCGCACACCCACACGGGGGGCCGAGCATGCTGACCTTGCTCAATCTGCTTTCCGCCGTGACCCTGCTTATCTGGGGCACGCACATCGTCCGTACCGGCATCCTGCGGGTCTACGGTTCCAACCTGCGTCAAGTCATCGGGCAGAACATGTCCAAGCGCTGGCTGGCATTTGTCGCCGGCATCCTGGTGACTGCCATGGTGCAGAGCAGCAACGCCACGGCAATGCTGGTGACCTCCTTTGTCGGCCAGGGCCTGATGGGCCTGGTGCCCGCCCTGGCGACCATGCTCGGCGCCGACGTCGGTACCGCGCTGATGGCGCGGGTGCTGACCTTCGACCTGTCCTGGCTGTCGCCGCTGCTGATCTTTCTCGGGGTGATTTTCTTCCTGTCGCGCAAACAGACGCGGGCAGGGCAGTTGGGCCGGGTCGGGATCGGCCTCGGGCTGATCATCCTCGCGCTGCAATTGATCGTCGAAGCCGCCGGGCCGATTACCCACGCCCAGGGCGTGAAAGTGCTGTTCGCTTCGCTGACCGGCGATATTTTGCTCGATGCCCTGGTCGGCGCCCTGTTCGCGATGATTTCCTACTCCAGCCTCGCCGCTGTCCTGCTGACCGCCACCCTGGCCGGCGCCGGGGTGATCGGCTTGCACGTGGCCATCGGTCTGGTGATCGGCGCCAACATCGGCAGCGGCGTGCTGGCCTTTCTCAGCACCAGCATGCAGAACGCCGCCGGTCGCCAGGTCGCCTTGGGCAGCCTGCTGTACAAACTGATCGGCCTGCTGCTGATTATCCCGGTGCTCGACCCGCTGGTGCTGTGGATGGACGGGCTGGACTACAGCGCCCAAGGCATGGTCATCACCTTCCACCTGCTCTACAACGTCAGCCGTTGCCTGATCCTGCTGCCCACCATCGGCCCCATGGCCAAGCTGTGCGCCTGGTTGCTGCCGGAGCGGGACGAGGTCAACGGCAAGGCCAAACCGCGCCACCTGGACCCCACGGCCCTGACCACACCGAGCCTGGCCCTGGCCAACGCCGCGCGCGAAACCCTGCGCCTGGGTGATCTGATCGACAACATGCTCACCGCCATGCAGGAAGTGCTGCGCGGCAAACAGACAGCCATTACCCAGGAAATACGCAGCCTCAGCGACGATGTCGAGGCACTCTACAGCGCGATCAAACTCTACCTGGCGCAGATGCCCCGCGAAGACCTCAGCGAGCAAGACAGTCGGCGCTGGGCCGAAATCATCGAGCTGTCGATCAACCTGAAACTGGCCGGCGACCTGATCGAACGCATGCTGCGTAAAGTCCAGCAGCAGAAAACCTCCCAACGCCGTCAATTTTCCGAAGTGGGCCTGGAAGAACTCACCGGCCTGCACAGCCAATTGATCGCCAACCTGCGCCTGGGCTTGTCGGTCTTCCTCAGTGCCGACCCGGAAAGCGCGCGCCAATTGCTGCGCGAAAAGCGCCGCTTCCGCGCCCAGGAACGCCGCCTGGCCCATGCCCACGTCAGCCGCCTGCAGCGCAAGATCGTGCAGAGCCTGGAGACCAGTTCCCTGCACCTGGAGCTGATTGCCGACATGAAACGCTTGAACTCGTTGTTTTGCAGCAGTGCTTATGTAGTCTTGGAAACGTCCGACACCGGCGCACTCTCCGCCGAAGATATTGCCGACATCACACATTCGCCCTGAACGTACGATGGCCCGTGAAGTCAGTTAAAGCTGACCTCACTCGCCAGGAAGCTTGTTATGCGTCGCCTGTTGTTCGCTTGCCTGCTCATGGGTTCTGCCCACGTCTTTGCCTTTGACCGCTTGCAGGTTGAGGGCTACACCTTGCCCAACGGCCTGCAATTGCTGCTTAAACCGGGCACCGAGCGCGGCCATGTGGCGATTCGCCTGGTGGTCGGCGTCGGCCTGGACGACTTCAGTTGCGAAGACAAGGAACTGCCGCACCTGCTCGAGCACTTGCTGTTCAGCGGTATCGACGGCGGCGGCGAAGGCGAGCTGGAAGACCGCATGCAAGCCCTGGGTGGCGAGTGGAACGCCTACACCAGCAACGCCGATACGACCTTTGTGATCGAGGCGCCCGCGCAAAACCAGCGCAAGGTGCTCGACCTGCTGTTGGCGATCATCACCCGCACCCAGTTGACCGACGCCAATATCAACGCGGCCAAACAGGTAGTCGAGCGCGAAGACGGCGGTCATTACTCCCACCTGCAACGCCTGCTCGACCGCCAGGACCTGGGTCACACCGCCAGCAATCAACTGGCCATCGAGCTGGGGCTCAAATGCGCCGAGCGTGCCGAGGTCGATCACCTGACCCGCGACCAGCTGGAGACGCTGCGCAAAAATTGGTACGCCCCCAACAACATGACCCTGATCATCGTCGGCGACCTCGACAAACTGCTGCCCGCCTACCTGGAACGCACCTACGGCCAACTCGACCCGATCGAACCCAGTGAGCACCCGGCGCTGCCGCAGATCCAGCACGCCGCCGCCAGCCACCGCGACCTGATCCACGGCTGGGTGGGCGACAGTGCCAAACTGCACTGGCTGTTCCCCGAGCCGGTGCTGGACGACCAGCATGATGAAACCTACGACCTGCTCAAGGATTACCTGGACTGGGCGCTGTACCGCCAACTGCGCCTCAAGCATGGGTTGTCCTACGGCCCCTGGAGCGAGCGCGAAGTGCTCGGCGGCGTTGGCTTCCTCAGCCTGAATGCCGACCTCGAGCGGGACAACCTCCCCGAAGCCGAGCAGGTGCTGCAAGACCTCAAGGCGCAACTGCTCAAGGACGGCCTTGACCCAACGGTATTCGCGCGCCTCAAACAGGCCGCCATCGCCCGCCAGGCCTGGGCCGTGCAGGGCAACAGCGCGCTGGCCGACTATTATTGGAGCGCCTCGGGCGATTACGACAACGGCCACTTCAGCGACCCGGTCAAACGCATCAAGGCCGTGAGCCTCGGGCAGACCAGCCAGGCCATGCGCGAGTTGCTCAAGCAACCGGGTTACTGGCGCATCGAGAAACCACTGCTGAGCTACGACATGCTCAACTGGATCGGCGCCGGCGTCCTCGGGCTGATCGCCATTGCGTTGATCGGCGTGCGCCGTTATCGCAAACGGATCGCGTAATGAGGCACCGAACCCTGGCCTAAGACGTTATTCTGTCTGGGATTTTTTCCTACAAAGACTGCGAACCGCCGAATGCAAAACCTGACCCGCTTAATCACCCGCGTCCTCGAACTGATGAAGCGCTACCCAGGGGTGATTGCACTCGGCGGTTTTATCTCGGGTGTATGCAGCTTCATCCTGGTAGATCGCCAGCAGGGCATGGCCAGTTGGATCGCGGTGATCATGCTGGTGAGCTGGCTGTGGCTGATGCTGGAAAACAGCTTTACCCAGCTGTTCACCAAAGTCTTCAAGCGCGAAATACCCGAACCCCTGCTGCGCTACGCGACCCAGATGATCCACCAGGAAAGTCTGTTCTTCGTGCTGCCGTTCTTTTTCGTCACCACCGCCTGGAACAGCGGCCAATCGGTGTTCACTGGCCTGCTCGGCGCAGCCGCGCTGGTTTCGATCATCGACCCGCTGTACTACAAATGGCTGGCGCCCAAGCGCTCGTTGTTCCTCGCGTTGCACACCCTGACCCTGTTCGCCGCGCTGCTCACTGCGCTGCCGATCATCCTGCACCTGACCACCGCCGAAAGTTACAAGCTCGCCCTCGGCGTCGCCATGGCCTTGTCGATTCCAAGCCTGGCGGTGAGCCTGCCGCTGCGCAGCCTCAAGGGCTGGGCGATGCTGCTGGGGGTAACGGCCATCATTGGCTGCGCGGGCTGGTTCCTGCGCAGTTGGGTGCCGCCGGCCACGTTGTGGATGACAGAAGTGGCGATCAGTACCCAGTTGCAAGACCGCACGCCCGGCGACGACCTCAAGGAAGTCAACGCCAGCCAGCTGCGCAGCACCGGACTCTACGCCTACACCGCGATCAACGCGCCGCGCGGCCTGGATGAGCGCATCTACCACGTGTGGAAATTCAACGGCAAAGAGGTCGACCGCATCGCCCTGGACATCCACGGCGGACGCAAGGAGGGCTACCGCGCCTGGACCCACAAGCAGAACTTCCCGCCCGAAGCGGTAGGGCGCTGGCAAGTCCAGGTGTTGACGGAGGACGGCCAGGTGATCGGCGTGCTGCGTTTTAAAGTGACGGACACAGCACAAACCGACAACCCAAAGTAGGCAGGATCGTGCTATTACGTAGGAATTGTGGATAGCCAGACAAGCTCGGAGCTTATGACCAGTAGTACTACGGCCGGCACAGCCCACCTCGATACGTCCACCGCTCCCCCGTTACTGCGGATTACAGGGGACTGGACGCTTGCCCACTACGCGAACCTGAAGAAGCTGTCGGACAAGCTCGACGGCCAATACGATGCTGGTGCGCGCATCGATCTCAATGGTCTCGGCGCCCTGGATACCGCCGGCGCCTCGCTGCTGGTGGAGCTGCTGGGGCCCACCCGTATCGAACAATCCGCCGAGCAGACCGACTGCAGCCTGTCCGCCGCCGACCGCGCGCTGCTCAAGACCGTCTACCGCTCCCTCAACGATTTTTGCGTGCCGGACAAAGCGCCGGAAGAAGCCACCGGCATTCAGGTGCTGGCGCGTATCGGCGCGGCCGTGGACAAGGTCTGGCAAGACAGCAAGCAACTGCTGGGCTTTATCGGCCTGATCCTCGAAACCTTCGCCCGGGGCATTTTCCGGCCCAAGCGCTGGCGCCTGACGCCGATGGTCGCCCATCTTGAACAGGTCGGCCTCGACGCCGCGCCCATCGTCGCGTTGCTGACCTTTCTGGTGGGTGCCGTCGTGGCGTTCCTCGGCGCTACAGTGCTCAAGAGCTTTGGCGCAACGATCTTTACCGTGGACCTGGTGGCGTTCTCTTTCCTACGGGAATTCGGCGTATTGCTCACCGCCATCCTGATTGCCGGTCGCACCGCCAGCGCCTTTACCGCGCAAATCGGCTCGATGAAGGCCAATGAAGAAATCGACGCCATCCGCACCCTGGGCCTGGACCCGATGGAGTTGCTGGTATTGCCGCGCGTGCTGGCGTTGCTGGTGGCACTGCCGATGCTGACGTTCATGGCGATGCTGGCGGGGATCGTCGGCGGCGGCGTGGTCTGCGCCGTGGCCTTGGACATCTCGCCGGCGATGTTCCTCTCGCTGCTGCAATCGGACATTGGCGTGCAGCACTTCCTGGTCGGCATGGTAAAAGCCCCGTTCTTCGCCTTCCTGATCGCCGCCATCGGCTGCCTGGAAGGCTTCAAGGTCAGCGGCAGCGCCGAATCGGTCGGCGCCCACACCACCTCCAGCGTGGTGCAATCGATCTTTGTGGTGATCGTGCTGGATGCGGTGGCCGCGTTGTTCTTCATGGAGATGGGCTGGTGAGTCGTCTGCACCGTGCGCCCACCGAGGCGGTGATTGAAGTGCGTGGCCTGTGCAATCGCTTTGGCAGCCAACGCGTGCACGAGCATCTCGACCTGGATCTGTACAAGGGCGAAATCCTTGCGGTGGTCGGCGGCTCCGGCAGCGGTAAATCGGTGCTGCTGCGCAGCATCGTCGGCCTGCGCCGGCCCAGTGAAGGCGAAGTGCGGGTGTTCGGTAAGAACCTGCCGAGCCTGCCGGAACATGAACGCTCGCTGGTGGAACGGCGCTTTGGCGTACTGTTCCAGAAGGGCGCGCTGTTCTCCTCGCTGACGGTGACCGAGAACGTCGCGCTGCCGCTGATCGAACATGCCGGGCTCAGCCGCCGTGATGCCGAGCACCTGGCCGCGGTCAAGCTGGCCTTGGCCGGACTGCCGCTGTCGGCGGCCGACAAATACCCGGCCTCGCTGTCCGGCGGCATGATCAAGCGCGCGGCCCTGGCACGCGCCCTGGCGCTGGACCCGGACATCCTGTTCCTCGACGAACCCACCGCCGGCCTCGACCCGATTGGGGCGGCGCAATTCGACCAACTGATCCTGACCCTGCGTGATGCGCTGGGCCTGAGCGTGTTCCTGGTCACCCATGATCTGGACACGCTCTACACCATCACCGACCGCGTGGCGGTGCTAGCGCAGAAGAAGGTGCTGGTGGCCGATGCCATCGATATCGTCTCGGAAACGGACGACGCCTGGATTCACGAATATTTCCACGGCCCCCGTGGCCGCGCGGCTTTGGATGCCGCTCAACCGCTCAACGAGGTATGACATGGAAACCCGAGCCCATCATGTGATGATCGGTCTGTTCAGCGTGATCGTGGTGGTCGGCGCGATGCTGTTTGGCCTGTGGCTGGCCAAATCCAGCGTCGACAGCGCCTTCCAGGATTACGAAGTGATCTTCAACGAAGCGGTCAGCGGTCTGTCCCAGGGCAGCTCGGTGCAATACAGCGGGATCAAGGTCGGCGATGTCATCAGCCTGCGCCTGGATCCCAAGGATCCGCGCCGCGTACTCGCGCGCATTCGCCTGGCCGGCCAGACGCCGATCAAGGAAGACACCCAGGCCAAACTCGCGCTGACCGGCATCACCGGCACCTCGATCATCCAACTCAGCGGCGGCACGCCGCAAAGCCCGGAGCTCAAGGGCAAGGACGGCAACCTGCCGGAGATCATCGCCTCGCCATCGCCGATCGCGCGATTACTCAATAACAGCAACGACCTGATGACCAGCATCAACCTGCTGCTGCACAACGCCAACGACATGTTCTCCGCGCAGAATGTCGAGCGCCTCAGCAACACCCTGGACCATCTGGAACAGACCACCGGCGCGATTGCCGATCAGCGTGGGGATATCAAGGTGGTGATGCAGCAATTGATGCAGGTGAGCAAGCAGGCCGGGGCCGCCCTGGAGCAGACCACGGCACTGATGCGCAACGCCAATGGCCTGCTCAGTGATCAAGGCAAGCAGGTCTTCGGCAGCGCCGAACAGGCGATGAAATCCCTTGAGCAAAGCACCGCCACCATCAATACCTTGCTGACCAACAACAAGGACTCGGTGAACAGCGGCATGCAGGGCCTCAACGAACTGGCGCCGGCCGTGCGTGAACTGCGCGAAACCCTCGGTTCACTGCGCGCCATCTCCCGCCGCCTGGAAGCCAACCCCAGCGGCTACCTGCTGGGCAGCGACAAGAACAAGGAGTTCACGCCATGAAGCGTGCTTACCAAATGATCGCCCCTGTGGCCTTGGCGCTGATCAGCGCCTGTTCGATCCTGCCCAAGGCGGATCCATCGGACGTCTACCGACTGCCTGCGGCCCAGGGCACGACCCAAGGTGCGCCAGTCAACTGGTCGCTGCGCCTGGCCAAGCCGCAGACCAGTGAGTTCCTCGACAGCCCGCGCATCGCCGTGGTGCCCAATGGCGATTTGATCAGCAGCTATGCGAACTCACGCTGGAGCGACCCGGCGCCCGTGCTGCTGCGCAATCGCCTGATGGACGGGTTCCAGCGCGATGGACGCGTGACGCTGTTGAGCACCGACGACACCAACCTGCAGGCCGATTATGAATTGGGCGGGCAGTTGCAGGCGTTTCAGAGCGAGTACCGGGGCAGTGCGGTAGCGGTGGTGATACGCCTCGACGCACGCCTGGTGCGTGGGAGTGATCAGCGGATTATTGCCAGCCGGCGGTTTGAAGTGCAGCAGGCGGTGACTGACACCAAAGTGCCGGCGGTGGTGGCCGGGTTTGGGTTGGCGGGAGATCAGTTGAACAGGCAGGTGGTGGAGTGGGTTGTTCAGCAGGGCAATGGTGCGGTGAAACGCTGAGGGCCTCATCGGGGCCCCCTCCCACATTTGGATCTGTGAACACATTCAGAATGTGGGAGGGGGCTTGCTCCCGATAGCTATCTAAGCCTCAGCCAAAGAACCAGTAGCACACCGCAATCGCCGCCACCACACCGGCGAACTCAGCCAGCAACGCGCAGCCTACGGCATGCCGCGCCCGCTGGATGCCCACCGAACCGAAGTACACCGCCAACACATAAAAGGTGGTTTCCGTACTGCCCTGAATCGTCGCCGCCACCAGCGCCGGGAAGCTGTCCACGCCCTGGGTCTGCATGGTCTCGATCAACATCGCCCGGGCCGCGCTGCCGGAGAAGGGCTTGACCATCGCCGTCGGCAAGGCGTCGACAAAGCGCGTGTCCATGCCCGTCCAAGCCACCACATGGCGAATGCCTTCGAGGCCCAGGTCCAGCGCGCCGGAGGCACGCAACACGCCCACTGCACAGAGCATCGCCACCAGGTACGGCAGCAGGTTCTTGGCGACGTCGAAGCCTTCCTTGGCGCCTTCGACAAATGCTTCGTAGACCTTCACCTTGCGCAGTGCGCCGATCAGCAGGAACAGCATGATCAGGCCGAACAACGTGAGGTTGCCGAGGATCGACGACAACCCGGCCAATGCGGTGGCCGAGAGCGTCGCCAGCAGGGCCATGAACCCACCCAGTACCAATGCGCCTGGAACCAGGTAGGCCAGCACCACCGGGTCCCACAGCCGCAGGCGCTGCATCACCGCCACCGACAGCAGGCCCACCAATGTGGATGCGCTGGTGGCCAGCAGGATCGGCAGGAATACCAGGGTCGGATCGGGCGCACCTTGCTGGGCGCGATACATGAAGATCGTCACCGGCAACAGGGTCAGGGAGGATGCATTGAGCACCAGGAACAGGATCTGCGCGTTAGTCGCCGTGTTAGGGATGGGATTGAGCTCTTGCAGCGCCTTCATGGCCTTCAGGCCGATAGGTGTTGCTGCGTTATCCAGGCCCAAGCCATTGGCGGCAAAGTTGAGGGTGATCAGGCCAATGGCCGGGTGACCGGCCGGCACTTCCGGCATCAGGCGCAGGAACAGCGGGCCCAGGGCCTTGGCCAGCCATTCGACAATCCCGGCTTTTTCGGCGATCCGCAGGAAGCCCAGCCATAACGTCAGGGTGCCGAACAACAGCACCATCACTTCCACCGACAATTTGGCCATGGCGAAAATGCTTTCGACCATCGCCGCGAAAATCCCGGCGTTACCGCCCACCAGCCATTGCGCCAGTGCTGACACCATTGCCACGACAAAGAAGCCAAGCCACAGGCCATTGAGCATCAGTTGAATCCCCCGAAAGATGGGGCGAATGATAGCGGGGCTGGCAGAAACGACAAACCCCGGAATTATCCGAGGTTTGTGTCAGCGCAATCGTACGATCAGCCGCGAGTGATCTCGCCGGCCGGCAGCGCTTCCTTGCTGCGCCAGTGCGGCAGGGAGTTCCAGTAGCGCTCGCCCTTGGCGTCGTCGTACATGCCTTCCCAACGGGAGATGACCAGCACGGCCAGGGCGTTGCCGATCACGTTCAGGGCGGTGCGGGCCATATCCATGATGCGGTCGACACCGGCGATGAACGCCAGGCCTTCCAATGGGATGCCCACGCTCCCCAGGGTGGCCAGCAGCACCACGAAGGATACGCCCGGTACCCCCGCGATGCCTTTGGAGGTGACCATCAGGGTCAGGACCAGCATCAGTTGCTGGCCGATCGACAAGTCGATGCCATACAGCTGGGCGATAAAGATCGCCGCGATGCTCTGGTAAAGGGTCGAACCGTCGAGATTGAACGAGTAGCCGGTCGGTACCACGAAGCTGCAGATGGCCTTCGGCGCGCCGTAGGCTTCCATTTTCTCGATCACACGCGGCAGCACGGTTTCGGAACTGGCGGTGGAGTAGGCCAGCACCAACTCGTCCTTGAAGATGCGCATCACTTTCAGGATCGAGAAGCCAAACAGGCGGGCGATCAGGCCCAGCACCGCAAAGGCGAAGAACAGGATGGCGACGTAAACCAGGATCACCAGCTTGGCCAATGGCAGCAACGAAGCGAAGCCGAAGTTCGCCACCGTCACCGCGATCAGCGCGAATACGCCGATGGGGGCGTACTTCATGATCATGTGGGTGACTTTGAACATGCTCTCGGACACGCCCTGGAACATGGTCACCAGCGGCTCGCGCAGATCCGGCTTGAGGCTCGACAGGCCCAGGCCGAACAGCACGGAGAAGAAGATGATCGGCAGCATCTCGCCACGGGCTACAGCGGCGAAGATGTTAGACGGGATCAGGTTGAGGATGGTCTGGATGAACGCATGCTCATGCTGCACCTCGGCGGCGGTCGCCTGGTACTTGGAAATATCGACGGTACCCAGGGTACTCATGTCGATACCTGCGCCCGGGTGGAACAGATTGGCCAGCAGCAGGCCGACCACGATGGCGATGGTGGTGACCACTTCGAAGTAAAGGATGGTTTTGACGCCGATGCGCCCGAGCTTTTTCGCGTCACCGACACCGGCAATGCCGACGATCAACGAGGAAATCACAATCGGGATCACGATCATCTTGATCAGGCGGATAAAGATATCGCCCGCTGGCTGCAACACATTGCTGATCCACCAGGCCTTTTCAGCACTGAAATGGTTGAGCACTGCGCCGATTGCAATCCCTAGCACCAAACCGATGAGGATCTGCCAGGCGAGGCTTAGCTTTGCCTTCTTCATGTCATTACCCTTACTTCAAGTGAACTTAAGGCAAATGCGCCAGCTGCAACGCTCGAGAGCGAAAAAGTGTGTGCATCTGCCTCCATGGAAGGTCACCGCAGCATGGCCGAAATGGCTTACTGGCAGGCGAAAAAAGGCGCAACTATTCCCATGCAAGGGGACGACGTCTAATGCCGTAAACGCCTACCCCATGCCAAATCGGCATGACTTTTTTTCATAATAACTGTCCGAACGGTCAGTTCAAATGTGACATTTTGTCCGGTGAATATGCCGTGAACCGGCCAATTCAGGCTCGCGCAGAGATTCTGGTCGTCTTGGAGAGGTTGGCAGAAATGCCCGAGAACTCTGCCGTCGAGCGTCGGAAACGTCCTATGGCGCGCGCAAAACTTTCTCGATAGATGGTCGCCCCGACACACTCAGAAATGGTTGGTCGAAAGCAAAATCAGGATTTGCGGCTATGGGCGGCATATGAGGCGGGAATAAGAGTCACAAGCCCGCCGCAAGTTCAGCAAGCCGTGGGCTTGTGAACCTGCGTCGCAGCTTTTCGCCTGACCCGGCCCTTGCGCAGGCACTCCCTGTGCCCGTAGGTCACGCCGATCCCGATTGATCAGAGCAACCCGGCCCCCTGGTCATGCATCACCCTTGGCGGGCAATGCAGACAGAAAGAAGCGCGGGGCTTCTTTCCATGGACGCTGATTGCGCAGACGACAGACGCGTCAGACGCAACCTAGTACCAATTCGGATCTTTCTTCAGCTGCTCCATGAGCAGCTTTTGCATGCCTTCGTCCGGCTTACCGATAAACCGGTAATCGGCGTGCCGCGTCGGGGACTTGTCCGCCGGCAAACCGGCCGGGACTTCCACCAACATGGCGTAGGCATCTTCCTTGTCGAGGCTGAAGGCGACGATCAGGCGCTTTTGAAGGCATGTATCCGCAGTTTCGCAGAGCGGCCCCACCAGGTACTTGTCGCCATCTTCTTCCACGGCATTCATTTGCTCGGCCGTGCCCGACAGGTTCATCACCCATTCCGGCAGGCGCTCTTCTTTCTTCACCACGCCTTGCCAGGTCTCGCGGTATTGCGGATCCGCACTGAGCAATTCGTTGGCTCGGGATTGGCCGTCGTTGGCGGCCATCGCCAAGCCGCTGCCGCCCAAGAGCAGGGCGGCAGCAATGGCTTTGAGGGACAAAGTGGTCATATTCAGCCTCGGCCGCGACGACCAAAGAAGAACGAAGCAATGAACATCACCAGGAAGACGACAAAGAGAATCTTGGCGATACCCGTGGCGGTGCCCGCGATACCACCGAAGCCCAGGACTGCAGCCACAATGGCGATGATCAGAAATGTGATTGCCCAACTCAACATGGTGATTCTCCTTACGCTTCTTTAAGAGGTAACAGCGGTAGTGCCGGACGGGCGCTCGACATCAAGCGACCGACGTTCTTGCTTAAAACACCCAACGCTCTTGAGTCGGCAGCTCGCCCAGGGTGGAATCCTGGTCGGCCACACGCAATTGCGGGGCGGTTACATCGGCGCTACGGGTGCCAATGGAACTGAAATGGGTCTGGGTCGTTACCGGACGGTCGAACGACGGGACTTGCTGCGGACTCTGCTGCCATTGCTGCAACTGCTGGCCTGCAATCAGCGTGACCATCAGGGCCAGGCTGGCAAACAGCCCTTGTTGCAAGCGCAGTGGCGATACACGCAGTTGGCTGAGGCTTTGGCGAGTCATGCTGCATTTCTCCCGCATTCTGATTATTCGTTGGGATAGCTATTGCAGAGCGCATGCCAGCTTTTTTATAAAATAAAATCCAATTAAATCAATGAGTTAAATATATGCATTAGGTCAATCGCCCAGCATCCTGCACGATGCCCCCCACTACGCCGTGCGAAATGCACGATGGTCAGTGGTCGGATGAAGGGATAGAAAGCACAGAGGGAGTTGCCGAAAGGGAAGACAGCATGAAAACGCTATCAGGCGGGACTTCGTAGGAAGCAGCGCAGATAGCTGCACGACATCGCCTTTTATCGATCAGAATAAACCATGCAACTTGCCCGATTATTCCGGGACTAAACACCATCATTTATATAGTTAAGGAGCGCGGGACAGATGGAATCAGCCAAGGAACTTCAAGGCCGCATTCTTTTAGTGGATGACGAGTCCGCGATCCTCCGCACCTTCCGTTATTGCCTGGAAGATGAAGGCTACACCGTCGCCACCGCCAACAGCGCCGCCCAGGCCGATGCCCTGATGCAACGCCAGGTGTTCGACCTGTGCTTCCTGGACCTGCGCCTGGGTGAGGACGATGGCCTGGTGGTATTGGCCCAGATGCGTATCCAGGCACCGTGGATGCGCGTGGTGATCGTGACCGCCCATTCCGCCGTGGATACCGCCGTGGACGCGATCCAGGCCGGTGCCGCCGATTACCTGGTCAAGCCTTGCAGCCCCGACCAACTTCGCCTGGCCACCGCCAAGCAGCTGGAAGTACGCCAACTTTCCGCGCGCCTGGAAGCATTGGAAGGCGCCGTACGCCAGCAGAAAGACGGCCTCGACTCCCACAGCCCGTCAATGATGGTTGTGCTGGAAACCGCACGCCAGGTGGCAGGCACCGATGCCAACATCCTGATCCTCGGCGAATCAGGCACGGGTAAAGGCGAATTGGCCCGGGCCATACACGGCTGGAGCAAGCGCTCGAAGAAATCCTGCGTGACTATCAATTGTCCGTCGCTGACGGCAGAACTGATGGAAAGCGAGCTGTTCGGCCATAGCCGTGGCGCCTTTACCGGCGCCAGTGAGAGCACGTTGGGCCGGGTCAACCAGGCGGACGGCGGTACTCTGTTTCTCGACGAGATCGGCGACTTTCCCCTCACTCTGCAACCCAAGTTGCTGCGATTTATCCAGGACAAGGAGTATGAGCGCGTGGGCGACCCGGTCACCCGTCGCGCCGATGTGCGCATCCTGGCCGCCACCAACCTGAACCTGGAAGACATGGTGCGCGACGGCCGCTTCCGTGAAGATTTGCTGTATCGCCTCAACGTCATCACCTTGCACCTGCCACCGCTGCGCGAGCGCAGTGAAGACATCCTCACCCTGGCAGACCGTTTCCTGGCGCGCTTCGTCAAGGAATACGCCCGCCCGGCGCGAGGATTCAGTGATCAGGCGCGCGAAGCGCTGCTCAACTATCGCTGGCCAGGCAATATCCGCGAACTGCGCAACGTGGTGGAACGCGCCAGCATCATCTGCCCACAGGAAAAGGTCGAAATCATCCACCTCGGCATGGCCGAGCAACCGACCAATAACGCCCCACGCATTGGCGCGGCGCTGAGCCTGGACGAGCTGGAAAAAGCCCATATCGGCGCCGTACTGGCCACCAGCGATACCCTGGACCAGGCCGCCCGCACCCTCGGCATCGACGCGTCGACCCTGTACCGCAAACGCAAACAGTACAACCTGTGAGCTGCACCCTATGAAGCTAGCGATGAAACTGCGCACTCGATTGTTCCTGAGTATCTCAGCGCTGATCACCGTCGCCCTGCTGGGTCTGATCCTGGGTCTGGTCAGCGTCATGCAAATGGCCAAGACCCAGGAGTCCCTGATTCGCAGCAACTTCGTCACGCTGGACCTGGGGCTCAAACTGCGCCAAAGCCTGGGCGACCAATTGATCATGATGCTGGAACATCGCCCCGATCCGCAGGCATTGCAAAGCTCCAAGCAGCATTACTTCGACCTGCTGGACCAAGGCATCGCCCATGAGCAACGCGACGGCCATAACCACGGTTTCAGCCAGGCGCGAGCCCAATACCAGGACCTGCTGGACGCCTTCGAGCAATCCCAGCAGGCGTCGCCACCACCGGGCAGCAAGGAAAAACTCACCGAAACCTTCAATGTGCTGCGCAACGGGCTGATTGCCGAACATAAACAGGCCCTGGAAAACATCAGCGCCAGCGAGCATAAATCCCGCGCACGCGCCTTGCTGATCGCCGGTTTGCTGGGGTTGGTGGGCCTTGCAGTGCTGATCATCGGATTTGTCACGGCCCATGGCATCGCCCGGCGATTTGGCGGCCCGATCGAAGCGCTGGCAAAAGCAGCGGACAAGATCGGCCAGGGCGATTTTGAAGTGACGCTACCGATCTCTTCGGCAGCGGAAATGAACCTGTTGACCCGCCGCTTCGGCCTTATGGCCGAGGCGGTGCGCGAGCATCAGGCGACTAATGTTGACGAGTTGCTGGCCGGCCAGCAGCGCCTGCAAGCCGTGCTCGACAGCATCGACGACGGCCTGCTGATGATTGACCGCCAAGGCCGCCTGGAGCATCTCAATCCGGTTGCACAGCGCCAGTTGGGCTGGGACGAGGAACGCCTCGGCCAAGGCCTTGGCGAAGCCCTGGTGCGCCCGGAGTTGGATGAACAACTGCAACTGGTGTTGCGCGGCGGCAATCTGGAGCGCGCGCCGGAGGATCTGGAAGTCGAAGTCGAGGGCGAACTGCGCCTGCTGACCTACAGCCTCACCCCCGTCAGCCATACCCAGGGACATATCCTTGGGGCGGTGATGGTGCTGCACGACGTCACCGAACAGCGCGCCTTCGAACGGGTACGCAGCGAATTCGTCTTGCGCGCCTCCCATGAACTGCGCACGCCGGTGACCGGCATGCATATGGCGTTCGGCCTGTTCCGTGAACGCGCGAAGTTCCCGCCGGAATCCCGTGAAGCGGACCTGCTGGATACGGTCAATGAAGAAATGCAGCGCCTGATGCAGTTGATCAACGACCTGCTCAATTTCTCGCGCTACCAGAATGGCCTGCAGAAACTCACCTTGGGCCCCTGCGACGTGACCGATCTGCTCGAACACGCCCGCGCGCGCTTTGCGGAGCCCGCCAATGCGCAACACATCGAACTGCTGGTAGAAGTGCAATCCGATCTGCCACGGCTGTATGCCGACCAGGCGCAATTGGAACGGGTGCTCGACAACCTGCTGGGCAATGCCCTGCGTCATACCGCCGACGGTGGGCAAATTCGCCTGCAGGCGCGACGTCATGGCGAGCGGGTGATTATCAGCGTCGAAGACAACGGCGAAGGTATCGCTTATGGCCAGCAAGGGCGCATCTTCGAACCCTTTGTCCAGGTTGGGCGCAAGAAGGGCGGCGCCGGCCTGGGGCTGGCGCTGTGCAAGGAGATCGTGCAATTGCACGGCGGCCGCATGGGGGTTTATTCGCGGCCGGGGCAGGGCACCCAGTTCTATATGGCGCTGCCCTTGTAGGCGCCAGCTTAGCGCCGGTTCAGGGCACGCAGGATGGCAGCACTTTCGGCATCCGGCACGCCATCGAACCGGGATGGCCGGAAGCGCATCTGGAACGCCGCGATCACATGGCGCGTGGCGACATCCAACTCACCCGTCTGGGGTGTCGGGTAACCGAGGAGCGCCAATTCTTCCTGGAACCAGGTGATGCTCGGCAATTCAGCGGCGTACTGCACCTGGAAACGGGCGACAGCCTGGGCATCCGGCCACACACTCAGGCCTTCATCGGCCAGGCGCTTCCAGGGGAACAGCGGCCCCGGATCGAGCTTGCGCAGGGGTGCGATATCGCTATGGCCGATGATGTTCCTGGGATCGATGCCATTGCGCTTGCTGATGTCCTTGAGCAGCACCACCAGCGATTTCACCTGGGCCTCGGAGTAGGGGTACCACAAGCGGCCTGTGGGGGTGTCCTTGTAGCCAGGGTTTACGATCTCGATGCCGATGGAGCTGGAGTTGAGCCAGGTACGCCCCATCCACTCGCTTTCTCCCGCATGCCATGCACGTTGGCTCTCATCCACCAGCTTGTAGATGGTGGCGCCGGCGTCGTCACCGATCAGGTAATGAGCGCTGACCTGGCCGTGGGTCAGCAGGGCGAGGGAACGCTCAAGATTGGTGGAGGTGTAGTGCACGACCACGAACTGTACGCGATTGTCGTGGTTCGCCGAAGGGTGGCGGGTGTCCAGGCGCGGACCACTGGCGCAACCGGCGAGCAGAAGAAATACACAGGCGAAGTACAAGGATTTCATGGCGGAAGACAGTACGCTGAAGACGATAATGCAACAGTGTAACGTACCGTTTGTGGCCAGCGGTCAAATTACACGATGGAACGCCTTTTACGCCGCCTGCACCTGATTACGCCCAGCCGCCTTGGCTCGATACAACGCCTCGTCGGCCCGCTTGAGTGCCAGCTCGCTGCGCTCACTCGGCTGCAGTTGCGCCACGCCCATGGACACGGTAATCGTCACCGGCTCGCCTTTGAAGTGGAACGGGCAGGCGGCAATCGCGGCACGCAGTACTTCCCCCACTGCCAGGGCATCCGACAGGGACGAGTCAGGCATCAGCAACACAAACTCCTCACCGCCAAACCGCGCGATAAAGTCATTGGGGCGCAGGCGCTTGCGCAGGACGTTGGCGATGATTTTCAGCACCTTGTCACCCGCCAGATGGCCGTAGCCATCGTTGATGCGCTTGAAGTGATCCAGGTCCAACATCGCCAGCGACAGGCTATTGCCACGCTGGTGCCAGGCATTGACCTCATGGTCCAGACGCTCGCTCCAGGCCGCACGGTTAGGCAAACCGGTGAGCGGATCGACCAGGGCCTTCTGGCGTTGCACCTCCAGGTGCTCACGGTAACCCTGGGCTTCCTGCTCCATATTGGCGACCCGCTCGGCCAGGCCTTTCAGGCGCGCCGCCACTTCCTGCTCGCGCTGATCACGTTGTTGCTGGTGCTCGTCCATGGTCCCGAGCAAACCCTCCAGATGGCTTTCGAGCACCTGCTTGAGGCTGTCCAGGTCCGCGGCTTCCTGGACACTGCTTTGCAGGCCGTCGACCTGTTCGCGAATCTGCGTGTCCAACTCCCTGGCAGCGGAGCGGCTGTCGGCATGGCCGTCGCTGGCCACCTGCAGATGGCCCTGGAAGGCTTCAAGGCGTTCGTTGAGCTGTTTGAGGTAAGCCTCAAACTCGTGCTGGCCGCTGTCGGTGATCGCCAGCATCAGCACCGCCAGGTCATCGAGGATCGGCAGCAATTCGTACCAATTCAAGCCGTGGGCCAAGCGCTCACGCATGGCTTCGGCCTGGGGCCGATGGCGCTCGGGGAGGGCCAGCTCCTCCAGCAGGCCGATCAGGGTGTCTTCGATGTGCTTGGCCACGGAGCTATACGATGGCTCCGGTGAATCCGGCAGGGAGTAGAGGCCATCCGATTGAAGTTCATCGGGGTCCGGTTCTTCGACGTCAAGAACCGGAGGGAACGAGAGGCTGCCGATCACCGTCTCCTGCGGCGCCTCGACGGCAACCTGCGGCGCTTCGATAAAAGCGGCGAGAGCACTCTCGGTGCTGGGCTCTTGCAACTGTGGCTCGGGCTCCCCGGGCTCGACAGGTGCTGGAGAAGCGTCGACAGGCGCAGCCACTGCGGCCCTTTGAACAGGCGCCTCGTACACAAACTTTTCACTGGCGACATCGGCAGCCTTGGCGGGCGCTGTGGCTTCAGGCTGCGCGGCAAGCGGCGCCTGAGACGGCGGCGCAAAGGCTCGCAACGCGTGCGTCAACTCGTCGGACTGTTCGGGCTCCTGGGGCTCGGCGGCGGGCTTGGAGGCAACAGGGGCCGGCGGCGGACTGGGGATGGGCTCGCTGGCCGGCGCCTCGCTCGAAGCGTCCTTGGCACCAAACAGGCGTTGCAACAAACCCGGCCCGGGACGCACGGTTTCACCGTCCGGCTCCAGATTATCCAGCGCCTGCCCTTGCAGGCTGCTCAACTCGCTGAGCAACAAGGGAATCTCACGCGCCTGGCTGACGCGGCCATCCAACTGCTTGGCGAAGGCTTTCAGCGGACGGGCGACCTCACGGGGCAGCGGCAGCTTTTGCAACTGCGTGACCAGGGAGGTCAGTGCGGTGCTCATCTGGTCGATCCGGGTTTCGCGGCGTTGCTCCGAATCCAGTACCGCCTTCTCCAGGCGCGGCAGCAAAGCGGCGAGGGCGGCATCCATATCGTCGGTACGCACGACGTCGCGCATTTCCTTCATGCATTGGTCAACCGCGCGGTCGGTGCCTTCCGCCGCCAGTGTGCTGCGCACCAGCCCACGACGCAGCAGGTCGAGGCGAGCAGTCCAACGGCGTTCGAGCTTTTCTTGTTGCTCGATGCTTAACAGGTATTTCTCTTTCCAGCGCTGGGCGTCGTCGCTCATGCAAGGGGTCCGCGAGGGCCGGGGCTCAACGCGGGCAATGCATCAGCCGTGAGCGAACCCGGCAGACGAATCTCTACCGCGACCGGCAGGTGATCGGAGATGGGCTGCGCCAATACCTGCACACTCTCGAGTGTGAGGGTCGGGCTGAGCAGGATATGGTCAAGACAGCGTTGCGGGCGCCAGCTGGGGAACGTGGCTTCGACTTGCGGCGCCAGTAGCCCGAGGTCACGCAACGGGGAATTCAGCAGGAGGTCGTTCGCATGGGTGTTCATGTCACCCATCAACACCTGATGCTTGTAGTTGCCAATCAGGTCGCGCACGTAGGCCAACTGCAGGTTGCGCGTACGCCCCCCGAGCGCCAGGTGCATCATCACCACCACCAAGGCCTCAGGCCCTTCGCCAAAACGCACGAGAATCGCCCCGCGCCCCTTGGGGCCCGGCAATGGGTGATCTTCGATGGAGGTGGGCTTCAAACGGCTGAGCACACCATTACTGTGCTGCGCCAGACGCCCGAGGTTGCGATTGAGCTGCTGATACCAGTAGGGGAAGGCCCCGAGGTGCGCCAGGTGTTCGACCTGATTGATATAGCCGGAACGCATGCTGCCGCCGTCGGCCTCCTGCAGGGCGACCAGGTCGAAATCATTCAACAGGTCGCCGATCTTCTGCAGGTTACCGGCCCGGCCGTTGTGGGGCAGCAAATGCTGCCAGCCACGGGTGAGGTAGTGCCGGTACTTCTCGGTGCTGTTGCCCACCTGGATATTGAAGCTGAGCAGGCGCAGGCGGTTGTCTGCCGGCAAACCTGTGGACTCCAGGTGATGTTCGTTGACCTGCGGTTCACGCAGGCCAACCACACGTTCAGTACCCCAGCGGCGCATGAGGAGCCCCTTACTTGGCTGCGCGTTCTTTGGCGATCAACTGGTCGGCAACGTTGAGGGTCGCTTCAGGACCACCGGTGGTGCCCAGGTCGAAACGGTACTTGCCGTTGACAATCATGGTCGGTACGCCTTGCACGCCGTACTTCTGCGCCAGCTCCTTGGCCTGTTTGATCTGGCCCTGGATGGCGAAGGAGTTGAAGGTGGCCAGGAACTTGTCCTTGTCGACGCCTTGGGTAGCAATGAAGTCAGCCATTTCGTCCGGCTTGGTCAGGCGCTTGCCTTGTTTCTGGATGGCGTCGAATACCGCGTTGTGGACCTTGTGCTCCACACCCATGGCTTCCAGGGTCAGGAACAGTTGGCCGTGGGCATCCCATGGGCCGCCGAACATGGCGGGGATGCGCTTGAAGTTCACGTCCTTGGGCAGCTTCTCGACCCATGGGTTGATGACCGGCTCAAAAGCGTAGCAATGCGGGCAGCCGTACCAGAACAGCTCCACCACCTCGATCTTGCCCGGTACCGAAACCGGCACTGGGTTGGCCAATTCAACGTAGGTTTTACCGGCTTCAAGCGGCACATCGGCAGCTTGCGCGGTCATGCCGAAGAGGCTGGCAGTGACGAGAGCGGCGCTGAGGATCAGATTACGCATGCTTTACTCCTGGACAAATAAAGTCGCCTCACGCGACCTTTGTTGTGACAGGTCTACGCGGGCATGAGTTCGTTAGTGTAACGGCAGCGGCCACAAAAAAGGGCGGCCTCAGCCACCCTTTTTATGCTTGCATCGATGGATTAATCGAGCGTTAACGTTGCCGGGGCACTTAGTGCAGGCCCTGGATGTAGCTGGAGACGGCGGCGATGTCCTCGTCACTCAGCTTGCGAGCGATGGTGCGCATGATTGCCGCGTCGCCATCATTGGCTCGCCCTGCCTCTTCCTTACGGAAATCGGTCAGTTGCTTGGCAATGTAAGTGGCGTGCTGGCCGCTCAGGTGCGGGAAGCCGGCGGCGGCTATGCCCGCGCCATTGGGCGAGTGGCAACCGGTGCAGGCAGGCAGGCCTTTATCCAGGTCACCGCCGCGGAACAGTTTCTCACCACGGGCCACCAGTTTCGGATCAGCAGCTCCCACACTGCCTTTCTGGCTGGCAAAATAAGCCGCGAGGTCTGCCAGGTCCTGATCACTGAGGTTGGTCAGCAGGCCGGTCATTTCCAGGACCGTGCGCTTGCCATCCTTGATGTCGTGCATCTGCTTGGTCAGGTAACGCTCACCCTGGCCGGCCAATTTGGGGAAGTTCGGTGCCGGGCTGTTACCATCCGGCCCATGGCAGGCACCACATACGGCGGCTTTCGCTTGACCGGCAGTGGCATCACCTTTAAGGGGGCCCTCTGCGGCGACGGCAACACCGGTGATGCCCAAGGTCAACAGCAGACTCACGATCAGTTTGTTCATCAGCTAATCCAACTACGGCTAAGGGTTTAAGAGTTATCTACCGGGTTTACTCACCATCAACTCAATGATGGCCTGGTAATCCTCGGTACTGCAGTCCATGCACAAACCACGCGGCGGCATTGCCTTGAAACCCTGGGTCACGTGTTGCACCAGCGTGTCCATGCCCTGCGCCAGTCTTGGCGCCCAGGCTGCCTGGTCACCCCGTTTCGGGGCGTTCGGCAGTTGGCCGGCATGGCAAGCCACGCAAACTCGGTTGTACACCGCTTCCGGATCCTGTGTAGCCTGAGCGCCATACAGCGGAACCAGGGCACCGAAAGCGAGCAACCATCGGGTCATACATCGACCTTTTCAGGGTTTGAGAGCGTTTTGCGTTCTAATGCGCAATAAAGGTCTATCGCTCCCGTGAACTTCATCCTTCGCTGGGACAAAGCACACACAAAATCTGCGGCATTATATACTGGCGCTACTGAAACGGAAACGACACCGCTTGCCGCACCCTTTTTCGGCACCGCCCACATCGGAAATCTCATGCAACTCAAGAACCCCATCCTCGGCCTGTGCCAACAGTCCACCTTCATGCTCAGCGCCGCCAAAGTTGACCAATGCCCCGATGACGAAGGCTTTGAAGTCGCCTTTGCCGGTCGCTCCAACGCCGGTAAATCCAGCGCACTGAACACCCTGACCCACGCCAGCCTCGCGCGCACCTCGAAAACCCCGGGCCGCACGCAGTTACTCAACTTCTTCAAGCTAGACGATGATCGGCGTCTGGTCGACCTGCCGGGCTACGGTTATGCAAAAGTACCTATCCCGCTGAAGCTGCACTGGCAGCGTCACCTGGAGGCTTACCTGGGTGGCCGGGAGAGTTTGAAGGGGTTGATCCTGATGATGGATATCCGTCATCCAATGACCGACTTCGACCTGCTGATGCTTGATTGGGCGGTCGCCAGCGGCATGCCGATGCATATCCTGCTGACCAAGGCCGACAAGCTCACCTACGGCGCCGCCAAGAACACCCTGCTTAAAGTGCAGTCTGAAATCCGCAAGGGTTGGGGTGACACAATCACCATCCAGCTGTTCTCGGCACCCAAGCGCATGGGCCTGGAAGATGCCTATACCGTGCTGGCCGGCTGGATGGAATTGGCTGATAAAGGTGCGGAACTCGCCGAGTAACTTTTCTGCGGGCAAAAAAAACCCCGGACTTCGTATGGGGAGGGGAAGTTCGGGGTTCAAGTACCGGACCGCTAGGGCGGGGTCCGGATATCTGCCAACACTTAACACAACATAGGAGCATTGAAGGGCTTCACCACCCATTCAGTAACTCTGAGTAGCAGTTCACAGGTTAAGTTCCGGCAGGTTCAAAAAACTATTGGAAATAACTGCAGCGGATTTCCGATCTAAAGCACTGCGCCACCACGCTCGGTGGTGGCGCCGCCGCGAAATCAGTGCGCTTCGTCCCAGTTGTCGCCTACGCCAACGTCCACCACCAACGGCACATCCAACTGCGCGGCCGCACTCATGTGCTCGCGAATCTTCTCGCTGACCTCGGCCACCAGATCCTCACGCACCTCCAGCACCAGTTCATCGTGTACCTGCAGGATCACCTTGGCATCCAGGCCCGACGCGGTCAGCCAGTTATCCACCAGCACCATGGCTTTCTTGATGATATCCGCCGCCGTGCCCTGCATCGGCGCGTTGATCGCCGTGCGTTCTGCGGCCGCGCGCTCCTGGGGCTTGTTGGAGTTGATATCCGGCAAATACAGCCGACGTCCGAAGAAGGTTTCCACGTAGCCTTGATCGGCAGCCTGGGCGCGGGTGCGCTCCATGTACTCGCGAACGCCTGGGTAGCGGGCGAAGTACACATCGATGTAGGCCTTGGCGGTCTTGGTATCGACACCGATGTCCTTGCCGAGCTTCTGTGCCCCCATGCCGTAGATCAGGCCAAAGTTGATCGCCTTGGCACTGCGACGCTGATTGGAGGTGACCTCAGCCAATTCGACCTTGAACACCTCGGCCGCCGTGGCGGTATGCACGTCCAGGTCGTTACGGAACGCATTCATCAGCCCCTCGTCCTTGGACAGGTGCGCCATGATCCGCAGCTCGATCTGCGAATAGTCCGCCGCCAGCAGTTTGTAGCCCTTGGGCGCGACAAACGCCTGGCGGATGCGCCGCCCTTCGGCGGTGCGCACCGGGATGTTCTGCAGGTTCGGGTCGCTGGAAGACAGCCGCCCGGTCGCCGCCACCGCCTGATGATAAGAGGTGTGAACACGTCCGGTCCGCGGGTTGATCTGCTCCGGCAAGCGGTCGGTGTAAGTGCTTTTCAGCTTGCTCATGCTGCGGTACTGCATCAGTACCTTGGGCAGCGGATAGTCATCTTCGGCCAGCTTGGCCAGCACTTCCTCTGCCGTGGATGCCTGGCCCTTGCCCGTCTTTTTCAGCACCGGCAGGCCGAGTTTCTCGTAGAGAATCGCGCCGAGCTGCTTGGGCGAACCCAGATTGAATTCTTCGCCGGCGATCTCGAACGCCTGGCGCTCCAGTTCGACCATCTTGTTGCCCAGCTCGATGCTCTGGACACCGAGCAGCTGCGCATCCACCAGCGCGCCCTGGCGTTCGATACGCGCCAGCACCGGCACCAGGGGGATTTCGATGTCCGTCAACACACTCGCCAGGCTCGGTATGGCGGTGAGCTGTGCGTGCAGTGCCTGATGCAGGCGCAGCGTCACGTCCGCATCTTCGGCAGCATAAGGGCCAGCCTGCTCGAGCGGGATCTGGTCGAAGGTCAGTTGCTTGGCGCCTTTGCCGGCGATGTCCTGGAAACTGACGGTGTCGTAGTCCAGGTACTTCTTGGCCAGGCTGTCCATGTCATGGCGGGTCGCAGTGGAATTCAACACGTAGGATTCAAGCATGGTGTCGAACGCGATACCGCGCACGCTGATGCCATTCGCCGGGTCACCGCCGATGGCACAGTTGGCCAGGATATTCATATCGAACTTGGCGTGCTGGCCGACCTTGAACTTGCTCGGGTCTTCCAATAATGGCTTCAAGGCCAGCAGCACGGTGTCGCGATCCAACTGCTGCGGCGCACCGATGTAGGAATGGGTCAGCGGGATGTAGGCGGCTTCATGGGGCTGCACGGCGAAGGAAACCCCCACCAGTTGCGCCTGTTGAGCGTCGATCCCGGTGGTTTCGGTGTCGAAAGCGAACAACGTCGCGTCGTTGAGCTTCTTCAGCCAGGCATCGAATGTGGCTTGGTCGAGGATCGTGGTGTAGGTCGTTTCTGCGGGCGCCGCGGGCGCGGCCTCAACAATGTCCTCGGCAACAGGCGCGGCCTTGAGCTCCACTCGCTTGGCGTCGCGCTGAATTTCATCGAACCAGCTCTTGAACTCCAGCAGGGTGTAAAGCTCCAGCAACTTTTCGCGATCCGGTTCAATCAGGTGCAAATCGTCCAGACCCACGTCCAGCGGCACATCGATCTTGATCGTCGCCAACTGATAGGAGAGGAATGCCATCTCCTTATGCTCTTCCAGCTTCGCCGGCAGCGCCTTGGCACCGCGGATCGGCAGGGTCGGCACAATGTCCAGCTGCTCATAAAGCTCTTTGAGGCCGCCGTTCACGCCCACCAGCAAGCCGGAAGCGGTCTTCGGACCAATGCCCGGAACGCCCGGGATGTTGTCGGACGAATCGCCCATCAACGCCAGATAGTCGATGATCTGCTCCGGAGCGACGCCAAATTTCTCCTTTACGCCCTCGATGTCCATCGAGCTACCGGTCATGGTGTTGACCAGGGTAATGTGCCCGTCGACCAACTGCGCCATGTCCTTATCGCCGGTGGAGATCACCACCGGACGGTCAGCGGCGGCACTGCTGCGGGCCAGGGTGCCGATCACGTCATCGGCCTCGACGCCTTCGACGCACAGCAAAGGGAAGCCCAGGGCGATCACGCTTTGGTGCAGGGGCTCGATTTGCACGCGCATGTCATCGGGCATGCTTGGGCGGTTGGCCTTGTATTCGGCGTACATGTCATCGCGAAACGTCCCACCCTTGGCGTCGAACACTACCGCGAACGGGCTGTCCGGGTACTGCTTGCGCAGGCTTTTGAGCATGTTCAACACGCCCTTGACCGCACCGGTCGGCAGGCCTTTGGAGGTGGTCAGCGGTGGCAGCGCGTGGAACGCGCGGTACAGGTAAGACGAACCGTCCACCAGGACGAGGGGGGCTTGGCTCATGAGCAGGATCAACCTTTTCGGCGGGTCAGGCGCTAGAATAGCCGGACCAATGAAAACAAAGGGACAAGGTTATCATGCGTACATTCAATCGCCTGCTGTTGACCGGCCTGATTGCACTCGCTCCGATGGCTGCCATGGCGGCAGACAGCGCGCCTTCGGGTGATCCGGAAGTGACCATTCGCACGGAAGGCGACCGGACCATCCAGGAGTACCGTCAAAACGGTTTCCTGTATGCAATCAAGGTGACCGTAAAAGGCGCGCCTCCGTATTTCCTGGTACGCGCGGACGGAACCGACGCGAACTTCATCCGCTCTGACCAGCCGGATATGCTGATCCCGTCATGGAAGATCTTCGAATGGAAATGATTTCTTAACTTCAATTGGCGCCGCGCACCGCGGCGCCCGTACTGGCAGTTTTAACCATGTCTGTGTTCACCCCCCTGGCTCGGCCCGAGCTGGAAACCTTTCTCGCCCCCTACGGGCTCGGCCGCCTGCTTGACTTCCAGGGGATTGCCGCTGGTAGCGAAAACACCAATTTCTTTATCAGCCTGGAACAGGGCGAGTACGTCTTGACCCTGGTTGAGCGCGGCCCCGTGCAGGAAATGCCGTTCTTCATCGAACTGCTCGACGTGCTCCACGACGCCGACCTGCCGGTGCCCTACGCCCTGCGCACCACCGATGGCGTGGCCCTGCGCGAATTGGCCGGCAAACCGGCACTGCTGCAACCGCGCCTGGCCGGCAAGCACATCAAGGACGCCAACCCACAGCATTGTGCCCAGGTCGGCGACCTGCTCGGCCATCTGCACCTGGCGACGCAAGGCGAGAAAGTGCTGGAGCGCAAGACCGATCGCGGGCTGGACTGGATGCTCAGCGAAGGTGCGCAGCTGATTTCGCACCTGGACGATGCGCAGCAAAGACTGCTGCAAGCAGCATTGACTGAAATCGAAGCCCATAAGGCCGAGATCCTCGCCCTGCCACGTGCCAACGTGCACGCCGACCTGTTCCGTGACAACGCAATGTTCGAAGGCACGCACCTGACGGGCTTGATCGACTTCTACAACGCCTGCTCCGGGCCGATGCTGTACGACGTGGCGATCGCCCTGAATGACTGGTGTTCGCACGCCGATGGCGTGATTGATGGCCCGCGCGCTCGAGCGCTGCTGGGTGCCTACGCCGGCCTGCGGCCGTTCACGGCCAAGGAGGCCGAGCTATGGCCAACCATGTTGCGGGTGGCGTGCGTGCGGTTCTGGCTGTCGCGCCTGATCGCCGCTGAGTCCTTTGCCGGGCAGGATGTGTTGATCCACGATCCCGCCGAGTTCGAGCATCGGTTGACGCAGCGTCAGCAGGTCACCGTCCACCTGCCATTCGCGCTCTAAGGACCAACCCGGTCAAAATGTGGGAGGGGGCTTGCTCCCGATGGCGGTGGACCAGTCAACTGATCATCGACTGAAACGCCATCATCGGAAGCAAGCCCCCCTCGCACATTTGATCTGCGCTGCGGCTTATAACGACTCCAGGCACCCTGCCAAGTCATTCCCCAATTTCTCCAGCACCTGCTCATAACCCTGGGCCGTGGCCGGGGTGTAGCCGCCCAGCGCATCCAATTCCGCCAGCTTCACCGGCAAACCTGCCACCAAGGTTTCGGCCAGACGCGGACGCAACGGCGGCTCACTGAACACACAGGTCTTGCCCACTTCCTGCAAACGCGTACGCATCGCCGCCACATGCTGGGCGCCAGGCTGCACTTCGGCAGCAACGCTGAACACGCCGGTGTGCTTGAGCCCGTAGGCGTCTTCGAAGTAATCAAAGGCTTCGTGGAACACGAAGTAAGGTTTGTCACCGATGCTCGCCAGGCGTTTTTTCAGGCGCGCATCCAGTGCATCCAGGCGCTCGTCGAAAGCCTTGGCATTGCTCTGATAACGCGCGGCGTTCACTGGGTCGGCGGCACTGAGGTCAGCGGCCATACGCGCTGCGATCACCCGAGCGTTCACCGTGGACAGCCACAGGTGCGCATCCAGGCTCCCCGGGCGGTGATCATGGTCATGTTCGTCGGCATCGTCGGCGTGGGAATGGCTATCTTCGGCGAACCGACGCAATTTCAGCCCCGGAAGGTCTTGAACCGCTACGGTCGGTGCGGTACGCCCCTTGAGCACGCGAGGCAGGAAGCCCTCCATGTCCGGCCCGATCCAATACAGCAGATCGACCGACTGCACGCGCCGTACGTCGGATGGGCGCAAGGCGAAGTTATGGGGCGATGCACCCGGCGGCAGCAATACCTCCGGAACCGCCACACCGTCCTGCACGGCAGCGGCAATCAACTGCAATGGCTTGATGCTTGTGAGCACCTTTACCTCGGCCTGAGCGGCACCAGCGAGGAACAAACTGGTGACAAATACGACAAAAACGGGAAAAAGTCGGGACACGATGACCACTCAATGACGTAGGAACGGGTAACATAATAACGTCTCTATCAAATATCTGTCGCCGCTCATGCCTAAAACACCGCTTGCCAGCCGTCCACACGACCACTCTCACTGCGTGCATACCGCGCTGTCGGAGGCCGACACCCTGTGCGCACAGAAAGGCTTGCGCCTGACCGCCCTGCGTCGCCGGGTGCTGGAACTCGTCTGGCAGAGCCACAAGCCCCTGGGTGCCTACGACATCCTGGGTGTGCTCAGCGAGCAGGACGGCCGCCGGGCCGCGCCGCCTACCGTGTACCGCGCGCTGGATTTCCTGCTGGAAAACGGCCTGGTGCACCGCATTGCCTCGCTCAACGCCTTTGTCGGCTGCAACCACCCGGAACACGCGCATCAGGGCCAGTTCCTGATCTGCCGCGAGTGCCACGCCGCCATCGAGCTTGAACAAAAGAGCATCAGCGACGCCATCATCAAGAGCTCCGCCGACGTTGGCTTCCGGGTCGAAGGGCAGACGGTCGAAGTGGTCGGCCTGTGCTCGGGCTGCCAGGGGGCTTGATGAGCAATGCGTTAATTCGCCTGGAGCAGGTCGGCGTCACGTTTGCCGGGCAGAACGTGCTGGACAACATCGCGTTGAGCGTCGAACCGGGGCAGATCGTCACCCTGATCGGCCCCAATGGCGCCGGCAAGACCACCCTGGTGCGCGCCGTACTCGGCCTGCTCAAGCCCGACACCGGCAGCGTGTGGCGCAAGCCCAGGCTGCGCGTGGGCTACATGCCGCAAAAGCTGCACGTTGATCCGACCCTGCCCTTGTCCGTACTGCGGTTTTTGCGCCTGGTGCCCGGTGTGGATCGCGCCCGCGCGCAGGCCGCCCTCAAGGAAGTCGGTGCCGAGCAGGTCATCGACAGCCCGGTGCAAAGCATCTCCGGCGGCGAAATGCAGCGCGTGCTGCTGGCCCGTGCCCTGTTGCGCGAGCCCGAGTTGCTGGTGCTGGATGAACCCGTGCAGGGCGTCGACGTCGCCGGCCAGGCCGAGCTGTACAGCCTGATCACCCGCCTGCGCGACCGCCATGGCTGCGGCGTGCTGATGGTCTCCCATGACTTGCACCTGGTGATGAGCACCACCGACCAGGTGGTATGCCTCAACCGCCACGTGTGCTGCTCCGGCCACCCGGAACAAGTCAGCAACGACCCGGCGTTCGTCGAACTGTTCGGCAAGAACGCCCAGAGCCTGGCGATCTATCACCACCATCACGATCACGCCCATGACCTGCATGGCGCTGTCGTTGACGATCCCGCGACGCCCCACACCCACGTTCATGGAGATAGCTGCAAGCATGGCTGATTTTCTGCTTTACGCCCTGCTGGCAGGCTTGGCTCTGGCGCTGGTGGCGGGCCCGCTGGGCTCGTTCGTGGTCTGGCGGCGCATGGCGTATTTTGGCGACACCTTGTCCCACGCCGCGCTGCTGGGCGTGGCCATGGGCTTCCTGCTGGATGTGAGCCCGACCATCGCCGTGACCGTGGGCTGCCTGCTGCTGGCGGTACTGCTGGTGACCCTGCAACAGCGCCAGCCACTGGCCTCGGACACCCTGCTGGGCATCCTGGCGCCGAGCACGCTGTCCCTGGGCCTGGTGGTGCTGAGCTTTATGCATGAAGTGCGCATCGACCTGATGGCCTATCTGTTCGGCGACCTGCTGGCGATCAGCCCCACCGATCTTGCCTGGATTCTCGGCGGCAGCGCTGCAGTATTGGTGCTGTTGGTCGCCCTGTGGCGCCCACTGCTGGCCATCACGGTGCATGAAGAACTGGCCAGGGTCGAAGGTTTGCCCGTATCTGCGTTGCGCATGGCCCTGATGCTGCTGATTGCCGTGGTGATCGCTGTCGCGATGAAGATTGTCGGCGTATTGTTGATCACGTCGCTGTTGATCATTCCCGCCGCCGCCGCCCAGCGCCACGCCCGCTCACCGGAGCAGATGGCGATCGGTGCCAGCCTGTTGGGGATGCTGGCAGTGTGCGGGGGCCTGGCGTTGTCATGGTTCAAGGACACGCCGGCCGGACCGTCGATTGTAGTCACGGCGGCCGCCCTGTTTTTGCTGAGTTTTGTCCTGCCCCGTCGAGGGGTGTAGACTTGCTCGCTTTTTGCGCAAATAGAGAGTCGCAGGAATGAAGCTGTTCACCTCCCGTTATCTGCTCCTTGCCGCGTTTTCCCTGCTGCTGGGCGCCTGTCAAAGCACACCGCCCGCCGCCCCAGAGGCCCCGGATCCGCGTGCTGCGGCCATCGCGCAGCTGGAGCAAAACCTGGCCAGCAGTGAGCTGGCCACCGCCGAAGACCAACTGGCCGCGCTGCAGGCCCAGTCGCCCAATGACCCGACGCTGGAACCCTACCAACGGCAATTGGCCGAGGCTTACCTGCAGCGCAGCCAGATCGTGCTGCAAAAAGGCGACGTAAACGCCGCCGCCACCGCCCTGAGCCGTGCCCGTGCACTGATGCCCAAGGCGCCGGCGCTGACCGGTGGCGTCAACAGCGCCATCACCCACGCCCGTAAAGTCGAGCTGGATAAAGCCGAAGAGGCCCTCAAGGCCGCCGAAGCCAAGCCCGCTGCCAAGGTCATCGACCCGGCCGCGCCAAGCACCACCGTGGCGCTGAACCTCACTGATATTGAAGCGCTGCGCCATCAACTGGATGCGATTGCCACCGACGTGGTGAATTACCAGTGCGATGTGACGATCCAGGCACCGCGCACTCAGGACTACCCGTGGCTGGCCACGTTGCTGACCAAACGGGTGAAGCGTATTGATTCGGGGTATGACCTGAAGATACACCGGCAGATTCTGAATCATATTCAGGCGCAGGTTGTGCTGATTCCGCGCAAGGCGGAATAACGCATCGGGGGCAAGCTCCTCTCACATTTGAATTGTGAGAGGGGCTTGCCCCCGATAGCGATCCAACAAGCAACCAATAAATTAAGCCGGAATCGCCTTAGCCTTCGGCTCACGATCCCAAACCCGATGCTGTGCAATCGCGGCAAAAAACGCCTTGAACGCCTTCGCATCAGAACCCACGATCAACCCCGCATCCGTCTCCAGCTTCAGCAGATCCAGCAGTGGTTTCGCGTCACTGGCAACCGCAATCGCCTTCAGGTGTTTGTAGGCTTCCAGAACGTAATGCAGCGCCACACCATCACCGCTCAGTGCTTTCACCGACTCTTTTCCGCCCGGGATAAACACGGCGTCAAACGCAATCGACGGCATGCCTTCCATCGACGCATCCACCGGCAGGCGCTTGCCATCCGCCGTCTTCACCGGCGCCGAGGTCGGCCCCAGCAACTTGGCATGGGCACCTTCTGTCTCCAGGGCTTTTTTCAGCGCATCGATTGCCGCGCCATCCACACCGTCAGCCGCGAGAATCGCGACTTTGCGCGTCTTGATATCGCCAGACAGCAGGTTCACCTGGCTCAATGCCGGCGACTCTTTCAGCGAAGACTCACGCGGCGCTACCGTGCCTTTGGTCGGTGCCGGCAGACCAAGGTTCTGCGCCACGCGCTTGGCCAGTTCCAGATCGATATTGGCCAGAATCTCGTTGACCTGACGCGCGCGGATAAACTCGCGCTCCACCTTGCCCAACTCGAAGCTGTAGGCCGCGATGATGTGCTCTTTCTCGTGGTGGCTCATGCTGTGGAAAAACAGCGCAGCCTGGGAGAAGTGGTCGCCAAACGACTCACTGCGCTCACGCACCTTATTGGCGTCTACACGCTCGTAATAGGTCTCGAAACCACCATCCTGGGCGGCCGGCGGCGTTTCTTTCGGCCAACCACCATCAATCGAATTCGGCTCGTACGCGGCTCGGCCCTTGTCGATCACGGTCCGATGCTGGGCGTCGCGCTGGCCGTTGTGGAAAGGTACTACCGGCCGGTTGATCGGCAGCTCATGGAAGTTCGGCCCACCGAGGCGGCTGATCTGCGTATCCGTGTAGGAAAACAGACGACCTTGCAGCAACGGGTCGTTGGTGAAGTCGATACCCGGCACGATATGGCCCGGGCAAAACGCGACCTGCTCGACTTCGGCAAAGAAGTTATCCGGGTTGCGGTTCAGCACCATCTTGCCCAGCGGCGTGATCGGCACCAGTTCCTCGGGGATGATCTTGGTCGGATCGAGCAGGTCAAAGTCGAACTTATGCTCGTCTTCTTCCGCAACGATCTGCACACCCAGCTCCCACTCAGGGTAGTCGCCGCTTTCAATCGCTTCCCACAGGTCACGGCGGTGGTAATCGGTATCTTTACCGGCAAGCTTTTGCGCTTCGTCCCACACCAGGGAGCAGGTGCCGACCTTCGGGTGCCAGTGGAACTTCACAAAGCTCGACTTACCTTCGGTATTGATCAAGCGGAAGGTGTGAATGCCAAACCCCTGCATGGCACGCAGGCTTTTTGGAATGGCGCGGTCAGACATCGCCCAGATCACCATGTGCGCCGATTCCGGCTGCAACGAAACAAAATCCCAGAACGTATCGTGGGCCGAGCCGCCGGTAGGAATTTCGTTGTGCGGCTCAGGTTTTACCGCATGCACGAAGTCGGGAAACTTGATCGCATCCTGAATGAAAAACACCGGCATGTTGTTGCCGACCAGGTCGAAGTTGCCCTCGTCGGTAAAGAACTTCACCGCGAAACCGCGCACGTCACGCACCGTATCGCCCGAGCCACGCGGGCCCTGCACGGTGGAGAAACGCACGAACACCGGGGTTTTATGCTCGGGGTTACGTAGGAAACCCGCCTTGCTCAGCGCGGAATGGTTTTCATAGGTCTGGAAATAGCCATGGGCGCCGGTGCCCCGGGCATGCACGATGCGCTCGGGGATACGCTCATGGTCAAAGTGCGTGATTTTTTCACGCATGATGAAGTCTTCCAGCAGCGAGGGGCCGCGGGCACCGACTTTCAAGGTGTTCTGGTTGTCGGAGATCTTCACGCCTTGGTTGGTACGCAGGGCCTGGCCGGTCGCATCGGAACGGAATTCCTCCAGGGCTTGCAGCTTGGCGTTGGTGTTGCCACGGTCCAGAGTGTCGGTGCCTGCAAGTTCACTCTTCGACGGGGTGGCTGGCTTCTTGGTACTCATCAGTCAAAACTCCTTATTCAAAGTGGCCAGAGCGGTCCCCGGCTCGTTTGAGCAAAACCCCAGGCACGGCACCTGGGAAATCGAGTTGCTTAAGTAGTGACTGACACGGTTTTCTGCCGTTCCTTTTTTATGACCTTTGATCGCGTTATTGCCAAATCACTGGTTGAATGCGAAATAAATGCTAAGAAACGCTATACGGACAGGCTAAAATGCGCGCCCGGCTAACCGCTGATCCCTTTTCAATGCGCCCCACAAGGTTCGCTACGTGATCGAGTTTCAAAACGTCCATAAAACCTACCGCGTCGCCGGTAAGGATATTCCCGCGCTGTACCCCACCAGCCTGCGCGTCGACAACGGCCAGGTGTTTGGCCTGATCGGCCACTCGGGTGCAGGTAAAAGCACGCTGCTGCGCCTGATCAACCGCCTGGAAGAGCCAAGCGGCGGCCAGATCACGGTGGACGGCGAAGAAGTCACCGCCCTGGACGCCAACGGCCTGCGCCGTTTCCGCCAGCAGGTCGGGATGATCTTCCAGCACTTCAACCTGCTGGCGTCCAAGACCGTTGCCGACAATGTGGCCCTGCCACTGACCCTGGCCGGCGAATTGTCGCGCAAGGACATCGACCAACGTGTCGCCGAGCTACTTGCCCGCGTCGGCCTGTCGGACCACGCCAGGAAGTACCCGGCGCAGTTGTCTGGCGGCCAGAAGCAACGCGTCGGCATCGCCCGCGCCCTGGCGACCAAGCCGAAAATCCTGCTGTGCGACGAGGCCACCAGCGCCCTCGACCCGCAAACCACCGCCTCGGTCCTGCAACTGCTGGCCGAGATCAATCGCGAGTTGAAACTGACCATCGTGCTGATCACCCATGAAATGGATGTGATCCGCCGCGTGTGTGACCAGGTAGCCGTGATGGACGCCGGCGTGATCGTCGAGCAAGGCTCGGTGGCCGACGTGTTCCTGCACCCCAAGCACCCGACCACCAAGCGCTTCGTGCAGGAAGCCGAGCAGGTCGATGAAGGCGAGCAGCGTGATGACTTCGCCCATGTACCGGGTCGCATCGTACGGCTGACGTTCCAGGGTGAAGCGACCTACGCGCCATTGCTGGGTACCGTCGCCCGCGAAACGGGGGTGGACTACAGCATCCTCGCCGGCCGCATCGACCGCATCAAAGACATCCCCTACGGGCAACTGACCCTTGCGGTCACCGGCGGTGACATGGAAGCGGCCTTTGCCCGCTTTACCGCCGCAGACGTCCACATGGAGGTGCTGCGCTGATGGACGTTTTCTTGAGTTTCTTCGCCAATATCGACTGGTCCGAAATCTGGCTCGCCACCGGCGACACCATGATCATGCTGTTCGGTTCGCTGTTCTTCACCGTGGTATTGGGCCTGCCTTTGGGCGTGCTGTTGTTCCTCACCAGCCCACGCCAGCTGTTCGAGCAAAAAGGCCTGTATGCACTGCTGTCGCTGGTCGTGAACATCCTGCGCTCGCTGCCGTTCATCATCCTGCTGATCGTGATGATCCCGTTCACCGTGCTGATCACCGGTACATCCCTGGGCGTAGCGGGCGCGATCCCGCCGCTGGTCGTAGGGGCCACGCCTTTCTTCGCGCGCCTGGTGGAAACCGCCTTGCGTGAAGTGGACCGCGGCATCATCGAGGCCACCCAGTCCATGGGGGCCAGCACCCGCCAGATCATCATCAACGCGCTGCTGCCCGAAGCACGCCCCGGCATCTTCGCGGCGATAACGGTGACGGCGATTACCCTGGTGTCCTACACGGCCATGGCCGGTGTCGTCGGTGCCGGCGGCCTGGGTGACCTGGCGATCCGTTTCGGTTACCAGCGCTTCCAGACCGATGTGATGGTGGTCACCGTGGTAATGCTGTTGATCCTGGTGCAAATTCTGCAAACCGTCGGCGACAAGCTGGTGGTGCACTTTTCTCGAAAATAACGGCCATTGCCGGTCAAAAGCCGGCACATGCCCGAACAAGGAGCTTGTTGGATGAAAAAACTACTGGTTGCTTTCGCCGCCGTTGCCGCGTTTTCCGCCCACGCCGCCGAGACCCTGAAAGTCGCTGCCTCGCCGGTGCCCCACGCGGAAATCCTGGAATTCGTGAAGCCTGCCCTCGCCAAAGAAGGCGTGGACCTGCAAGTCAAAGTCTTCACCGATTACGTACAGCCCAACGTCCAGGTAGCGGAAAAACGCCTGGACGCGAACTTCTTCCAGCACCAGCCATACCTGGATGAATTCAACAAAGCCAAAGGCACTCACCTGGTGAGCGTCGGCGCTGTGCACCTGGAGCCCCTGGGCGCTTACTCCAGCAAGTACAAAAAACTGGAAGACCTGCCTGACGGCGCCAACGTGGTGATCCCGAACGACGCCACCAACGGAGGCCGTGCGCTGTTGCTGCTGGCCAAGCACAACCTGATCACCCTGAAGGACCCGACCAACATCCTGTCGACCATCAAGGACATCACTGCAAACCCGAAAAACCTGAAATTCCGCGAACTCGAAGCCGCCACCCTGCCGCGCGTGCTGACCCAGGTCGACCTGGCGCTGATCAACACCAACTATGCGCTGGAAGCCAAGCTGGACCCGTCCAAGGACGCCCTGGTGATCGAAGGCAATGACTCGCCTTACGTGAACATCCTCGTGAGCCGCGAAGACAACCAGGATTCGGACGCGATGAAGAAGCTGATTGCAGCCCTGCACACCCCTGAGGTGAAGCAATTCATCCAAGAGAAGTACAAAGGCGCGATCCTGCCGGCGTTCTGATCCGACGCGATCTCAAAAAAATGTGGGAGGGGGCTTGCCCCCGATGGCGGAGTATCAGTCGACATAGATGTTGACTGAACGACTGCCATCGGGGGCAAGCCCCACATGTGTTGTGCATTGCCTGTTACTTGCGCTGCAATAGCCCCGGCAGTTGCGCCACCAGCTTCTGGTTGTTCAACGGCGCACGGATAAAGCCGCGCTGGGTACCATCCGGACCGATCAGCGCGAGGTTGCCGCTGTGGTCGACGGTGTAGTTGGGCTTGCTGGTGTCTGCCGGGATGAACGGGATGCTCACGGCATTCGAAACCTTCTGCACATCCTCCACGTTCGCGCCGGTGAGGCCTTGGAATTGCGGGTCGAAGTAGCCCAGGTACTGCTTGAGCTGGGTCGGGGTGTCGCGGTTCGGGTCGACGCTGACCAGGATTACCTGCAACTTGTCCACAGCCTCCTTAGGCAACTCGCTCTTGATCTGGCGCAGTTGGGCGAGGGTGGTCGGGCAGATGTCGGGGCAGAAGGTGTAGCCGAAGAACAGCAGGCTCCACTTGCCTTTCAACTCGTTGACCAGCACCGGCTGGCCTTCCTGGTTGGTCATGGTCACCGGCGGCAGCTGGCGGCTTTGCGGCAGCAGGATGATGCCGGCATCAATCAATGCCGTAGGGTCGCCCTGGCCCTTGCCCGAGAGCACTTTGTTAACGGTCAGGCCCATGATCAACGCGACGATGGCCACCAGGATAAAGACGGTTTTTTGAGTTCGAGTCATAGGTTCAACAGTAAGTAGTGGTCTACGAGCAGGGCGATAAACAGCAGGAACAGGTACCAGATAGAGTACTTGAAGGTGTTGATCGCCGCGTGCGGCTGAGCGCCACGGTACAGCACCCAGGCCCATTGCAGAAAGCGTCCGCCCAAAACCAGCGCACAGGCCAGGTAGAGCGGGCCGCTCATGTGGATCACATAGGGCATCAGGCTCACCGCCAACAGGGCGAAGGTATAGAGCAGGATATGCACCTTGGTGTAGTGCTCGCCGTGAGTGACCGGCAGCATCGGGATATCGGCCTTGGCGTATTCCTCCTTGCGGTGAATGGCCAGGGCCCAGAAGTGCGGCGGCGTCCAGGCGAAGATGATCAGCACCAGCAACAAGGGCTCGGCGCTGACATGGCCGGTAACGGCGACCCAGCCCAACAGCGGTGGCGCGGCACCGGCAAGGCCTCCGATGACAATATTTTGTGGCGTCGCACGCTTGAGAAAACCGGTGTAGACCACCGCATAACCTAGCAGCGAAGCCAGCGTCAGCCATGCCGCCAGGGGGTTGGTAAACGCCAGCAACAAGGCCAACCCTGCAACGGCTAGAAACAAAGCAAAGGCCAGCGCCGCCACCGGCGACACACGCCCCTCCGCCAACGGCCGCTTATGGGTGCGAGCCATCACTGCATCAATCCGCCGGTCCACCACATGGTTCACCGCCGCCGCGCCACCGGCACACAGGGCTATCCCCAGGTTGCCGAAAATCAGCACCGCCCACGGCACGCCGGCGCGGGTCGCGAGGAACATGCCGACCAGGGAGGTGATGAGCATCAGCACCACCACTTTCGGCTTGGTCAGCTCCAGGTAATCGCGCCAGATCGCCTGGCTGTGGCGCGCGCCGATCAAGGTCGCCATGGCATCTCTCCTTTAAGGGTGATGAGGCCCGATACGTGTTTGCGCGGGCTGAAGCGCCAGCCGAAGGGCAACTGGTGACGCACCCGGACCAAACTGGTGCGGGCGTGGTAATTGACCAGCACCAGGGTCAATAACAACGCTGCACCGCCGGCGTTATGGCCGACCGCAACCGGCAGCGGCAGGTGGAAATACACGTTGCTCAGGCCCAGGCTGATTTGTGCCGCCAGGGCAATCAACAGCAGGCCCGCGAGCCGCGTCATACCCACCGCGCGCAGCTGCCAGGCCAGACCCGCAAGCACCAGGGTGACCAGCACCGCACCGATGCGGTGGGTCAGGTGGATGGCGGTGCGCGCGTCACTGTCGAGCTGGCCGCCAAGGTAATTGGGGCCGATGTGCTGGGTCAGGTGAAAGCCGTTGGCGAAGTCAGCCGCAGGCCACCACTGGCCATGGCAGGTGGGTAAATCGATGCAGGCCACCGCTGCGTAGTTGGAACTGACCCAGCCGCCCAAGGCGATCTGACCGATCACCAGTACCAGGCCGGCCGTGGCCCAATATTGCAGGCGCTTGGGTACGATCAACGCGGGCAACACCCCAGACAAGCGCAGGGTCAGCAGGAACAACAGGCTCAAGGTCGCAAAGCCGCCCAACAAATGCCCCGTCACCACCTGGGGCCACAGCTTCAAGGTCACCGTCCACATGCCAAACGCCGCCTGGGCGAACACCACCATCAATAGAAACAACGGCAGTTTCACTGGCTGGCCCGGATCACGCCGATGGCTCCACGAACGCGCCGCCAACAGCACAATCAACAGGCCCAGGGTGCCGGCGAAGTAGCGATGGGTCATCTCGGCCCAGCCCTTGTCAGCCTCCACCGGCGTATCGGGAAAATGCAATTCGGCATGGGCCAACTGGGCCTCGCTTTGCGGCACGCTGATAAAGCCGTAGCAGCCCGGCCAGTCCGGGCAACCGAGGCCGGCGTGGGTCAGGCGGGTGTAGGCGCCAAGCAGCACGACGATCAGCGCCAGCAGAGTGGCAAACAACGCGAGGCGAAATCCAGGTTTGGCCATGACGATGCCCTTATCCGATGTTCGACAGTTTCAACAGGTGGCGCAGGTCATTGAGCAAGTCCTTGCCCTTGACCTTGGCGTCGTAGCGCAGCACCAGGTTACCGTGGGGGTCGACGATCCACAGTTGCGCAGCGCCCGGCGCGGCGGCGTTTTTGGTGAAGGTAGAGAGGTCCAGTGAGTAGCGCTGCAATTGCGGGTATTCAGCCTTGAGCTTGGCGTCATAGTCGGCACCGACCGGTTGCGCACTGGCCAAGGCATGGCTGGCGCGTGAAGCGTCGCGCCCCAGGCCGATCTGCAACTGGCGCGCGAGGTACACCAGTTGCCGGCAATCGGCGGCGCAGGCGGCAGGCGCGGTGACCAGCAACTGCCAGCGCTGTTCATCGGCCTGCACGCCAATATCGGCGCGGGTCTGACCGTTACCGATCATTTCTCCGTGGTAGCTGCGACTGTCCGGCACCCAGAACTGCAGTTTGTACATGAAGGTGGCCAGCACCATCGGACCGATCACCATCAGCAGGATCAGCATCAGCTGCCAGCGGCCTTTGCGCCGATCAGGTACCTCAGACATGTTGAGTGGATTCGTGGCCGTTCCCATGGGGCTTCTCCTTTGTGGTGTGCCATCCGAGGTAGAGGTAAAGAGCCAGTAGCGCCAGGGACATGGCGAACCACTGCACCGCGTAGGCCAAGTGTTTTTCCGGACCCATCGCAACGATGGGCCAGGTGGTTTCGTACGTGCCGGGGCCGGCTTCAGCACGCAGTTCATAGGCAAAACCGTTGCGGCCCAGCTCGGCCCACAGCGCGGCGGGGTGCAACGCGGTCAACAGGCGCGGCCATTGCACGGTCGTGGGGTCAGCATGCAGCTGGAAGGTTTCGCCGGGCGCGACATACACCCAGGCGTCGAGATTCAAGGGCTGAGCGGGAGTAGTGAAGACGGGCGGGGTGCGCCGATCCGGCCACGGCAACCAGCCCCGATTGAGCAATAGCCACAGGCCGCTGGCCTGGTCATGAAAGGGTTGCAGCAGCTCGACACCCGCCTTGCCGTCGCGCATGCGGTTATCCAGCAATACGCTGTGCTCGGCATCGAACTGGCCGCGCAGATGCACGCGGCGAAAGGCCGGGTCCGCCATATCCCCGAGTTGCACACTGCTGATCGGCTCAGCGGCGCGGCGTTCGGCATAGCTGTCCACCAGCAACTGCTTCTCATGGCCGCGCGACAGCTGCCAGACGCCCAGGCCCACCATCAAAGGCAGCAGAATCATCACCACCACGGTTGGTGCGATACCTGGACGAAAGCGTTTCATGGCGCTGGCTATACTTGTTTTCATTGCCCGCCCATCCCCTTGATGCCCACCAACGCCAGGAACCAGACCATGCTCAAAGCAGCCATTGCCCTGATGCTGATCGCGACCGTCGTGAGCCTGTTCAGTGGCCTGTTCTTCCTGGTCAAGGACGAGGGCAACTCCAACCGCCTCGTCACGGCCTTGACCGTGCGTGTGGTACTGGCCGTGATCACCGTGGCATTGATCGCCTGGGGGTTTTTCAGCGGCCAGCTGGTATCTCATGCGCCCTGGTAAGTCGCCTCACAGCACATAGACGAAGAAAAACAGCCCGATCCACACCACATCCACGAAGTGCCAATACCAACTGGCTGCCTCGAAACCGAACTGATGCTCGGCATTGAAATGCCCGCGCAGGATGCGCATCAGCATCACAAACAAAATGATGGTGCCGATGGTCACGTGAGCACCGTGGAAGCCCGTGAGCATAAAGAACGTCGCGCCGTACACCCCCGAACCCAAGGTCAGGCCCAGCTCTTTATAGGCGTGGATGTATTCCTCGGCCTGGAACCCGAGGAATGCCAGGCCCAGCAAGACGGTGATCGCCAGCCAGATCTTCAGCGCGCCGCGATGTCCCTTGCGCAAGGCGTGGTGGGCAATGGTGATGGTCACGCTGGAACTCACCAGCAGGATGGTGTTCACCAACGGCAAGCCCCACGGGCTGATGGTGCCCTCCGGCGCGGGATAGAGCTTAGGGTCCGGGTTGTTGAGCAACGGCCAGGCAAACTCGAAGTTCGGCCACAGCATGTGCGCAATACCTTTGGGGCCTTCGCCGGCCAACGCGGGGCCGGACAAGTGGCGCACGTAGAACAGCGCACCGAAGAACGCGATAAAGAACATCACCTCGGAAAAAATGAACCAGGTCATGCCCCAGCGAAACGAGCGGTCCATCTGTGCGCTGTACAAACCGGCGCGGCTTTCCTTGATCACTGCACCGAACCAGCCAAACAGCATGTAGGCCAGCAACAGCCCTCCGACGAAAAAGATCCACGGCCCGTGGGATTCCGGGCGTGCCGCCTTCAGGTCGTTGAACCACACGGCCAGGCCATACACGGTGACCAGCATGCCAATCGTGGCAATTATCGGCCATTTGCTTTGCGCTGGTACGTAGTACGTATCATGAGTCGACATGTATTCGCTCTCCTGATTGAGCGGGCAAACAGTAGCTAGCCGCCGGTACGGACAGCCACGGGCGGTTGGCGCGCAGTGATATCAAACAGCGTGTACGCCAGGGTCAAATGCTTCACATCCTTGGGCATGTCACGGTCGACAATAAAACGCACCGGCATCTCGATGCGCTGGCCAGGCTGCAGCACTTGCTGGGTGAAGCAAAAGCATTCGGTCTTGTGGAAGTACATCGCCGCTTCGGCGGGGGAAATGCTCGGCACCGCCTGGGCGGTCATCGGCTTGTCAGTGGGGTTGTAGGCCACGAACAGCATCTCGGTGACGGCGCCGGGGTTGACCACCACCTCATCAGCCTTGGAATGAAACTCCCAGACCATGTCGATGGCATTGGTGGACAGGAACTGCACCCGTACCTGACGCGTGAGGTCGACGACCTGCTCGCCTTCGTACTGCCCGGCCGTCTTGCCGTTGATGCCGAATGCCCTGCACATCACGTCGTAGATCGGCACCAGGGCAAAGCCGAAGGCGAACATCGCCACCACCAGGATCAGCAGGCGGGTAACCAGGCGCTTGAGGGGCACGGAGTCAGCCATGACCACCTCCGCTCACCCTGTTCATTTGACCTCCGGTGGCGTGGTGAAGGTGTGGTACGGCGCGGGCGAGGGCACGCTCCACTCCAGGCCTTCGGCGCCATCCCATGGCTTGGCCGGCGCGGGCGGGCCGCCACGGATGCACTTGATCACGATAAACAGGAAGAAGATCTGCGTGGCGCCAAACATGAACGCGCCAATCGACGAGACCATATTGAAGTCGGCGAACTGCAGGTTGTAGTCCGGCACCCGACGCGGCATGCCGGCCAGCCCCACGAAGTGCATCGGGAAGAACGCCATGTTCATGCCCACGAAAGACAGCCAGAAATGCAGCTTGCCCAGGGTTTCGTCGTACATGTGGCCGGTCCATTTCGGCAGCCAGTAGTAGGCCGAGGCGAAGATGCCGAAGATCGCACCAGGCACCAGTACGTAATGGAAGTGCGCCACCACAAAATAGGTGTCGTGGTACTGGAAGTCCGCCGGGGCAATCGCCAGCATCAATCCGGAGAAGCCGCCGATGGTGAACAGGATCACGAAGGCCACGGCAAACAGCATCGGCGTCTCGAAGGTCAGCGAGCCTTGCCACATGGTACTGACCCAGTTGAACACCTTCACGCCGGTGGGCACCGCAATCAGCAACGTGGCGTACATGAAGAACAACTCGCCGACCAACGGAATGCCCACCACGAACATATGGTGCGCCCACACGATAAACGAGAGGAACGCGATGCTCGCCGTGGCGTAGACCATCGACGTATAGCCGAACAACGGCTTGCGCGAGAAGGTCGGGATAATCGAACTGACGGCGCCAAACGCCGGCAGGATCATGATGTACACCTCGGGGTGGCCGAAGAACCAGAACACATGCTGGAACAGCACCGGATCACCCCCACCGGCCGCGCTGAAGAAGCTGGTACCGAAGTGGATGTCCATCAACATCATGGTCACGCAGCCGGCCAGCACCGGCATCACCGCGATCAGCAGGAATGCGGTGATCAGCCAGGTCCAGACGAACAGCGGCATTTTCATCAAGGTCATGCCGGGCGCGCGCAGGTTGAGGATGGTGGCAACCACGTTGATCGCGCCCATGATCGAGCTGATGCCCATCAAGTGGATGGCGAAGATGAAGAACGTCACGCTTTCCGGCGCGTAGGTGGTGGAGAGCGGGGCGTAGAACGTCCAGCCGAAATTCGGCCCGCCACCGGGCGTGAACAGGGTCGAGACCAGCAGCAGGAACGCCGCCGGCAGCAGCCAGAAGCTGAAGTTGTTCATGCGCGGCAAGGCCATGTCCGGCGCGCCGATCATCAGCGGAATCATCCAGTTGGCCAGGCCGACAAACGCCGGCATTACCGCACCGAACACCATGATCAGGCCGTGCATGGTGGTCATCTGGTTGAAAAACGCCGGCTCGACGATCTGCAGGCCAGGCTGGAACAGCTCGGCTCGGATCACCATGGCGAACGAGCCGCCAAGCAGGAACATGGTGAACGCGAACCACAGGTACATCGTGCCGATGTCCTTATGGTTGGTGGTCAGCACCCAGCGCATCAAGCCTTTGGCGGGGCCGTGGGCATGGTCACCGGCGTGGCCATGGTCATCGATCACAGCGCTCATGGCCGTTCTCCTGCAAGCGAATGGGCGGGGCGGTTCGGGGTATACGCAATGAATGAAGTCATTTGCTTTCCGCCTGCTTGATGGCCAGCACGTCTTTAGGCGTGACCATGTCGCCTTTGTTGTTACCCCAGGCGTTGCGCTCGTAGGTCACCACGGCGGCGATATCCACTTCCGAGAGCTGCTTGCCGAATGCGGCCATCGCCGTACCGGGCTTGCCGTGGTAGACGAGGCTCAGGTGACCTTCCTTGGGCCCGGTGGCGATTTTCGAACCCTTGAGGGCCGGGAACATCGGTGGCAAGCCCTGGCCTTCGGCCTGGTGACAGGCCACGCAGGTGGTGTGATAGACCTTGTCACCACGGGCCACCAGCTCTTCAAGTGTCCACTCCTTGGAGGTCAGTTCCTTGAGCTTGGCGGCCTCTGCCTTACGCTCGCCGAGCCAGGTGTCGTAGTCGGCCTTGGACTTGACCTCGACCACGATGGGCATGAAACCGTGGTCCTTGCCGCACAGTTCGGCGCACTGGCCACGGTAGATGCCGGGCTTCTCGACGCGGGTCCAGGCTTCGTTGACGAACCCCGGGATGGCGTCACGCTTGACCGCAAAGGCCGGCACCCACCAGGAGTGGATCACGTCGGCGGCGGTCACCAGGAAGCGCACCTTGGCGCCCACCGGGAGCACCAGCGGCTGGTCGACTTCCAGCAGGTAATGTTCGCCCTTGGTGGCCTGGTTATGGATCTGCTCGGCGGGCGTGGCCAGGTTGCTGAAGAACTCCACGTCCTGGCCCAGGTATTTGTAGTGCCACTTCCACTGATAGCCGGTGACCTGGATATCGATATCCGACTCGGTGCTGTCGTAGATATTGATCAGGGTCTTGGTCGCCGGAATGGCCATCGCGACCAGGATCAGCAAGGGCACCACGGTCCAGAGGATTTCCACGGTGGTGCTTTCGTGGAATTTGGCCGCCACCTGGCCCGTAGAGCGGCGATGAAGGATCATCGACCAGAACATCGCGCCAAAAACGACAATGCCGATCACTACACAGATCCAGAAAATGGTCATGTGCAGGTCGAACACAGCGTGACTGACTTCAGTTGCCCCTGGTGCCATATTCGTTGTCCAGGCGGCGTGCGCCTGGCCGAATACCGACCACAACAGGAGGCCCATCCAAACATGTGGATGTCGCGTCATTGCGGGTTCCCCTTATCGTTCTTGTTATCCCGCCGGTTTGCACCTGCGTCGAAGGGAGCGGCTTCCATACTGCTTACAACCGCTTAGCCTTACCTGCTTATGCAGTCTGGCGTCATCAGCTAATCGCGTACAAACCCGAGTATAGACACGCTCTGCAACCCCGCAATGTGTAGGGGCAAATGAGCAAAAATGAGTGGCCAGGCCTAATAAAACCGGGGGGCGGAATCGTTTATCCGACCAACGATGGCAATTCGATATAACGCCTGTGCATAACCATGAAATAATTATGACAAATGCGTCTTAGGCGCTCGTATAAACGAGCTACCTTATGCTGTCCCTATTCCTACGCCTGCTTCACTGGAGCCTTCATGAACACCGCCGCATTGCGCGAGCAGATTTCCCGTGCCCATCAACACGAATCCAGCACTGGCCAGTTGGCCAAGCAGTTGGAAGAGCAATTGCCGCACCTGCATTCGGCCATTTCCCTGGCTGATGGCGATCGCAACATTGTCATGACCCGCTTCGTCACGGCCTACATCGATCTCGTGCCGGACCTGCTGGACGCCGCCAACGACGTGGCCCGCGAGGCCGGCATCGAAAGCCAGATCAAGCCAGTGCTGAAAATCGCCGAGCATTTCTTCCTGCAGCCCCCCGCCATCCTGGCCGGCCATGAAGGGCTCGACGGCCTGCTGGACGAGGCTTACCTGGCCCATCGCCTGGTGGAAGAGGTCAACGATTTGTATATCAAACACTTTGGCCAGCCACTGATTCCGGCAGATACCACCGTGGCCAACGTGATTGCCCATCAGTTGATCGGCGAAGCATTCGCCAACCAGCTGGATGAAGCCGTTCATCATGCGGTGGATGAAATGCTCAACGAAGACAGCTTTGCACTGGAGTCTGTCGAAGCATATCGCGAACAGCTGAAAAGCCCGGCAACGGAAGCCGCGTGGAAGCGCTGGCCGTGCCTGTCCCGCCAGCTGGGGGTTGAATTGGCGCTGGACCAGCCGGCTTAAATCCTGAATTAGACAGAGAAACGAATGTGGGTGGGGACTTGCCCCCTCCCACATGTTGATCCGGTTCCGTCAGCCGACTGAGGGCGCCGAGCCGATCCCTGTCGTCGTCCTGACCCGGCCTTCGAGCCTGCGCTTCAACCCACGCGCTTCGATCACCAGCTTCGAGCCCTTGGCCGCATTCGCCCGGCCCCATTCTTCCAGCAACTCCAGGCAGGAATGGTCGATATAACTCAGGTTACTCAGCGGTACGTGCACCGTCGTGCCCGGCGGCACCGTCGCCAGCACCTGGGTCAACGCCGGCACTTTCAGGAAAGTCGCCGCACCGGTCAAACGCAGCTCCATTTCCCCCTCCGGGGGCAGGTCGATCAGACTGACTTTCAGGCGCGAGGCCTTGAGCGCCAGCTTGACCAGTGTGAGCCCGAAGCCCACCAGCACACCGGTCAGCAGGTCGGTGAAAATGATCGCCAACGCCGTGGCCGCATAGGTAAACATCGGCATGCGCCCATAACGACCGAGGGCCTTGAAGGCCTTGATGTCCACCAGCTTGATCCCGGTGTACACCAACACACCCGCCAGACTCGCCACAGGAATGCTTTGGAGCACGCTCGACAGCAACAGTACGAACCCCAACAGCCATACGCCATGGAACATCGCTGACAACCGCGTGGTGGCACCGGCCTGCACGTTGGCCGAGCTGCGCACGATCACACCGGTCATCGGCAGGGCACCGACCAGGCCGCACAACATGTTGCCCACGCCTTGGGCGGACAATTCCTTATCGAAATCGGAACGCTGGCCGCTGTGCATGCGGTCGACCGCTGCCGCAGAGAGCAGGGTTTCGGCACTGGCGATAAACGCCACCGCAAACGCGGCGATCAGCAACTGAGGGTCGGCCAGGTTCAGCAGGTCGCTGGGACGCAGCCAATCGATGGCGTCGGCGAGGTTCTCCGGGACTTCCACACGCTTGACCTGCAACGCCAGCACCAGGCTGGCCACCGTTGCCAGGCCCACGCCCAACAGGGCTCCGGGCACGAAACGCAGGGTTTGCGGACGGAATTTATCCCACAGGTACATCACCAGCATCGTCGACAAACCGAGCAAGCCGGCCTGCCAACCCAGGCCGCCGCCCAAGGTAGGAATCGCCTCCGCCAGCGCGGCGGGGAAGCCCGTCAGGTTATCCAGCCCTGAGGGCTTGGGCGCACCGTCGAGCATCACATGGATCTGCGATAGCACAATCAATACGCCGATCCCCGCCAGCATCCCGTACACCACCGCCGGCGCCGTGACGCGGAACCAGCAACCCAGGCGCAGGCGCCCGGCCACCAGCTGCAGGAAGCCGGCCAGCAGCAGGATCGGCCCGAGCATCAGCATCCCATGCTGGCGCACCAGCTCGAACACCAAGACCGCCAGACCCGCTGCCGGGCCGCTGACCTGCAGCGGCGAGCCCGCCAACCAGCCCACCACCAGGCCACCGATAATCCCGGTGATCAGGCCCTTGGCCGGCGGCATGCCGGACGCGATGGCGATCCCCATGCACAGGGGCAGGGCGACCAGAAACACAACCACGGAGGCGAGCAGCTCCCGTGGCAATACAGCTTTCAATTGAGCAGCACGCATGATGGCTCTCCCGAGGTATTCGCCGGGCGCGGCAAAGCCTGGCTGCATCCATGGCAGCCACCGCTTTACCCGGCAGGGAAGTGTTTAGAAGCGCGCTTTAGGCGTCGCGGAAGGAATTGGCCCTTCGCCGCTTAACGGTCGGAATGCCGACTGATCAGCATCGTAGGCTCGAATTTCACTGGTCTCGATGTTGTAGATCCAGCCGTGAATAAACAGCTGACCGTTGGCCATGCGCGACGCCACCGAAGGATGGGTACGCAAATGCTGCAGTTGGGCGATGACGTTTTCTTCGGTGAGCACTTTCATGCTCTCGCCTTCGTTGGCACAGTCGCAATTGTCCTCGACCATGGACTTGGCGACTTCGGCGTGCCGCAGCCAGGCCCTCACCGTTGGCATCTTCTCCAGGCTGGCGGGGTTGAGGACCGCGCGCATGGCGCCACAATCGGAGTGCCCGCACACGATGATGTGCTGCACGCCCAAGGCCAGTACCGCGTATTCGATGGCAGTGGAGACACCGCCGTTCATCTGCCCATAAGGCGGCACGACGTTACCGACGTTGCGGGTCACGAACAGGTCGCCGGGAGAGCTTTGGGTAATCAGCTCAGGCACGATGCGCGAGTCGGCGCAGGTAATGAACATCGCCCGCGGGCTCTGGGCCGTGGCGAGTTTCTTGAAGAGTTCTTCCTGCTGAGGGAAGACGTCGTGATGGAAATGCAAAAAGCCGTCAACGATATGTTTTAGCGCTGCATCGGCAGACTCTGCCACCTGAGGGGCTGAAGCCGACGCAGCCAACGGCTGTTTATCCTTGTCACTCATGATTCATCCTCTTGATTAATGCAGGGGAGTTTTCAGGTCAGTTCGACGCCAGGCCAGTGAAATAGTTGTAAAAGCCACAAACCAGGCTGCCGACTCATCAGTCACTCGCTGAACAAGGTAACCACCGAAACTTAACTCAAACTGAATGAACCGCTCTAGATCGCGGGTTTCAGTGATGTCAAAACGCGACTATTCCTACAGGAATGGTGCATTCTGCCTTTTCAGTCTACAACAATGCCATCTGTCTGCCCGGTGGGCAGAACGCCGTGCAATCCAGATTGAAGCCTTCTCTGCGATCGAGCCCCAGGCGTTTGATCGCCTTGCTGAAGCGCTGGGCCAGCAGGTCGGCAAACGGCCCCTCGCCCCGCATGCGGACGCCGAACCGACTGTCGTAGACCTCACCACCGCGCACCTGGCGCACCAGGCTCATGACATGGGCCGCACGCTGCGGGTAATGCGCCGCCAGCCACTCCTCGAACAGCGGCGCCACCTCCAGCGGCAGGCGCAACATCATGTACGCCGCACTCTGCGCACCGGCAGCATGGGCTTCGGTGAGCAGGCTTTCCAACTCGCTGTCGTTGATCATCGGGATCATCGGCGAGCACAGCACGCCCACCGGGATGCCCGCCTCGCGCATCACCCGTATGGCCCGCAACCGTGCCTTGGGCGCGGCGGTGCGCGGCTCCAGGATGCGCTTGAGCTCATCATCCAGGCTGGTGAGGCTGATCATCACCGCCACAAGGCGTTGCCTGGCCAGCTCAGCCAGCAGGTCCAGGTCGCGCAGGATCAACGAGCCCTTGGTAATGATGGTGACCGGGTGCCGATAACGCAGCAGCACCTCGAGGGTTTGCCGGGTGATCCTGTACTCGCGCTCGATAGGCTGGTACGGGTCGGTGTTGGAACCCAGGTTGATCGGCGCACACACATAGCCCGGCTTCGACAGCTGCTGCTCCAGCACGTCGGCCGCGTTGCTCTTGGCGATCAGCCTGGTTTCGAAATCCAGCCCCGGCGACATGTCCCAATAGGCGTGGCTGGGCCGTGCATAGCAGTAAATGCAGCCATGTTCGCAGCCACGATAGGGATTGATGGAGCGGTCGAACGGCAGGTCAGGCGAGTTGTTGCGGGTGATGATGGTCTTGGCCGTTTCGATGCGCACTTCGGTGCCCTGGGTCGGCGGCACTTCCTGGTACCAGCCGTCGTCCTCGGCCACGCTGACGGTGGGCGCAAAGCGGTTGTGCAGGTTGGTGGCCGTGCCCCGACCACGGGGCGGCAGCGGAGTAGACATGAAAGCGCCTCGATACTGTTTTTATATACAGTATCGAGGCGCGAGGTTCCTGACCAGTGCCGTCTGGCGGTCAGTGCTTTTGTGTGACCTGCCCCAGGTCATCGCCCGAGGTGGTGCGCATGTCGTTCTTGCGCAGGTCGGCCACATCACTGGCTTTCACCGCGGCCCCCTGGTTACCCCAACTGCCACGGATGAAGCTGACCACATCCGCCACTTCCTGGTCCGACAGGCGCCAGGCGAACGCCGGCATGGTAAAGGTCGACGGTGCCGTGTGAGTGGCCGGCAATGTGCCGCCGTTCAACACGATGTTGATCAACGACGTGGCGTCCGCAGTCTGCACCACCGGGTTGCCCGCCAACGCCGGGAACACCCGTGTGTAACCATGGCCATCGGTACGGTGGCAGGCCGCACAGTTGTCGATGTACACCGAGGCGCCGGGCTTGCTGTCATCGCCCTTCCACAGCGCCTCGGCCACCTGCTTGTCATACTGGTGCGGCTGGTCCTGCGGGTCCACCGCCGGCAGGCTCTTGAGGTAACGGGCGATAGCGGTCAGGTCGTCCTGGGACATGTACTGCATGCTATGCACGACCACGTCGCTCATACCGCCAAACACCGCACTGCGATCACTGCGACCGGTCTTGAGGAATTGCACCAGCTGCGCCTCGCTCCAACTGCCGAGGCCGTCCTTGTGGTCACCGCGCAGGCTCTTGGCGATCCAGCCTTCCAGTGGCGCGCTGCCGGACAGGAAGGCCTTGCCGTCAGTCGCGCTCAGGGCTTTTTCCTGCATGGTCAGGGCGCGTGGTGTATGGCACGCGCCACAGTGGCCAAGGCCTTCCACCAGATAGGCGCCACGGCTGATCACCGGGTCTGCGTCGGCCACGACAGGCTTATCCACCACCTCAGGGGCAAACATCCAGCGCCACGCCGCCAGCGGCCAACGCATGCTCAACGGCCACGGAATGTCGCTGTCCTTGTTCACCTGGGCGACCGGTTCCACGCCCTTCATGAAGTACGCATACAACGCCTGCATATCGCTTTCGCTGACACGTGCATAGGACGGGTAGGGCATCGCCGGGTAAAGCGTACTACCACTCTTGGCGACACCGTGACGCACGGCCTTGTCGAAGTCCTCGAAGCTGTAGTCGCCCAGGCCGGTCTTGTCCGGGGTGATGTTGGTGGAATAGATCACACCGATGGGGGTTTCCATCGGCAGGCCACCAGCGAACGGTTTGCCGCCCTTGGCGGTGTGGCAGGCCACGCAGTCACCGGCGCGGGCCAGGTATTCGCCCTGCTTGATCAGGTCGGTTTCGGCGGCACTGATCGAGCAGCTGCTGAGCAGGGCAAACGTCGCGATAACAAATGCTTTCATGGTCATCGCTCCTTATGCCTGAACCAGCGGGCCGGGGTTTTTCAGGTACTGCTCGCGGATCGCCCGGGCCGACCAGTAGGTCAATGCCGCCACCAGGCCGGTAGGGTTGTAGCCCAAGCCCTGTGGGAAAGCGGATGCGCCGGGGACAAACACGTTGTGCACATCCCAGCACTGCAAGTAGCGGTTCAGCGCACTGGTCTTCGGGTCGGTCCCCATGATCGCGCCACCGTTGAGGTGGGTGGTCTGGTAGGACGCGGTGTTGAAGTGCTCACCGACTTTTTTGCCCAGCACGGCTATCGCCTTGGGGTTCATCGCTTCGGCGACCTTGCCCATTTTCTCGACCATGAAGCGGTTCATCTTGATGTCGTTTTCCTGCCAGTCGAACGTCATGCGCAGCAACGGCAGGCCGTAGGCATCACGGTAGACAGGGTCCAGATCCAGGTAGTTACCCCGGTAGGATTGATGGGCACCGTGTGCATCCATCGACACCTGGTGGGTGTAGTAATCGGCGGTGGCGCGCTTCCAGGCACTGCCCCAGGCCGGAGTGCCGGGCGGGTTGGACGTACCGGCAATCGGCCGGCTGCCGGCCTGGTTGACCCACATCGGCGAACCGCCCACAAAGCCATGGGGCCCGTGATCGAAGTTGTCGGCGTTGAAGTCATCGATGGCCACGCCATTGCCGCCGGCACCGATAAAGTTGTTGGTATGGGTGTCCTTGTCGAAGAACGCCTTGATGGTGGCCATGTTCTGGTAGGCAAAGTTCCTGCCCACCACACCCTCATTGGTTATCGGGTCGTAAGGCTTGCCGATGCCCGACAGCAGCATCAGCCGCACGTTGTGGAACTGGAATGCGCCGAGGATCACCAGGTCTGCCGGTTGTTCGCACTCTCGACCCTGGGCGTCGATGTAGGTCACGCCGGTGGCCTTGCTCTTGGTGCTGTCCAGATTGACCTTGAGCACGTGGGAGTTGGGCCGCAGCTCGAAATTCGGCACTTGGCGCAGCGCCGGCAGGATGTTCACGTTCGGCGAGGCCTTGGAGTACATGTAGCACACGTAGCCGCTGCAAAAACCGCAGAAGTTGCACGGGCCCATCTGCGCGCCGTAGGGGTTGGTGTAAGGCCCCGAGGTATTGGCTGAGGGCAGGTTGTAGGGCTTGTACCCGACGCTGGCGGCGGCTTTCTGAAACAGCTGTGCGGAGACTGTGTTCTTTTGCGCTTCCAACGGAAACGGGTTGGAACGGTCCGGCGCATAGGGGTTGCCGCCACGACCTTCGCCCACCACCTGGCCTTTCACGGTCCAGGCCTGGCCTGAGGTGCCGAAGACTTTTTCCGCATAGTCGAAAAACGGCTCCAGCTCTTCGTAGCTCACGCCGAAGTCCTGGATGGTCATGTCCTTGGGAATGAAATGCTTGCCGTAGCGCTCTTCGTAATGGCTGCGCATGCGCAGTTCAATCGGATCGACACGGAAATGCACGCCCGACCAGTGCAAGCCCGCACCGCCCACGCCGTTACCCGGCAAAAACGCGCCGAGCTGACGGTTAGGCAAGGCAACGTCATTCACGCTATGGCGAATCGTCACCGTCTCCTTGGAGATGTCCTGGAAGAGTTTTTTACGCACGCTGTAGGTCAGTTCGTCGATGACCTGGGGATAGTTGCCGTCCGGGTAAGTGTCCTGCATCGGGCCGCGCTCCAGCGCTACCACGTTCAGTCCGGCTTCCGTCAGCTCCTTGGCCATGATCGCGCCGGTCCAGCCGAAGCCGACAATCACCGCATCCACTTTCTTCATGATGGTCGCCACGTTTATGCCCTCTCGCCGCGGATGGATACTGCCGGGAAGGGGTACTGCTCGTTGCGTTCCACCCAGTCCATGAAATCGGCGCGGGCGCCGGGGAAGCCAATCATGGTCCAGCCAACCATGCCTTTGTTGCCACCATGGATCGGGTCGCAGAAGAAGCCTTCCTTGGTGTTTTGCAGCAGCAGGTTGAAGAACATCTTCGGCGGCACCGCGTCAAAATGTGCCGTAACCTCACTGCCGCCCGCCTCCAGGCGCCGCAACATATCGTCTCGGGTAGCGCTGTCTTGCGCAGCAAAAACTTTGCCGTTGAACGCCTTCGACCAGGCATCCGTCGCGGCAATACCCAGGCGATAGATGTCCTTGGGCACCAATTTGCTCTGCCAACCCATCTCCGGCGGCGCATCGGCATTAAACGGGCCTTGCATGAACCACAGGGCACCGCTGGCGTAAGGCGTGTTCATCTGCCGGTCGATGTACTCCGGCGCGCCAGCTTCCAGGGCGCCGGGGCCTTGGGCATCGGCCGGGATCAGACGCTCGACGGCAGCGTTGATAAACGCCCATTCCTCCGCAGTGAAATAGCTTGGCTCGTAGGCTTTTTCGCTGACCACAGGCTTGGCTGGCGCAGCCTCGACCGGCGCAGGCGTCGCCATCAGCATCGAACCGCCAAGGCCGGTGCTGGCAACCGTGACCACCGGGATCAAGGTCAAGGATTTGCGTAGAAAGTCACGCCGGGGGTTGTCTTGATCTTGATCAGACATGGTGGCACCTCATCATGTGGTCACGGGGTTATCAGCCGCTTCTAGGGAGTGGCTTGGCGTTGTCGGGCGGCGAACTGGATCCAGGTGATCCAGGGAGATAGAGCGCAGCGCGCAAACAATAGTTACAAATGATAGCAGCCTAAGCATCGAGAGAATCGCTTCAGCGACTAAAGATTGAGGATTCACGATTCTTTGACGCACACCTCACACCTCCTTGATCCGCCGTGACCGACTCTGGGCGCCATCAACCACTCCCTGTACGGTGACGTCGCCCATGTACAAGCATCATTGGTTGCCGGCCCTGGGCCTGGCGTTCATGGCACTGTTCACCACAGCTTTTGCGCGGGCCGATGACGCTACGTCCCTTCGTTCTCCAGAATGGGCCCAGCCAGTGGGCGACCGCTACAACCTGCATCAAATGACGCCCACGCTCTATCGCAGCGCATTGCCGGATAGCAAGGCAGCGCCGTTGCTGGAACAGCTCAAGATCGGCACCGTGATCAACTTCCTGCCCGAGTCCGATAGCAACTGGCTGAAGGCGCCAGGCATCCGTCAGGTTCAGTTGAGTTATCGCACCAACCATGTGGATGACTCTGACGTGCTGGCGGCACTCAGGGCGATCAAGGAAGCGGAAGCTGACGGCCCGGTGCTGATGCACTGCAAGCACGGCTCTGACCGCACCGGCCTGATGGCGGCGATGTATCGCGTGGTGATCCAGGGATGGAGCAAGGAGGATGCGCTGAACGAGATGACCCTGGGCGGTTTCGGCACCAGTAACGGCTTCAAGGACGGCGTTCGCTACATGATGAGGGCCGATATCGACAAGTTGCGCACAGCCTTGGCGAATGGCGACTGCAGCACCAGCGCGTTTGCCTTGTGCTCAATGAACAGCTGGCTGAACCCGGCGAGCAAGGATCACGACCCCGCCGAGGAAAAAACCGCACTGCTGGTTACCCCCTGAGACGCACTCCCAGGGGGTAGACGAGTCAGTCTTTCTTCAGCTTCGGGTTAGGGAAAAACTGCACCGCCTGCACCTTCGGGTCCGGCGCTTTCAACGCCGATGTATTGACCCGCGTGCCCAATTCCTTGGGCACCGACAGACCTTGATCATTCAGCGTATCGGTATACCCGCAGGCCACGCACTCGCGATGCGGCACGCTGTCCTCGGTCCACATCTTCAACTTGTCCGGTTCGCTGCACGCCGGGCAGACCGCCCCGGCGATAAATTGCTTTTTGGTAATCACAGGCCCTTCACTCATGCTGCTGCGTCCTCACTCAGGCCGCTGTGGCGCAAGAGTGCGTCAATCGACGGGGCACGTCCGCGGAAGTCGACGAACAGCACCATCGGCGCCTGGGAACCGCCGCGCGCGAGGATCGCCTCGCGGAAGGCACGGCCGGTCTCGGCATTGAGCACGCCGTCTTCTTCGAATTTGGAGAAGGCATCCGCCGACAGCACTTCGGCCCATTTGTAGCTGTAGTAGCCCGCGGCATAACCGCCGGCGAAGATGTGCGCAAAGCTGTTGGGGAAGCGGTTGTAGGCTGGCGGACGCATCACCGACACCTCATCGCGCACACCTTCGAGCACCTGCGCCACGCTGCGGCCATCGCCATGGGTGGCATGCAACTCGAAGTCGAACAGCGAGAACTCCAACTGGCGCACCATCATCAGGCCGGACTGGAAGTTCTTCGCCGCGAGCATTTTTTCCAGCAGGTCCTGGGGCAGTGGCTCGCCGCTTTCATAGTGGCCGGAGATCAGCGCCAGGCCTTCCGGCTCCCAGCACCAGTTCTCCATGAACTGGCTTGGCAATTCCACCGCATCCCACGCCACGCCATTGATACCGGACACGCCGGCATGCTCGACGCGGGTCAGCAGGTGATGCAGGCCATGGCCGAATTCGTGGAACAGGGTGGTCACTTCATCGTGGGTCAGCAGGGCAGGTTTGCCGCTGTCGGCCGGGGTGAAGTTGCACACCAGGTTCGCCACCGGGCTTTGCAGCACACCGTCGATGGTACGACGACGGTCGCGCGCGCCGTCCATCCAGGCACCGCCACGCTTGTTGGCGCGGGCGTACAGGTCGAAGAAGAAGCGCCCGACGTGCTGGCCGTTTTCCTTGATTTCAAACAGGCGAACATCCGGGTGCCAGGTGTCGAAGCCTTTTTGCTCGGCAATCTCGATGCCGTACAAACGCTGCACAATGGCGAACAGGCCGCCCAGCACCTTGTCGATCGGGAAGTAGGCGCGCAGGGCTTCCTGGGACACGCTGTAGCGCTGCTCACGCAGCTTTTCGCCGTAGAAACCGCTGTCCCAGCTTTGCAGGTCGGCGCAGCCTTGTTCGGCGGCGTAGGCCTTGAGCTGTTGCAGGTCCTGGGCAGCGAACGGCTTGCTGCGCTTGGCCAGGTCCCGCAGGAAGCTCAGCACCTGGTCGCTGGACTCGGCCATCTTGGTGGCCAGGCTCAGCTCGGAGAACGAGGCGTAACCCAAAAGCTTGGCCAGTTCCTGACGCAGGTCGAGGATCTGTTCCATCACCGGGCCGTTATCGTTCTGACCGGCATTCGGGCCCTGGTCTGACGCACGGGTGCAGTAGGCCGCGTAGATTTCTTCGCGCAGGGCGCGGTCCTGGGCGTAGGTCATGACCGCGTAGTAGCTTGGAAACTCCAGGGTGATCAGCCAACCGTCGAGGCCTTTGGCCTGCGCGGCAGCAGCCATCTGCGCCTTGGCCGAATCGGTCAGGCCGGCGAGGGTGGCTTCCTCGGTGACGTGCTTGGTCCACGCCTGGGTGGCGTCCAGCAGCTGGTTGGAGAATTTGCTGCCCAGCTCGGAAAGCTTGCTCTGCACTTCGGCGTAACGTTTTTGCTGCTCAGGCGGCAAGTCGATACCCGAGAGGCGGAAGTCGCGCAGGGAGTGTTCAAGAATAGTTTTTTGCGCCACGTCGAAACCGGCGGCTTCCGGGCTGTTGGCCAGGGCTTCGAAGGCTTGGAACAGCGCGCGGTTCTGGCCCATCTCGGTGGAGTAGGCACTCAACGCCGGCAGGCACGCCTCGTAGGCTTCGCGCAGCTCGGCGCTGTTGCACACGGCGTTGAGGTGGCTGACCGGGCTCCAGGCGGCGCCCAGGCGATCATTCAATTCGTCCATGGCCAGCACCAGGCCGGCCCACGTCGGATTTTTACCCTGGCTTTGCAGGATGCCTTCGATGGCAACACGGTTGTCGGCGAGGATCTGTTCGATGGCCGGTTGCACGTGCTCGGCACGGATCGCCGAGAACGGCGGCAGGTCGTAGGACTGCAGAAGAGGGTTGTTCGCGCTCACGGTTGGCACCTTGGCTGAAGAAACATGTAAGAACAAAGATGGGGCCATCTTAATTACAATCAACGCCCACCGCAGCTATCAGCACATAAGAGAGAGGCTATCGTGACCCTTCGCACCTATCAGAATCACACGCCAACCCTGGGCGCCGGGGCTTTTGTCGATATTTCGGCGGTGGTGATCGGCGATGTCGAAATCGGCACCGACAGCTCGGTCTGGCCGCTGACCGTGATTCGCGGCGACATGCACCGCATCCGTATCGGCGCGCGCACCAGCGTGCAGGACGGCTGCGTGCTGCACATTACCCATGCCGGACCGTTCAATCCTGACGGTTTCCCGCTGCTGATCGGCGATGACGTGACCATCGCCCACAAGGTCATGCTGCATGGCTGCACGGTGGGCAACCGGATTTTGATCGGCATGGGCAGCATCGTGATGGACGGCGCCGTGGTGGAAGACGACGTCATCATCGGCGCCGGCAGCCTGGTGCCACCGGGCAAGAAACTCGACAGTGGTTTTTTGTATGTGGGCAGCCCGGTTAAACAAATCCGCCCGCTGACTGACAAGGAACGCGCCTTTTTCACCTACAGCGCCGCCAACTACGTGAAGCTCAAAGACCTGCACCTGGCTGAAGGATTCGACCAATGACCCTGCCTTACCAAACCGTCCTGTTCGACCTGGATGGCACCCTCACCGATCCACGCGAGGGCATCACCCGCTCGATCCAGTACGCCCTTGGCAAACTGGGCATCGACGAACCCGACCTGACCCAACTCGAACACTTCATCGGCCCGCCGTTGCTGCAAGCCTTCATGCAGTTCTACGACTTCGATGAGGCCAAGGCCTGGGAGGCGGTGAATTTCTACCGCGAGCGCTTCAAGGTCACCGGGCTGTATGAAAACCGCGTATTTGACGGCGTGATGCCGCTGCTCGAAGACCTGGGCAAACAGGGCCGCCAGTTGTACGTCGCCACGTCCAAGCCCTGGGTGTTTGCCCGCGAGATCGCGCGGCATTTCGATTTTGCCAGGCACTTCAAGGTGATCTACGGCAGTGAACTGGACGGGACACGCACCAACAAGGTCGAGTTGATTGCGCATTTGATCAGCGAAGAAGGCCTGGACCCGGCGACCACCTTGATGATCGGTGATCGTAAGCACGACCTGATCGGGGCGCGCAGCAATGGCGTGGATTCGGCGGCCGTCGGTTATGGGTTTGGTAGTTTCGAAGAGTTGAACGCCGAGGCGCCGACCTGGCACTTTGAGACATTGGCGCAGATGCATCAGGCGTTTTTGCAACGACCCTGAGGCCGCCATCGGGGGCAAGCCTCCTCCCACATTGGGAGCGGCTTGCCCCCGATGAGGCTCTACCGATCAGTACCTTCCAACCGCCTCAACGCAGCCTTGCGCTGCGCCACCGGCAACTCGCCCATCTTCTCCACTGCGGCGTAAAACTTGCGCCAATCCCCGCCTTCCTGCCTGAACAACGCCGCAAACGCCGGCACCCACCGGTCATACAGCCCGAACGGCAACAACCGCGCATTGTTCATCGGCAGGTTCATCCAGGCGTCATAACGCTTGTCCCCACCCCATTGGCTATCGCGCATCTGCCGGTACTCACGGCGCAACGCCTCGAATTCGGCCGCCTTGGCCTGGCGCATCGCCTCGACGGACAGCGGTTGCACGTAGAGTTTTTCCAGGCGCCTACGTGTATCGAGAATCAGCTGGGTAAATTGGTCCCGCTGCTGCCGCGTCGAGCTGCCAAGCGGGGCCAGGCCCTGGGCCGCGCGCCACTGGCGGGTGCCTTCCTGCTCGACGAAGCTGGCAAACGACTCGTTGAATTCGGTGTCATCCTTCACGTAGAACCGCTGGTGCGCCAGCTCATGGAAGATCAGCGTGGCCAGGCGTTCGTCGCCCCAGTTCATCATCGAATTCATGATCGGGTCGTTGAACCAACCCAGGGTGGAATAGGCTTCGACGCCACCTATCGATACGTCCATGCCTTGCTGGCGCAACAACGCCGCCTCACCTCGCGCCGCGCCCTGGCGGTAATAGCCGCGATAGGCCACGCAACCGGCAATGGGGAAGCAATGGGTTTGAGGCGCCAGGGAAAATTCCTGCGTGGCGAAGACATTCCAGACCACATAGGGTCGACCAATATCCGCATACAACCGGTAACTTTGGTTGTCCGGCAGATGCAGGTGTTCGCTGGCGAAGGTCCGGGCTTTCTGTGCTTGTGCAAGGTGATCACGCAGCCCCTGCGGCCGCGACGGATCGGCGATGACCTCGGCAACCGGTTCCCGGGCTCGCAACAGCTGCCACTGACCACCTGCCAATTGGCTGTAGTAACTGACGCTGGAACAGCCACTGAGCAGCACGACTATCAACCCTGGAAGAAAACGCCTGACCATGCCCCGACCACTCCTGGGTGATGTGTTCGCCAGACTATCGCGCCTGAAGGGGATTTTTCCACGGCGTGGCGTGTTTATACTCAAACCTCTCCTTGCGTTGAGTACCTGCCATGCGCCAGCTCCTGCTTCCCGTCGTCGCCCTGTTGCTCAGCGCCTGCGCTTCGCCCCCCCTGCCGCCGGTCGACCCGCATCAGGCCTGGGTCGATTTCGCTACGCCGACGCCGGGAGCCAAGCTGGTGATGGCGCAACGCCTGGATGGTAAGAACCTGCCGGACGGACGCTACTTCCAGGTGCCACCGGGCAGTCACGAGTTGATGGTGCGCTTCGATTTCGAGGTGCCGACCGGTGGCAGCCTCAATGGCTTTGGGCAAACGGCCGACCGCACCTGTTTCATCACCTTGCAGTACGACCATTTCGAGGCAGGCCAACGCTATCGCCTGGAAGGACGCTCATTGGCCTTCACGCCGAATATCCGGCTGTATAACGCCGCTCGCCAATTGCTGGCGGAAGAGCGCAGCGTCAACTGTCTCTGATCAATCGTTGTTCTTCTGATAGATGATGGCTTTGGTACCGTTCTCACAGCTGCCGACGACCATGGCGACGTCGTGCTTGTCAGCCTCTTCCTTGCTGACAATTTCCAAGGTGTAGGACGGAACCGCGTTCGCCTGGATCTTGACCTCAATCTCTTTCCTGAGCTCTTCGCAGTCTTTTGGTGCGGCCACAGCCGATGTGGCCAACACACCGCAAATGATCGCCAAAGCAAAACGTTTCATGTGTGAAGCTCCCTGAATGCATGCGCACGGGTGTGCGCCTAAGGCTGCATAGGCTATAGGACCACATTCGGGAAACACGAGTTCTGATTTAACGCAGAACAAAATGTGGGAGGGGGCTGGCCCCCTCCCACAGTGGACCGGCAATGTCAGCTGACCAGCGTGGCATCCAGGCTGATCTTCGCATTCAGCACCTTGGACACCGGGCACCCTTCCTTGGCCTTCTTGCTCAATTCATCGAACTGCGCCTGGCTGGCACCCGGGATCTTGGCCTTGAGCACCAAGTGCACGGCGGTGATCGCGAAGCCGCCATCGACCTGGTCCAGGGTCACTTCGGCCTGGGTGTCGATGCTGTCAGCCTTGAGCCCGGCGTCGCCGAGAATCATGGAAAAAGCCATGGAGAAACAACCGGCGTGGGCCGCGCCAATCAGTTCTTCGGGGTTGGTACCCTTGCCGCCTTCGAAACGGGCCTTGAAGCCGTAGGGCGCTTCGCGCAGCACGCCGGTTTCGGTGGAAATGGAGCCCAGGCCAGTCTTCAGATCACCTTCCCAATGCGCGGATGCCTTTTTAACGATACTCATAGCTTTCTCCTCGAACGGTGGTTTTGCGTCGGTAAGGTTCTGAGGATAGACGCGCCGGCAAAGTTCAGTTGTAAGAGAAACCTAGCGATTAAGTAGGAAATTTAACCTTCCCTATTGAATCTCGGGTATATGCCCTCATTGCATAGGACATGCACATTGAAGCGGCAGGTTCTGGTTCGTCTAAGAAGCCTGCGCCCCCATTGGAGAAGCAGGCTTATGAAATCGCTGTCCGACGTAAAGTTCTCGACCCTCGACCTGGTGCCGGTGCGCGCCAACGGCAGCCCGGCGCAGTCGCTGCGCAATTCCCTGGATTTGGCCCAGCATGTGGAAAAGTTCGGCTACAACCGTTTCTGGGTGGCGGAACACCACAATATGGATGGCATCGCCAGCTCGGCCACCTCGGTATTGCTGGGCTACCTGGCCGGCGGTACCTCGACGATTCGCGTCGGCTCCGGCGGCGTGATGCTACCCAACCATGCACCGCTGGTGATCGCCGAGCAGTTCGGCACCCTGGAAAGCCTCTACCCCGGGCGTATCGACCTGGGCCTGGGCCGCGCACCCGGCTCCGACCAGATGACCGCCCGCGCCCTGCGCCGTGAACGCTCCGGCAGCGCGGATGACTTCCCGGAAGATGTGGCCGAACTGATGGCCTACCTCGGCCCACGCACGCCGGACCAACGGGTGATTGCGGTGCCCGGCACCGGCACCAACGTACCGGTATGGTTGCTGGGTTCCAGCCTGTTCAGCGCGCAACTGGCGGGCGAACGCGGTTTGCCCTACGCCTTCGCCTCCCATTTCGCACCGCGTTTGATGCACGAGGCGATTCGCGTGTACCGCAACCACTTCAAGCCCTCGGCCGTGCTGGACAAGCCTTACGTGATGCTTGGCATTCCCTTGGTTGCCGCCGACACCGATGAGCAGGCCGACTACCTGGCCACCTCGGTATACCAGCGCATCCTTGCCTTGATGCGTGGGCAAAGCCTGGTCCAGCGCCCTCCCGTGAAAACCATGGACGGCCTGTGGCTGCCCCATGAAAAAGACGCCGTCGGCAGTTTCCTCGGACTGGCAATGGTGGGCAGCCCGGCTAAGATCCGCGCCAAGCTGGAAGTGCTGATCGAACAGACCGGCGCCGACGAATTGATCTTCACCTGCGACCTGTACGAGCACGCCGATCGGATTCATTCCTACGAGCTGCTGGCGCAGTTGATGAAGGGCTAAACCCCCAGGCGAAAAAAAACCGACGCACCTGTGGCGAGGGAGCTTGCCCCCTCGCCACAGGTGCGTCGGCTTCAAGCCCGCCACACGGAATTAACCGCGCTTGTAGACGATTTCCTTGGTACCACCTTCACAGGTGCCAACCACTTTAGCGTCGGTCGAGGCGCCTTTATCCACGACTTCCAGCGAATAACCCGAAGCGCCCTTGGCGTCGATTTTCGCTGCAATTTCACTTTTCAGCTCTTCACAAGGCTTGCCCGCCGCCAGGGCCGTGCCCGCAATGCTCAACAAACCTACCGCTAACAGGAACTTCTTCATCCGTCACTTTCCTTGCGCTGATTGAAACGAGCGTGCCGACGCTGCAGGCATCGGCACCCATTGTTTGTAGCGCAGGTTATGGCAATCGGCCAGCCGGCAAGTTCAACCGGTGCGATCAACTACTGGCAATTCGAAACCCCACCTTGAGCGTGACCTGGTAGTGGGCGACCTTGCCGTCCTTGATATGACCACGGGTCTCCGTCACCTCAAACCACTCCAAGTGCTTGATGCTCTTGTTGGCTTCGGCCAGGGCATTGTTGATTGCGTCTTCGATGCTGGTGGTGGACGAACCTACCAATTCGACTTTCTTGTAGGTGTGATGATCAGACATGGTGTTTCTCCTGAGGGTCGTCAATAAAGCCTAGCAGTCATTGTTCATACTGCTTCTGGCGACGGTTCCTACCCGAAAGTTCAGATTTACTGCACTTTCTGAAACCGCTGGAGTCGGTATCTACACACGCCACTCAATCACTTCAGGAGAATTCACATGGCCAACACTTCTTTACGCAAAGCGTCGCTGGAAAGCATGGAAGCCGAGATTTCGAGCCTGCTCAAGTCCCTTGAGAGCCTCAAGGACGATGCGTCGGATGAGTCGCGCAAAACCCTGAAGGCCCTGAAAAGCAATGCCGAGAATGCCCTCAAGCATTCCCGTCACCTGATCAGCGATGCCTACGAAGAAAGCAAAGTCAAAATCCGCGAAACCGGTGTTGCTACCCGGGATTATGCACAAGAGCACCCATGGACCACCGCCGGCGTCGCCGTTGGCGCACTGGGCCTGCTGGCAGCTTACCTGCTGTGCAAGCGTGGTGACTGATTGACCGGCTACACCGGCGGGCGCGCCAGCTCAGCCTTGAGCCAGTGCGCCAACCGACCCGCGCGCCCGTCTGCGGCGCGCTTGGGTAGCCACAACGCCAGGTGCGCCGGGGTTTCACTGAAACCCCACGGCGCCACCAGGCGACCCGCACGCAGGTCCTCTGCTACCAGCGGTTCTGGCGCAATCGCCACACCCAACCCTGCCACCGCCGCCTCCAGCAAATAATACAAATGCTCAAAACCCTGGCCGTGTTTCAACGCGCCGGGCTCGATGCCGTGCCGTTGCGCCCAACTGGGCCAGGCTTGCGGACGGGACGTGGTGTGCAATAAAGCTTCGCCACACAAGGCATGCGGCGGCGCCTGGCGTAGGCGCTCGTAACCGGCAAAACGCGGGCTCATCACCGGGCCGATACGCTCGCTCGCCAGCTCATACACCTGCATATCCGCCGGCCACGGCGGTTCGGCGAAGACCAGCAGGGCATCGAGACCGGGGCGTCGAGGGTCGAGGTCGCCGTCGCCCGCCGACAGGTGCAGGCGCAGGTCCGGCAGGTCGGCATTCAAGCGCCCCAGGCGCGGGATCAACCAACGCGCCAGCAGACTGCCTGAGCAGCCGAGCACGAAAGGTGCGTCGGCGCTGGCCTGGGTGAGTTCGGCGCACACGTCCCGCAAGCGCTCGAACGCCTCGGCGCTGGCATCTCGCAAGCGCACACCTGCATCTGTGAGTTTAAGGCCGCGCCCGTCCTTGATGAACAGGCTGACACCCAAATGCTCCTCCAGCACTTTCAACTGGCGGCTGACCGCACCGTGGGTCACGTGCAATTGCTCAGCAGCCTGGCTGACGCTGTTGAAGCGGGCAGTGGCTTCAAATGCGCGCAGGGCATTGAGGGGCGGGAGGTCTCGGCTCATCTGTGAGTTTTCCTGACAGGTTGCAGCGATCTTATCGGTTTTCAGCGCCGGATGTGAGGGGTAGAGTGGCCGTCATTGCTTCCCATACAGAATTCCTACCTGGAGCGTCCCATGACTCAGTCCCAGACCGATCTGCGCAACGGCCCTGACGCCAACGGCCTGTTTGGCGCGTTTGGCGGCCGCTACGTCGCCGAAACCCTGATGCCGTTGATCCTCGACCTGGCCCGCGAATACGAAGCGGCCAAGATCGATCCGGCGTTCAACGAAGAATTGGCCTACTTCCAGCGCGACTACGTCGGCCGCCCCAGCCCGCTGTATTTCGCCGAGCGCCTGACCGAGTTCTGCGGCGGCGCCAAGATCTACCTCAAGCGCGAAGAGCTGAACCACACCGGCGCGCACAAGATCAACAACTGCATCGGCCAGATCCTGCTGGCGCGGCGCATGGGCAAGAAACGCATCATCGCCGAGACCGGCGCCGGTATGCACGGCGTAGCCACGGCCACCGTGGCCGCGCGTTTCGGCCTGCAGTGCGTGATCTACATGGGCACCACCGACATCGAGCGCCAACAGGCCAACGTGTTCCGCATGAAGCTTTTGGGCGCTGAAGTGATCCCGGTGGTCGCCGGCACCGGCACCCTCAAGGACGCCATGAACGAAGCCCTGCGCGACTGGGTGACCAACGTCGACGACACCTTCTACCTGATCGGCACCGTGGCCGGTCCGCACCCGTACCCGGCGATGGTGCGCGACTTCCAGGCCGTGATCGGCAAGGAAACCCGCACCCAGCTGCAAGCCCAGGAAGGCCGCCTGCCGGACAGCCTGGTGGCATGCATCGGCGGTGGCTCCAACGCCATGGGCCTGTTCCACCCATTCCTGGACGACACCAGCGTCGAGATCATCGGCGTTGAAGCCGCCGGCCACGGCATCGAGACCGGCAAGCACGCCGCCAGCCTCAACGGTGGCGTACCGGGTGTGCTGCACGGCAACCGTACCTTCCTGCTGCAGGACGACGACGGCCAGATCATCGACGCCCACTCGATTTCCGCCGGCCTCGACTACCCAGGCATCGGCCCGGAACACGCCTGGTTGCACGATATCGGCCGCGTCCAGTACACCTCGGTGACCGACGATGAAGCCTTGGACGCGTTCCACAAATGCTGCCGCCTGGAAGGGATCATTCCTGCCCTGGAAAGCGCCCACGCCCTGGCCGAAGTGTTCAAGCGCGCGCCGACCCTGCCGAAGGATCACCTGATGGTGGTCAACCTGTCCGGCCGTGGCGACAAAGACATGCAGACCGTGATGCACCACATGGAACAGTCTCAGCAGGAGAAACACTAAATGAGCCGCCTGCAAACCCGCTTTGCGCAACTCAAGGAACAAAACCGCGCCGCCCTGGTGACCTTCGTCACGGCCGGCGACCCGGGTTATGACACCTCGCTGGCGATCCTCAAGGGCTTGCCCGCTGCGGGCGCCGATGTGATCGAGTTGGGCATGCCCTTCACCGACCCGATGGCCGACGGCCCGGCCATCCAACTGGCCAACATCCGCGCACTGGAAGCCAAGCAGAACCTGCTGAAAACCCTGCAGATGGTGCGTGAGTTCCGCAAGGACAACAACGACACCCCGCTGGTGTTGATGGGCTACTTCAACCCGATCCACAAATACGGTGTGCCTAAGTTCATCGCTGACGCCAAAGAGGCCGGCGTCGACGGCCTGATCGTGGTCGACATGCCGCCAGAACATAACGGCGAGCTGTGCGACCCGGCCCAGGCCGCAGGTATCGACTTTATCCGCCTGACCACGCCGACCACCGATGACGTGCGCCTGCCGACCGTGCTCAACGGCAGTTCCGGGTTCGTGTACTACGTATCCGTGGCCGGTGTGACCGGCGCTGGCGCCGCGACCCTGGAACACGTCGAGGAAGCCGTGACCCGCCTGCGTCGGCATACCGACCTGCCGATCAGCATCGGTTTTGGTATCCGCACACCGGAACAGGCGGCCGCCATCGCGCGCCTGGCCGATGGCGTGGTGGTGGGCTCGGCCCTGATCGATCACATCGCCAATGCCAGCAATGATCAACAAGCAATCGATGGCGTATTGAGCCTGTGCGCGGCGCTGTCGGAAGGTGTGCGCAACGCCCGTAAGTAAGCACCATGTAGCGAGAGGTAAAGTTCCTGATACAGAGGAATCAACGCGCGCAATGACGGCCTAAACAGCAAGACCAAGGGATTTCGAACCGCGTTCGAGATCCCTTTTTTGTATGTGTGCCCTGAGGAATACCCGATGAAAATGCCCAAATCCGTGATTGCAGGCCTTGGTGTGCTGGTGCTTGGCGCCAGCGCCCTGGTGCAAGCCGCGCCGCCTGACCAGCGGGGTGACGACCGTGGCGGCCCGCAGGGCCAGCACGAGCAACGTGGCGACGACCATCGCGGCCCGCAGGACAACCGTCGCGGCGGCCCGCCCCAGGACTTCGGCCCGGTACGCCAGATCATTCACGACAACCACGGCCAGTTCTCCCGTGGCGCACCGCCGCCGCCGAATGTGCGCCTGGTGCGCGGCCAACCCCTGCCTCGCGGCTACTACGGCGAGCGCCTGGACAACCGTGCGCTGGCGCGCCTGCCGGTGTACCCGGGTTATGAGTGGCGCCGTTCGGGGCCGGATGTGGTGTTGATCGCGGTGGGTACCGGTATCGTCTATGAAATTCTGGACGGCGTGCTGAACTGATCCGGGCTTTTTCCATATAGGCTAGGCTTGAGGGGGGACACACGCCCCCTCAACGCACTTCGTGCCTATTGCCGTCTAACCACCTCTGCAAGTCACGCCTTCTTGCGTTGCCGGTCGTTAAGTTAGCTGCATCAGAAGTCATTATCGTCTCCCAGGAGTCCATCATGGCATTTGATCTCATCACCCCCTCGGACCGTCGTCATTCCACGTTGCAAAAGGGTTTCAACCTGCGCTGGCCATTGGGCAACGTCCAGGGCGAGTCTTCACCCAACGGCGCCAGCCAGATCTACCTCTGCCACAACCCCCAAGACATCCTCGACGCAGCCGCCCAGGCCCTGGCTGTGCCCAACGGCCGCATCACCGTGCGCAGCGGCGGGCATTGCTATGAAGGATTGGTCTCTAACAAGATGCCGGATGCGCCAGGCGAGGTGTTGTCGATCCTGGACATCGGCCAGATGAACCAATTGGCCTATGACCCCAACGGGCAAATCGGCTCCGTGCTGGTGCCCGACTCGCACCATCGCTACGCATTCCGCCTGGAGCCCGGCTGCCAGAACTGGGACACCAGCGTCGCGCTGTACAAATTGGCAGGTAAGGCGCTGCCCAGCGGATCCTGCTATTCGGTGGGACTGGGCGGGCATATCTGCGGCGGCGGCTATGGGTTGTTGTCGCGTAAATACGGGCTGGTCTGCGACTGGCTGGACGGCGTCGACCTGCTGGTCGCCAATGGACCCGGCCCGGGCCTTGAACCTGTCCATGTGTCCCGTAACAGCCTCGACACCGATGAGCTGGACCTGTTCGCCGCCTGTTGCGGCGCCGGTGGCGGGCAGTTCGGCATCATCACCAGTTACTATTTCAAGACGCTGCCGCCAGCCCCGGAGGAAGTGCTCTGGCTGCCATTGGAATGGGACTGGTCAGACCTCACACGCGCCGCCCTCGAACGTCTGCTGCATGCCTATCAAAACTGGTTCGTGGACCATCAGGCCGACCCGAAAACCTGGGGCCTGGCCACCAAACTGGAGATGCGCCACCTCAATACCGGCAACGTGACCCTGGGCATTCATTACGTCGACAAGGACGGGAAGCTCGATGACCTGGCGCCTTTCGACGACTTTGTCAGCAGCATGCAGGCCGCGGTGGGCGTCAGTGCGACAGAGTCGCTCCTGCCGTTCCACGTCGTGCATCAGCCACGTGGCGGGCAAAAGGGCCGCCGGATCGATTCCCTGCAGAGTGCCCATGAGGCCGCCAGGCGTTTGGACTGGTTGTACGCCACCCAATCGCTCAACGGTTCCGGCGACAATCAGCGCGGGCGGTATAAATCGGCGTATCAGAAAGGCGGGTTTACACAGCGCGTGCTGGACGCGATCTGGACGACGCTGACCTTGCCGGACCCCGGGCAATACCTGACCCAGAGCCTGATCCAGATCCAGTCGTTCGGCGGACGCATCAACCAGATGGACGGCCCGATCCTGGCCCAGACGTCAGCCGCGCAACGCTCCTCGTACCTCAAATGGCAACCGCAGTGTTACTGGCACGCCGACGATGACGCCATCGACCGCGCCCATGCCGACTGGATCCGCGGGCTCTATTACGCTGCATTCACCAACGGTGTTCCCAATGACCCGGAGTTCGAGGGCTGCTACATCAACTACCCCGACCTGGACATGACCCACCTCGGTGGCAATCCCGCGAACCCCAGGAACCCTCTGTGGTATGGAATTTTCTTCCCCAACACGATCATCGAGAACCGCCTGCGCCGAACCAAGCAACGCTGGGATCCGTTGAATGTGTTCCGTAACGAAATGTCGGTGCCCTGAGCCCGGCCAACGGGCGGCACGCAGGCCGCCCACGGCTTACAGCTCGATCCGCTCGACCTTGCCCACCAGCAGCACATAGGAGAGTGCGCCCAACAGCGCCAGCACGGCGATGTAAGTGATCGCCGGGGCAAACGAATCGCCGCTGGCCAGGAAACCGATGACGATCGGCGTGGCAATCGCCGCCAGGTTGCCGATGAAGTTGAACACCCCGCCGGTCAGTCCCAGCAGACGTGCCGGGGCAAGGGTCGAGACCAGGGACCAGGTGATCGAGGCCAGGCCATTACCGAAGAACGCCAGGGCCAGGAAGGCGATGACCAACGGTGTCGATTCGACGAAGTTGGCGCCAATGATCGCCGTCGAGATCAACAGGCCGCTGATGATCGGCAACTTGCGGGCAAACCCCACCGAGGCGCCACGGCGGATCAGCCAGTCGGAAAACAACCCCGAACACAGCACGCCGACGAAAGCCGCGAGGAAGGGCAGTGACGCGAGCATGCCGGACTTGATGAAGTCCATGCCGCGGTATTTCACCAGGTAGGTCGGGAACCAGGTCAGGAAGAACCACAACGTGGAGTTCAGGCAGAACTGCCCCAGGTAGATACCCCACAACTTGCGCTTGCTCAGGACGATGCCCAGGTCGACCCAACTGAAGGGCGCCTTGCTCTTGCCCGCTTGTGCGCTCAAGTCCACCAGCCCGCCACCTTCGCGGATCAATTCGATTTCAGCGGCGTTGACGCCTTTGAAGTCTCGGGGCTCGCGATACACGGCATACCAGATCGCCGCCCACAGAATGCCCACTCCGCCGGTGACGACAAACACCATGTGCCAGCCGTAATGATGCTGCAACCAGGCCAGGACCGGCGTCAGGAACGCCAGCCCGACAAACTGCCCGGAGGTGTAGAAGCCAATGGCCGTGGCGCGCTCGCGCTCGGGGAACCAACTGGTGACCACGCGACTGTTGATGGGGTAAGCCGGTGCTTCCAGGGCACCCACCGCCATGCGCAGTACAAACAGCGCAATGAAGCTGGCGGCAAAACCGAGCATCACGGTGGCGATGGACCACAGCAACAGGGCGGCGGTGTAGAGGATACGCGGCGGCACCCGGTCCACCAGCCAGCCGCCGGGGATCTGCATGGCGGCGTACGTCCAGCCGAACGCGGAGAAAATCAGCCCGACATGTACCGGGTCGATGCCCAGCTCACTGGTCAGCGCCGGGGCGGCAATCGACAGGTTGCTGCGGTCGAGGTAGTTGATCACCACGGTGATAAACAGCAGCACCATGATGAAGTAGCGCTTTCGGGTAGGCGTGACTAAAGAAGCCTGCCCGCTCAAGGATTCAGGTTGCATGGTAGGTGCCTCTTCTTATATTTGTTGAGGAAGGGACTTCTGCAGAAACCGGATCAACATGTGGGAGGGGGCAAGCCCTCTCCTACATGTTTGACCGTGTTCTTTCAGGCAGACATCACCACTCGGCAAAGCTGCCGTCGGCGTGGCGCCAGATCGGGTTGCGCCAGCGATGGCCGATGGCTGCGCGTTCGATCACGTATTCCTCATTGATCTCGATGCCCAGGCCCGGCCCGTTGGGGATCTTCACAAAGCCCTGGTCATAGTCGAACACGCCCGGGTCGCGCACGTAGTCGAGCAGGTCGTTGCTCTCGTTGTAGTGAATGCCCAGGCTTTGCTCCTGGATAAACGCGTTGTAGCAAACCGCATCCAGTTGCAGGCACGCCGCCAAGGCAATCGGGCCCAGCGGGCAGTGCAGGGCCAGGGCCACGTCGTAGGCTTCGGCCATGTTGGCGATCTTGCGGGTTTCGGTGATACCGCCCGCGTGGGAAGCGTCCGGCTGGATGATGTCGACGTAGCCTTCGCTGAGCACGCGCTTGAAGTCCCAGCGCGAGAACAGGCGCTCGCCCAGGGCAATCGGGGTGCTGGTCAGGGGCGCCAGTTCCTTGAGGGCTTCGTAGTTTTCGCTGAGCACCGGCTCTTCGATAAACATCAGTTTGTACGGGTCCAGTTCTTTCATCAGCACCTTGGCCATGGGCTTGTGCACACGGCCATGGAAGTCGACGCCGATGCCGACGTTAGGGCCGACCGCATCGCGCACGGCCGCGACGTTGGCCAGGGCCAGGTCGACTTTTTCGAAGCTGTCGACGAACTGCAACTCTTCGGTGCCGTTCATTTTCACCGCAGTAAAGCCACGGGCCACGGCCTCTTTGGCGGCGCGGGCGGTGTCGGCCGGGCGGTCGCCACCGATCCACGAGTACACGCGAATCTTGTCACGTACCTGGCCACCCAACAGGTCGCTGACCGAGACGCCCAGGGCCTTGCCCTTGATGTCCCACAGCGCCTGGTCGATGCCGGCGAGGGCGCTCATGTGCACGGCACCGCCACGGTAGAAGCCGCCGCGGTAGAGCACGGTCCAGATATCTTCGATATTGCGTGGGTCCTTGCCGATCAGGTAGTCGGACAGTTCCTCGACCGCCGCGGCCACGGTGTGAGCGCGGCCTTCGACTACGGGCTCACCCCAGCCGGTCACGCCCTGGTCGGTCTCGACCTTGAGGAAGCACCAGCGCGGCGGGACGATAAAGGTCGTCAGTTTGGTGATTTTCATCTGTTATCTCTCTTATAGATGCAGCGCCAGGGGCGCGGAACTTGATCTCAGCTCAGGGCTTTCCAGGCGGCGACATAAGCCTGGGCGCGGCTCGCTACCTGATCCACTGTCATACCCGGTTTGAACAACCCGGAACCCAGCCCGAACCCCTTGGCGCCGGCGTCGATAAACACCTGCATGTTGTCCGGGGTAATGCCGCCCACCGGCAGCAGCAACGTGCCTGCCGGCAATACCGCCAGCCACGCCTTGATCACAGAAGGGCCCATTTGCTCGGCCGGGAACAGCTTCAACACGTGGGCGCCTTCGTCCAGCGCGGCGAACGCTTCGGTGGGCGTGGCCACCCCCGGCGACAGGTACAGGCCAGCGGCTTTAGCGGCGCGCAGGACCTTGGCATCGCTGTGGGGCATGACGATCACTTGGCCACCAGCGGCTTTCACTTGCTCGACCTGCGCAGGCGTCAACACCGTACCGGCGCCGATCAGGCAATCGGCGGGCAGGCTGTCGCGCAGGGTGCGGATGCTGGTGTAAGGATCGGGCGAGTTGAGCGGGACTTCGATCACGCGAAAACCGGCGTCGTACAGCACCTGGCCGACCGCCTGGGCTTCGTCCGGGCGCACACCGCGCAGGATTGCGATCAAACCGTTTTGTGCCAGTGCTTGCTTGAGCATGTCAGGCCTCCGTTGCAGGTTGAGTGAGCCCGGCGGCCACTGCCAGTTGCCACAGGCCGCGCTCGGTCGCTTCCTGCGCCAGGCTGACGTGGGCGAAACCGCAGAGGGCGAGGGCGCGTTGGTAGCGCACGCAAAGCGGGCCGGCGCCCACCAGGATGATGGGGACGAGCCGTGCACTGGCTGGCAAACCGGCCAGTTCATGGCCGATCAGCAGACCGGACAGGTAATCGGGCTGCTGCTCAGGGGTAAGTTCGGCAGTCAGCCCAAGGGTGCGCGCACTGAACAAGGTCGACAGCACGCCCCGCTGGCCATCGTTCGACAGCGCCACTTGAACGCCGCGGTCAAAAGCCTCGGCCTGGAACTGTTCGGATACCTTTTGCGTACGTCCCAGCAGGCTGTGCTTGCTCAACACCGCGAACAGTTCACCGGTCATGAAGGTGTCGAAGTGGGTGATGCAACCTTTCACCACCTCGACCCATTTGGAATGGCTGCCGGGCAGGCCGATCAACAATTCACCACTGGCCGACAGGCTTTGCAGCACACCCAGCACCTGGGTTTCTTCACCGCGCATCACATTGGGCAAACCGACCTGCTCGATCACGCCGGGCACGATATGCACATCGACGCCGCGCAAGCTGCGCACCGTGTGCAACGCCTGGCCCAGGCTGGCGACGTCGACCGGCGTATTGCGATATGCCGCCTCGCTCCAGCCCTGGGCGCTGCCGACCATGCCGCAGGCGATCACTGGAAGATGGGGTTGGGCCTCGAGCCAGTCGCCGCATGCCGCATCGAACGCCAACTCGAAGCCATCGCTGCAGTGCACACCGCCGATGTCCCGGGGCTCACGGGGCAAATGCATGATGCCCGACGCCAGCGAGCGCTGTTCCAGCACGACGCCTGCGGGCCCGAGTTTATAAGCACGAAGGGAGCTGGTCCCCCAATCGAGCGCGATCAATTGCGCCTGCATCGCTTCACCTGAAATGAGTGGGTGCTGAAAAAAGCAGATGGGCGAATATAAACCTATGGCAGGCAATATCTCAATATATAAATAACAGTCCCATATATTGAGACAAGACAAGATAAATCCTACAACTTCCTCGCCTTTTACTGCGGGAAGAAGCGGGTTTTATCTGATAAAGAGAGGTTAAAAAACCGACAGGTCCAGCTCGCGCATCGCACCCATCCAGATCGCGTGATCGGTGTGATCCTTCAGCTCGTCGCCGGTTTCGGGGTGCAGGAACACCACCAGCCCATTGCGATGCAGGGCCAGCCACGGCAGCACCACGCCAATGTATTCGGCATCGAACGCCAGCTGGCAGCTCCAGTCCGGGTGCGGGCCTACGGGCCGTTCATGCACACGGCCCATGCGCAGCGGGAACAGTTTCGCGCCGTCTTCACATAGGGTGCGCGCCTGGTCGATGGTGCTGGCGTCAAAGTAGATATGGGCATGGTAGCCCTTGATACGTTGCATGACGGACTCCGGATCCAATGTGCGGCAAATCCTAGACCGCAATCGACGGCAGGGCCAGTCCGGTCAGGGACTGCGCGCTGCTGGCCTGTTCTGCCTGCAACCAGTCGACGAAACGTTCGACCAACTGCCCACGCCGCTTGCGCTGGGGCTGCACCACGTAATAGCCAAAGCGCGAAACCACCGTGTTGCCGATCGGTCGGCACAACCAATTCTGTTCCAGCAGGTTATCCACCAAATGGCGCCAGCCGATCGCCACCCCTTGGCCGGCAATCGCTGCCTGGATCAATAAGGTGTAGTTGTCGAATCGCAGCTGGCCGGGCGTGGGCGCGGCGGTGATGCCCAGCTCGCGGAATACGCCACTCCAGTCGAACCACTGACTGTTGTTTTCCTGGCGCAGGTGCAGCAACGGGTACTCGGGCAAGGTGTGCACAGTCAAAGGCATGGCCTGCTCCTTGAGCCATTGCGGGCTGCACACCGGAAACACTTCCTCGTTGAACAGCCACAGGCTGTCGCCCTGCTTGAAACGGCCATCGCCAAACAGCACCGCCACGTCGATGTCGCTGCGCAGTGTCGCGTGGTTGCGCTCGCTGGTTACCAGGCTCACGTCCACCTGCGGGTTGGCGGCGTGGAAGCGATGCAGGCGCGGCATCAGCCAATAGGCGGCGAACGCAAAGTCTGTGGCCACTTGCAGCACTTCATGCTGGTCCTGCTGGGTAATCACACTGAGGCCCTGGTTGATGCTCTGCAAACCGCCTTGCACATGCTCGAACAGCAGGGCGCCGGCGTCGGTCAGTTCGATGCCCCGATAGATGCGGTCAAACAGGCGGATCGTCAGTTGTTCTTCAAGGCGCTTGATCTGCTGGCTGATCGCCGGCTGAGTGGTGCCCAGCTCCATCGCAGCGGCGGTAAAGCTGCGATGGCGCGCGGCCGCCTCGAATGCGCGTAGCAGGTCGAGGGACAGGTCTCCAAGGGCTTCATACATAAGCTGTGCTTATCCTAGGCATTGCTCGTTATGGGCTTTACCCCATTTTCCATGGGCTGCATGCTCATTCGCATAAACACCGCCTATGGAATGCCGAAGACCCATGAAGCGCAAGAACATTCTTTTCATCATGGCCGATCAAATGGCCGCGCCGCTGCTGCCGTTCTACGGACCTTCTCCGATCAAGTTGCCGAATTTGAGCCGCCTCGCCGCACAGGGCGTGGTGTTCGACGCGGCCTATTGCAACAGCCCGCTGTGTGCCCCCTCACGCTTCACCCTGGTCAGCGGCCAATTGCCGAGCAAGATCGGCGCCTACGACAACGCGGCGGATTTTCCCGCCGATGTGCCGACCTATGCCCACTACCTGCGGCGCCTCGGTTATCGCACCGCGCTGTCGGGCAAGATGCACTTCTGCGGCCCCGACCAACTGCACGGCTATGAACAACGCCTGACCAGCGACATCTACCCCGCCGACTATGGCTGGGCAGTGAACTGGGATGAACCGGACGTACGCCCCTCCTGGTACCACAACATGTCCTCGGTGCTGCAAGCCGGCCCGTGCGTGCGTACCAACCAGCTGGATTTCGACGAAGAGGTGGTGTTCAAGGCCCAGCAATACCTGTTCGACCACATCCGCGAAGACGGCGACCAGCCGTTCTGCCTGACCGTGTCGATGACCCATCCCCACGACCCGTACACCATTCCCAAGCCGTTCTGGGATCTGTACGACGACAACCACATCCCTTTGCCCGCAACGCCGAACCAGGCAGACCTCGACCCGCATTCCCAGCGCCTGCTCAAAGTCTATGACCTGTGGGACAAGCCGCTGCCTGTGGATAAGATTCGCGACGCCCGCCGCGCCTACTTCGGCGCGTGCAGCTACATCGACAGCAATGTCGGCAAGCTGCTGCAGACCCTGGAAGACACCGGCCTGGCTGACGACACCATCATCATTTTCTCCGGCGACCACGGCGACATGCTCGGTGAGCGCGGCCTCTGGTACAAAATGCACTGGTTTGAAATGGCCGCCCGCGTGCCGCTGCTGGTCAGTGCGCCGGGGCAATTTGCGCCGGGCCGGGTGACCCAGGCCGTGTCCACCGCCGACCTGCTGCCCACCCTGGTGGAACTGGCCGGCGGCGAGCTGAACCCGCGCCTGCCACTGGACGGTCGCTCGCTGGTCCCGCACTTGCAGGGGCAGGGCGGGCATGACGAAGTCTTTGGCGAATACATGGCCGAAGGCACCATCAGCCCATTGATGATGATTCGCCGTGGCGCCTACAAATTCATCTACAGCGAAGACGACCCTTGTCTACTGTTCGATGTGCACAACGACCCGCACGAGCGGGAAGACCTCAGCCAGTCACCGGAACACCGGCCACTGTTCGAGGCGTTTTTGAATGAAGCGCGGGCCAAATGGGACATCCCGGCGATCCACCAGCAGGTGCTCGCCAGCCAACGCCGTCGTCGCCTGGTGTTCGAGGCGCTGACCCAGGGCAAGCTGAAGAGCTGGGATCACCAGCCACTGGTGGACGCCAGTCAGCAATACATGCGCAACCATATCGACCTCGACGACCTGGAGCGCAAGGCACGTTATCCACAACCCTGCCAAAACCAATAAGTACAGAGGGAAGGCCATGCAAAAGTTAACTGCAGTAGTGGGCATGTTGGTGCTAAGTAGCGCCAATGCGTATGCGGACACCCGCTGTGAGACCGTGAAGATGGCCGATCCAGGCTGGAGCGACATTGCCGCCACCAACGCCATTACCGGTTTCCTGCTGAACGGCATGGGCTACAAGGCCAAGGTCGACACCCTGGCGGTGCCGATCACCTTCGGCGGGCTCAAGGACGGCCAGGTGGATGTATTCCTGGGCAACTGGATGCCGGCGCAGCAGGGCTTCTACGACAAGTTCGTGGCCAACGGCGATGTGGTGCAGTTGGCGAAGAACCTCGACGGCACCGAGTTCACCCTCGCCGTGCCGGATTATGTGTGGGATGCCGGGGTGCATGACTTTGCCGACTTGAACACATTCGCCGACAAGTTCGACAAGAAGATCTACGGCATCGGCTCGGGCGCGCCGGCGAATATCTCGCTGCAGGAGATCATCAAGAAGAATGACTTCGACCTTGGCCAGTGGAAGCTGATCGAGTCCAGCGAACAGGCGATGCTCGCCGAGGTCTCACGGGCGGTGAAGAAACAGCGTTTCGTCACCTTCCTCGGCTGGACGCCACACCCGATGAACGTGCAACTGAAAATGCACTATCTCAAAGGCGGCGAGAAATACTTCGGTGACACCGGCAGCGTGTATACCTTGACCCGCAAAGGGTATGCGCAGGCCTGCCCTAACGTTGGCAAACTGTTGACCAACCTGAGTTTCACCCAGGAGATGGAGAACAGCATCATGGCTGAGGTGGCCAACAACAAGGTCAGCAATGCCGACGCGGCGAAGGCGTGGATCAAGGCGAACCCGGCTGTATTGGACAAATGGCTCGACGGCGTGAAAACGGTGGATGGCCAGGATGCGTTGCCGGCAGTAAAGGCCAAACTCTAGGGCCTTGCGCTATTCCAATGTGGGAGGGGGCTTGCTCCCGATAGCGGAGTGCCAGTCAGAGAGATTTAGACGGGTCCACCTATATCGGGAGCAAGCCCCTTCCCACAAGGACCAGTGTGTACTGATACCCTGAGTCAAACCTTTTCAGCCGAGTTATAAATGCCCCGGCCCAACCGCCATACACTCTTCCCCTTCCTCAGCTGGCTCCCACGTCAAACCCGAGCCACTGTGGGCCGGGACGCGCTGGTCGGCCTCAGCGGCGCCGTGCTCGCGCTGCCCCAGTCGATTGCCTACGCGCTGATCGCCGGTCTCCCACCGGAGTACGGTCTGTATGCCGCCATCATCCCGGTGCTGATCGCCTGCCTGTGGGGTTCATCCTGGCACCTGATCTGTGGCCCCACGGCAGCGATTTCCATCGTGCTGTACGCCAGCGTCAGCCCGTTGGCCGTGCCGGGGTCTCAGGACTACATCACCCTGATCCTGTTGCTGACATTCCTCGCCGGGGTATTCCAGTGGCTGCTGGGCATGCTGCGCTTTGGCGCGCTGGTGAACTTTGTCTCGCATTCGGTGGTGCTGGGTTTCACCCTCGGTGCTGCCGTGGTGATTGCCCTCGGGCAGCTGCCCAACCTGCTGGGCCTGGATTTACCGAGCCAGGCCACAGCGATCAATAGCCTGCTGGCGCTGATCGACCACGCTGGCGAGTGGGACCATGCATCCCTTGCCCTTGGGCTCGGTACTTTGCTGGTGGGCGCGTTGCTCAAATACCTTGTGCCTCGCTGGCCAACGCTACTGATCGCACTGACCCTGGGTAGCCTGGCAACGTGGCTATGGCCGACGATGTTCGGGCATGTGGCGCTGGTCAGTTCGTTTATCGGCAAGCTGCCACCGTTCAGCCCATTGCCGCTGGATCCGGACATGATCCTGCGCCTGCTGCCCAGCGCCGTTGCGGTGGGCATGCTGGGGCTGGTGACCAGCCTGTCGATTGCCCGTTCGCTGTCGGCCCGTTCGCAACAATTGCTCGATGCCAACCAGGAAGTTCGTGCGCAGGGTTTATCCAATATCGTTGGCGGATTTTTCTCCGGGTATCTGTCGGCAGGGTCGTTCACCCGCTCCGGCCTCAGCTATGAGGCGGGTGCCTGTTCGCCGTTGGCCGGGGTGTTTTCCGCAGTATGGGTGGCCTTGTTTGCGCTGTTTGGCGCGGCATTGATCGCACATATTCCGATCCCGAGCATGGCCGCCAGCATCTTGCTGATTTCCTGGGGCCTGGTGGATCGTCGGGGTATTCGTGCGTTGTTCCGCGTGAGCCGCGCAGAGTTCGTAGTGATGAGCCTGACCTGTGTCGCCACCTTGTTGCTGGAGTTGCAAACGGCGATTTATGCGGGGGTGTTGGCGTCGTTGTTTTTCTACCTCAAGCGCACGTCGCAACCACGGGTACAGCAATGGCGTGATGGGGAAGAGGATGTGTTGCGCGTCGGTGGGTCGATCTTCTTTGGCGCCAGCCATTACCTGCAAGTACGCCTGCAAAGCTTGCAGGGTGAACGGGTGGTGATCGAGGCGCAGCAGATCAACTTTATCGACTATTCCGGGGTGGAGATGCTGCACCAGGAGGCGCGTCGTTTAAGCGGGCTGGGCCGTAGCCTGACATTGCGCCGCGCCAGGCCGCAGGTGGTGGAGGAGTTGAAAAAACTGGAGGGGGCCGATAAATGCCCCATCCAGTTTGAAGATTGATTACTGCGCTAACTGCCGGCGCAGTTCAGCCAACACCGGCGCCGAATCCGGGCGCACACCGCGCCACAGGAAGAACGCTTCAGCCGCCTGCTCCACCAGCATGCCCAGGCCGTCCATCGCCACGGCTGCGCCTTGCTCACTGGCCCAACGGCAGAACGCAGTCGGTTCCTTGGCGTACATCATGTCGTAGCAAAACGTCTTGCCCGGTTCGATCAGGCTGCCGGCAATCGGCGGTACATCGCCTGACAGGCTGGCGGACGTGGCATTGATGATCACGTCCACCGGCTCACGCAGCCAGTCGAAACCACTGGCGGACACCGGGCCCAGGTCGTCGAACAGCTCGGCGAGCAATTCGGCTTTTTCCACGGTGCGGTTGGCGATGATCAACGAAGCGGGCCGTTCAGCCAGCAACGGCTCCAACGCGCCCCTTACCGCGCCACCCGCGCCCAGCAACAGGATGCGTTTGCCTTGCAGATTCAAGCCGGCGTTTACCGTCAGGTCACGCACCAGGCCGGCGCCGTCGGTGTTGTCGCCGAGCAACGTACCGTCGGCCAGTTTGCTCAAGGTGTTCACCGCCCCGGCGCGCTGGCCCCGTTCGGTGAGGCTGTTGGCCAGGCGGTAGGCGTCTTCCTTGAACGGCACGGTGACGTTGGCACCTCGGCCCTGTTGGAAAAACTCACGGGCACAGCCGGTGAAATCCTCAAGGGGCGCGAGCAAGGTGCTGTAGTCCAGTTGCTCGCCGGTCTGCTCGGCGAACATACGGTGAATCAGCGGCGACTTGCTGTGGCCGATGGGGTTGCCGAACACCACATAACGATCCATCAGACAGCCGCCTTGGGCGCGGCGATGCCCAGCCAATCGCGGTCTTGCAGGAAGTAGTCGGTGAGGCGTGCTTCTTCGCTGCCGGCCTCGGCTTTCCAGTCGTAGCTCCAGCGCACCTGGGGCGGCAGCGACATCAGGATCGACTCGGTACGCCCGCCCGACTGCAGGCCGAACAGGGTGCCACGGTCATACACCAGGTTGAATTCAACGTAGCGGCCGCGACGGAATTCCTGGAACTGGCGTTGCTGTTCGGTATACGCGGCGGCTTTGCGGCGCTGCACAATCGGCAGGTAGGCGTCGATGTAGGCATCGCCGATGGCGCGGATAAACGCGAAGCAGGTGTCGAAGTCCCACTCGTTCAAGTCATCGAAGAACAGGCCGCCGATACCACGGGGCTCGTTGCGGTGCTTGATGTGGAAGTAGGTATCGCACCAGGCCTTGTAGCGCGAGTAAACGTCCGGGCCAAACGGCGCGCAGGCCTGCTCGGCCACGCGGTGCCAGTGAATGCAGTCTTCTTCGTTGCCATAGTAGGGCGTGAGGTCGAAGCCGCCACCGAACCACCACACCGGCTCTTCGCCTTCTTTTTCGGCGATGAAAAAACGCACGTTGGCGTGGGACGTCGGCACGTGTGGGTTGTGCGGATGAATCACCAGCGACACGCCCAGGGCTTCAAACCCGCGACCGGCCAGCTCGGGGCGATGCGCACTGGCTGACGGTGGGAGGCCGCTGCCGAACACGTGGGAAAAGTTAACGCCGCCCTTTTCGATGACCGAGCCGTTCTCGATCACACGGGTGCGACCGCCGCCGCCGGCAGGCCGGGTCCAGGCGTCTTCGATAAAGCGAGTGTCCGTCTCGAAGGTTTCCAGGGCGCTGCAAATGCGGTCTTGCAGGTCGAGCAGGTAGGCTTTGACAGCCTCGGTGCGAGTAGTCATGACATCACCTTGAATCGGGCAAAGCTACGCGAAGCCGTGGGGCGTCGGCGGCAAATGGGCGCACAGGATACCACTGCACTTGGACAGCACTGCACTTAGGAGCGCCGCAGTTGACGAAGATCAAGCTTAGGAGTCCGATAGGGGGCTACGCGAATTCGACCTCAGGAGAAGTGCAGATGGCCAAACGTATCCAGTTCAGCGCCCATGGCGGCCCCGACGTACTTGAATATGTGGACTACACACCGGCAGAGCCCGGCCCGCAGCAGGTTCGAGTGCGTAACGAGGCGATTGGCCTGAATTTCATCGATACCTATTTCCGCAGTGGCCTTTACGCGCCGCCGGCCCTGCCATCGGGGCTGGGCGCAGAAGGCGCCGGTGTGGTTGATGCGGTGGGCAGCGAAGTCACGCAATTTAAAGTCGGCGACCGCGTGGCCTACGGCAGCGGCCCACTTGGGGCCTACAGCGAGTTGCACGTGCTGCCCGCCGCCAACCTGGTGCACCTGCCGGACGACATCAGCTTCGAACAAGCCGCCGGCGCCATGCTCAAGGGCCTGACCGTGCAATACCTGCTGCGCCAGACCTATGAGCTCAAAGGTGGCGAGACCATCCTGTTCCACGCCGCCGCCGGTGGCGTGGGTTCCCTGGCCTGCCAATGGGCCAAGGCACTGGGTGTGAAGCTGATCGGTACCGTGAGCTCGCCAGAAAAAGCCGCCCTGGCCAAATCCCTCGGCGCATGGGAAACCATCGACTACAGCAAGGAAAATGTCGCACAGCGCGTGCTGGAGTTGACTGACGGCAAAAAGGTGCCCGTGGTCTACGACGGTGTCGGCAAGGACACCTGGCTGACCTCATTGGACAGCGTGGCGCCACGTGGCCTGGTGGTGAGCTTTGGCAATGCGTCGGGCGCGGTGGATGGGGTGAACCTGGGGATACTCGCGGCCAAAGGCTCGCTGTACGTGACACGGCCGACCCTGGCGACCTACGCCAACAATCCGGCAAACCTGCAGGTGATGGCGGATGATCTGTTTTCGATGATCAAGAGCGGCAAGGTGCGTATTGATATCAACCAGCGGTATTCGCTGGCGGACGCGGCGAAGGCACAGACGGAGTTGTCGGGACGGCGTACCACTGGGTCGACCATTCTGTTGCCTTGAGGGCCTCTTCGGGGGCAAGCCCCCTCCCACATTTGACCGTGTTGTCATGACGGACACGGTTCAAATGTGAGAGGGCACTTGCCCGCAATGGGTGCGACGCGGTCTCAGGAAGGCCGCACCACCTCACCCGTTGCCAAATCGCGAATCAGGCTCGGGTTCTTGCGCCCACCCAGGGCACCACCCAGAACCAGATCCACCTGCCCGCGAAAGTACTGCTCCACACGAATCCGCGTGCGCGCCGCCGGGCGGCCCTGGGGGTTGGCTGAGGTGGAGATCAACGGCCCCACCAGCGCGCACAAGTCCCGTACCAGCGGATGATCGCTCACCCGCAGCGCCACCGTGTCGTGCACACCGGTGACCCACTCCGGCAACAAATCCTGATGCGGCACCAGCCACGTATTCGGTCCGGGCCAGGTGCTGGCCATGCGTTCGATCCAGGTATCCGGGAAGTCTTCGAACAGAAAGTCGAACTGGCGAATATTGTCTGCCACCAGGATCAGGCCCTTGTCCACCGAACGGTTCTTGATCGCCAGCAGCCGATCCACCGCTTCTTCGTTCCAGGGATCGCAACCCAGGCCCCAGACCGCTTCGGTTGGATAGGCAATCACCGCGCCTGCGCGAATTTCTCGTGCGGCTTCCAGCACACGCCACCTGTTGACCATTGTTTACTCTCCGGACTAAAGCTCTGGGCAGTTTACCGATCTTCTTTACAAAACCTAGTTCCAAAAAACTGGCCGCTACAAAAGCTGGCCACGCGCAAGCCAGCGCCCGCTTTCGCAAATCACCAGGCCTTCAAGCTCCAACTCCGTGAGGGTCGCCAACACCTGGGCCAACGGCCGCCCACTGGCAAGCGCCAGGGCTTCGCTGGTATGGGGCGCCGCGTGCAACAGCGCCACCAACGGATGTATCACAGGCATCGGCGCCGGGCGCGACAATGCCTGCCAGCCACGCAAACCTTCGAGGATGTGTTCAATGGTTTCCACCAGCATCGCCCCATCACGGATCAACTGGTGACACCCCTTGGCCCCCGGATGATGGATGGAGCCCGGGATTGCATACACCTCGCGCCCTTGCTCGGCCGCGAGCTTGGCGGTGATCAGCGAGCCGCTGGCCATGCTGGCCTCCACCACCAGCACGCCCAGGGACAGGCCGCTGATGATGCGGTTGCGCCGGGGGAAGTTACCGGCCTGGGGCGCGGCGTCCAGCGGAAACTCCGAAACCACGGCGCTGCCTTGGGCAATCATCGCCGCCGCAAGCCGTCGATGGCGCTGTGGATAAAGATTTTCCAGGCCCGTGCCGAGCACGCCGATTGTATGACCCCCCACATCCAAAGCGGCTTGATGGGCCGCACCGTCGATACCCAGCGCAAGGCCACTGGTGATGACAAAACCGGCGCTCGCCAGACTGCGGGAAAATGCAGCGGCCGTGTCCATGCCGGGGCGGGATGCACGGCGGCTGCCGACTATCGCCAGTTGCGGTTTTTCCAGGATCCCGGGGTCGCCGGCGACGAATAAAAGCGGCGGGGCGTCATCTATCTGGGCGAGCAGTGCCGGGTACTCAGGTTGGTCCCACATCAGCAAATGCTGGTCCGGACGTTCCAACCAGGCCAACGCCTCACTGGCGCCGTCGCGGATCTCATGGCTACGGCGGGCATCGGCGCTGATGGGTGACAACCCCAAGGAGCGCCACGCGCTGGCCGGGGCACCGATGGCCTTTGAAGCGCTGCCGAACGCTTCGATCAACAACCGAAAACGCTTCGGGCCTACCTCCGGCAGCCTGTGCAGGCGTAGGCGGGCTTCCAGTTCTGAAGGAGAAATTTCATTGCAGTTTTTCGAAAGCATCTGACCATCCTTGACCGGAACAAGCTGTGGATAACTCTGTTGGTAACTTATTTAGCAGGCTATTTATTGCGGTCGAGGGGCAGTCTCGAAACGGGGGGATAAGTAGCGATTTCCTCATGGGGCGAATCTCCTTTATTATGTGCGTTCGCGTGAAATGCACAGCCTTCGCGGCTTTCGGGCGTTTCACACCGGCCGTATGGGTCCATTCCCACTGCCGATTTGCCTTTACCTCACATGTGCAGCAATTACGCTTATGGCTATTTTGAACATCCTCGAATTCCCCGACTCGCGCCTGCGCACAATCGCCAAGCCGGTGGCCGTAGTGGACGACAAGGTTCGTCAGCTGGTCGATGACATGTTTGAAACAATGTATGAAGCGCCTGGTATCGGCCTCGCCGCCACCCAGGTCAATGTGCATCTGCGCGTCGTGGTCATGGACCTGTCGGAAGATCGCAGCGAACCGCGGGTGTACATCAACCCCGAGTTCGAACCGCTGACCGACGAGATGGGCGAATACCAGGAAGGCTGCCTCTCGGTACCGGAGTTCTACGAGAACGTCGAGCGCCCGCTGCGCGTGAAGATCAAGGCCCTCGACCGCGATGGCAAGCCGTTCGAACTGATTGCCGAAGGCCTGCTGGCCGTGTGCATCCAGCACGAATGCGACCACCTCAACGGCAAGCTGTTTGTCGATTACCTGTCCACGCTCAAACGCGACCGGATCAAGAAGAAGCTGGAAAAAAAGCATCGCCAGCAAGCTTGATGCCCGCCTTCCAAAGGCTTGCTGCGGCAAGCCTTTTTCTTTTGTGACTGCTTTTAACCGAGACCTCCCATGACCGAGCCATTGCGCATTGTTTTTGCCGGCACGCCTGAATTTGCCGCCGAACACCTCAAGGCCCTGCTTGCCAGCCCTTATGACATCGTCGCGGTGTACACCCAGCCGGATCGCCCGGCCGGTCGCGGGCAAAAACTGATGCCGAGCCCGGTCAAGCAGTTGGCGCTTGAGCACGACATTCCCGTGCTGCAACCGCCGACCCTGCGCAACGCCGAGGCCCAGGCTGAACTGGCGGCGCTGCAACCGGACTTGCTGGTGGTGGTGGCCTACGGTTTGATCCTGCCCCAGGTCGTGCTGGATATTCCACGCCTGGGCTGTATCAACAGCCACGCCTCACTGCTGCCACGCTGGCGCGGTGCGGCACCGATCCAGCGTGCCGTGGAGGCAGGCGACAGCGAAAGCGGCGTGACCGTGATGCGCATGGAGGCGGGTTTGGACACCGGCCCGATGCTGCTCAAGGTCACTACCCCGATCACGGCCCAAGACACCGGTGGCAGCCTGCACGACCGCCTCGCCGAGATGGGCCCGCCCGCCGTGATCCAGGCTATTGCCGGTCTCGCTGCCGGAACCCTGCAAGGTGAGGTGCAGGACGACAGCCTGGCCACCTACGCCCACAAGCTGAACAAGGACGAAGCCCGCATCGACTGGAGCCGCCCGGCTGTGGAGCTGGAACGCCTGGTGCGTGCCTTCAACCCGTGGCCGATCTGCCACAGCACCCTCAATGGCGAAGCCTTGAAAGTGTTGGCCGCGACCTTGGCCGACGGCAAAGGCACACCCGGTGAAATCATCGGTGCCAGCAAGGAGGGGCTGCTGGTCGCTTGCGGCGAACAGGCGCTGTGCCTGGCCCGTCTGCAATTGCCCGGTGGCAAGGCGCTTAATTTCAGCGATTTGTACAACAGTCGCCGTGAGAAATTTTCCCTGGGCACGATCCTCGGGGTGGCAGCCCAATGAACCCGCGTCTGGCCGCCGCCAAGGCCCTGGCCGCCGTACTCAACGGCAAGGCTTCGCTGAACAGTTCGCTGCCCACGCAGTTGGACAAGGTTGAAGACCGCGATCGTGGTTTCACCCAGGACCTGGCCTTCGGCACCGCCCGCTGGCAGCCACGGTTGTCGGCGCTGGCAGCCAAGCTGCTGCAAAAACCGTTCAAGGCGGCCGATGCTGATGTCGAGGCGCTGCTGCTGGTCGGTCTCTATCAGCTGCTCTACACCCGCGTGCCGGCCCACGCCGCCATCGGTGAAACCGTCGGTTGCGCCGACAAGCTGAAAAAGCCCTGGGCCAAGGCCCTGCTCAACGCGGTACTGCGCCGCGCCCAGCGCGAAAGCGAAGGACTGCTGGCCGAGTTGGAACATGACCCGGTGGTGCGCACCGCTCACCCGCGCTGGCTGCAAAAATCCCTGAAGGCCTTCTGGCCCGAGCAATGGGAAGCCATTTGCGCGGCCAACAACGCGCACCCGCCGATGATCCTGCGGGTCAACCGCCGCCATCACAGCCGTGATGCGTATCTGCACTTGCTGACGAGCGCAGGTATTAACGCTACGCCGTGCGTGTACAGCAGCGACGGCATCGTGCTGGAAGCGGCCACCGACGTGCGCAGCCTGCCGGGCTTCGCCGAAGGCTGGATCAGTGTGCAGGACGAGGCCGCGCAACTGGCCGCCGACCTGCTCGACCTGGCTCCCGGTCAGCGTGTACTGGACGCCTGCTGTGCTCCGGGCGGTAAGACCTGTCACATCCTCGAAGTTGAAAAGGACCTGGCCGGTGTAGTGGCGGTCGATCTGGAAGCCAAGCGCCTGGTGCGTGTACGGGAGAACCTCGCACGCCTGGGCCTCAGCGCCGAGCTGATCGCTGCCGACGGCCGCGACACCGCCACCTGGTGGGACGGCAAACCGTTCCAACGCATCCTGCTCGACGCGCCGTGTTCCGCCACCGGTGTGATCCGCCGTCACCCGGACATCAAGCTCACCCGCCAACCCGATGACATCGCCGCCCTGGCGGTGCTGCAAGGCGAACTGCTCGACGCACTGTGGCCGACCCTCGAAGTCGGCGGCATCCTGCTTTACGCCACCTGCTCCACCTTGCCCACCGAAAACACCGAGGTGATCGAAGCCTTTCTCGCCCGCACCAGCGGCGCACGGGAACTGGACCTCGCCACGGCCGCCGGTATCAAGCAGCCCCATGGCCGCCAGTTACTCGCGCAGGAAGGCGGGCATGATGGTTTCTACTACGCCAAACTGATCAAGATCGCCGCCGCGCGCGGCTGAACGGGTTTAAGGGAGTGACCGGATGAAAATCATCATCCTTGGAGCAGGGCAGGTTGGCGGCACACTGGCCGAACATTTGGCCAGTGAAGCCAATGACATCACCGTGGTCGACACCGATGCCGAGCGCCTGCGCAACCTCGGCGACCGCCTGGATATCCGCACCGTACAAGGCCGGGCGTCGTTTCCCACCGTGCTGCGTCAGGCGGGTGCCGACGACGCCGACATGCTCGTCGCGGTCACCAACAGCGACGAGACCAATATGGTCGCCTGCCAGGTCGCCCACACCCTGTTCCACACCCCGACCAAGATCGCCCGGGTGCGTGAAGCCGCCTACCTGACCCGCGCCGGTCTGTTCGATAACGACGCTATCCCCGTGGACGTGCTGATCAGCCCGGAACAGGTAGTCACCCACTACATCAAGCGCCTGATCGAAATCCCGGGCGCCTTGCAGGTGATCGACTTCGCCGGCGGCAAGGCGCAATTGGTGGCGGTGAAGGCCTACTACGGTGGGCCGCTGGTGGGTCAGCAATTGCGTCAACTGCGTGAACACATGCCGAATGTGGAAACCCGCGTAGCCGCGATTTTCCGACGTGACCGGCCGATCCTGCCCCAGGGCGATACGGTGATCGAGGCCGATGACGAAGTATTCTTCATCGCTGCCAAAGCGAATATTCGTGCCGTCATGAGTGAAATGCGTCGGCTCGATGAGAGCTACAAACGCATCGTCATCGCCGGCGGCGGGCAGATTGGCGAGCGCCTGGCCGAAGCGATCGAGAGTCGCTACCAGGTGAAGATCATCGAGATGAGCCCGGCACGCTGCCGGCATTTGTCCGACACCCTGGACAGCACGGTCGTACTGCAAGGCAGTGCCTCGGACCGCGACCTGCTGATGGAAGAAAACATCGCCGACGCGGATATCTTCCTGGCCCTGACCAACGATGACGAAGCCAACATCATGTCGTCGCTGCTGGCCAAGCGGCTGGGGGCCAAGAAGGTCATGACCATCATCAACAACCCGGCCTATGTCGACCTGATCCAGGGCGGCGATATCGACATCGCCATCAGCCCGCAACTGGCCACCATCGGCACCTTGCTTGCCCACGTGCGCCGTGGCGATATCGTCAGCGTGCACTCCCTGCGCCGGGGTGCGGCGGAAGCCATCGAAGCGATTGCCCACGGTGATTCGAAGTCGAGCAAAGTGATCGGCAAGGCCATCCGCGATATAGGCCTGCCGCCGGGCACCACCATTGGCGCAATCATTCGTGATGAGGAAGTGATCATCGCCCACGACGACACGGTGATCGCCACGGGTGACCACGTGATCCTGTTCCTGGTGGATAAAAAACATATCCGCGATGTGGAGAAGCTGTTCCACGTGGGATTGAGCTTTTTCTGATCAACCGGAGTGACCGACATGCTCGAATCCCTGGAAAAAATGCTCGCCAAGGGTGTGGATAATTCCCTGCTGCGCTTTGGGCTGGGCAAGGGTTATCTGGATCTGAAGGACAATGCCAAGGCGGCGGAGCATTTGCACAAATGCGTCGAGTTCGATCCGAAGTATTCGGCGGCGTGGAAATTGTTGGGCAAGGCGCAGCTGGGGCAGGGTGATAACGCCGCGGCGCGACAAGCGTGGGAGAAGGGCATCGAAGCGGCCCAGGCCCATGGCGACAAGCAGGCCGAGAAAGAGATGACGGTGTTCCTGAAGAAACTCGAGCGCCAGGCCTGAGCAGATCAAAAATGTGGGAGGGGCAAGCCCCCTCCCACATTTGGTCAGCAGTGGGTCAGTACCACCGTTCTTCACCCGGCGGGCGTTTCTTGAAGCGCTTCATGCTCCACATGTACTGGCTCGGGTAGGCGCCGACATAACGCTCCACCACTTTGCTCATGGCCGCGCAGGAGGTGGCGGTATCGGTGCTGTACATGTCTTCCGGCGCCGCTTCCAGGATCACTTTGTAGCCCGAACCGTCCGGCAGCCGCAGTGCATGCAGGAACACCCCTACGGCCTTGTGGCCGGCGAGCATGTTCGGCACGAACTTGCTGGTGAGCGCCTGGGTGGCGAAGAACGGCACGAAGATCCCTGCGGACTCGGCCGGCTCCGGGTCGGCCGGAATACCCACCTGGCCGCCCTTGCGCACTTCCTTGATCACACTGAGGATGCCTTCCTTGGTGGACGCCGCCACGCGGTTACCCAGTTGTACGCGCTGCTTGCGCAGCAACTCGTCCACCGCCTTGAGCTTGGGCGGGCGGTAAAAAATGATCGGTTTGCACTGGCTGCAATAGAAGTGGTTCAACACCTCCCAGTTGCCCAGGTGGCTGGTGATGCCTACCACGCCTTTGCCCGAGGCCAGGGCGTCGTGCAGCACCTCGAGGCCTTCGACTTCACGCACCAGGTCGATGGAGCGCTGGGCCGGCCAGATCCAGGCGCAGGCGCTTTCGGTCAGGGACTTGCCGATGTCCTTCAGGCTCTGGCCAACCAGGCGCTCGCGCGCGGCGGGGTCCATGTCCGGGAAGCATTTAGAGAGGTTGATACGCACCGTGTCACGGGAGCGGTTAGGGGTTTTCCACATGATCCAGCCGATGGCCGTGCCGACCGCTTGAACCGCGCGCCAGGGCAATAGGGCAAACAACCGAAGAGCGCCTACCAGCAAGGCGCCTTTAAACTTTTCCACAGGTCACTCCTGATCGTGTGTGGTGCGCAAAGCCGCCATTCTAACCGGCGTTGACCAAGTCCGCGTAACGGTCGCAGTCCTGGGTGTGGTCCATGACCATGCCCGAGGCCTGCATGAACGCGTAACAGATGGTCGGGCCGACAAAGGTGAAGCCGGCTTTCTTGAGCGCTTTGCTCATGGCTTCAGCCTCCGGCGTAATCGCCGGCACTTCGCTGCGGTCCTTGAAATGGTTGACCTTGGGCACGCCGCCGACAAACGACCAGAGCCACCCCACCGGATCTTCAAGCGCCAGCCAGGCTGCGGCGTTGCGCCGGGTGGCGTTGAGCTTGAGGCGGTTCCGCACAATGCCAGGGTCAAGCATCAGCGCTTCGATCTCGGCATCGGTCAGCTGTGCCAGACGCCGGGCATCAAAACCAAACAAGACCTTTCGATAATGCTCGCGTTTGCGTAAAACGGTGATCCAGGACAGGCCCGCCTGGAACCCTTCGAGCAAAAGCAACTCGAACAAACCCTGCGCATCGCGCAGCGGCGTTCCCCACTCCTGATCGTGATAAGCCATGTACAGCGGATCTTCAGAACACCAAAAGCAGCGTGGCATAAGGCTCCAGGGGATGGTGGCGCGGCCGAATCGGGTATACTCCCGCTCTTTAAATCGCAGCCCAAGTAACAGGTGAATTTCGTGAGCCAGCCTACGCCAGCCGTGCGTACCTTCCAAGACTTGATCCTCGCCCTCCAGCAATACTGGGCCGAGCAAGGTTGTGTGGTACTTCAGCCCTACGATATGGAAGTAGGCGCCGGCACTTTCCACACCGCTACATTCCTGCGGGCCATCGGCCCGGAAACCTGGAACGCCGCTTATGTGCAGCCCAGTCGTCGCCCGACTGACGGCCGCTACGGCGAAAACCCGAACCGTCTGCAGCACTACTATCAGTTCCAGGTAGTCCTGAAGCCGAACCCGGACAACTTCCAGGAACTGTACCTGGGCTCGCTCAAGCACGTGGGCCTCGACCCGCTGGTGCACGACATCCGTTTCGTCGAAGACAACTGGGAATCCCCAACCCTGGGCGCCTGGGGCCTGGGCTGGGAAGTCTGGCTCAATGGCATGGAAGTCACGCAGTTCACCTACTTCCAGCAGGCCGGTGGCATCGAATGCTACCCGGTGACCGGCGAGATCACCTACGGCCTCGAGCGCCTGGCCATGTACCTGCAGGGCGTGGATTCGGTCTACGACCTGGTGTGGGCTGACGGCCCGTTCGGCAAAGTGACCTATGGCGATGTGTTCCACCAGAACGAAGTGGAGCAATCGACCTACAACTTCGAACACGCCAATGTCGACAAGCTGTTCGAACTGTTCGACTTCTATGAAAGCGAAGCCAAGCGCCTGATCGAACTCGACCAGCCGCTGCCGTTGCCGAGCTATGAAATGGTGTTGAAGGCCTCCCATACCTTCAACCTGCTGGACGCCCGTCGTGCCATCTCGGTGACCGCGCGCCAGCAATATATCCTGCGTGTACGCACCCTGGCGCGTTCCGTCGCTCAAGCCTACCTGCTGGCTCGCGCCAAGCTGGGCTTCCCGATGGCCACCCCGGACCTGCGTGATGAAGTGTTGGCTAAGCTGGAGGCTGCACAATGAGTGCTCAAGATTTCCTGGTTGAACTGGGCACCGAAGAGCTGCCACCCAAGGCACTCAATACCTTGGCCGATGCGTTCCTGGCCGGTATCGAAAAAGGCCTGCAGAGCGCCGGCCTGAAGTTTGAAGCGAAGAAAGTCTACGCCGCACCGCGCCGCCTGGCCGTGTTGCTGACCGCGCTGGAAACCCAGCAGCCGGACCGCAGCATCAACCTCGACGGCCCGCCACGCCAGGCGGCTTTCGACGCCGAAGGCAACCCGACCCAAGCCGCACTGGGCTTCGCCAAGAAGTGTGGCGTCGAGCTGAGCGAGATTGACCAGAGCGGCCCGAAACTGCGTTTCAGCCAGGTCATCACAGGCAAGCCGACCGCCAGCCTGTTGCCGACCATCGTCGAAGACTCCCTGAACGACCTGCCGATTCCCAAGCGCATGCGCTGGGGCGCGCGCAAGGAAGAGTTCGTACGCCCGACCCAGTGGCTGGTGATGCTGCTCGGTGACCAGGTCATCGATTGCACCATCCTCGCCCAGAAAGCTGGCCGTGATTCCCGTGGCCATCGCTTCCACCATCCACAAGCGGTGCGCGTCACTTCGCCGGCTAACTATGCCGCCGATCTGCGTGCTGCCTACGTGCTGGCCGATGCCGACGAGCGTCGCGAGCTGATCAGCAAGCGCACCGAAGAACTCGCCCGCCTGCAGGAAGGCACCGCCATCGTGCCGCCAAGCCTGCTCGACGAAGTGACCGCGCTGGTTGAATGGCCGGTGCCGCTGGTGTGCTCGTTCGAAGAACGTTTCCTCGATGTGCCGCAGGAAGCGCTGATCACCACCATGCAGGACAACCAGAAGTATTTCTGCCTGCTGGACGTGGACGGCAAGTTGCTGCCGCGCTTTATCACCGTGGCCAACATCGAAAGCAAGGACCCGCAGCAGATCATCGCCGGTAACGAGAAAGTCGTGCGTCCGCGCCTGACTGACGCCGAGTTCTTCTTCAAGCAAGACAAGAAGCAGAAGCTGGAAGACTTCAACCTGCGCCTGCAGAACGTGGTGTTCCAGGAAAAACTTGGCAGCGTCTACGACAAGGCCGTGCGCGTTTCCAAGCTGGCGGCCTACATTGCCCCACGCATCGGCGGTGATGCCGCCTGGGCTGCGCGTGCAGGCTTGCTGTCCAAGTGCGATCTGGCCACCGAGATGGTCGGCGAGTTCCCGGAGATGCAGGGCGTTGCCGGTTACTACTACGCCCTCAACGATGGCGAGGCGGACGATGTCGCGCTGGCGCTGAACGAGCAGTACATGCCGCGCGGTGCCGGCGCCGAGCTGCCGACCACCCTGACCGGTGCGGCCGTGGCCATCGCCGACAAGCTGGATACCCTCGTCGGTATCTTCGGTATCGGCATGCTGCCTACTGGTAGCAAAGACCCGTATGCCCTGCGTCGCGCGGCCCTCGGCGTGCTGCGTATCCTGATCGACAAGAAGCTCGACCTCGACCTGACCCAGGCCGTGGTGTTCGCGGTCGGCCAGTTCGGTGGCAAGGTCAAGCAAGCCGGCCTGGCCGAGCAAGTGCTGGAGTTCGTGTTCGACCGCCTGCGTGCGCGTTATGAAGACGAAGGCGTGGACGTTTCCGTCTACCTGTCGGTACGTGCCCTGCAACCGGGTTCGGCACTGGACTTCGATCAACGCGTACAAGCCGTACAGGCGTTCCGCAAGCTGCCCGAAGCCGATGCCCTGGCCGCCGTGAACAAGCGTGTGTCGAACCTGCTGAGCAAGGCCGAAGGCCTGGGCAACGCCGATGTCGACCCAGGCCTGTTCGCCGACGCCAAGGAGTTCTCGCTGAATTCTGCCATTGCTAAGGCAGAGAACGCGGTGAAGCCGCTGATCGCCGAACGCAATTACGCCGAAGCCCTGGCGCGCCTGGCGACCTTGCGTGAGCCGGTGGATGCGTTCTTCGAAGCGGTGATGATCAATGCCGAAGATGCCGGCGTGCGGAAAAACCGCTACGCCATGCTGGCGCGTCTGCGTGGCTTGTTCGTCAACATCGCTGACATTTCGACGCTGAGCTGACCATGTTGAAACTGCTGATTCTCGATCGGGACGGGGTGATCAATTACGACTCCGACGCTTACATCAAGTCGGTGGCGGAATGGATTCCGCTGCCCGGTTCGATCGAGGCCATCGCGCAGTTGAGCAAAGCCGGCTGGACGGTGGCCATCGCCACCAACCAGTCCGGCATCGCCCGCGGCTATTACGACATCGCCACCCTGGACGCCATGCACGCGCGCTTGCGCACGCTGGTGGCGGAGCAGGGCGGTGAGGTGGGGCTGGTGGTGTATTGCCCTCACGGGCCGGATGAGGGATGCGATTGCCGCAAACCCAAGCCTGGCATGTTGAAAATCATTGCAGAACATTACAAGGTGCCCTTGGCTGGGATATGGTTCGTCGGGGACAGCCTCGGTGACCTGGAGGCGGCCAAAGCCGTCGACTCTCAGCCAGTTTTGGTAAAGACCGGGAAAGGCGAAAAGACCCAGGTGAAAAACCTGCCGGTAGGCACCTTGATTTTTGACGATCTGGCGGCGGTTGCCGCAGAACTTATCAACAACTAGCCGCCCTCGACTTCCTGGCCAAGGACTGTTCGGGAGTGCGCTTTTAACAGGCGGGCCATGTCCCGCAACGGTAAATGCCGCCATGTCGATTTTGCAGGCCATCAGAACCTTTTTCTTTTACCTGCTGCTGGGCACCAGTTCGTTTCTCTGGTGCACCCTGAGCTTTTTTATTGCGCCGTTCCTGCCGTTCAAGGCGCGCTATCGCTTTATCAACGTCTATTGGTGCCGCTGCGCGTTGTGGCTGACCAAGGTGTTCCTGAACATTCGCTTCGAGATCAAGGGCGCTGAAAACGTACCGGACCAGCCGTGTGTGATTCTGTCGAACCACCAGAGCACCTGGGAGACCTTCTTCCTCTCGGCTTACTTCTCGCCGTTGAGCCAGGTGCTCAAGCGCGAGCTGTTGTACGTGCCGTTCTTCGGCTGGGCCATGGCCATGTTGCGCCCGATCGCCATCGACCGTGACAACCCCAAGGCGGCGCTCAAGCACGTCGCCAAGAAGGGCGATGAACTGCTCAAGGATGGCGTGTGGGTGCTGATCTTCCCGGAAGGTACGCGGGTACCCTTTGGGACAGTCGGCAAGTTCTCTCGCGGCGGTACCGCATTGGCAGTTAACGCCAACCTGCCGGTGTTGCCGATTGCGCATAACGCCGGCAAGTTCTGGCCGAAGGCGGGTTGGGCAAAACGCGCGGGCACCATCACTGTGGTGATAGGCGAGCCAATGTACGCAGAAGGGGAAGGCCCACGCGCCATTGCCGCGCTGAATGACCGTGCCCAGGCATGGAATGAAGCGCAGCAGCGGGCCATGGGTTCCCTGCCGCCGGAGCCGATTGTGGTGGAGACGCCGGTGGTATGAGCATCTGTGGATAACCTGTGTACGCTTTGTTGGCGAATTGGCTTTTTTTGATCCTAATAACTTGATTTACTTAGATATTTCCAAATCCAATAAAATCGAAAAAAACGTGCATAAGTTTTTTCCGCATTAAAAAACCGGTCCTTGAGACCGGTTTTTTATGCACAGCGCAAAGGTACGTTTTAGCCGTCGTCCAGCAAGGGCAGCTGCAGGCTGAAAGTGGTGCCTTTGCCCACGGTGCTTTCACACTCGATACGGCCCCCATGACGCTCCACCACCGCCTTGACCATGCTCAGTCCCAACCCCAGCCCTTCGCTGCCTTGGGCCGAGTCAAAGCGTTTGTACTGGCTGAACAGTTCAGGCAAATCCTCGGCGGCTATCCCTGGGCCCTGGTCACTGATGCGGCATTCCAGCCAGCCTTGCGCGCTGCTGTGTCGCAGCCGGACAGTGGTACCGGACGGGGAATATTTGATCGCGTTCTCCAGCACATTGAACAATGCGCGGGTGAGCAGCGATTGATCGGCTGACACCATCCCTTCGTCGGCCTCATCCAGATCGTGGACCAGGTGAATCCCCTTGAGCTGGGCGATTACGGCCACTTGATCAAAGGCATCCATTACCAACATGGCAAACAGCGTAGGCTCGAACTGGTAGCCATCGGCCTCAGCCCTCGCCAGTTGCACAAATGATTCAGTCAGGCTCAAGGCACGGCGTACTTGTTGCTCTATCTGGGCAAATATCGGTGACTCACTGCCGTGCACATCCAACAGGGCGAGGATCGCCGAATGGGGGGCGCGCAAGTCGTGGGAGAGGAAGCGCAGCATGGTTTCCCGATGCTGCTGGGCCTCGCGTTCCTTGCTCAGATCGGTAAGGCTCAACAGCCAGCCAAGCGCGACATCCCCTTCGGCCGGCAGCAAGGGGGCAAGTTCCATGCGCAGGCTGCGTTGGTGGATATCCCGAAACTCAACGAGTTCCAGTGTCGAGAGGGTAGGGCGTACGCCATTGTGCAGCGGCGGATAACCGAGGTCTGCCAGCTGCTCCAAAAGGTTATGGTTGATCAAGTCATTGCCGAACACTTCCCGGGCGATGCGGTTGGCCAACAGGACATTACCCTGGGTGTCTGTGATCAGTGTCGCCACCGGCAGGCATTCCAATCCATCGGCCATAAACCGTCGGGTGTCCCGCGTACGACTGACGGCTTGCTCCAAGGCAAAGATACGGCCCTGCAATACGTCCCCCTTATTGGCGGGTGCACGGCGGCGCTCGGGCAAGACTTTGGGTTCGTTATCCAGGCGCGCCAATTCCCAGCCGAAGTAGGCCAGGATCACGCTGAGACGCCGCCAGTTCCAGATCAGGTAGCTGAGCAGCAAACCGATCCAACAGGCCGCGGGCGACCACCAGTAGCCCAGGCGCAACAAGGCCGCTGAACCGAGCAAGGCCATGCACATGCACCCCAGGGTCATCCACAGCGCATAGCGTGGACGGTAGAGCAGCAGGCCCAGCAGCATCGCCACCAGGGACGTTGCCATCAATGCGGCCAGCCAACCGGGCATGTCGACGATACTTCGACCTTGCAGCAAGCCATTGAGCACATTGGCCTGGATCTCCACACCCGCTGTGGTGCCGGCCATAGGAGAGAGCGGTGTGACAAAGCGATCGCCCATGCCCGACGCTGTCGCCCCGACCAGAATCAGACGGCCCCGTAACCGCTCAGGAGGGACCTCACCGTGTAATACGCTGGCATAAGACACACTCGGGAAATGGGTGTCGGCAGCAATAAACGGGATACGGACCGCATGCTCCCGGTGCCAATCCTGGGTGATCGATGGCAGAGGTTCCCCGGGCATCTCGGCCGATTGCCCGCTCATCGCGAAAGCCAGCCACGCTAACTGAAGCGCCGTGGCACCGGCTGGCCCCTCGCGCATATACAGCCTGCGGACCACGCCATCGCTATCCGCCTCCACATTGATATGCCCGACACCCTTGGCACATTTGAGCAGCGACAGCATTTGTGCCCCAGACTGGCTGTAGCTGGCCGAATCGTCACGAGCCAAGGGCAACAATACGTTGCCGGCGTTGCACACCGCGTCGGCCAGGCGCTTGTCATTGACCGGGTTACCGGGCTCGCTGAAGACCACATCAAACAGGATACCGGCCGGTTGCGCCGCGCTCAGACGATCGATCAGGTCGGCGTGCACACTACGCGGCCAGGGCCACTGGCCGAGTTTTTTCAGGCTAGGGTCATCGATGGTCACCAGCAGGATACGCGGGTCCACCGGCAACGGTGCCAGACGACGAAGGCTGTCGTATAGCGGGTTGTTCAAGGCCAGGCCAGGACTCATCGAGAGGTAGGCAGTGATTGGCAACAGCAGCAAACCGATCCATAACCACTCACGTACCAGACCGTGGAACAGGCGCTGGGCATGGGTGGGTTGGCGCTTTTCGGCCTTTCCCCAGAGCATCATGGATCAACGCGCCTGAGTTGTTGGCGTGCGATAGAAGATGGCATAGACCCCCGATTCCTCCTCAGGCGTTGCATGGCGTAAGCCGACACACGTACGTGATAGAGCGACGCGTTGAGCCCAGTGAAGCTCATTTTCGACGCGGTGGAAAAAATTTCCTGCTGGATGTTCATAACGGCGGGGATTCCAAAGGGCATCCACTATCGGGGCACAGGAGTTTACGACAGCGCACGCGTCGGCTGATCCTTTTCCTTAACGCCTGGAGCCGGTATCTTTCCCACATCGGTATGGAAGACTTTCAATGGCGTATTCGCTTATTGATCCCAGCGTACCGAGAGATCCAAGGGGTCGACGAACCTGAGCACAATTCTTCAGATTCATTGACCGGCATCTGCGCAGTACGTGCCCCTCAATACGACTGCCGTACTCTTCAAGAAGAAAGGACCCACCCATGCGTGTCGCAATATTGGATGACGAACCCGCTGAATTGCGACGGGTGGAACAGACACTGCGACAAATCCCCAGCACCGCCGAACAACCCTGGTCCCTGCATTGCTTCGAACGGGGCGAAGACCTGCTGCGTCAGTTGCGCCGGGAGACCTTCGACCTGCTGATACTCGATTGGCAACTGCCCGACATCACCGGTATTGCCTTGCTGCGCTGGACCCGTGAACACATGGAGTCGCCACCTGCAGTCATCATGCTCACCAGCCGTGATGCCGAAAGCGATATCGTCAGCGCATTGAACAGCGGGGCCGACGACTACGTCAGCAAACCCTTTCGGCCTAACGAACTGAAGGCACGAGTGACAGCCGTTCTACGTCGGCATGGCCTGCAGAGATCGGCAACCCCTGAAGTGCAGAGTTTCAACGACCTGACCTTCGACGATGCAGAGTTGACCGTCACACGCGCAGGCAAACCGATCAACCTTACCGAGCGCGAATACCGCCTGGCGAGCTGCTTGTTCGCCAACCTGGCTCGGCCGCTGTCGCGCGAGTACCTTTATGAGCGGTTCTGGACCCATGAAGAAATGGTGTCCTCCCGGCCACTGGATACGCATATCTATCGGCTACGCAACAAGCTCGGGCTTACCGCTGACAGGGGTTGGCAATTGTTGACGATCTATGGGTATGGGTATCGATTGGAGAGTGTGGCGGCGGCTTCTTCTCATGGATAAAAAACGATGTTCCACGTGGAGCATTTTGCAGAAGATGATTTCCACGCAATAAAAAAGGCCAACGCTATGCGTTGGCCTTTTTATTTTGGGCGTAGTGCCTGTATCAGAAATCCAGGTTAGAAACTGCCAGGGCATTGCTCTCGATGAAGTCACGACGAGGTTCGACCGCATCACCCATCAGGGTGTTGAAGATCTGGTCTGCGCCAATGGCGTCTTCGATGGTAACGCGCAGCATACGGCGCTGGGCTGGGTCCATGGTGGTTTCCCACAGCTGATCCGGGTTCATTTCGCCCAGACCTTTGTATCGCTGGATCGTATGGCGCTTGGTGCTTTCCGCCATCAACCAGTCCAGGGCTTCCTTGAACTCCTTGACCGCTTTCTTACGCTCGCCACGCTGAATATAAGCACCGTCGTCCAGCAGCGTGCTCAGTTGCGCGCCGAGGGTCACTACAGTCTTGTAGTCGTTGCTGCCGAAAAAGTCGCGGTTGAAGGTGACGTAATTCGACAGGCCGTGGGAGATCAATTCGACCTCTGGCAACCACACGTTACGCTCACGGTCTTCACGCAGGCTGGCTTTGTACACCAGGCCGGATTTTTCGACAGTGCGCAGGCGCACTTCGTACTGGGCTAGCCATTCCTGCATGTGTGCGTGGTCGCCCAACTGTTCCAGGCTTACGGACGGCAAGTAGATGAAGTGCTCGGTCAGTTCCTGTGGGTACAGGCGCGACAGGCGCTTGAGCGTCTTCATCACCATACGGAAGTCGTTAACCAGACGCTCCAGCGCCTCGCCGGAGATCCCCGGGGCTTCGTCGTTCAAGTGCAGGCTGGCATCTTCCAGGGCCGACTGCGTCATGTACTCTTCCATGGCGTCGTCGTCTTTGATGTATTGCTCTTGCTTGCCTTTCTTCACTTTGTACAACGGCGGCTGGGCGATATAGATGTAGCCACGCTCGATCAGCTCCGGCAACTGACGGAAGAAGAAGGTCAGCAGCAGGGTACGGATGTGCGAACCGTCGACGTCAGCATCGGTCATGATGATGATGTTGTGATAGCGCAGCTTGTCGATGTTGTACTCGTCACGGCCAATACCGCAGCCCAGTGCCGTGATCAAGGTGCCGACTTCCTGGGAGGAAATCATCTTGTCGAAACGAGCCTTTTCGACGTTGAGGATCTTACCCTTCAACGGCAGGATGGCCTGGGTGCGACGGTTACGACCCTGCTTGGCGGAACCGCCAGCAGAGTCACCTTCCACCAGGTACAGTTCGGAAAGGGCAGGGTCCTTCTCCTGGCAGTCAGCCAGTTTGCCTGGCAAGCCGGCAATATCCAGCGCACCTTTACGGCGGGTCATTTCACGGGCTTTACGCGCCGCTTCACGGGCACGTGCGGCGTCGATCATCTTGCCGACAACCAGCTTGGCTTCGTTCGGGTTTTCCAGCAGGAAGTCGGAGAAGTACTTACCCATCTCCTGTTCAACCGCAGTTTTCACTTCGGAAGACACCAGCTTGTCTTTGGTCTGGGAGCTGAACTTAGGATCCGGCACTTTCACCGAGATGATTGCGGTCAGGCCTTCACGGGCATCGTCACCGGTGGTGGCGACTTTGTGCTTCTTCGCCAGGCCTTCGGCTTCGATGTAGGTGTTCAGGTTACGCGTCAGCGCCGAACGGAAACCCACCAGGTGAGTACCACCGTCACGCTGTGGAATGTTGTTGGTGAAGCACAACAGGTTCTCGTTGAAGCTGTCGTTCCATTGCAGGGCGATTTCCACGCCGATGCCGTCTTCACGCTGGATGTTGAAGTGGAACACCTGGTTGACCGCAGTCTTGTTGGTGTTCAGGTATTCAACGAACGCACGCAAGCCACCTTCGTATTTGAACAGCTCTTCCTTGCCGCTGCGCTCATCCTTGAGGACGATGCCGACACCGGAGTTGAGGAAGGACAATTCACGAATCCGCTTGGCCAGGATGTCCCAGCTGAAGTGGATGTTCTTGAAAGTTTCAGCCGAGGGCTTGAAGTGGATCTGGGTACCGGTGCTTTCGCTGTCGCCAACGATTTTCATTGGTTCCTGCGGTACACCGTGGACATAGGTCTGCTCCCAGATCTTGCCACTGCGGCGAACGGTCAGGATCAGCTCTTCGGACAGAGCGTTCACCACCGACACACCCACACCGTGCAAACCACCGGAGACTTTGTAGGAGTTGTCGTCGAACTTACCGCCGGCGTGGAGCACGGTCATGATGACTTCTGCTGCCGACACACCTTCTTCTTTGTGCACATCTACCGGGATGCCGCGACCGTTGTCGCGCACAGTAATGGATTCGTCCGGATGGATGATGATGCTGATGTCGTCGCAGTGACCGGCCAAAGCTTCGTCGATGGAGTTGTCGACCACCTCGAACACCATGTGGTGCAGACCGCTACCGTCATCAGTGTCGCCAATGTACATACCGGGACGTTTGCGTACGGCATCCAAACCTTTCAGCACTTTAATGCTGGTCGAGTCGTACGTGTTTTCTTCGCTCATGCCTTCACTCCCGATGGTCGTGGGTCTGGGTGATACGGCCTTGTTCCACGTGGAACAAAGCGACTGGCGTTTCCGTCTGCCAGCCTTCCCTCAATAATTCGTGGTCTACACAGGTGATAAACACCTGGCAGCGTAAGTCTTCCAACAAGCGGCATAACGCACGGCGGTGTTGCTCGTCGAGTTCAGACGGCAAGTCATCCACCAGATAAATACACTGACCACGTCGGGCTTGGCTAACCAGATGCCCCTGGGCGATCCGCAGTGCACACACCACCAACTTCTGCTGGCCGCGGGACAAGATATCCGCAGCATTGTGTGCGCCTAATCTAAGACGCAAATCAGCCCGTTGGGGTCCGGCCTGGGTATGGCCAATTTGCTGATCCCGCTGCAGGGACGTCGCGAGCACTGCACTCAGCTCACGTTCTTTGTCCCAACCACGGTAGTAACTCAGCGTCAGCCCCTCGAGATCCAACAACTCACTCAAGGTCTGCTCAAAGACTGGTTTCAAGGCTTTGATATAGGCGCGGCGGTATTCATCTATTTCATCGCTGGCCAGGCACAATTCCCGGTCCCAGGCCGCTTGCGAAGCGGCGTCAAGTGTACCATGCCGCAGCCATGAGTTCCGCTGCCGCAGGGCCTTCTGCAGGCGCTGCCAAGTGGCCATGAATCGCGGTTCCACGTGGAACACTCCCCAGTCGAGAAACTGCCTGCGGATCTTTGGCGCGCCTTCCAACAAGCGGAAGCTGTCAGGGTTGATCAGTTGCAACGGCAGGATCTCTGCCAGTTGCGCAGCACTGCGAGCGTTTTGCCCGTCGATGCGAATCTGGAACTCACCGCCGCGATCTCGAGAAATCCCCAGGCTGCTGTGCCCGCCTTCTGCCAGTTCGACTTGGCCAAATACCGTGCAGGCCAGTTGTTCGTACTGAATCACCGGCAACAGGCGGGCACTGCGAAAGGAACGGGCAAGCCCTAGCAGGTGGATGGCTTCCAGCACGCTGGTTTTGCCACTGCCGTTGGCGCCGTGGAGGATATTGATACGAGGGGAGGGGGAGAAGGTCACCGGGTGCAGATTGCGCACCGCGGTGACCGAGACGCGACTAAGGGACATCTAGCTTCTGCTGGGCATGATTACAGGCGCATCGGCATAACAACGTAAGCCGAGTCGTCATTATCGGATTCCTGCACCAGGGCGCTGCTGTTGGAGTCGGACAGGATCAGGCGAACCTGTTCGGTGGTCATCACACCCAGCACGTCCAGCAAGTAGCTCACGTTGAAGCCGATTTCCAAAGTGCCGCCGTTGTAATCTACGCCCACTTCCTCTTCCGCTTCTTCCTGCTCCGGGTTATTGGCCTGGATTTTCAACTGACCGTTGGCCAGTTGCAGACGAATGCCCCGGTACTTTTCGTTGGACAGGATCGCGGTGCGGCTGAACGCTTCACGCAGGGCCTGGCGATCACCGATAACCAGCTTGTCCCCGCCTTTAGGCAGAACGCGCTCGTAATCCGGGAACTTGCCGTCGACCAGCTTGGAGGTGAAGGTGAACTCGCCGGTGGTCGCGCGGATATGGTGCTGACCCAGCACGATGCTGACATTGCCATCCGGCTCAGTGAGCAGGCGCGCCAGTTCGAGAATACCCTTACGCGGCACAATCACCTGGTGACGGTCAGGTTGACCGATATCGGCGCGCATCGAGCACATCGCCAGACGGTGACCGTCAGTGGCCACGGCGCGGATGATGCCTTCCGACACTTCCAGCAGCATGCCGTTGAGGTAGTAACGTACATCCTGCTGGGCCATGGCGAAGCTGGTGCGCTCGATAAGACGGCGCAGTTTGCTTTGCTCCAGGCTGCAGGTCAGTGAGCCAGGGCCTTCTTCCACAGTCGGGAAATCATTGGCCGGCAAAGTAGACAGCGTGAAACGACTGCGACCCGCCTTGACCACCAATTTCTGCTCATCAACCTTGATGTCGATCAGCGCGTCGTTCGGCAGGCTTTTGCAGATGTCCATCAGCTTGCGCGCGGGTACTGTGATCTCGCCAGGTTCAGCGGGCTCTTCCAGTTGCACGCGACCGACCAGCTCGACTTCCAGGTCGGTACCGGTTAGGGACAATTGCTGGCCTTCGACCACCAGCAATACGTTGGAGAGCACCGGCAAGGTCTGTCGGCGCTCGACGACGCCTGCGACCAGTTGCAGGGGTTTCAACAGGGCTTCGCGTTGAATGGTGAAATGCATGGTCTAGTCCCTTGCCTTAATAAGCTGCGCTGGTGTCATCAAGTAGTCAGTGTACGCAGCAGGTTCTTGTAGTCCTCGCGAATATCCGCGTCGGATTCCTTAAGTTCGTTGATCTTGCGGCACGCGTGCAAGACCGTGGTGTGGTCGCGGCCGCCAAACACGTCACCGATTTCCGGCAAGCTATGGTTGGTCAACTCCTTGGAGAGTGCCATGGCCACCTGACGCGGACGCGCCACCGAGCGCGAACGGCGCTTGGACAGCAAGTCGGAAATCTTGATCTTGTAGTACTCGGCCACGGTGCGCTGGATGTTATCCACACTCACCAGTTTGTCCTGCAATGCCAGCAAGTCTTTCAGGGATTCGCGAATCAGCTCGATGGTGATGTCGCGGCCCATGAAGTGAGAGTGCGCAATGACACGCTTGAGCGCACCTTCCAACTCACGCACGTTGGAGCGAATGCGTTGGGCAATGAAAAACGCGGCGTCGTGGGGCAGATCGACTTTCGCCTGGTCGGCCTTTTTCATCAGGATCGCTACGCGGGTTTCCAGCTCCGGCGGCTCTACCGCAACGGTAAGGCCCCAGCCAAAGCGCGACTTCAAGCGTTCTTCCAGGCCTTCGATTTCCTTCGGGTAACGGTCACTGGTCAGGATGACCTGTTGGCCGCCTTCGAGCAGGGCGTTGAAGGTGTGGAAAAACTCTTCCTGGGAACGCTCCTTGCGCGCGAAGAATTGAATGTCATCGATCAGCAATGCATCAACGGAGCGGTAGAACCGCTTGAACTCGTTGATCGCATTGAGCTGCAGGGCCTTGACCATGTCAGCCACGAAGCGCTCCGAGTGCAGGTACACAACCTTGGCATTCGGGTTCTTCTTTAATAGGTGGTTACCCACAGCGTGCATCAAGTGGGTCTTACCCAAGCCAACGCCGCCATACAGGAAGAGCGGATTGTAACCATGCTTGGGGTTATCGGCGACCTGCCAGGCGGCCGCGCGGGCCAGCTGGTTGGATTTACCTTCGACGAAGTTCTCAAAGGTGAACGTGCGGTTCAGGTAGCTGGTGTGCTTGAGCGCACCTTCGACCTGCACCGTGCGCTGCTCGGCGCGGACCGGAGCCTGCTGGGAACTGGCACCCGCCATCGGATCGAAGCTGTCGCGGGACGGCTCTTCATTGATAGGCGCGTTGTTCTGCGACGAGGATTTCGAAGGCGTCTGGGCAACCGGCGCTGGCGAGTTATTGACAGGCGCCACAGGGGCTTGAGCCTGCGAGGCACTCGCTGCGAGCGGAGCATTCGGTGCAGCGCGAGGTGCCGAGCTGCGTTTGCTGCCTATTAATAAGGAGAGCACGGGCGCAAGGCCATTGCCGTGTTCATCGAGCAATTCGAGAACGCGGCTCAGGTACTTCTCGTTGACCCAGTCGAGAACAAAACGATTGGGCGCATAGACGCGCAACTCGTCGCCTTCGGCTTCGACCTGTAGCGGGCGGATCCAGGTGTTGAATTGCTGGGCAGGCAGCTCATCGCGCAAAAGCTCCACGCACTGCTGCCAAAGTTCCACTGACACGGATATCCCCTAAGTTGAAAGCCGGTGAGGCAAAAACAGCCGCCATTGTAGCGGCCAGCAGCCCACTTATCCACATGTAGGTTGCTCACAGGCCAGCCAAAATCAATGCCTTAACTGCAAAAAATGCGACAGATGGTCTGTGCATAAGCTCTGTGGATAAGCGCACCTGAGCTCGTTGTACAAGTGGGGTCGAAAGTCTGTGGGTAACTGGCCTGTGGATAACATGCCATTCCACACACAGCTTATCCGACAGCGCAGCACAGGCAGAGCACCGCTTCTCCCCCATGTTGTCATTCTCTGTACAGCACGTGGAATATGGCCTTAAGGCAGTTATCCACAGAGGATGGCCTGCCTAGCTTTTATAAGCTTTACAGAAAAGCTTTAAATAACTTCCTTCTTTATTTTTATATCTATGGCATTGCTCATGGAAGCAGAACGGAAAGAAAAGGTCTGGAGGCCCGTAAAGATCTAATTGAAGGAAAAGCTGGTTGGAAATTGACCTAGAGGCTTGCTTTCTCTAGAATCGCCGGTCTCTTAAAACGGGGGCCATTCCGGCCCGTTGTGGACGAACCAGGTAACAACGCCATGAAACGTACTTTCCAACCAAGCACCATCAAACGCGCCCGTACCCACGGCTTCCGTGCTCGCATGGCTACCAAGAACGGCCGTGCTGTCCTGTCGCGTCGCCGCGCCAAAGGTCGTGCGCGTCTGGCAGTTTGATAATCCGGTACTGGTGGTGAGTCAGGACTTCAGTCGGGAAAAGCGTCTGCTAACCCCCCGGCACTTCAAGGCAGTCTTTGACTCCCCCACCGGCAAGGTTCCGGGGAAAAATCTCCTGCTCCTTGCGCGTAACAACGATCTTGATCACCCCCGTCTCGGGTTGGTGATCGGCAAGAAGAGCGTAAAGCTCTCCGTTGAGCGCAATCGCCTCAAGCGTCTGATGCGCGAATCGTTTCGCCTCCACCAGGACACTCTGGTTGGTTGGGATATTGTTATCGTCGCGCGCAAAGGCTTGGGGGATGTAGAAAACCCCGAATTGATTCAGCATTTCGGCAAGCTCTGGAAACGTCTGGCGCGTACCAACAAACCAGCACCAGCAGTCAGCACCGAAACTGTAGGGGTAGACAGCACCGATGCGTAAACTGGCACTCGTTCCGATCCAGTTTTATCGCTATGCCATTAGTCCTCTGATGGCCAGCCACTGTCGTTTCTACCCCAGTTGTTCCTGCTACGCGTTAGAGGCCATAGAAAATCATGGTCTTCTGCGCGGTGGCTGGCTGACCTTTCGTCGTTTAGGTCGCTGTCATCCGTGGAATCCCGGTGGTTATGACCCGGTTCCACCTATCCCTACCTCCCGTTCTTCTTCGATGGCCGAGTAATCATGGATATTAAACGCACGATCCTGATCGTCGCCCTGGCAATCGTGTCCTACGTCATGGTCCTTAAGTGGAACCAGGACTATGGCCAGGCTGCCCTGCCGACTCAGAATGTTGCTGCCAATGCTGTTCCAGCGGGACTTCCCGATACAGTAAGTGGCACCAATACTGCCGCCAGTGATGACATTCCACGGGCAGCGGGCGAAACAAAAGCACCTGCCGAAGTTGCAGTTGCCACAAGCACCGACCTCATCCAGATCAAGACGGATGTATTGGACCTGGCTATCGACCCGCAAGGTGGCGATGTTGCCAAGCTGACACTTCCGCTGTATCCGCGTCGTCAGGATCACCCGGAAATCCCATTCCAGTTGTTCGATAACGGTGGCGAACGTGTTTACCAGGCACAAAGTGGCCTGATCGGCACCAACGGCCCTGATGCGAGTGCAACCGGTCGTCCGATTTTCTCTGCGGAGAAGAAGAGCTATCAACTGGCAGATGGCCAAGACCAACTGGTCGTGGACTTGAAGTTCAGCAAGGACGGCGTCAACTACATCAAGCGCTTCACACTCAAGCGCGGCCTGTACGACATCGTTGTCACCTATTTGATCGACAACCAGAGCGCCCAGCCTTGGACCGGCGCAATGTTTGCGCAGCTCAAGCGTGACGCCAGTTCCGATCCATCGTCCAGCACTGCGACGGGTACCGCGACTTACCTGGGCGCTGCCCTGTGGACAAGTTCGGAGCCGTACAAAAAAGTATCCATGAAAGACATGGATAAAGTGGCCGAAGACAAAACCAAGGCGCCGATCACCTATAACGTGAACGGTGGCTGGGTAGCCTGGCTGCAGCACTACTTCGTGACCGCGTGGATTCCTCAGCCGGGCCAGAACAATTCCGTACTGGCGCGCAAGGATAGCAAAGGCAACTACATCATCGGCTACACCGGCCCGGCGATGACCGTGGCTCCAGGTGCCAAGGCTGAAACCAGCGCTACCCTGTACGCCGGCCCGAAAAGCCAGGCGGTGCTGAAAGAGTTGTCCCCAGGTCTGGAACTGACTGTGGACTACGGCATCCTGTGGTTCATTGCCCAGCCGATCTTCTGGCTGCTGCAACATATCCACAGCATCGTCGGTAACTGGGGCTGGTCGATCATCTTCCTGACCATGCTGATCAAGGGGATCTTCTTCCCACTGTCGGCCGCCAGCTACAAGTCGATGGCGCGCATGCGTGCCGTGGCCCCTAAACTGGCCGCACTGAAAGAACAACATGGCGATGACCGGCAGAAAATGTCGCAGGCCATGATGGAGCTGTACAAGAAAGAGAAGATCAACCCGCTGGGTGGATGCTTGCCGATTCTGGTACAGATGCCGGTATTCCTGTCGCTGTATTGGGTACTCCTGGAAAGCGTTGAAATGCGCCAGGCACCGTTCATGCTGTGGATAACTGACCTGTCGATCAAAGACCCGTTCTTTATCCTGCCGATCATCATGGGCGCGACCATGTTTATCCAGCAGCGCCTGAACCCGACGCCGCCGGATCCGATGCAGGCCAAGGTGATGAAAATGATGCCAATCATCTTCACCTTCTTCTTCCTGTGGTTCCCGGCTGGCCTGGTTCTGTACTGGGTGGTCAACAACGTGTTGTCGATCTCTCAACAGTGGTACATCACACGTAAAATCGAAGCGGCTACCAAAAAAGCCGAGGCGTAATTTACTCTGTGGATAACCACTCAAGACGCCCCCTAGTGGGGCGTTTTGCTTTCCGTCACTTTTATTCTGGAACCTGCTGATGAGCGCTCCTCGTGAAACCATCGCTGCTGTCGCTACCGCTCAAGGTCGCGGCGGTGTCGGTATCGTTCGTATTTCCGGACCGCTCGCCGGGATTGCCGCTAAGGCCATTAGCGGGCGTGAGTTGAAGCCGCGCTACGCCCATTACGGCCCGTTCCTGGGTTCTGATGAGGAAGTATTGGACGAAGGCCTGGCCCTGTATTTCCCGGGACCCAACTCCTTCACGGGTGAAGACGTGCTGGAATTGCAGGGGCACGGCGGCCCGATCGTTCTGGATATGTTGCTGCAACGCTGCCTGCAGTTGGGTTGCCGCCTGGCCCGCCCGGGTGAGTTCAGTGAGCGGGCATTCCTCAACGACAAGCTCGACCTGGCACAGGCCGAGGCGATTGCCGATTTGATCGAGGCCAGTTCTGCACAAGCTGCACGCAATGCACTGCGCTCTCTGCAGGGTGCTTTTTCCCTGCGTGTGTATAACTTGACCGAACAGTTGATCAGCTTGCGCATCTACGTCGAGGCAGCGATTGATTTTCCTGAAGAGGAAATCGACTTCCTTGCCGATGGTCATGTATTGGCGATGCTGGATAAGGTCCGTGATGAATTATCCACAGTCCTGCGGGAAGCCGGGCAAGGCGCGTTACTGCGAGACGGCATGACCGTCGTGATCGCTGGGCGTCCCAATGCCGGCAAATCCAGCCTGCTCAATGCGCTGGCGGGGCGTGAAGCAGCCATTGTCACCGAGATCGCCGGCACCACCCGAGATATCCTGCGCGAACATATCCACATCGATGGCATGCCGCTGCACGTCGTCGACACCGCCGGTTTACGCAATACCGATGACCAGGTGGAAAAGATCGGCGTGGAACGCGCGCTCAAAGCCATCGGCGAAGCAGACCGGGTACTGCTGGTGGTGGACGCCACCGCGCCGGAGGCTGTGGATCCTTTTGCATTGTGGCCGGAATTCCTCGAGCAACGGCCGGACCCGGCCAAAGTCACCTTGATTCGTAACAAAGCCGACCTGACGGGTGAAGCCATTGCGATGGAAACCAGCGCTGATGGCCACGTCACTATCAGCCTGAGCGCCAAGTCTGCGGGTGAGGGCCTGGAATTGCTGCGCGAGCATCTCAAGGCCTGCATGGGTTACGAGCAGACGTCGGAAAGCAGCTTCAGTGCGCGCCGCAGGCACCTGGAGGCGCTGCGCCATGCAAGCGCGGCATTGGAGCATGGCCGGGCGCAGTTGACCTTGGCGGGGGCGGGGGAGCTGCTGGCTGAGGATCTTCGCCAGGCGCAGCAGCTGTTGGGAGAAATCACCGGCGCATTCAGCTCCGATGATTTGTTGGGACGGATCTTCTCCAGCTTCTGTATCGGCAAGTAGCAGCAGGCTTGCCAGCGATAGCGACCTGAAGAGCATTTTGATTCTTCAGGCCATCATCCATCACCAGTTGTACGAAACAGTCCCAAGCAGTGTACGGCTGTCACCCCAGTAGCAGCGGCCCGCGTCGTTGCAGCCAGAAACGTACTCCTTGTCGAACAGGTTCTTGGCGTTCACGTCCACTGACCAGTGCTTGTCGATCTGATAGCCGACGGCTGCGTCCACCAGAGTGACGCTCCCAGCATCCAGCTTTCCGTACAGGCTTGGCTGGGTGTAAGAAAACGTACTGTCGAAATAGCGCACACCGCCGCCCAGGGACAAACCCTTGAGTTGGCCATCGAGGAAGCGGTACTTGCCCCACGCCGAGGCCTGGTTGCGCGGAACCCCCGTCATCTGATGCCCCTCGACCAGCGAGGTAGCCGAGTCCTTGGTAATACGAGCGTCAGTGTAGGTGTAGGCTGCGGTCACATTCAGGTTGGGCGTGATGTTGCTGTTCACCTCGACCTCGGCCCCTTTGGCCCGGCTTTCGCCCACCTGGCGGTAGCTGTTGGTGGTGGCGTCGAGGTAGGTGTCGTCTTCCTTGCGCAAGTCATACACCGAGAGGGTCATCGCCGTATCCCAGCCGACCGGTTCGTACTTCACACCTACTTCGTACTGACTGCTGGTGATCGGCTTCAACGGTGAGCCGGCGTTGGAGATCTGCTGTACAGGCACAAATGCGGTGGAGTAGCTGACGTACGGCGTCAGGCCGTTGTCGAACTGGTACATCACCCCGCCCTGGTAGGTAAACTTGCGGTCTTCGGAGCCGGTGTTGCTGGCCTTGTTGACCTTGTCGCGGAAATCACTGTCGACCCAGTCCTGGCGGCCGCCCAGCAGGAACAACCAGTGGTCATACTTGCTCTGGATTTGTGCATAAACCCCCTTCATCTGCTGCTCGAGCAAGGTGTTTTGCACAGCCACCGGGGTAAGCGGCTCACGCAGGTACACGGGGTTATACACATTGATGCTGCCGGCGAAGCCTGCGTCCCAATCCTGGTTGAACGAGGTGCGGTCGTAACTGGCACCGAACAGCACCGTATTTTCCAGGTCCCCGACCTGGAATTTGCCTTCCAACTGGTTATCCAGGGAGTAGACCATCGACTTGTTGTAGCGGTCGTAGGCCGTCATGTTCAGTTGGGTGCCGAAACCGCCATTGTTCAATGTGCCCGGCCAGGTTTCGTGACGGTTGATGCGCGATTGCATGTACCGCGAGTTCTGGCGGAACTGCCACTCATCATTGAAGTTGTGGCTGAATTCGTAGCCGCTGCTCCAGGCTTCACGTTCGAACGTATTCCAGTCCGGGTCGCCAAGCATGGTGTGCTTGGACAGCTTTCCGTTCGGATTTGTAAGCAGGGTCCCCGCGGCGGGTAGGCCGAGTTCGAGATTGGTGTGGTCCTTTTGGTAATTGGCCAACAGAGTGAGCGTGTTGAAGTCGTCGAAATTCAGGGTCAATGAAGGCGCGATGTACAGGCGATCATCAGGAACATGGTCAGTCTGCGTATCGGACTTGCGGCCGAGCATCACCACCCGGCCAAGGATGTTGCCGCTGTCGTTGAGTGGACCAGAGATATCCACACCCAACTGACGCCGATTATTCGAGCCATAACCGAGCTGCACTTCACCCTGCGGCGTGGCAGTCGGATGTTTGCTCACCAGGTTCACTAAACCGCCAGGCGCGTTTTCACCGTACAGCAGGGAAGAGGGCCCACGGAAGATTTCGACCCGCTCCAGGCCATAGGGCTCACTGGTGGTGTCGTACCGATTGCCTTGTACGCGCAGGCCATCTCGCAGCAGGCCGTAGCCGTAATCCGTGGCATTGAAACCGCGGATGAAGAACAAGTCACCCGCGAGACCGTCGCCAGCAGCAAAGGGCGGCGCGAAGATACCTGGCACGTAGCCCAATACTTCAGTCAGGGTCTGCGACTTCTGGTCCTTGATGCGCTGGCCGGTGACGACCGACACCGAACGCGGTGTTTCCGACAGAGGTGTGCTGGTCTTGGTGCCGATACGGCTGTTTTGCGCTTTGTAGCCCACATCCCCGGCAATCTCTTGATTGAACCCAGCCTGTTGATAAGTGCTGACCGTGGTGGGCGCGAGCGTGAGTTGCCCTGTAGGAATGGCCTGCAGGACATAGCTGCCAGGCGCCTGGACTACCGCTTGTAACCCCGAGTTCTGCAGCAACAGCGCAAAGCCTTGCTCAACCGAATAGTCACCTTCCAGCCCGGTGGTGTTCAAGCGCGCGGTTTGCTGGGGCGAGAAAGACAGAATCACATTCGCCCTGGCGGCAAATTGGCTCAAGGCATTGTCCAGGGGACCGGCCGCAATGGCGTAATGCTGCACCGCGCTGGCGGCCATGGCGTCACTGGATAGCAAAACACCGGCTGTGGCTGCCGTGCCGAGCAGCAGGCTGCACGTCATACCGTGGTAGGAAAGTCGCTGGCGGAGCTTGGTGCGAAGGCGCATAGGTGGGTAAGCCCTGAAGGTGGCGTCGTGATTACCTTTAGGGCCGTGCCAGGTAAAAAAAAGATAACCCCTTGTGAGGATATTTTTTGCGATCAAGCGATTCGCTTCACCGAAACCCAATAGCGCGTGAAGTATTTCACCTGAATGGGCAAGGTTGCCTGCAGATTCGCCAGTACCGCATCGGTGGAGTCGAGGCGGAAAGTCCCGGAAACACGTAGGCGTGCACTAGCCAAGTCGCATTTCAGGACGCCGGGACGGTAGCGGGCAAGGTCTTCGATCACATCTCCGAGGCGAGCATCCAATACGATCAGCTGGCCATCGACCCAGGCAGCCTGGGACCCGCTATACGTGTGGCCAAGCCCTATGTTTTGACGATCAAAGTCAGCGCTTTCACCGGCACCGAGCAGTCGAGCATGGTTGGGCCGGTCACCAGGGGCCACACTTACGCGATCCTCCAGAACACCGACACGCGTGGAATCTGGCAACTGGCGCACTGTAAACCGAGTACCCAATGCCTGGACTCGGCCTTGGCGGGTTTCGACATAAAAGGGCGTGTGCCCGCCCAACTTGCCGGTGTGGATAAGTACTTCACCTTCACGCAGCCGGATCAAACGTTGGCGCCCGTCGAAGATCACGTCAATCGCCGTGCTGGTATTCAGATCAATCCGTGTGCCGTCAGCCAATGCGATACGCTGGCGTTCCCCCACAGACGTCCGGTAGTCGGCCCATACATTGCCCAGGGAGGTGTGTTGCTGGACATGCCAGCCCAGGCACCCGGTACCGCCCATTACCAGCATCCACTTCAATACCTGACGACGTTGTTGCGTGGTCGACAATGCCCGGCGGGTGAAATCCTGGGGCAGGGCGCCGAGACTGCGCTGCAATTGCTCCATCTGGTTCCACGCCGCCTGATGGGACGGATCGCCGTTGAGCCATTGTTGCCAGGCAAGGCGTTCAGCGGCCGTAGGCGTTTGGGATTGAAACTGTACATACCAGTGAGCAGCGGCCTCGAAGGTCTTGCGATCGGGGGCGGCCATTACAGGCTGGCCATGATCAGCGAGCATTCAGTCAATGCACGGATCATGTGCTTCTTCACCGTGGTCAGCGACACCTGCAGTTGATCGGCGATCTGTTGATAAGTCAGCCCCTCGATCTGCGATAACAGGAAGATCCGTCGCGTTCGCTCGCCGAGTCCGGACAGGGCTTTATCCACAGCCACCAGCGTCTCGATGATGATGGCCTTATCTTCTTCACTGATGGCCATGGCTTCAGGCCGTTCGGCCAAGGTCTGCTTGTAAGCCTGCTCGATGGCATGCCGGCGATAACGATCAATCACCAGGCCCCTGGCGATGGTCACCAGGTAGTCACGCGGTTCAACGATCTGCGCCGCATGCCGCCCACCCAGAATGCGCACGAACGTATCGTGCGCCACATCCGCTGCATCGCAGGCGTTATGCAACTTACCTTTGAGCCACCCGTGCAACCAGGAGTGGTGCTGCTCGTAGATGTTCTGAACCGCAGCCGTGTGTGAAGAAGGGGACATAGGGCATGACAAGCTAGGTTAATGATAATCGCTATTATTAACTGCCTGGCTGTTTTCTCACAATAGATCTCTTTTTGACGTGCTCACCCCCGAATAGAAAGATTCGGTTGGCTTCGTCGTGGGCGAAATTCACACCATTGCACGGATTTCTTTGGATTAAGCCCTGTGAATAACCGCCCCTGTGCCCAGTTGATAACAGGGCTCGAAACCTGAGTAAAAACCCCTCTGTGGATAACCACCTGTTTAATCCACAGGCTTAAAGCACTTATCCAAGGGCCTCATTGGCACATGACCACAGACTTTTGAATCGCTGTACACATTGTAAATAAAGGCCTGTAGAGATCTATCCACAGAAACGGTGCTCAGTAGAAATAAACATAAAAACAAAGATTTAATAAATTTCTCTCTTTTAATTTCTATTGTCTGTGATTCATCCACAGCTGGTTAAATTTTGTGCAAAGGGTTCTTTAGGAAGGGCGAAGTCCCTATACTTGCCGCCAAAGCTCCAAAACCCTTTCAACAAACAATTCCTGATTACCTACATAAGCAGGCACGAGGTGCGTGGTGGATTTCCCTTCCCGTTTTGAAGTGATCGTCATCGGCGGCGGTCATGCCGGTACCGAGGCAGCACTGGCGTCAGCACGCATGGGTGTAAAAACCCTGTTGCTGACGCATAACGTGGAAACCCTCGGGGCCATGAGTTGCAACCCCGCCATTGGTGGGATCGGCAAAAGCCATCTGGTCAAGGAAATCGACGCCCTTGGTGGTGTGATGGCCGAGGCTACCGACAAGGGTGGTATTCAATTTCGCGTGCTCAACAGCCGCAAAGGCCCGGCCGTGCGTGCCACTCGGGCCCAGGCAGACCGCATCCTGTACAAAGCCGCGGTCCGTGAAACCCTGGAAAACCAGCCCAACCTGTGGATATTTCAACAAGCCGCCGATGACTTGATCGTCGACCAGGACGTGGTTCGCGGTGTAGTTACCCAAATGGGCCTGCGTTTCTTCGCAGAATCCGTGGTGTTGACCACCGGTACGTTCCTCGGCGGACTTATCCACATCGGCATGCAGAACTACTCGGGTGGCCGCGCCGGTGATCCGCCGTCGATTGCCCTGGCAAAACGCCTGCGCGAACTGCCGCTGCGCGTCGGTCGCCTGAAAACCGGGACCCCGCCGCGTATCGACGGGCGTTCCGTGGATTTCTCGGTGATGACCGAACAAGCTGGCGATACTCCGATCCCGGTGATGTCGTTCATGGGTTCCAAGGAGCAGCACCCCAAACAGGTGAGCTGCTGGATTACCCATACCAATGCGCGCACTCACGAAATCATTGCCGCGAACCTCGATCGTTCGCCGATGTACTCCGGAGTGATCGAAGGTATTGGCCCGCGTTACTGCCCGTCTATCGAAGACAAGATCCACCGCTTTGCCGACAAGGAAAGCCACCAGGTCTTCATCGAGCCCGAAGGCTTGACCACCCACGAGCTGTACCCGAACGGGATTTCCACTTCCCTGCCGTTCGATGTACAAATCCAGATCGTGCAATCGATTCGCGGCATGGAAAACGCACACATCGTCCGTCCGGGCTACGCCATCGAATACGACTACTTCGACCCGCGTGACCTGAAGTACAGCCTGGAAACCAAGGTTATCGGCGGTCTGTTCTTCGCCGGGCAAATCAACGGCACCACCGGCTACGAAGAAGCCGGCGCCCAGGGTTTGCTGGCCGGGACCAACGCCGCGTTGCGCGCGCAGGGCAAAGACAGCTGGTGCCCGCGTCGCGATGAAGCATATATCGGCGTGTTGGTCGACGACCTGATTACCCTGGGAACCCAGGAACCGTATCGGATGTTCACTTCCCGAGCGGAATACCGCCTGATCCTGCGGGAAGACAACGCCGACCTGCGCCTGACCGAAAAAGGCCGTGAACTGGGGCTGGTCGACGATGCGCGCTGGGCGGCTTTCTGCAAAAAACGCGAAAGCATCGAGCTTGAAGAGCAGCGCCTGAAAGGTACCTGGGTTCGCCCCGGGACCGAGCAGGGCGACGCGATTGCGGAAAAATTCGGCACGCCGCTGACTCATGAATACAACCTGCTGAACCTGCTGTCCCGTCCGGAAATCGACTACGCCGGTCTGGTCGAAGTGACCGGCGGCGGCGCCGATGATCCACAGGTCGCCGAGCAGGTCGAAATCAAGACCAAGTACGCCGGTTACATTGACCGCCAGCAGGACGAGATCGCTCGTCTGCGCGCCAGTGAAGACACCAGGCTACCTGTGGATATCGACTACACCGGTATTTCCGGATTGTCGAAAGAAATCCAAAGCAAGCTGGGGATAACTCGCCCCGAGACCCTCGGCCAGGCTTCACGCATCCCCGGCGTCACCCCGGCAGCCATTTCGCTGTTGATGATTCATTTGAAAAAACGCGGCGCGGGCCGTCAGTTGGAGCAAAGCGCTTGAGTTCGTTGGTCACCACGCAACACGCCGAAGAGTTATCCACAGGTGCGCGCCAATTGGGCGTGGACTTGACCGAGGCCCAGCACGATTTGCTGCTGGGTTACCTGGCCCTGTTGATCAAATGGAACAAGGCTTACAACCTGACGGCCGTGCGTGATCCCGACGAAATGGTTTCCCGTCACTTGCTCGACAGTCTGAGCGTGATGCCGTTTATCGAAAACGGTCGTTGGCTCGATGTCGGCAGTGGTGGCGGTATGCCTGGCATCCCACTGGCTATCCTGTTTCCCGCGTCGCAAGTGACCTGCCTGGACAGCAACGGCAAGAAAACCCGCTTCCTGACCCAGGTCAAGCTCGAACTCAAGCTGGATAACCTGCACGTTATCCACAGTCGCGTCGAAGCCTTCACGCCTGAGTTGCCCTTCAACGGAATTGTTTCCCGGGCGTTCAGCAGCATGGAGAACTTCAGCAACTGGACCCGTCACCTGGGCGACCGCGACACCCGCTGGCTGGCAATGAAGGGCGTCCATCCAAGCGATGAGCTGTTAGCATTGCCGGCAGACTTCCACCTCGATAGCGAACACGCCTTGGCCGTACCCGGTTGCCAAGGCCAACGCCATCTGCTGATACTGCGCCGCACGGCATGATTGGGAACACAAGCAAGAATGGCTAAGGTATTCGCGATAGCGAACCAGAAAGGTGGCGTGGGCAAAACCACCACCTGCATCAACCTCGCAGCATCCCTGGTCGCCACCAAGCGTCGGGTGCTGTTGATCGATCTCGATCCACAGGGCAATGCCACCATGGGTAGCGGTGTGGATAAACACGGCTTGGAAAACTCGGTCTACGACTTGCTGATTGGCGAGTGCGACCTGGGACAGGCCATGCACTACTCCGAGCATGGCGGTTATCAACTGCTGCCGGCCAACCGCGATTTGACCGCGGCGGAAGTGGTGCTGCTGGAAATGCAGATGAAGGAAAGCCGTCTGCGCAGCGCGTTGGCACCGATCCGCGAGAACTACGACTACATTTTGATCGACTGCCCACCGTCGCTGTCGATGCTCACGCTTAACGCATTGGTGGCTGCCGATGGGGTGATTATCCCCATGCAGTGCGAGTACTACGCGCTGGAAGGGTTGAGCGACCTTGTGGATAACATCAAGCGTATCGCCGAGCTGCTCAACCCGAACCTGCAGATCGAAGGCCTGCTGCGGACCATGTTCGACCCGCGCCTGAGCCTGATGAATGATGTGTCGGCGCAGCTCAAGGAACACTTTGGCGACCAGCTGTACGACACCGTGATTCCACGCAACATCCGCCTGGCCGAAGCGCCAAGCTATGGCATGCCCGCGCTGGCGTACGACAAATCATCCCGTGGTGCCATTGCCTACCTGGCATTGGCCGGCGAGATGGTTCGTCGTCAACGCCGCAACTCACGCACCGCTGCAGCCCAGCCAACTTAAGGAATCCCCATGGCCGTCAAGAAACGAGGTCTCGGACGTGGACTGGATGCACTGCTGAGTGGTCCGACCGTCACATCGCTTGAAGAACAAGCGGTGCAGGCTGACGAACGCGAGCTGCAGCACCTGCCCCTGGACCTGATCCAGCGCGGCAAATACCAGCCACGCCGGGACATGGACCCCCAGGCGCTGGAGGAACTGGCCAATTCGATCAAGGCCCAGGGCGTGATGCAGCCGATTGTGGTGCGCCCGATCGGCGGCGGCCGCTTTGAAATCATCGCCGGTGAACGCCGCTGGCGCGCCAGCCAGCAGGCGGGCAAGGACACCATCCCTGCGATGGTGCGCGATGTACCGGATGAAACCGCCATCGCCATGGCGTTGATCGAGAATATCCAGCGTGAAGACCTCAATCCGATCGAGGAAGCGATCGCCTTGCAGCGTTTGCAGCAGGAATTCCAGCTGACCCAGCAACAAGTGGCCGAGGCCGTGGGTAAATCCCGTGTCACCGTGTCCAACTTGCTGCGCCTGATCGCGCTGCCGGAAGTCATCAAGACCATGTTGTCCCATGGCGACCTCGAGATGGGCCACGCCCGTGCTTTGCTCGGTTTGCCGGAAAATCAACAGGTTGAAGGGGCGCGACACGTTGTCGCACGAGGGCTCACCGTTCGTCAGACCGAGGCCCTGGTTCGCCAGTGGCTCAGCGGCAAACCTGCACCGGTCGAAACGGCCAAACCTGATCCGGATATCGCGCGTCTCGAGCAACGCCTGGCCGAGCGCCTGGGCTCTGCGGTACAAATTCGCCACGGCAAGAAAGGCAAAGGGCAATTGGTCATCGGATATAACTCCCTTGATGAGCTTCAGGGCGTCCTTGCCCACATCCGCTGAAACATTTGCTTATGTAGCGCGTGATCGGAAATCACTACCCGGCAGTTGAATAGGGGCAGAACCGCCCCTATACTCTGCGCGCATTTTGTCGGCACAAATTATGCCAAGTTATTGATTTCCGGCAGCCGACTATTGAGGAGCAAGAGTGATGGAAACCCGCACGCCAAACACGTTGCCCTTCCATCGCTTGGCTGTTTTTCCGGTTTTATTGGCTCAATTTGTCATCTTGCTGATCGCCGCATTGGCGCTTTGGTACTGGCATGGAGTCGTAGCCGGATATTCAGGACTTTGCGGAGGCCTGATAGCCTTGCTGCCCAATATGTATTTTGCTCACAGGGCCTTTCGGTTTTCCGGCGCCCGAGCAGCCCAGGCTATCGTCCGGTCTTTTTATGCCGGCGAGGCGGGGAAACTGATTTTGACGGCAGTGCTGTTTGCACTGACCTTTGCAGGTGTGAAGCCATTGGCGCCGCTGGCTGTATTCGGCGTCTTCGTGTTGACCCAACTGGTCAGCTGGTTCGCTCCCCTGCTGATGAAAACAAGACTTTCGAAACCTTAGGGCGTTTGAGGCAACCATGGCAGAAACAACCGCTTCGGGCTATATCCAGCACCACTTGCAGAACCTGACCTTCGGTCAGCTTCCCAACGGCGGCTGGGGCTTTGCCCACTCCGCAGCAGAAGCCAAAGAAATGGGCTTCTGGGCTTTCCACCTGGATACTCTGGGCTGGTCGGTCGCTTTGGGTCTGATCTTCGTCCTGATTTTCCGCATGGCGGCAAAGAAGGCGACTTCCGGTCAACCAGGTGCTTTGCAGAACTTCGTTGAAGTACTGGTCGAATTCGTCGATGGCAGCGTGAAAGACAGCTTCCATGGCCGTAGCCCGGTGATTGCACCGCTGGCACTGACCATCTTCGTCTGGGTGTTCCTGATGAACGCCGTCGACCTGATCCCGGTTGACTGGATTCCTCAGTTGGCCATGGCGATTTCCGGCGACCCGCACATTCCATTCCGTGCCGTATCGACCACTGACCCGAACGCTACCCTGGGCATGGCCCTGTCGGTATTTGCGTTGATCATTTTCTACAGCATCAAGATCAAGGGCATCGGCGGCTTCATCGGCGAACTGACCCTGCACCCGTTCGGCAGCAAGAACATCTTCGTTCAAGCCCTGCTGATCCCGGTGAACTTCCTGCTGGAATTCGTCACCCTGATCGCCAAGCCGATCTCCCTGGCCCTGCGACTGTTCGGCAACATGTATGCCGGCGAGCTGGTGTTCATTCTGATCGCTGTGATGTTCGGCAGCGGCCTGCTCTGGCTTAGCGGCCTGGGCATTGTTCTGCAGTGGGCGTGGGCTGTGTTCCACATCCTGATCATCACCCTGCAGGCCTTCATCTTCATGATGCTGACCATCGTCTACCTGTCGATGGCGCACGAAGAGAACCATTAAGGCCAGTCTCGACTAGTCTGATGTCCTTCCCGGTGAAACGGGAAGGTGGCCCACCAGGGCTATGAAACGATTTGTTTTACCGCTTTAAAATCTAAAAAACCTAAACCATACGACGTAAAAGTCGGGAGGAAAGATGGAAACTGTAGTTGGTCTAACCGCTATCGCTGTTGCACTGTTGATCGGCCTGGGCGCCCTGGGTACTGCCATTGGTTTCGGCCTGCTGGGCGGCAAGTTCCTGGAAGGCGCAGCGCGTCAGCCAGAAATGGTTCCAATGCTGCAAGTTAAAATGTTCATCGTTGCCGGCCTGCTCGACGCCGTGACCATGATCGGCGTTGGTATCGCTCTGTTCTTCACCTTCGCGAACCCCTTCGTTGGTCAACTCGCCGGTTAATCACTCGTTTTTCGAGTGATTGGTGTGTTGTGCAACGAATGAGCGAGGTATTGGCGTGAACATTAATGCAACCATTATTGGTCAGTCCTTAGCGTTCTTGATTTTTGTCGTTTTCTGCATGAAGTTCGTATGGCCTCCGGTCATCGCGGCTTTGCACGAACGTCAAAAGAAGATCGCGGATGGACTGGACGCTGCCGCACGAGCAGCTCGCGACCTGGAGTTGGCCCAAGATAAAGCGGGTCAGCAACTGCGCGAAGCGAAAGCTCAAGCAGCCGAAATCATTGAGCAAGCCAAGAAACGCGGTAACCAGATTGTTGAAGAGGCTGTTGAAAAAGCCCGTATCGACGCTGACCGTGTGAAGGTTCAGGCTCAAGCCGAGATCGAGCAGGAACTGAACGGTGTCAAAGATGCGCTGCGTGCCCAACTGGGTGCTCTGGCCGTCGGCGGTGCTGAGAAGATCCTGGGTGCCACAATTGATCAAAACGCGCACGCGGAGCTGGTTAACAAACTGGCTGCTGAAATTTAAGCGAGGGCGATCATGGCAGAATTGACCACGTTGGCCCGACCTTACGCTAAGGCAGCCTTCGAGCACGCCCAGGCCCACCAGCAGCTGGCCTCTTGGTCAGCCATGCTCGGCCTGGCTGCAGCAGTGTCGCAAGACGGCACCATGCAGCGCGTGCTCAAGGCCCCGCGACTGACGAGCGCAGACAAGGCCGCCACTTTTATTGAAGTGTGCGGCGACAAGTTTGATGTGAAAGTGCAGAACTTCATCAATGTCATCGCCGAAAACGACCGTCTCCTGCTTTTGCCGGAGATTGCCGCTCTGTTCGACCTGTACAAGGCCGAGCAAGAGAAATCGGTAGACGTTGAAGTGACCAGTGCTTTTGCATTGAACCAAGAACAGCAAGACAAACTCGCCAAGGTTCTCAGTGCACGACTCGACCGGGAAGTGCGCCTGCAAGTTGCGGAAGACCCATCCCTTATTGGGGGTGTTGTCATTCGCGCCGGCGACCTGGTTATCGATGGCTCGATTCGCGGCAAACTCGCGAATCTTGCCGAAGCATTGAAATCTTGAGTTTGAAGGGGCAGCAGAGCAATGCAGCAACTCAATCCTTCCGAAATAAGTGAAATTATCAAGGGCCGCATCGACAAGCTCGATGTGACCTCCCAAGCCCGTAACGAAGGCACTGTCGTCAGCGTATCTGACGGCATCGTGCGGATTCACGGTCTGGCCGACGTTATGTACGGCGAGATGATCGAGTTTCCGGGCGGCGTCTACGGTATGGCCCTCAACCTGGAGCAAGACTCCGTAGGTGCCGTTGTATTGGGCGCGTACACCAGTCTGGCTGAAGGCATGAGCGCCAAGTGCACTGGCCGCATCCTGGAGGTTCCGGTTGGTAAGGAATTGCTGGGTCGCGTTGTCGACGCACTGGGTAACCCTGTTGACGGTAAAGGTCCACTGGGCAACACCGAGACCGACGCGGTCGAGAAAGTTGCTCCAGGCGTGATCTGGCGTAAGTCGGTAGACCAGCCTGTACAGACTGGCTACAAGGCTGTCGATGCCATGATCCCAGTCGGCCGTGGCCAGCGTGAGCTGATCATCGGTGACCGTCAGATCGGTAAAACCGCTCTGGCGATCGACGCGATCATCAACCAGAAGAACAGCGGCATTTTCTGCGTCTACGTAGCAATCGGTCAGAAGCAATCGACCATCGCCAACGTGGTTCGCAAGCTGGAAGAAAACGGCGCCCTGGCCAACACGATCATCGTGGCTGCCAGTGCTTCGGAATCTCCTGCGCTGCAATTCCTGGCACCGTACTCCGGTTGCACCATGGGTGAATTCTTCCGCGACCGCGGTGAAGACGCGCTGATCGTTTATGACGATCTGTCCAAGCAAGCAGTGGCTTACCGCCAGATTTCCCTGCTGCTGCGCCGTCCACCAGGCCGTGAAGCCTACCCAGGCGACGTGTTCTATCTCCACTCCCGTCTGCTGGAGCGTGCATCCCGCGTTTCGGAAGAGTACGTAGAGAAGTTCACCAACGGCGCAGTGACCGGCAAAACCGGTTCCCTGACCGCACTGCCGATCATCGAAACCCAGGCTGGCGACGTTTCCGCGTTCGTTCCGACCAACGTGATTTCCATCACCGACGGTCAGATCTTCCTGGAATCGGCCATGTTCAACTCGGGCATCCGCCCTGCAGTGAACGCCGGTGTTTCGGTATCCCGTGTGGGTGGTGCCGCTCAGACCAAGATCATCAAGAAGCTCTCCGGTGGTATCCGTACCGCTCTGGCTCAGTACCGTGAACTGGCGGCATTCGCCCAGTTCGCTTCTGACCTGGACGAAGCGACCCGTAAGCAACTTGAGCATGGTCAGCGCGTTACCGAGCTGATGAAGCAGAAGCAATACGCCCCAATGTCGATCGCTGACATGGCGTTGTCGCTGTATGCCGCTGAGCGTGGGTTCCTGACCGACGTTGAAATCGCCAAGGTCGGCAGCTTTGAACAAGCGCTGATTGCTTACTTCAACCGCGATCACGCCGAATTGATGGCGAAGATCAACGTGAAGGGTGACTTCAATGACGATATCGACGCTGGCATGAAAGCCGGTATCGAGAAGTTCAAGGCCACCCAAACCTGGTAAGCCGCAGCGGGAGCCGCAAGGCTCCCGCTTGCTAACCTGATAGGTGTTACATGGCAGGCGCAAAAGAGATTCGCAGTAAGATTGCGAGCATCAAAAGCACGCAAAAAATTACCAGCGCCATGGAAAAAGTGGCGGTCAGCAAAATGCGCAAGGCACAAATGCGCATGGCTGCTAGCCGTCCTTATGCGGAGCGTATCCGCCAGGTAATTGGGCATCTGGCCAACGCCAACCCGGAATACCGCCACCCCTTCATGATCGAGCGCGCCGTCAAGCGTGTGGGTTATGTGGTAGTGAGCAGTGACCGTGGTTTGTGCGGTGGTTTGAATACCAACCTGTTCAAGGCCCTGGTCAAGGACATGGCGGTAAACCGCGAAAACGGCGTCGAGATCGATCTGTGTGTTGTTGGTAGCAAGGGTGCGGCCTTTTTCCGCAACTTCGGCGGTAACGTCGTTGCAGCTATCAGCCACCTGGGTGAAGAGCCGTCGATCAATGATTTGATCGGCAGTGTGAAGGTGATGCTGGATGCATACCTGGAAGGCCGGATCGACCGCCTCTCCGTGGTATCCAACAAGTTCATCAACACCATGACCCAGCAGCCAACCGTGGAGCAATTGATTCCACTGGTGGCGACTCCGGATCAGGAACTCAAGCACCACTGGGACTACCTCTACGAACCAGATGCCAAAGAGCTGCTTGACGGCTTGATGGTGCGCTACGTGGAGTCGCAGGTGTACCAGGCGGTGGTCGAGAACAACGCAGCTGAACAAGCGGCGCGGATGATCGCGATGAAAAACGCTACCGATAACGCCGGTGATCTGATCAGCGATTTGCAGCTGATCTACAACAAGGCGCGTCAGGCTGCGATCACCCAAGAGATCTCGGAAATCGTCGGCGGCGCTGCCGCGGTTTAACGGTTCAAATATTCAGAGGATCCAGCTATGAGTAGCGGACGTATCGTTCAAATCATCGGCGCCGTTATCGACGTGGAATTTCCACGCGACAGCGTACCGAGCATCTACAACGCGCTGAAAGTACAAGGCGCGGAAACTACTCTGGAAGTTCAGCAGCAGCTGGGCGACGGCGTAGTTCGTACCATTGCGATGGGTTCCACCGAAGGCTTGAAGCGCGGTCTGGACGTTATCGACTCCGGCGCTGCCATCTCCGTACCGGTCGGTAAAGCGACCCTGGGCCGGATCATGGACGTACTGGGCAACCCGATTGACGAAGCTGGCCCGATCGACACCGAAGAGCGCTGGGGCATTCACCGTCCAGCACCTTCGTTCGCGGAACAAGCTGGCGGCAACGACCTGCTGGAAACCGGCATCAAGGTTATCGACCTGGTTTGCCCGTTCGCCAAGGGCGGTAAAGTCGGTCTGTTCGGTGGTGCCGGTGTAGGCAAGACCGTAAACATGATGGAACTGATCCGTAACATCGCCATCGAGCACAGCGGTTATTCCGTGTTCGCCGGTGTGGGTGAGCGTACTCGTGAGGGTAACGACTTCTACCACGAGATGAAGGACTCCAACGTTCTGGACAAAGTGGCACTGGTCTACGGTCAGATGAACGAGCCGCCGGGAAACCGTCTGCGCGTAGCACTGACTGGCCTGACCATGGCCGAGAAGTTCCGTGACGAAGGTAACGACGTTCTGCTGTTCGTCGACAACATCTACCGTTACACCCTGGCCGGTACTGAAGTATCCGCACTGCTGGGCCGTATGCCTTCCGCAGTAGGTTACCAGCCGACCCTGGCTGAAGAGATGGGCGTTCTGCAGGAACGTATCACTTCGACCAAGGAAGGTTCGATCACTTCGATCCAAGCGGTATACGTACCTGCGGATGACTTGACCGACCCATCGCCTGCGACCACCTTCGCCCACTTGGACGCCACCGTCGTTCTGTCCCGTGACATCGCCTCCCTGGGTATCTACCCAGCGGTCGATCCACTCGACTCGACTTCGCGCCAGCTGGACCCGAACGTGATCGGCCAGGAGCACTACGACACCGCTCGCGGCGTTCAGTACGTGCTGCAGCGTTACAAAGAACTGAAGGACATCATTGCGATCCTGGGTATGGACGAGCTGTCGGAAGCCGACAAGCAGTTGGTAAACCGTGCTCGTAAGATCCAGCGCTTCTTGTCGCAGCCGTTCTTCGTGGCTGAAGTCTTCACCGGTGCTTCGGGTAAATACGTTTCCCTGAAAGACACCATTGCTGGCTTCAAAGGCATCCTCAACGGTGACTACGACCACCTGCCAGAACAAGCGTTCTACATGGTCGGCGGCATCGAAGAAGCGATCGAGAAAGCCAAGAAACTGTAATCCAGGCGCCCGGAAACGGGCGCTCATCAGGTTGAGGCAATCAGATGGCTATGACAGTCCATTGCGATATCGTCAGCGCGGAAGGGGAAATCTTCTCCGGTCTGGTAGAAATGGTGATTGCACACGGCGAACTCGGTGACCTGGGTATTGCCATGGGCCACGCGCCATTGATCACCAGCTTGAAGCCAGGTCCGATCACTCTGACCAAGCAAGGCGGGGAAAAGGAGGTGTTCTACATCTCCGGTGGTTTCCTTGAGGTTCAGCCGAACATGGTCAAGGTACTTGCCGACACCGTGCAACGTGCTGGCGACCTGGATGAAGCCTCCGCTCAGGAAGCCGTCAAGGCTGCCGAGAAGGCCCTGAACGAAAAGGGTGCGGACTTCGACTACAGCGCTGCTGCTGTACGTCTGGCCGAGGCTGCAGCTCAGCTGCGCACGCTCCAGCAAATCCGCAAGAAGTAAGCGGCGAAACCGTGATGCTTATGCGCGATTGATTAAAAAGGGTAGCCTCGGCTACCCTTTTTCTTTTTTAGCAAAACACATCTTTGGTCTGAAGCCGGACCGCCCAGGATTGGTAGCCATTCATGTCTCTTGAAATCGTCATTCTCGCCGCAGGCCAGGGCACCCGCATGCGTTCGGCCCTGCCCAAGGTGCTGCACCCGGTCGCGGGCAATTCCATGCTTGGGCATGTTATCCACAGCGCTCGTCAATTGGACCCGCAACGTATCCACGTGGTGATCGGCCACGGTGCTGATGTGGTGCGCGAGCGCCTGGCGGCGGATGACCTGAATTTCGTATTGCAGGACAAACAACTGGGCACCGGCCACGCCACCGCGCAAGCTGTGCCGTTCATTACCGCCGACACCGTGCTGATCCTCTACGGCGACGTGCCGCTGATCGAAGTGGAAACCCTGCAGCGTCTGCTCAAGCATGTGGTGCCAGGCCAGATGGGCCTGCTCACCGTTGAGCTGGATGACCCCACCGGCTACGGGCGCATCGTGCGCGGTGCCGACGGCAAGGTCGCAGCGATCGTCGAGCACAAGGACGCCAGTGAAGCCCAGCGGGCTATCACCGAAGGCAACACCGGCATCCTTGCGGTGCCTGCCAATAAGCTCGCCGACTGGATGAGCCGCCTGTCCAACAACAACGCCCAGGGCGAGTACTACCTCACCGACGTGATCGAGATGGCCGTGAGTGATGGCCTGCTGGTCGCCACCGAACAGCCCCACGACCCGATGGAAGTGCAGGGCGCCAATGATCGCAAGCAGCTTGCAGAACTCGAGCGTCACTACCAACTGCGTGAAGGCCGCCGGCTGATGGCCCAGGGCGTGACCCTGCGCGACCCTGCACGTTTTGACGTACGCGGTGAGGTCACCGTGGGCCGGGATGTGCTGATCGACATCAACGTGATCCTCGAAGGCCGCGTGATCATCGAAGACGACGTGGTCATCGGCCCGAACTGCGTGATCAAGGACAGCACCCTGCGCAAGGGCGTGGTGATCAAGGCCAACAGCCATATCGACGGCGCCGTAATGGGCGAGGGCAGCGATGCCGGTCCGTTTGCGCGGTTGCGTCCGGGCACTGTGATGGGCGCCAGGGCGCACGTCGGCAATTTCGTCGAACTGAAAAACGCACGCATGGGCGACGATGCAAAGGCCGGCCACCTGGCTTACCTGGGGGATGCGGTTATCGGTGCGCGCAGCAACATCGGCGCTGGCGCAATCACCTGCAACTACGACGGTGCCAACAAGTACCAGACCACCATTGGCGAGGACGTATTCATCGGCTCGAATAATTCGCTGATTGCACCTGTGACGATCGGCGATGGTTCGAACACTGCCGCGGGCTCAACCATCAACCAGGATGTGGATAAGTCCCAACTTGCCGTGGCCCGTGCACGCCAACGCAATATCGACGGCTGGAAACGCCCGGTCAAAATCAAAAAGACCTGAGTTATCCACAGCCTCATCAGCAGCGTTATCCAGAGGTGGGAGGGGGCTTGCCCCCGATGGCGGATTTTCAGTCAATGTTTCAGTCGACTGATCTACTGCAATCGGGGGCAAGCCCCCTCCCACATTTGTGTGTGTTGCTTGAAAAATCTGTTTCCGACGCTTGACGATATCTTCCCAATAGGTTTTGATTGCCTTCGTTATCTTTCGAAACGAAACTTATAATCACCATGTCGAAACGAAATACACCCCAACGACGCCACAACATCCTGACCTTGCTCAACGAACAGGGCGAAGTCAGCGTGGACGAATTGGCCAAGCGTTTCGAAACCTCGGAAGTCACGATCCGCAAGGACTTGGCCGCGCTCGAAAGTAACGGCCTGTTGCTGCGTCGCTACGGTGGCGCGATCACCATGCCTCAGGAACTGGTGGGCGACCCCGCCCAACCGGTCTCGGCCTACAAACGTGCGATCGCCCGTGCTGCGGTGATGCGTTTGCGTGAACACGCCCGCATCATCATCGACAGCGGCAGCACCACCGCCGCCATGATCCCGGAACTGGGCCACCAGCCCGGCCTGGTGGTCATGACCAACTCCCTGCACGTGGCCAGTGCCTTGAGCGAACTGGAGCACGAACCGGTGCTGTTGATGACCGGTGGCACCTGGGACCCGCATTCGGACTCGTTTCAGGGCCAGGTCGCCGAGCAGGTGTTGCGTTCCTACGACTTTGATCAACTGTTCATCGGCGCCGACGGCATCGATCTGCAGCGTGGCACCACCACCTTCAACGAATTACTGGGCCTGAGCCGTGTGATGGCCGAGGTCGCCCGTGAAGTGGTGGTGATGGTCGAATCCGACAAGATCGGCCGCAAGATTCCCAACCTGGAACTGCCCTGGAGCAGCGTCCATACCCTTATTACCGATGATCGCCTGCCGCTTGAGGCCCGCGACCAGATCCAAGCCCGCGGCATTACGCTGATATGCGCGGCAATCATCTAGGAGAAGCACCATGTGTGGAATTGTTGGCGCAGTCGCCGAACGTAACGTTACTGCCATCCTGCTCGAAGGCCTCAAGCGCCTGGAATACCGCGGCTACGACAGCGCGGGTGTGGCCGTCTTCACCAACGCCGGCAAGCTTGAGCGCATGCGCCGCCCAGGCAAGGTCAGCGAGTTGGAGCAGGCGTTGGCCGGCGAGCCGCTGGTAGGTCGCCTGGGGATTGCCCACACCCGCTGGGCCACCCACGGCGCACCGTGCGAGCGCAACGCCCACCCGCACTTCTCCGGTGACTTGGCCGTGGTGCACAACGGCATCATCGAAAACCACGAAGTGCTGCGCGAACAACTCAAGAGCATGGGCTACGTGTTCACCTCGGACACCGACACCGAAGTCATCGCCCACCTGCTCAACCACAAGCTCAAAGACCACAGCGACCTGACCGCCGCCCTCAAGGCCACGGTCAAGGAACTGCACGGCGCCTATGGTCTGGCCGTGGTCAGCGCCAGCCAACCGGACCGCGTGGTTGCCGCCCGCAGTGGCAGCCCGCTGGTGATCGGCCTGGGCCTGGGCGAGAACTTCCTCGCCTCCGACCAACTGGCCCTGCGCCAGGTGACCGACCGCTTCATGTACCTGGAGGAGGGCGATATTGCCGACATTCGCCGTGAAAGCGTGGCGATCTGGGACGTGAACGGTAATTCCGTCGAACGCGAAGCCGTGCAATACCGCGACGGTGCCGAGGCCGCCGACAAAGGCGAGTTCCGCCACTTCATGCTCAAGGAAATCCACGAACAACCGGCCGTGGTGCAGCGCACCCTGGAAGGCCGCCTTGGCGACAAGCAAGTGCTGGTCAACGCCTTTGGCCCGCAAGCCGCCGAGCTGTTCGCCAAAGTGCGTAATGTGCAGATCGTGGCCTGCGGCACCAGCTACCACGCCGGCATGGTTGCCCGTTACTGGCTGGAAGAACTGGCCGGCATCCCGTGCCAGGTCGAAGTCGCCAGTGAGTTCCGCTACCGCAAGGTGGTGGTGCAGCCCGACACGCTGTTCGTGACCATCTCCCAGTCCGGCGAAACCGCCGACACCCTGGCCGCGCTGCGCAACGCCAAGGAGCTGGGCTTCCTCGCCAGCCTGGCGATCTGCAACGTCAGCATCAGCTCCCTGGTGCGTGAGTCCGACCTGACCCTGCTGACCCAAGCCGGTCGCGAAATCGGCGTGGCGTCCACCAAAGCCTTCACCACCCAGTTGGTCGGCCTGTTGCTGCTGACCCTGTCCCTGGGCCAGGTTCGCGGCACCTTGGCTGCCGGCGTCGAAGCCACCCTGGTGGAAGAACTGCGCCGCCTGCCGACCCGCCTGGGCGAAGCCTTGGCCATGGACAGCACCGTGGAAAAAGTCGCCGAGTTGTTTGCCGACAAGAACCACACCCTGTTCCTCGGCCGTGGCGCGCAGTACCCGGTGGCGATGGAAGGCTCGCTGAAACTCAAGGAAATTTCGTACATCCACGCCGAAGCCTACCCGGCCGGTGAGCTCAAGCACGGCCCGTTGGCCCTGGTGGACGACGACATGCCGGTGGTCACCGTCGCGCCGAACAACGAACTGCTGGAGAAGCTCAAGTCCAACCTGCAGGAAGTCCGCGCCCGTGGCGGCCAACTGATCGTGTTCGCCGACGAAAAAGCCGGCATGACCAACGGCGAAGGCACCCACGTCATTAACATGCCGCACATCCACGACACCCTGTCGCCGATCCTCTACACCATCCCGCTGCAACTGCTGTCGTACTACGTCGCCGTGCTCAAAGGCACCGACGTTGACCAGCCGCGCAACCTGGCGAAGTCGGTGACGGTGGAGTAATCCGCTTCACCCTGGAGGCCCGCCCGGGTCTCCAGGTCCCCGCGAAAGGACGCGCCTTCGATGAACCCCCCCTCGCAAATCCACGAGCGTTTGCACAACCGCCGATTCACCGTCGCCAATAACACCCACGGGCTATCCGGCGCGGGAACGGTGTTTCATTACCTTGTTGAGGGAGATGCCATTTCCAGTACCTACCAAGGCGGTCGCATCCGCCTGGGTACGCAGGTCGGCCGCGTCACAGGCCCGGACGCTATCGAGCTGCTGTATCAGTGCCTGACGCTGGAAGGTGAGCTGCTGGCCGGCTGGTCGCGGGGCATCATCGGTGTCGATGCTGCCGGGCGTACCACGCTGAGTTTCGTGTGGGGTTGGTTGTCGGGGGCGACGGGAGGTGGGGAGTCGAATTACGTGGAGCTGGTTGTATAGGTCAAAAAGAATCAGAAAAAAAATCAGAAAAATGTTTAGCAGATAGTTGTATAAAAATTTGGATTTATCCCGCTACTATTGGACCTTAAAGGAAAAAAGATTCGAAAAAAAATCGGAAAATGGTGAGGAAAATGACGCAGAAGTTCATGTCCGGAAATCACTGGTTGGAACCTGTCTGGCCATCGCCGGGTTTCCCTGCGTCGATTTTACGTACGGCAGAGACGCTATCGTTTCGTGCCGGAAAACTCACGGGTTTGCTCCCCGAAAACACCGCTATTCGCATCGGCGGCCTGATGCGGATCACCAATAGTTACTACAGCAACCTGATTGAAGGCCAATTCACCGAGCCTGCTACGTTATCTACGCGAGTACCCAGGCGTGACTCCAAACAACTGCGTGAGCTGGCCGAAAGTCACATCGGCGTTCAGGCGTTACTGGAGCGAACAGTACGTCGGCCGAAATCATTTGACGCGCCTTGGAGCGTGTTCTTTGCGCCTGAATTCATTTCTGTCATTCATCGCCGCCTTTTTACAGGTGCCAGCGACGACGACTTGCGGCTGAGTGATGGGCGCTTAATGGTGCCGGGTCAATTGCGTGATAGTGCACAACGCAATGTCTTGGTGGGTGATCATGCAGCGCCTGCCTGGGAATCCGTCGCCCCCATGCTCACCCGCCTTCAACAGGTATATGGGGGGCAACCTGATCTGACGTCGCGAATTCTCAGCGCTCTTGCTTATCACCATCGTCTTGCGTTTATTCACCCATTTGAAGATGGCAATGGCCGAGTCGTGCGCATGATTACGCACTTGCAGTTGATGCGCCTTGGGCTAGCGTCCCCACTTTGGTCACTTTCTCGGGGGCTGGCACGAAAACAGGATGAGTACTATGGACGCTTGCGTGCAGCGGATCAGCCGCGTCGCGGTGATCTCGACGGTCGTGGTCAGCTGACTCAAGGTGGGTTGTTCGAATTTGTAGAGTTCATGCTGCAAGTCTGCATTGATCAGATGGAGTATGTAGAACAAGCGATGGGCCTGGTAAGTCTGCGTCAGCGGCTTGAGAGAGTGATTGGGCTTGAGGAGCGATTCATTGGGGCTGGAGTGAAGCCGGAAATGGCCAAGGCCATCCATATCCTGCTAACTCAAGGTGAGATTGCCCGAGCGGACTTCAAAATCTTTTCTGGGCTGCATGATCGCGTAGCAAGTGATCAGCTTAAAAAGTTAATTGATTTGGGCGTGGTTGAAGCGCCATCTGCCAAGTCACGCTCGATTTTTCCCGGCCTACCCGTATGGTTCGCGCAGATGATATTCCCTGATCTTCATCGGCGCTTTTACTGAGCCAGGGGTCAGAGGCGGCTTATCACGGTACAAACTCCACCCTCAACCCCCGACTCGCACTGCGTCCCTGATCATCACTGACCCGCAACCGATACTCCCCCGACTTGCCCGGCCGCCAGTTCAATGTGGCTTGCGGCGGGCCCTGGCCGATCAAGGTTTGATCAGCAAACCAGTACAGCGTCGCCGCATCGCTGGCCGCATTCGCGTTCAATGGGATGCTTTCCTGGGGTTGGGACAGGCGCAACTGATAACTCACTTGAGTCAGCGGTGAGCGGATCTGCGGGGCTTCGCTCTGGTCGCTGATGCGGTTGGGCTGGCAGTTTTTCATCACGTTGGGTGGCGTGCGGCGGGGCAGGCCGGCGGCGCGGTACAGGCGTTGGATGTCGCTGGGCCAGAATTCGAAGACTTCCTCGCGGGTGTATTGCGCTTCGAACGGCGGGCACGCGGCCTTGCCGGTGCGGGTGTCGATCAGTACCGGGCGGTGCAGGTTGGACACGCGAATCGGCGAGATACCGGGGATGTACCAGGTCTTGCGGGTTTGCGGGCACCAGCGGTTGGGCAACTCGCCCGAGGCGGCGCAGACGTCGATGCGCACCAGGCCGGCGGGTGGTTTGTCGGCCTTGATCACGACGTTGGGCAAGGCCAGGGGCAGGGCGTCGGCGATACGGAAGAACAGCGGCGCGGCGGTCTTGGCACCGATAAACGCCGGGTTGGGGCGACCATCGAAGTTGCCCACCCACACCACCAGCACGTAGGGGCCGACCAGGCCCGCGCTCCACGCATCATGGAACCCCCAGGACGTGCCGGTTTTCCAGGCGGTGCGCCAGTGCCGCGCGGGCAGGCCATCCGGTCGCGGGTTACGGCGCAGCATGTCACGCACCATAAAGGCCGCCTGCGGGGTGAGGAGCTGCGGGCCGGTGGCCTGGGGCTGCTCCTGCAGATAGCGCAACGGCCGCAGATGGCCGTCGCCCGCCAGCATCACGTACAGCCGCGCCAGTTCCTCGGGTGTCATCTCACCGCCACCGAGGGCCAGGGCCAGGCCGTAATGGCTTTCACCGCGCAGGCCCTTGATCCCGGCGCGTTGCAGCAACCCATACAACGACGGCGACTTCACCTGGCTGGCCAGCCACACCGCCGGGATATTCCGGCTACGGATCAACGCATCCCGTGCGGTCAGAGGCCCGACAAAACTGCCGTCGAAATTTTCCGGCTGGAAGTAGCCGAAGTTACTGGGCAAATCCTTGAGGATACTCATGGGGTGGATCACCCCTTGATCCAGCGCCAGCCCGTAGAGAAACGGCTTGAGGGTCGACCCCGGCGAGCGGCGTGACAACACGCCGTTGACCTGGCCGTGGATGCCTGTGGATAAGTAGTCTGCCGAGCCCACCAGCGACTTGACGCTTTGGTCGCGGCTGTCGATCAGGATGGCCGTGGCATTTTCCACACCGGTGCTGCGCCGCTCGGCGATAAAGCCGCTGATCAGGCGTTCTAGCAGTTGCTGCAGGGGCAGGTTGAGGGTGCTGTTGAGTTCGTTGCCGGGCTGGGAGGCCAACAGCTGCTCGCTCAGATGCGGCGCCAGAAACGGGATCTGCTGGCGGTTGCGGGCTTCCAGGGGCAGCTCGAGCAAACTGGCGTTACGCGGGTCTTGTGGATACGTTTCGCGCCAGTCATTCATCAAGCGCAGTCGCGCGTTTTGCAGCGACGGCCCGAAGCGCGCGCGCCGCCCCGGCTGCTGGGGAATCACCGCCAGCGCCAAGGCTTCGGACAACGACAACTGCGCCGCTGCCTTGCCGAAGTAGATGCGACTGGCCGCTTCGGCGCCTTCGATATTGCCGCCCATGGGCGCCAGGTTCAGGTATGCCTCGAGGATGTCGTGCTTGCTGTAGCGCGCTTCCAGCCACAAGGCCAACGCCATCTGCTGCAATTTGCCGGGTACCTGGCGGGTGTTGAGATCCCACAGGCGCCGTGCCAGTTGCATGCTCAAGGTCGAGCCGCCCTGGCGTTGGCCGCCGCTGTAGGTGGCCAGGGCCGCGCGCAGCAACGCCGGGGGATTGATCCCCGGGTGCCAATAGAAATTGCGGTCTTCCTTGAGCAGCAAGGTCTCCACCAGTGACGGCGAGATGCGCTCCAGTGGCAGCCATAAACGGTATTGGCCGTCATCCGCCAGGGTCATGCGCAGCAGCGAACCGTCATCGGCCAGCACCACCCGTGACGACGTCACAGCCTGTTCCAGCGGAGCGTGGGGCCACAGCCGCAGCCCCGCCAGCACCAGCGCCGCTGCCAGCAGCGGCGCCAGGCGTTTAAGGCTTGGTAATTTCAAGCTGGCCTACTTTGCCGCGCCCTTGCAGGGTGGTTTCGTACATGCCTTCGGCGTAGGCCGGTGGTGTATTGAACGTGCCGGCGTTGGTGGCGCGCACGCGATAGACGAAGGTGCCTACGTCGCGCAGTGCCGTGCCGTACAACACCACCCGATCATCACGCACATCCACATAGTCCGGCTGCCAGTTGCTCAGCTCGGTTTCGCCGATGGGCGCTTGCCAGGCATCGGCTTCTTGTTCGTTTTCTTCTACGTATTCCGACGCTTCGCCTTCACTGTCCTCGCTGCTGGCGGCTTCCGGCTCCGGCGGCAAGTTATACACAGGCTCGACGCCACCGGGCAGCAGGTCGACCACGGCCACTTGCTGCACCTGGTCACGGTCGGTGGCACGCAGGCGCAAGCGCACCAGGAACTCATCGCCCACCGCCACTGTGCTCACCGGGTCGCCTTTGAGGTCGAGGTATTCGTGGATGATCTCCAGCCCGTTGTTGATCGGCTTGAGCTTGGCACCCTTGTCGAAACCGGCTTCGCTGAGCATGTAGAACGCCGCCGGGCCGTCGGATTTTTCCATCAGCAGTTTTTGCGTGGCGCCCGGTACCGCCGCGCGCGGTGGCTGGCCGGCCATTTCCAGCAGTTGTTGCTGCTTGTCGCCCAACCAGGCAGTGGCCTTGAGGGTCATATCGCTTTGCGCGCGCTGGCCGTAGTTGTCCAAGGCACGCAGTAACAGCGCCGCCGACAGCGAGTTGTAGCGCTGTTCGTTGAGGCGCTTGCCGAGTTTATCCAGCAGGGCGGTAGGAACATCGTCCAGCAACTCGGGGAAATGGCGAGCGAGCAGATGCAGGTGCTCGGCATCGTGGACCAGCGGGTCGTAATACAGGCCGTCGCTGTCCCACTTATCCACAAGCGAACGCCAAGGGATCTTGCGGAACAAGGTGTCGGCCTGGCGATCCTGCTTGAGCAGTTTGTAGCTGGCCGCCAGGTAGGCGGCGCCCAGGTCGTTCTGCCAGCTGTCCTTGAAGTAGCTCTCGTAACGCTCGCGGATATCGCTCAAGGCGCCGCTCACCAGAATCCCCTGACGACTCAACAGGTAACTGGCGTAGGCACGGTTGCGCAATTCAGACAGGCCTTCGCTCGGGCCGTTGGCCAGGTCCGTCAGATAGCTGTTGGCGCGCACCAGCAGGTCTTCCGGCACCGGTAGCCCGCGCTCCTTGGCTTCGATCAGGAAATCGGTGGCGTACAGGCTGGCGTAGGGCGCCACATCCGGGTTGGCGGCCCACAAACCAAAGCCGCCGGCCTGGTTCTGGCGCTGGCGCAACATGCGCACCGCGCTGCTGAAGGCCTGTTCTGCCTCGGGTGCGGTACCGCCCCAGATCAACGCCGGCATCGCCTTGGACACCAGTTGTTCGGTGCAGGCATAACCGTAGTCATCCAGGTAATGCTTGAGACCGTTGGCCCATACCAGCGGCGAGGCGGCCACACCCAGTTGCACGTCACGCAACTGGCTGAACAGTTCACGGGTGGGCTTGAGCTCTTTGCTGGCGCTGTCGAAACGACCCAGGCTGAGGGCCACGCGATGCTCGCTCAGAGGGCGAATCGAAGTGGTTTCCGCCACCTGGATCCGCTTGCCATCCGGCAACACGGCGACAAAGCGCAAATCCGCCGAACCGAGGGTTTCGCCGACCTTGATCTTGAACTCGGCGGTGCCCTCCTTGCGCGGTTGCAGGGACAAGGTGCTGGCTTTGTCGCCCTGCACCACCAGGCCGGCGCTGGTCTGCACTTCAAACTTCACGTTCGCCGCCGCCTCGAGGTTGCTGAATACCCCGGCGCTGACGTTGAACACATCACCCGGCGCCACGAAGGCTGGCACGTTCGGCGTGATGACGATCGGGCCACGGACCTCGGTATTGGCCTCGCTGACGCCCACGCTGTCGGCGTCCACAGCCACCGCGAACAGGTGCAGCTTGCCGTTGAAGCTGTCCGGCACCTGGTAATGCAGCACGGTTTCACCGGCGGGCAAGTCCACCAGCCCGGACCACCAGGCCACTGGCGGCTGGTGTTTACGCTTGAACGGGTTGAGGTGGTTGGCCAGGGCGCCTTCCGTATCGCCACCGGGCGCCGCCCCACTGAGCAGGCGGCTGAATTCCGGCAGGATCAGGTCAAGGATCTGACTGGTGCCGACTTCCAGCGCACGTTTCTGGAAGAAGAAGCCCAGCGGGTCCGGCGTCTGGTAGCGGGCTACCTGCAGGATGCCTTCGTCCACTGCATACACCACCGCGCGGCCCGGGCGGTCGGCGTTGACCTTGATGTCCAGCGTCTGCCCCGGCTCGATTTTCGTCGGGCCCTCGACCTTCAGCGCCATGCGCCGCGCATCCAGGTTGATGCTGAACGGCACCACCCCGTAGGACAGCGGGCTCATGTAGACCTCGGACGAGCCGATGTCGCGCACAAACTGCACGTTGACGTAGGCATTGCCCTCAAGCCCTGCAGGCACGCGGATATGTTGCACGCTGTTGGTACTGTCGGCCTTGAACCACTGCTGGGTGTAGACCTTGTCCCGCTCGATGGTGATCAGCCCCGCACCGGTGTAAGGCGCGCGGATGCTGATCGCGATCTCATCGCCGGTGGCGTAGCTGCGTTTATCCAGGCGCAGTTGCAGCTCGGCGTTGCGTTCCAGGGAGCGCGAGGTATTCCCGCGTCCGGCCACGCTGTAGTCGATCTGGTTGAGCAGGTTGCCGTTGACGTCCTTCACTTGCAGGGTGAAATCCCCTGGGATGGCGGTGTTCAGGGCCTGCCTGGCGCCGTCCTTGGTCATCACCAGCGGCGAGGCCGGCTGGCTGATGTTCTTGATGCGCGACTCGTACTTGTAGGTGCCGTTGGACTGTTTCACCAGTACCGACACGTAGCGGTGCTCGACCACTTCGCTGGTCAGGCCGTCCACCGCCAACGGGGTGAGGTCTGGCGCGACGGCCAGCCATTGCACCTGGCGCGGGGCATCCTTGGCGACGTACGACAGCGAGTCCTGACTTTTCACACCCACAAGGTAGGGCGCGGACGACACCAGCAATGCACTTTGCGCCGCCACGTTACGGCCCCCTTCGGCCTCGAACACCTGGGTCATCACTTGCAAGCGATAGGTGCTGTTGGCGAAGCGTTGCAGGTTGAGGTCGAGTACGGCCTGGCCGTTGTCGTCGACGGTGGTTTCGGCCAGGTCTTCGGTGCTGGCCTCTTCCAGGGAATCGTTGAGGCGGAAACGGTAGTCGGGGTAACGCTCGAATGCCGCGAGCGTCGGGCTCAGGGACATCTTCGCGGTGACGCGACGGCCGGCCGCCGGGGCGCCGAACAGGTGCATCGCGGTGACCTTGGCCACCACCTGGTCCGGTGGAATCCAGCCCTGTACCGGGGTGTCGTGCAGGCTCAGGCTGACCTTCATGCGGTCCGGTTCGAAATCGCGGACCTTGAAGCTGACACTGCCGAGGTCGGTGCGGGTCTGTTTCTGGCCAATCAACTGCAAGGTCGCGGTGTAGTCACCGGCGGGGGCGACTTCGCTGCTGGGGAAATCAAAGGTTTCAAAACCGCTGGCGGACAGCTTCAGCGGCTGGCGAATCACTTCAAGGCCGCGCGGGTCGGTGATCTGCAGCTCCACGGGCAGGCCTTGCAGGGCACCTTTCCAGTTGCCGCTGCGCACGATCATGCCCAGGTGCGCGGTCTCGCCAGGGCGGTAGAGGCCACGGTCGGTGAACAGGTAGGCGCTGAGGCGATCAATCGCACCGTCTTCTTCCAAACCGCCTACGTCGAAGCGCGACAAATCCAGCTGCTGGGACTGACGGGCGATCGGCAGGAACGACTGGTCATTGCCGCGGGTGACCACATACATCAGCGGCGTTTTCTCACGGCGCAGTTCATCCAGCTTGGCGAAATGCACGTGGCCTTCGCCGTCGGTGTGGCCGCTGCTCACGGGCAGACCGTTGCGGCCAATGATGTCGACCTGGGCGTCGGACACCGGCGAACCGTTGCCGATGGATTGCACATACACGTCATGGCTGCCATCGCTGGAGCGCTTGGCGATGATGCCGAGGTCGGTGACCACGATAAAGCGCAGGTCAGAGGTGGTGCTGCGCGAATAGTCGAACGTGCGCTCCGCCGGCTCATCCTGAGGGCTGAGCTTGAGCACGAAAATGCCGCGACGGCCTCCGTTGGCGGTGAGGTAGTGGCTCAGATCGACGTTGTCATACACGGTTTTCGCCGGGTCCGAGGACGACAGCGCAATATCCAGGGACTGGCGTTCAACCATGCGGTCGAAATACTCGTTGCCGAAATTGGGCCGGGCAAAGCTGCCGCTGCTCTGGTCCACCAGGTGCTGCAATTGGTTGGGCAGCAAGCGCGCGATTTCCACATGGGCGCCAGGTACACCACGGGCCATGAAACCCAGGCGTTTTTCGCCATTGAGGCTGAGCAACGCGCCGTCGGAGAGGAACTGCAAGGTGCGCGGATAAGCCGGCATGCTGATCAGCGAGGCTGTCGGGTTTTTCGCCAGGTAGCCACCGATGGCTTCCAGGTTGGCGGGCACGCGCACATACAGCGCACGGCCGGCCGGGGCCTTGAACTTGAAGGCATGCAGGGTATTCAGTGGTTCGACGCTGGGCACGTGGGTCAGCGTGACTTTGGTACTGCGGGCCAGCAGGGCATCGTCGATGTCGTTGCTGTTATAGGGACGGGTGTCGTCCTGGGCCTTTTCCGGCAACAGCCAGGCCTGGACCTTACCGGCAATGGTCTCATCGGCCACGGCACTGGAGCTGCTGAACATCAGCACCGGCTCAGGCTCGCCGCGCTCGTTATCCACAAAGCTCACTTCGGCGCCGGTAAAGGTCAGGCGATAGCGGCCGGGCACGGTGACTTCCGCCACCAGCGGCGCGGTGCTGGCGTTGCCGCCGTCGCGGGCCTTGATGCCTTCATCCAGCTTGGCGCTGACCGGCGTGCTTTCCAGCGGTGTGGCCAGGGCGGCGGAGCGTACGTAGGCGTTCAGCCTGGTCTCGTCGAAGCTGATGTCCGGGCGGTTGGGCAACTGGGCGTCGCGGTAGGCCAGGCCTTTGCCGAGGGTGACCGAAACGCGCTTGCGCAGGCTGTCTTCATCGACCGGGTGGGAAAAATGGAAGGTCGCCACCAGTTGTTTCAGCGTCGGGTTCGACGGGTCTTGATACAACTCGTTGTGTGTCAGGGTGGCGCGGAACGGCTGGGTGGAGAACTGGCTGCTGTACTGGCTGAGCAGTACGCCATCGGCCAGCAAACCTTTCCTGGCCAGATCAAGGGTGTAACCCGCTTCGATAGGCCAGTCTTTCTCCGGCACGAACAGCAGCGTGCGGTCATCGGACCAACGCCAGGTACCGGCCACGCCAGGTTTGAGGGTGATGCCTTCGGTGACCGGCTTGCCAATGGCGGCCAGCGGGGCCACCGATTCGGCAAAACGCACTTGCAAGTTATCCACAACCGGCGGTTGCTGGGTGTAGTCAGTCAGGTTGGGTTTGTGCAGCGAATAGCCCACGGTGTGGGGCTGCGGCAGGTTGGAGTACCAGTGCCAGCCATAGAAGCCAGCGGCCGCCAACAGCACCAGGCCCAATATGCCGGCACCCGCCTGGCGCGGATAAGCGCGGGCTTTGTTGCCCATGTTCGCCAGGCCACGGCCGATGGCGCGCAGCCACAGCGGCGGATGCCATTGGCCGAAAACGGCCCCCACCACAGTCAAAAACACACCGACAACACGACGGCTGATGGCTTTGAGCGAATCGAACATGGTGAGCATCCCTGGCTAAGTGCGGCGTATCTTACACGCGTCTTTGATACAAAAGATGACACCGATACGCCGCACGGCGGGGATGTTTACCGAGTCAGCGGGGCCCCATGCATTCCAGCGAGCGGTCGACCATCACTTTGGCCATTTCCATGAGGTGTCCGGCGGCTTTGGGCGAGTCGCGCAACTGTTCGGCACAGTGGAGCAGGTCTGAGGCGTAGACCAGTGCGTCTTCGAAGCTGATTTCGGGGTGGGGGATGAAAAAGGGATGGGGCGGACCGGGTTTTACTTTGCTCATTGCGGTAACTCCAATGTAGGGAATTGGAGCTGCCACGAGTCGCGACTAAACGATGGGGTGGCAGCTGTACGCAGGTTAGTCGACCGGAACATTGGGAACCCGGCGCACCCGAAGGTGCCCTGCGCACAGCCACCATAAAGCGTTGGCAGAAAAAAACGCCATGCTTGAGATGGCGCTTGTGCGCCCAATGTAAATCTTTCCCGAGCGACTAAACCCGGTCACTGAATTGGCAGTGACGAACGCAGACTAGCCACCGAAAAGGCAGGGCACAAGCGGCTGGGATTCTCTCGGAAATGTCCTGCGAAATAAAGAGAAGCGAGAGGTAGGAGCAGCGCTTTCAGACTTTGCTTAAGCCTCGAAAACACCAGAAACCAATGTGGGAGGGGGCTTGCCCTAATGCCAGTCAGTTAAGGAGGAACACTGTAACTGTGGTGAGCGGGCTTGCCCCGCGTTGGGCTGCGCAGCAGCCCCAAAACACAGCCCCGGACCTGCCTGGCACACTGCAGCGCTCTTATTGGGGCTGCTGCGCAGCCCAACGCGGGGCAAGCCCGCTCGCCACAGGTTACTGTTTGCCCGTTCTATCTCTTAACTGATCGGCATTGGGGCAAGCCCCCTCCCACAGTTTGATCTTCATTGGGCTTGAGAGGGGAGGGTCAGGTCCACCAGTAACGTACGAGGTGGAAGAAGATGGGCGCGGCGAAGCACACCGAATCCAAACGATCCAGCATCCCGCCGTGCCCTTCGATCATATGCCCCCAGTCCTTCACCCCCCGGTCGCGCTTGATCGCCGACATCACGATGCCGCCGGCGAAGCCGAGCAGGTTGATCAGCAGTGCGATCAGGAACGACTGCCACGGGTTGAACGGCGTGGTCCACCACAGCGCCGCACCGATCAGGGAGGACAACAGAATCCCGCCGACAAAGCCTTCCACGGTTTTCGACGGCGACAGGTTGGGCGCGATCTTGTGTTTGCCGAACAGCTTGCCGCACACGTACTGCAGCACGTCCGAGAGTTGCACCACGATCACCAGGTACGCGATCAGCAGCAGGTTGCGGCCTTCGTAGCCGGGGATGTCGAGGGTCAGCAGGGCGGGCACGAACGACACGCAGAACACCGCGATCATCAGCCCCCATTGCACCTTGGAGGCACGTTCGAGGAAGTGCGTGGTGTCGCCGCCCAGGGAGGCCAGGATCGGCAGCAGCAGGAACACGTACACCGGGATAAAGATCGAGAACAGCCCGTACCAGTCCGAGTAGATCAGCAGGTATTGCAACGGCAATGCCAGGTAGAACGCTGCCACCAGGGCCGGGTAGTCGCTGCGCCGGGTCGGCGTGAGGGTCAGGAATTCGCGCAGGGCGTAGAACGACACCGCGTAGAACAGCAGGATCACCGCACCGGTGCCGAGCCAGAAGGCGATACCGATGACCACCACCATCACCCACCAGGCGTTGATGCGGGCGTTGAGGTTGTCGATCACCGCATTGGGGGTGCCACGGGTGCGCAGTTTGAGGATCAGGCCGATCAGCGAAGCGAGCACCAGGATCGCGCCGATGCCGCCGAATAACATCAGGGTTTGGCTATCCATCTCAGGAGTGCTCCGGGGCGAGGGCGAGCAGGGCGTCGCGGGTTCGGGCAAGGAACGCGGCTTTGTCTTCGCCTTCTTCCAATTGCAAGGGGGCGCCGAAGCTGGTGGTGCACAGCAAAGGCAGCGGCAACACGCGGCCCTTGGGCATGACCCGGTTGAGGTTGGCGATCCACACCGGGATCAACTCGGCCTGTGGGTAACTTTTGGCCAGATGGTAGATGCCGCTTTTGAACGGCAGCAAGCCGTCCTCCAGATTGCGTGTGCCTTCGGGAAAGATGATCAGCGAGTCGCCGCCTTCCAGCGCGGCGAGCATGGGCTGCAGGGGGTTATCCACAGGGTCCTTGCGCTCGCGGTCGATCAGCACGCCATTGAACACGCGGTTGATAATGTAGCGGCGCAGGGCGCTTTTGTTCCAGTAATCGCTGCCGGCCACCGGGCGCGTGAATTTGCGCAGGTTCTGCGGCAGCGAGGCCCACAGCAGTACGAAGTCGCCGTGGCTGCTGTGGTTGGCGAAATAGATACGCTGCACCGGCACTGGCGCGCAACCCAGCCACAGGCTGCGGGCGCCGGTGACGGTGCGGGCCATGGAGGTAATCAGCGTGGCGACCACGGGTTCGAACATGGGGGTTCCTTATGCGGCGAAAGGCAGCCAGGGGCTGGCGAGGATCACGGCGAGGGTCAGCAGCGCTTGCGCGCCCAGCAGCCAGGCTTGTTTGCGCAGCAATTTGAGGGCGCCGCGACGGCGCTCGGTCCAGGGCCGGCCGCCCCGCTTGGGCGATTGCAGGCCAAGGGTCTGCAGGGCTTGATCGAGGTCCGCCGTGCGCTCGATGTCGCGGGCCAGCAGGGCGAACAGGTCGGCGTCAAAGGCCACCCGCAGCGCCCAGTACTTTTGCAGCAGCCCGAGGATAATCATCCACAGGCTGAGCAGCAGGCAGATGGTTGAAACACTCGCCATCAGTAACTGGGCCAGGCCGAATAACACCCCGGCCACGGTCAGGCCTGTGGATAACTGATCCAGCGAACGGCCACGGCGCAGCAGGCTGGCGACCACCTGGAGTTCCATATCAGCGGGCATGGGGCAAACCCTCCAATGCTTGACGATGAGCAGGGTGCAGGACCACATGGGCCCGCGCTGTACGAATAATAGCCAGCGCCTGGTCCACCGTGGCGGCGCGCCCACTGTGCAGCAGCCAGGCGGCGACGGCGGTGGCACTGCGCGAGTAGCCGAGGGCGCAGCACACCAGCACCGGGCCGCTTGCACGCAGGCGCTCGATGGCCTCGGCGGCTTGCTGGCAGTCGGCGGGTGTCGGGGCGATCAGGTCCAGCACCGGGATGCTTTGATACGCGCGGCCCTGTGGATTAATCGGCAATTCGGCACAGAGGTCGACGATGGCGCTGAATGGACCCTGCTCTTTCGCACTGGGAATCCGCCCCAACCAGACGTTATCCACAATCAGGTCTGGCTGTGGATGTTTGCGTGTCCACAGGCGCGAATTTATCCACGCCCCGGCCAGGTAAGGTGCATACAGCCAGCGCACCGCGGGTGTGAGCCGGCCATCGGTGCGTTTCTGAAAGCCCGACGCGCCGAGCACCAGGTAATTCACGTTGATCAAGCACAGGGACACCGCCGGCCAGAGCAGCCATAACCAGGCGCCGCCCAGGGAAAACGCGAGAACTGCCAGTGCCAACGCCCCCAGGCCGTAGCGCAGACCTAAGCGCCAGCGCTTCGAGTCCCGGGTAAGCCGTGCATTCAGCAATGGGCTTGGGTGTTCAACCGGCCACAGCCACACGCATAGCCAGCCGGCGAGGGCGCCTGTGGGTAAGTCGATAAAGTGATGTTGATAAGTGGTCAGCACCGAAATACCGATCAAGGCGAACCAGCCATGCACCAGCCAGCGCCATAACCCTTGGGTGTGGCGCTGATACATGACCCACAGGATCACCAGCAGCGCGATATGCAGCGAGGGCGCCTGGTTGAACGGTTTGTCGAAACCCGCCAGCACGGCAAACAGCCAGCCGAACACACCATCCAGTTCCGGCCGCTCGAAGGTGAAGCGCAGCGGCCAGATCAGGAAGCAACTCACGGCGATGACCTGCGCGCTGAGCAGGCGCAGCGCGTGTTGCTTCAGCTCATGGCGGCTGTTGGGCAGCAGCAGGGAGAAACCGTAGAGCAGGTCGATGGACCAATAGGGCACGATGGTCCAGGCCCAGAACGGCATATGGGTTTCCCAGCCGAACACCAGGGTGCCGACATCGCTGCGCTGGCTGGTGACCCAGGTGGCGAAGCCGTAGGTGCTGAAAAACAGCGGCGCCAACAGCAGCAGCCACAGCACCGCTGGTTTCAATAGACCGGGTTCGCGCATGGTCAGATCTTCTGGGCCAGGGACACGGTAAAGATGCCCCACTCATCCACACGCTGGGTGATCTTGCGAAAGCCCGCGGCTTCTACCAACTGGTCCATTTCCGCCTGGCTGCGACGGCGCATCACCCAGGCCTGGCCCTGGCGATGGCTGGTCAGTGCGCGGGCGATCAGTTCCAGTTGCGGGTGCCATGGCTGGCCGGTGTAGACCAGGTAACCGCCGGGCTCCACGGCTTCAGCCAGGCCGGCCAACGAACCACCGACCATGGCGTTATCGGCAAACAATTCATACAGCCCGGACACCACCGCCAGCGTCGGCTTGGGTTGCAGTGCCGCCAAATCCAAGCGGTCAAACGCATCGCCTTTGACGAACTGCGCGATGTCTCCCAGGCCCTTCTCACGAATCAGCGCGCCACCGTCGCGCACGTTGATGTCGCTGTAGTCGCGCAGCAGGATCGATTCCGGCAGCGGCGACACGCCCTGCAAGGCTTCAAGAATGTAGCGCCCATGACCGGCAGCGATGTCGACGATGCGCACTTCGCGGTCTTCTGCGCGCAGCTTGGCCATGGCCAGGCGCAGCAGTTCCTCGACGTTCAGCTTGCGCTGGCGAATACCACGCCAGCCGATGGAGTTGAGGTAGTTGGTGTCGATCATGCGGCCCAGCCCGCCTTTGCCGGTGGGCGTGTTGCGGTACACGTAGTCCAGGGTGCTGCCGGAGTCGAAGCCGGTGTCGAAGCCCAGCTTGACGCCGTCCGACAGGTTCTTGCCCAGGCCCATGCTGGCGCGGGTCAGGCGCCAGTACAGGTCGCGCAGGGAATTGCGCGGCAAGGGCGCTGCGAGGGATTCGGATTCGGCGCAGGTGGCGCCCAGTTTGTCGGCGTCCAGCAGGGACGCACGGTCCAGGGGGTGTGCGAAGTTCTGCAGGATAAAGCGCCTGGCGCTGCTCACGGCCACCGCGCGGTCACGCTCGCCGAGGGTGTCGTGGAAAAAACCGGGGAGGATATGCAGTTCTTTTTTCAGGCTGCCAAGGCGTTCGAAAAATTGCTGCTGGGGTTTGCGGTGCACCACAAAGTCGGCGCCCGAGACCAGCAGTTGGGTCGGCACCTGGATCGCCTGGGCATCGGCGACAACCCGGTCGGCGGCTTCGTACAGGCCCAGCAGCACGTTCACCGAGATGGCCTTGGTGATCAACGGGTCGCTGTCGTAGGACGCCACGCGCTCCGGGTCATGGCTGAGGAACTTGGCCTTGACGTAGCTGTTGACGAAGAAGTTGCCGCGAAACCTGCGCATGAGTGCCAGGCCCGGCCGGGCAAAGGGCACGTACAGCTTGACCTTGAACGCCGGGGACGCGAGCACCAGGGCGCGGATTTTCGGCGCGTAGTCATGCACCCAGGTGGCTGCGATCACCGCGCCGACACTTTGGGCGATCACGGCACACTGTTCTTCCTCGATGCCATAGGTGGCACCGATATGGTCGCGGAAGGTCTGCACGTCGCGGGCGCTGGTGGCGAAGCTCGGGCTGTCGCCGCGTTCGCCAGGCGATTGGCCGTGGCCACGGGCGTCCCAGGCGAAGAAATCGAACTGCGGCAGGTCCAGTTCATCCACCAGGTGCGCGATACGCCCCGAGTGCTCATGGCCACGGTGAAACAGCAGGATCGCCTTGCGCGGCTCGCCGTCCGCCGGCGCGCTGGCCGGCCAATGACGGTAGAAAAGCTCGACGCCGTCATGGGTACTGAAGGTGTGCTCTTGCTGTTCGCGCATTGCAAAATCCTTATGCAGAAGGGGAGATAGGTTGTTCTTCTTTCAAGCCCTGGCGCACCCGGTTGACCAGGGTGTAGGCGAGCAGGGCGGCGACCAGCCACATCACCGTGTCGACCCAGCCGGCGCCGAGCCAGCCCAGCGCCACACCCGTGGCCAGCACGCCGAGGACAAACGCGCGGTCACTCTTGCCCATCGGCCCGTCATAACGCCGTGACGCACCGACCATCGGCCCCAGCACGCCAGCGTATTCACTGAACACCGCCAGCAGCGCCACCAGCAGCACCGGCACCAGGCTCACGCCGGGGATCAGCGCGAAGGGCAGGATCAACGCACTGTCGGCAATCACGTCGCACAATTCATTGAGGTAGGCACCCAGGCGCGACTGCTGGCCGAACTCCCGGGCGAGCATGCCGTCGATGGCGTTGAGGGCCATACGCAGGATCATCCACAGCGGGATCAGCGCAAACAGCCACAGGTGCTGGGCGAAGATGGCGATCAACAGGCCGACCAGCAGGGAAATGACCCCGGCCAGCACGGTGATCTGGTTGGCCGTGGTGCCATTGTCATAGAGGCGCTGCACGAGGGGACGCAGCAGGTTCTGAAACCGCGGTTTGAGCTGATAGATCGAAATCATGGGGGTGACGCTTCCTTGTCCGAGAGCCCGCGAAAAACTGCCTGGAGTGTGCCGATTATTCATGGCCTATACCAGTGATGGCGCGTGTTTATGGGGGTTTAGTCACGATCTGGAAAGCACTGAAGGACAAATGTGGGAGGGGGCCTGCCCCCGATAGCGGTCTACCGGTTGATGCATGTGCCGGCTGACCCATCGCCATCGGGAGCAAGCCCCCTTCCACAGGATATTTTTGCCATGTTCAAAAACACTGTTTAACGAACAAAAATTTCACGCCGCGTGTTATATCGTAACGAATTGTGTACAAGCAGGCGTGAGTGGATGCAAGTGGATCTAGAGGCGGACGGCGCTTCGGTGGAAGGCCTGCCGCGTTTTCAGCAAGGGCTGTTCCATGCCCGCCGATTGCGGCAAGCCGGTATCAGCCTGACAGTACTGGCCGTAGTCGGTTGGGTGCTGGCGTTGTTTGTCGCGCTGTTTGCACCGTTGTCGATCTGGCCGGTGGTGTTGATCAACTGCGCATCGGCCCTGCTGGTGCTGGTGGCAGGGCTGCAGTCGGCGTGGTGGGTGGCCGATTGGCGGGCCCAGGCGCTGGAGGCGCCGGCGGCCGAATTGCCCGTTGAAGAAACGGGTCGCTACGCGCGCCTTGTGGAACGCTTTGGCCGGCAGATCGGCGCCCCGGTCTTGTGGCTGGGCGGCTGGTCGCTGCTGGCGCTGGTCAGCATCATCGAATTCTGGAACCTGGCCTTGCCCTCGGCGCCTGTCGGCCAAGCGGCCAGCGTGGGGGCTGCGTTGGCCTTGGCCCTGGCGTTTGGCTTGTTGGTGTTCGAACGGCGCCTGGCTCAGGAAACCACGGCCCAGTGGCCGGAAGCCGCGCAACTGGCGCAGTTGAGCCGGGTGGCGATTACCTGCCTGGTGGTCAGTGCCATTTGCCTGCTGTTTTCCGGGGCCGAGTCGGTCTGGCCGTTGCGCCTGGCGGTGCTGGTCGGGCTGCTGCCGGCGCTGGTGGCGCTGGAGTTTCTATTAAGAGGCCTGCTGTCGCTGTTCAGCCCGCGCCAGCCGCGCCTTGAACCACGCCTAATGGCGCAAAGCTTCATCGCCGGGTTGCTGCGCTGGCCGCCACAACCGCTGCTGGCGTTGCAGCACGAATTACACAACCGCTTCGGCATCGACCTGCGCCAGATCTGGGCGTTTACCTACATGCGCCGGGCGTTTTTGCCGGTGTTGCTGGTGGTGCTGGCGGTCGGCTGGGCGCTGACCGGCGTGCATGAAGTGCCCCTGCAAGGCCGTGGGATTTATGAGCGCTTTGGCAAGCCCGTCGAGGTGTTCGGCCCGGGCCTGCATACCGGCTTGCCCTGGCCCCTGGGCCGCGTGATCAACGTGGAGAACGGCGTGGTGCATGAGTTGGCCACCAGCGTCAGCGAGGCCGCCGCACCGGAGCTGGTGCCTGCCGAAGGCCCGGCACCGCTGGTAGCCAATCGGTTGTGGGACGCCAGCCATGTGAATGACAAATCCCAGGTGATCGCCAGCAGCAGCGGCGATAAACAGAGCTTCCAGATCGTCAACATGGATGTACGCTTCGTTTACCGCATCGGCCTCACCGACCAGGCCGCGCTCGCCGCCACCTATAACAGCGCGGATGTGCCGACCCTGATCCGCAGCACCGCCAGCCGCATCCTGGTGCACGATTTTGCCTCGCGTACCCTCGACGAATTGCTCGGCGAACAACGCACCCGCCTGGCCGACGAAATCGGCCGCGCCGTGCAGGCGGATTTGCAGAAACTCGACAGCGGCGTGGAAATCCTCGCCACCGTTGTGGAAGCCATCCACCCACCGGCCGGCGCCGCCAATGCCTACCACGGTGTGCAAGCTGCGCAGATCGGCGCCCAGGCCCTGATCTCCCGCGAGCGCGGCGCCGCCAGCGAACACACCAACCAGGCCTTGCTGCAAGCCAGCACCGCCCGCGACCAGGCCTTGGCCACCGCCCGCGAAGTGAATGCCGGTGCCCAAGCGGCCGACCTGCGCTTTACCGCCGAACAAAAGGCCTACGCCGCGGCCGGTCGGGCCTTTGTGCTGGAACAGTACCTGGGCCAACTCAGCCTGGGCCTGGCCCACGCCAAGCTGCTTATTCTGGATCACCGCCTGGGCGCCGATGGCGCGCCGACGATTGATCTGCGTTCTTTTACTTTGCCGGCCGACCCTTCGCTGCCGCGTAAAGCCGTTCAATAAGGAGTCTGTCTGTTGAGCGCTCATTCTCACGATCATGGTCACCACCACGGCCACCATCACCCTCATCACGGTGATGAACAGGCGGCGGGTCCTTTCCCCTGGCGTCGCATGGCCTGGGCAGTGTTGCTGGTGCTATTTGCGGTGGCGGCGGCGAGCCTGGTGCAGGTGCGCTCAGGCGAGGCCACGGTGATTACCCGCTTCGGCAACCCGTCGCGGGTGTTGCTGGAACCGGGCCTGGGCTGGCGCTGGCCGGCGCCGTTCGAAGCGGCGATCCCAGTGGACTTGCGCCTGCGCACCACCTCCAGCGGCTTGCAGGATGTGGGTACGCGCGACGGCCTGCGGATTATCGTGCAGGCCTATGTGGCGTGGCAGGTGCAGGGCGATGCCGACAATGTGCAGCGCTTTATGCGCGCCGTGCAGAACCAGCCGGATGAGGCGGCGCGGCAGATCCGCACCTTCGTCGGCTCGGCGCTGGAAACCACGGCGGCCAGCTTTGACCTGTCGAGCTTGATCAACACTGACGCCAGCCAGGTGCGCATCGCCGATTTCGAGGCGCAGCTGCGCCAGCAGATAGATCAACAATTGCTCACCACCTATGGCGTGCGCGTGGCGCAGGTGGGGATCGAGCGCCTGACGTTGCCGTCGGTCACGCTCACCGCCACCGTCGACCGCATGCGTGCCGAGCGTGAAACCATCGCCACCGAACGCACGGCCGTGGGCAAGCGCGAGGCCGCGCAGATTCGTTCCGCGGCTGAGCGTGACGCGCGCATCGTGCAGGCCGATGCCACGGTGAAAGCCGCCGACATCGAAGCCCAGTCACGGGTCGAGGCTGCGCAGATTTATGGGCGTGCCTATGCCGGCAATCCGCAGCTGTATAACCTGCTGCGCTCCCTGGACACCTTGGGCACGGTCGTGACCCCCGGCACCAAGATCATCCTGCGCACCGACGCCGCGCCCTTTCGCGCGTTGGTGGACGGGCCCAAGGACGTTCAGCCATGACCGAGCGTGACAGCCCGGACAGCCCCTGGATCCAGGCCGGGCGCCTGACGTTCCTGGCGTTGTACGCGGTGACCGTGTTGGCGGCGTTGGCGTGGGCGTTTTCCAATGTGCGGCAGATCGACCCGCAGAACCGTGCGGTGGTGCTGCACTTCGGCGCCCTCGACCGCATCCAGAATGCCGGGCTGCTGCTGGCCTGGCCGCAGCCGGTCGAGCAGGTGGTGCTGCTGCCGGCGGCCGACCGGGTGATCGAGCGTCGGGTGGAGAACCTGTTGCGTTCCGATGCGGCGGTGCAGGCTGATCGTGTGGCCAGTTTCGCCACGCCCGTGAGCGATGCCCTGGCCGGCTCCGGCTACCTGCTGACCGGCGATGCCGGAGTGGTACAGCTGGATGTGCGAGTGTTCTACAAGGTCACCGAGCCCTACGCCTTTGTGTTGCAGGGCGCGCATGTGCTGCCTGCCCTGGATCGCCTGGTAACCCGCAGCGCCGTGGCCCTGACGGCGGCGCGCGATCTGGACACGATCCTGGTGGCGCGCCCCGAATTGATCGGCACCGACAATGGCGCCGCCGAGCGTCGCGAGCGGCTGCGGGGTGACTTGGTGCAAGGCATCAACAAGCGCCTGGCCGAATTGGCCGCCACCGGTCTGGGGTTGGGCATCGAGGTGACGCGGGTCGATGTGCAATCGAGCCTGCCGGGCCCGGCGGTGAACGCATTCAACGCCGTACTCACCGCCAGTCAACAAGCCGATAAAGCCGTGGCAAACGCCCGGACCGAAGCGGAAAAACTCACCCAGACCGCCAACCAGCAGGCCGACCGCCTGGTGCAGGTCGCCCACGCCCAGGCCAGTGAACGCCTGGCCAATGCCCAGGCGCAAACCGCCACGGTCGCCAGCCTGGCCCAGGTCAAAGACCCGGGCTTGCTGTTGCGCCTGTACCGCGAGCGTATGCCGAAGATTCTCGGCCAGGCCGGTTCGGTGACCACGGTCGATCCTGAAGACGACTCCCGCTTGATCATCCAGGGAGCCGAACAATGAGCGCACCCATGCTGACCTCCGCCGAACAGCGCAGCGCTGCCCGGCAATTGACCCTGGCCATGCTCGCCCTGGGCTTGCTGACGCTGGGCCTGGTATGGCGCTGGCTGGCGCCGGACCAGACGGGCGTCAGCCAGTTGCTGCTCGGTGTCGCCTCGTTGCTGGTGGCGGTGCCGGTGATGCGCTCGGCCTGGTACAGCCTGCGTTTTCCCAGCCTGCATGGCATTACCGACCAACTGATCGCCCTGGCGATGCTCGGCGCCTGGGCCACCGGCGATCTGCTGACCGCCGCGCTGCTGCCGATCATCATGATCTTCGGCCACGTATTGGAAGAGCGCAGCGTGATCGGCTCCCAGGAGGCGATTCATGCCCTGGGTAAACTGACCCGCAGCCATGCGCGGCGGGTGCAGGCCGACGGCAGCATCATCGAAGTGGATAACGGCACGCTGAGCACCGGCGATATCGTCGAGGTGCGTGCCGGTGATCGGGTGCCCGCCGATGGCGTGGTGCTGTCGGGCCAGGCGAGCCTGGACACGGCGCCGATCACCGGCGAGTCGGTACCGTTGGAAGCCAGTGTGGGTGTGCAGGTGTTTGGCGGGACGATCAACCTCGATGGCCTGTTGCGCCTGCAAGTGACGCGTACCGGCAATGAGTCGACCCTGGGCAAAGTCATCGCGCTGATGCAGAACGCCGAACGTTCCAAGCCGCCGATCACGCGGCTGCTGGAGCGTTACGCGGGCAGCTATATGGTGCTGGTGTTGCTGCTGGCGGCAGTGACCTGGTTTGTGACCCATGACGCCCAGGCGATGCTCGCGGTGCTGGTGGCGGCGTGCCCCTGCGCCCTGGTGCTGTCGGCACCGGCGACGGCGATTGCCGGGATCGCCGTGGCGGCCCGGCATGGGATCCTGATTCGCAGCTCGGCGTTCCTCGAAGAGTTGGCGGACCTGACCTCGCTGGTGGTGGACAAGACCGGCACCCTGACTTTTGGCACCCTGCGTTTGCAGTCCATCGAGACCTCGTCGACCGACCGCCAGGCGCTGCTCAACCTGGCGGCCAGCCTCGGTTCAGCCAGTAGCCACCCGGTCAGCCGTGCGTTGGCGGGGTTGGCGACTCAGGCACAAATGCTGGCGCTCACGGATATTCGCGAGCGCCAGGGCTTTGGCGTTGTGGCACAGACCGAGCAGGGCGAAGCGGCGTTGGGGCGACCGGAGTTGTTCGAGCAATTGGGTATTGTCAGCACCGCCGTGCCGGACCACGACGGCCCGATTGCCGGGCTGGCCCTGAACGGGCAGTTCCTGGCCTGGCTGCTGCTGGCCGACAGCGTCAAGCCGGAGGCGCGCCAGGCCCTGCAAGAGTTGCGGGATTTGGGCCTGGGTCGCCAACTGCTGCTCACTGGCGACCGTCAAAGCGTGGCCGACAGCCTGGCGCTGGACGTGGGCATCAGCGATGTCGAAGCCCAGGCGTTGCCGGAAGACAAGCTCAACCGCGTGCTGGGGGAAATCGGCAGCGGCTTCCGGCCCATGGTGGTCGGTGATGGGATCAACGATTCCCTGGCGCTCAAGGCTGGCGTGGTTGGGGTGGCCATGGGCGCGGGTGGGGCGGACATTGCGCTGGCCTCGGCGGATGTGGTGTTGATCGGCAGCGACCTGCGGCGCCTGGGCACCTGTGTGCGCTTGAGTCGCCAGTGCCGGCGTACGTTGCAGGTCAACGTAGTCATCGGCCTGGGCTGGACCTTGGCCATCGTGGTGTTTGCCACCTTTGGCTGGTTGGGTGCTGCGGGGGCGATGATTGCGGCGGTGCTGCATAACCTCAGCACCTTGCTGGTACTGGGCAATGCCGGGCGTTTGCTGCGGTTTCAGGAGCCGCTGTCGAAGCTTGAGGATTAATTTCAGAAATATTTGCACACGGCTGTAACGCCGATAAGGGGCCTCACTCTAGTGCTGTGTCGAGACTGGGCACTCCGTTCAGACCGACGTCACTACCGATCATGAGGAATACGAGAATGAAGATTAAATCCGCTGCTGCTGGTGCTGCCCTGGCGATGGCCGCCGCCACCATGTTTGCTGGTGTTGCGACCCAGGTACAAGCCGCCGATGCGCAAGTGCATTGCTACGGCGTGACGTCCTGCAAAGGCATGAACGACTGCAAAACCGCTGAAAACGCCTGCAAAGGCCAGGCGGTGTGCAAGGGCCACGGCTTCAAGGCCATGACCAAGGCCGCCTGTGACGCAGCGGGCGGCAAAGTCGGCGAATAACCGGCAAACGAGTGCAACCGCAGCGGCAGCCCCCACCGCTGCGGACACTTTGCCCAGGAGCGAGTCATGTCCGCGTCCCTTCCAAGTCTGGGTTACGGCCTGGGTTTACGCAGTGAGTACTACCAGCAGATCCTTGAACACGCGCCGGCCGTGGATTGGTTCGAAGTGATCTCCGAGAACTATCTGGTGCAGGGCGGTAAAGCCTTGTACTACCTGGATGCGATCGCCGAGCGTTACCCGTTGGTGATGCACGGTGTGTCCCTGTCCATCGGCGGCCCCCACCCCGTCGACATGGACTACCTGAAACACCTCAAGCAGCTCGCGGAGCGCATCCAGCCCGCGTGGATTTCCGATCATTTGTGCTGGAGCCGTGGCAGCGCGCACCAGTTGCACGACCTGCTGCCCCTGCCTTACACCGAAGAAAGCCTCTACTACGTAGCTGCTCGCGTTCGCCAAGTGCAGGATGTGTTGCAGCGCCCGCTGGTGCTGGAAAACGTCTCCAGTTATGTGCGTGCCAAGGCGGATGAATTCACCGAATGGGAATTCCTCAATGCCCTGGCCCACCTGTCGGGCTGCCAGTTGCTGCTCGACGTTAACAATGTGTATGTCAGTGCGCGCAACCATGGCTTCGATGCCTGGACCTTTATCCGCAACCTGCCGCCCGACAGCATCCGCCAGCTGCATCTGGCAGGGCATATGGATTACGGCGACTACGTGGTCGATACCCACGACCATCCGGTGTGCGATCCGGTGTGGGCGTTGTATCAACAGACCCTGGAGCATTTGGGGCCGGTCTCGACGCTGTTGGAGCGCGATGACCATTTCCCGCCGTTCGAAGAGCTCCTCACCGAGCTGGAAAAGGCCCGGAAGCTGGGCGCCGCAGCCTTGGCCCGGAGGTCGTTATGCGCCTGACCGACTGGCAGTTGGCCTTTGAACAGCACTTGTCAGCCCAGACGCCTGATGCCAACAGTGGCTTTGCCGCCACGTTATTGGGCGGACCGACGCTGGATGTAGACACCGGCCTGGCGATCTACCACAACGCTTATCTGGCACGGCTGCAGGAGGTGTTGCGGCACGACTTCAGCGCCATCCGGTATTGGCTGGGGGATGATGAGTTTGCGCTGCTGACGCAAGCCTATGTGCGTCGTTATCCCTCGGCCCACTACAGCCTGCGCTGGTTGGGCGAGCGGTTTCCGGCGTTTATCCACGAGCACCTGGTGGCCGAGCAAAGTGCGCCGCTGGTTGAACTGGCCCAGTTGGAGTGGGCCTTCACCCTGGCGTTCGATGCGCCGCAGGGTGAGCCGCTGACCCAGGATGATATGGCGGTGTTGCCGCCCGAGGATTGGCCCGGTTTGCAGGTCTCCCTGACACCATCGGTGCAGCAGCGGCTTTGCCACTTCAACACCGTGGCCATCTGGCGTGCCAGCAAGGATGGCGCGGATTTTCCCGACAGCCACACCTTGGACTTCGCACAGATCTGCCTGGTATGGCGCGATCAGAATGTGTGCCGTTATCGCAGCCTGGGACCGGCCGAGGCGTTTGCGCTGGCGGGGATGGTGACGACCGGTTGGACCTTCGCAGAACTGTGTGCGCAACTGGCAGTCACTTATGGAGAGGGTGCACCACTGCAAGCGGTGACATGGCTGAAACAGTGGATCCAGGACGGTTTGCTCCAGCGCCGGGCCCAATAGAAGAACGCTATCAAATCGATAGCCTCCTACTTTTTCTCGGGATGGTCTACCCTCATTCCAGACGTCTGAAACAAGGGGGGACTACTCATGCTCGCGCAACTTCCACCGGCCTTACAGAATCTTCAGCTGCCGCTGCGTCTTCGACTCTGGGATGGCCATGAATTCAACTTGGGCCCCGAGCCCAGTGTGACCATCGTGGTGAAGGACCCCACGGTCGTGCCCAAACTGTCCCATCCAACGCTCGACTCATTGGGCGAAGCCTTCGTCGAGGGCAAACTGGAGCTGGAAGGCTCCATCACTGAAGTGATCCGGGTGTGTGACGAACTGAGTCATGCCCTGATCGACGACGACGAGGGGAGTCGTCCGGTGCGCTCGATCCACGACAAGGCCACCGACGCCGCGGCCATTTCCTACCACTACGACCTGTCCAACGCGTTCTACCAGCTGTGGCTGGACCAGGACATGGCATATTCCTGTGGGTATTTCGAAACCGGCAGCGAATCCATCGACCAGGCCCAGCAAGACAAATTCCGCCACCTGTGCCGCAAGTTGCGCTTGCAGCCCGGCGAGTACCTGCTCGACGTAGGCTGCGGCTGGGGCGGCCTGGCGCGTTTTGCGGCGCGTGAGTTCGGGGTGAAAGTGTTTGGTATCACCCTGAGCAAGGAACAGCTGGCATTGGCCAAGGAGCGGGTGAAAGCCGAGGGCCTGGAAGACCAGATCGACCTGCAACTGCTCGACTACCGCGATCTGCCCCAGGATGGTCGTTTCGACAAAGTGGTGAGCGTGGGCATGTTCGAGCACGTCGGCCACGCCAACCTGGCGCAATACTGCAAGACCCTGTTTGGTGCCGTGCGCGAAGGCGGCCTGGTGATGAACCATGGCATTACCGCCAAGCACACCGACGGCCGGCCTGTGGGCCGTGGCGCCGGGGAGTTTATCGAGCGTTATGTGTTCCCCAACGGCGAACTGCCCCATTTGGCGATGATGACCGCCGAGATCAGCGAAGTCGGGCTGGAAGTGGTCGACGTCGAAAGCCTGCGCCTGCATTACGCGCGCACCCTGGACCATTGGAGCGAGCGCCTGGAAGACAACCTCGAAGCGGCGGCGAAGCTGGTGCCGGAGCAGGCGTTGCGCATCTGGCGGCTGTACCTGGCCGGGTGTGCCTATGCGTTTGCGCGGGGCTGGATCAACCTGCACCAGATCCTCGCGGTGAAGCCTCACGCGGATGGCAGCCATGAACTGCCGTGGACGCGGGAAGACATCTATCGCTGAGTTGATGTTCCAGAAAGGTGGAGATCCTAATGTGGGAGGGGGCTTGCTCCCTCCCACATTTTTACCGCATTGGCCATTAGAGAATCGGTGAGATCAAGCGCGCCACCCGCATGCCCAGTTGCTGCAGGCGGCGGGTCTCGCGGCTTTCTTCCTGGCTCACTTCATGGGCCTGGGCGAAGTCGTCCAGCAGCATCTGTTCCACCTGCTTGGCGAAGGCTTCGTCGACCGTCAGCAACATCACTTCGAAATTCAGCCGGAATGAACGGTTGTCCATGTTCGCGCTGCCGATGGCGCTGATCTCGTTGTCCACCAGCACCACCTTCTGATGCAGAAAGCCCGGCGTATAGCGGAACACCCGGACACCGGCGCGCACCGCCTCGATCGCATACAGGCTGGACGCGGCGTACACGATGCGGTGGTCGGGCCGCGATGGCAGCAGCAGACGCACGTCCACGCCCCGCAGGACCGCCAGGCGCAGGGCGGCGAACACCGCTTCGTCGGGGATGAAATACGGGCTGGTGATCCACACGCGCTCGGTGGCCGCATGGATGGCCTCGACGAAAAACAGCGAACAGGTTTCATAGGGATCGGCCGGGCCGCTGGCGAGCAATTGGCAGAGCACGCCGTCTTCGGGGTAGGCGTCCGGCAGGATCAGCGGCGGCAGCTCGCGCGCGGCCCAGAACCAGTCCTCGGCAAACGACTCCTGCAAACACGCCACCACCGGGCCGGTAACTTGCACATGGGTATCGCGCCACGGCGCCAACGGCGGTTTTTTGCCCAGGTATTCATCGCCTACATTGTGCCCACCGACAAACCCGGTGACACCGTCCACCACCACGATCTTGCGATGGTTGCGGAAGTTGACCTGGAAACGATTGAGCCAACCGCTGCGGGTGGCGAATGCCTTGACCTGCACCCCGGCGTCGCGCAGCGATTGCACGTACTGATGGGGTAGGGCATGGCTGCCGATGCGGTCGTACATGACGTAGATGCCCACGCCTTGGGCAGCCTTTTCCTTCAACAGCGCCTGTAACTGGCGACCGAGTTCATCGTCATGAATGATGAAGAACTGGAACAGCACGGCGGTTTTGGCACTGCGAATGGCGTCGAAGATTGCACTGAAAGTGGCCTCGCCGTTGATCAACAAGCGCACTTCATTGTTTGCCAGGCACGGCATGCGGCCCAGCTTGGGCATGGCGCGCAACGACGCGTAGGCACTGGAGTTGCGCGCGGCGAGAGCCTCCTCGACCCATGGGCGCCAGTTCAGCTCGGTGATCGCGGTGTGCATCTCCTGGTTGGCCTGGCGGCGCGCCTGGATATACGCGTCGAAGGTGCTGCGGCCAAAGATCAGGTAGGGGATCAGGGTGAGATAGGGCATGAACATCAGTGACAGGGCCCAGGCGATCGAGCCTTGGGCGGTCCTGACGGTCAGCACCGCGTGGATCGCGGCGAGAGTCCCGAGAAAGTGCAGCGTGGCGATGAAGTAGGCGAGCAGGTGCGGGCCAAAGAAATCCATGGACGACGGTACTCCAGACAATCCAATGCCTAACAGACCATGAACGGCTGCGAATGTCGCTATTTTATTTGCCGTGCAACACTGGCACTTTTGCGGCGTCTAACGCCCACAATTGCCCAGGAGTTACCCGATGAATGCTCGTCTGCTTGGTTTGGCCATGGTTGTTGGTTTGTCGTTGCCGCTGGCAGCGCAGGCGCAGATGCTGGCGCCGGGCTTGTGGGAATTGACCACCAGCAACATGAAAGTCGATAACCAGGACCTGCCGGACCTGTCGCTGATCCTCGGTCAGCTCAAGCAACAGATGACCCCCGAACAGCGCGCCATGCTGGAAAAACAAGGCATCACCATGGCCGGCAAAGGCGTGCAGGTGTGCCTCACCCCGGCACAAGTCGCCTCTGATTCGATCCCCCTGACCGACCCGCAATCGGGCTGCAAACAGGAAGTGACCGACAAGACCGGCAATCAGTGGAAATTCCGTTTCAGTTGCCCGAAAGCCCAGGGCACCGGCGTCGCTACCTTCCAGAGCCAGAAAGAATTCACCACCACCGTCAACGGCACCTTCAATGCCACCGGCGTTCAGCAGAAGGGCAGCCTGGATACCCACGCCCAGTGGCTGGGCACCGATTGCGGCACGGTCAAGCCTCGCGCTTAACGCAGAAAGTACAGCGGTAAACCCTGACAGCTGTCGACCACCTGGCCGTTGTGCCAGGCCAGGTGGCCGGAGACCAGGGTGGTGCTCACGCTGTGGCGAAAGCTGCGTTCGGCGAACGGCGTCCAGCCGCAGCGGGCAAGAATCGGCTCATGCCTGACCGGCTTTCCCTCGGGCTCCGGTTTGATCAGCACCAGGTCGGCCCAATACCCTTCGCGCAGGTAACCCCGGTCGGGGATGGCAAACAGGTCGGCGACACGGTGGCTGGTCTTGGCCACCAGGGTGGTCAGGGGCAGCAGCCCATCGGCCACCAACTCCAACAACGCCGGCAGCGCGTGTTGCACCAGGGGCAGACCCGCGGGCGCTTCACGATACCCCAGCTGTTTTTGCGCCCAGGTATGCGGCGCATGGTCAGTGCCTATTACATCCAGACGATCACTCAGCAAGGCCAGGCGCAGGGCGTCGCGGTCGGCGCGGGTCTTGATCGCCGGGTTGCATTTGATCTGGTGGCCGAGGCGGTGATAGTCGTGGTCATCGAACAGCAGGTGATGCACGCAGACCTCAGCAGTAATGCGTTTTTGTGCCAGGGGTTTGTCTTCGAACAATGCCAACTCGCGGGCGCTGGTCAGGTGCAGTACATGCAGGCGCGTGCCGTGACGCTTGGCCAATTCCACCGCGAAGGAGGATGAGCGATAGCAGGCTTCGGCATCGCGGATCAGCGGGTGGGCGACGGCGGGGATCCTGTCACCAAAGCGCTCACGCATGCGCTGCTCGTTGGCTTGGATGCTCGGCGTGTGTTCGCAGTGGGCCAGCAGAATGGTCGGCACTTCGGCAAACAGCCGTTCCAGGATCCGTGGGTCGTCCACCAGCATATTGCCGGTGGAGGCACCCATGAATACTTTGACCCCGGCCACTTCGCGCGGGTCGAGGGCGGCGACGGTGTCGAGGTTGTCGTTGCTGACCCCGAAGTGAAAGCCGTAGTTGGCCACCGAGTGCAGGGCCGCGCGGCGCTTTTTATCGGCCAGGGCTTCCAGGTTCAGCGTGGCCGGGTTGGTGTTGGGCATGTCCATGACGCTGGTGATGCCGCCGGCTACCGCTGCACGGGACTCGCTGTAGAAGCTGCCCTTGTCCGGCGCGCCGGGGTCGCGAAAGTGCACCTGGTCGTCAATCATGCCCGGCAGCAACCACTGGCCTTGGGCGTCGATGGACACGGGCGCGGCGTTCCCGCCGATGCTGCTGGCGATCTTTTCGATACGGCCATTGGCGACCAGCACGTCGGCGTCGAATTCCTCGCCTTCGTTCACCAGGCGGGCGTTGCGGATCAGCAGGCGGCTCATGGCTCAGAACTCGTTTTGCAGGGCTTTGTAACCGCGCACCAGGTCGACGTTGGTACGTGCCACGTCTTCGGAAAACTCCGAGGCGCTGACACTCACCGGCGGGAATTGCGACAGGTCGGTATTCGGCCCGATGCGGGTGGTGGAGGGCACGTAGAAGGCGGCGGGCAAATCACGGCCGTCGACCACCGAGTTATGGCGTACCACGCAGCCATCGCCGACGGCGCAATTGAACAGCACGCTGTTGAAACCGATGAACACCCGGTCGCCGACGGTGCAGGGGCCGTGGACGATGGAGCGGTGGGCGATGGATGTGAATTCGCCGATGGTCACGGCGGCGCCGGACTTGGAGTGGATGACCACGCCGTCCTGGATGTTGGAATTGGCGCCGATGGTGATCGGGTCCATGGCGCCGCCGGCGTCGACTTCGTCGGCGCGGATCACGGCGTAGGGGCCGACAAACACGTTCTCGCCGATGATGACTTTGCCGCAGATGATCGCGGTCTTGTCGACGTAGGCCGATTCGGCAATCACCGGCAGATCGCCGGAAGGGTTCTTGCGGATCATGCAACTGGCTCCGTAATGATGTGAACGTAGGCGCCGTCGATGGCGTTGTAGAAACAGGTGGGGCGGCCGGTGTGGCAGGCCGGGCCTTGTTGGTCGACGATCAGCAGTACCGCGTCGCCGTCACAATCCAGGCGCGCTTCCACCAACTGTTGCCAGTGACCGGAGCGTTCGCCTTTGCGCCACAGCTGTCGGCGCGAGCGCGACCAATAGCAGACCTGCCCGGTAGCCAGTGTTTCGTTGAGGGCCTGGCGATTCATCCAGGCCAGCATCAGCACTTCGCCGCTGCCGTGTTGCTGGGCGATGGCGGCGATCAGGCCGTCGCTGTTCCACGGCAGGGCGTCGAGCACGGCGGCGAGTGGAAAGCGGCTGCCGACGGCAGCCCCTTCCAGTTCGAGCATGCTCAGGGTCACGGCTTGCTCAACGCTGCGCACAGGGTGTTGAGGTTGTACTCGAACAGCCCGGTGAAGGTGCTCGCCGGCCCTTCTGCGGCCAGGGCGTCGGAGTACAGCGTGCCGCCAATCTGCGCACCGCTTTCATCGGCGATCTGTTTGAGCAGGCGCGAGTCCTTGATGTTTTCCATGAACACGGCCTTGACCTTGTCCTTGCGAATCTGGGTGATCAGCGCGGCGACTTCGGCGGCCGAAGGTTCACGTTCGGTGGACAGGCCTTGCGGCGCCAGGAACTGGATGCCATAGGCCTGGCCCAGGTAACCGAAGGCGTCATGGGAGGTGACGATGCGACGGTTACCCGGTGGCAGCGCGCCGAACTTGGTCTTGGCTTCGGCCAGCAGGCGGTAGATTTCTTTCAGGTAGGCCTGGCTGTTGCGCAGGTAGTCGGCCTTGTTGGCCGGGTCGGCAGCCACCAGCGCCTTGGTGATGTTGTTCACATAGATTTCGGCGTTGGCCAGGTTGTGCCAGGCGTGCGGGTCGGGGATGGTATCGCCGTCTTCCTCCATGGTGTGGGAGATCACACCTTTGCTGGCGGTGACCACCGTGGCCTTGGTTTCGGTGCTGGTCACCAGGCGGTCCAGCCACGGCTCGAAGCCCAGGCCGTTCTTGATGATCAGCTTGGCCTTGAGCAGCGCCTTGGCGTCGTCCGGGGTTGGCTCGTAGGTATGGGCATCGGCGTCGGGGCCGACCATGTTGCTGATCTGGATGTGATCGCCACCGATCTGGTGGGTGATGTCATCGAGAATACTGAAGCTGGTAACCACCTGGAGTTTGTCGGCGGCCTGGGCCATCGACAACGGCAGCAGCAGACTGAACAGCACGAGTAGAGCGCGCATCGGGAAACACCTCATTGGGATGTAAGCAAAGGCGGGCGGCGCAGCAAGCCGTGCACCGGACCGAAGACCACGGACAGCAGGTACCCGCCGCCAGCCACCAGCACAATCGCCGGGCCGCTGGGCAGCGAGAAGTAGAACGACAGCAACAAACCCAACCACACCGACAGGCATCCCAGCACCGCCGATACCGCGATCAACACCGGCAGGCGCCGGCTCCAGAAGCGTGAAGCGATGGCCGGCAACATCATCAAACCCACCACCATCAAGGCGCCGATGGCCTGGAAGCCAATCACCAGGTTCAGGACCACCAGGGTCAGGAACAAGCCGTGGGCCAGGGGGCCAAGGCGGCTGACGGTTTGCAGGAACAGCGGGTCGAGGGTGTCCAGCAGCAGCGGTTTGTAGATCAGCGCCATGGCGATCAGGCTGAACCCGGAGACCCAGAGCATGCCGGTCAGGGTGGTTTCGTCGACGGCCAGGGCAGAGCCGAACAGCAGGTGCAGCAGGTCCAGGCGCTTGCCGGCCAGACCCAGGATCAACACGCCGGCGGCGAGGGATATGGGGTAGATAGCGGCGAGGCTGGCATCTTCGCGCAGGCCGGTGCGGCGCGTGATCCACGCCGACAGGCCGGCCATGCCCAGGCCCGCGCCCAGGCCGCCGATGGTCAGCGCGGGCAGGCTCAAGCCTGCGAACCAGAAGCCCAGGGCGGCGCCGGGCAATATGCCGTGGGCGACGGCGTCACCGATCAGGCTCATGCGGCGCAGGATCAGAAATACGCCGAGCGGAGCGGTGCTGCAGGCGAGCACCAGCCCGCCGATCAGGGCGCGACGCATGAAGACGAAGTCGAGGAAGGGCGTCCACAGATGGGCGGCGAAGTGCATCAGGCCACCTGCATGTGCGGCTGCGGGCGGATCAACTCTTTGCTGGAACCGAACACGCAGCCGCTGCTTTTGATTTGCACTACTTGCTGGGTGTGATGGCGTACGGAGGCGAGGTCATGGCACACCACCACCAACGTTCGGCCTTCGGCGTGCCAGGCGTGGATGTGGTTCCAGCACAGCGCCTGGCCTTCTTCGTCCAGAGCGGCATGGGGCTCGTCAAGCAGTAACACTGGCGACTCGGCAAGGCTCATGCGAGCGAGCAATGCGCGTTGTAGTTGGCCGCCTGACAACGCCATCAGCGGGCGCTGTTCCAGACCACTGAGGCACCAGTCTTCCAGCACTTTTTGCAGGTGCTCGCTTCTTTGCTGCGGGGTGAGGCGCGTGCCCCAGAAGCCGGCGGCGACCAGTTCTTGCAGGCTGATGGGGAACTGGCGGTCAAGGTGCTGTTGCTGGGGCAGGAACGACAGGCCACCTCGGCGTGGAACATCCACGGTCACTTTGCCCGCCAACGGTTTTTGCAGGCCGGCGATGACTTTAAGCAGGCTGCTTTTACCGCAGCCGTTGGGGCCGATCACGCCGGTGAGGCTGCCTTTTTCCAGGGTGAAATCCACGGCGGGAGTGAGCGGTTGGCCGGGGGCGCCCCAGCGTAAAGCGGTGCAGGTGATCATGCAGGGTTTCTCGTCCAGCGGCTTTCAGCCACGGCATCGTGCGCGTGCAGGCTTTCGGCGTGGATCACTTTGAGGTGGAAGGCTTTGACCGCATCCGAGCGTTTCAAGGCGAGGTTAAGGCGGCGGGCGGCGTCTTCGCAGAACATCAGGTTCTGCCCGTTGGCCAGGGCGAAGGCTTGTTCGTCCGCGCGTTTTACGGCGGTTTGTACGGCGGTGCCAAGGGCGGCTTCGGCAGCGTTGATCAGCTCGGTCAGCGCCAGATGCTCGCCTTGCAGGTGCACGTGCAACTGCGCGCTGCTGCGCTGGCTGTGGGGCGTGGCGACGATACCGGTGGCGCTGCCGAGCCAGGTCAGCACGTCTTCATGCTGCAACGGCGTGTTGCCGAAGTCTTGGAGAAATTGCTGCTGAATCAACTGCCTGGCGAGGGCAGCGGAACAGGGGCAGGTTGAAGAATAGGTAACGTCAATTTTTAGTTCCACGTGGAACATCTGGTTTTCCAGGCGCGCCTCGATGCTCACCGGGTAGCCCTTCCAGCCGGCCAATGGGCTGACCAGTGCTGGGCGTTTCAGCAGTAAATTCGTGTGCAGACGCAGGTAGGCGTTCTTAGATAAATCTTCATGACTGTCGAGAAACCGCTGCAGTACATTGCGCAGAAGTGCAGGCGTAACGGGCTGCTGTTCGAGCATCTCCAGTGCCAGGTACAGGCGTGACATATGAATGCCACGGGCGGTGCCATCGTCCAGGCTGACGCCGGCATCGGCGCTGGCGCTCAGGCGTTGGCCATCAATGAGGATCGGCAGGGCGATGCCACACATGCCCACCCAATCGAGTGGTAAGGCTTGGCGTGAAGCCTGCGCGGCAATATCCGGCAGAGTCAGCGCATTCATAAGCAGGTCCATCGTTGGAAATAATTCGACATGTTATAGTATAGCAATAGAGTCGACGATGAATTTTCTGCCCCGGCCTTTTTTCACTCATGTGGAGTACGGACACTCCTTTATTTGCGGTATTTGTCATGCACAGACGTCAGCTCCTCAACCTGCTCCTGGCCAGCCCTTTGTTTGCTTTGCCGTTCGCCGCCCACGCGACCCAGATCCGCAATGCACGCCTGTGGCGCTCGGACGATAAGCTGCGCCTGGTGTTCGACCTTAGCGGCCCAGTGCAATACAAGACCTTCTCCCTGACTGCCCCGGAGCGCCTGATCATCGACCTGAGCGGCGCCGGTCTCAGTGGTGACTTTTCTCAACTTGAGCTGAAGAACAGCGGGATCACCTCGATTCGCTCGGGGCATTTCGGCAAGGCGGATACGCGCATCGTGCTCGACCTGGCCGCGCCGATGCAGCTCAACAGCTTTGTATTGCCGCCTCAGGACGGGCAGGGCCATCGCCTGGTGCTGGACCTCACCAGCGCCACCCGTGCACCGCGTCAAATCGCGGCTGAAGCCGTGCCCCTGGCGGCCCCGGTGGACAAGGCGCACCCCAGGCGCGACATCATTGTGGTGGTCGACCCCGGCCACGGCGGCAAAGACCCCGGTGCTGTCGGGTCCAAGGGCCAGCGCGAAAAAGACGTGGTGTTGTCTATCGCCCAACTGCTGGCCAAGCGCCTGAAACGCGAAAAGGGTTTTGACGTGAAACTGGTGCGTAACGACGACTTCTTTGTGCCGCTGCGCAAGCGTGTGGACATCGCCCGTCAGCACAAGGCCGATATGTTCATCTCGGTGCATGCCGATGCCGCGCCACGGCTCACGGCCTCGGGCGCCTCGGTGTATGCGCTGTCGGAGGGCGGCGCGACCTCGGCCACGGCGCGCTTTATGGCCCAGCGCGAAAACGGCGCGGATTTGCTGGGCGCCACCACGTTGCTCAATCTCAAGGATAAGGACCCGATGCTGGCCGGGGTGATTCTTGATATGTCGATGAACGCCACCATCGCTTCCAGCCTGCAACTGGGCAGCTCGGTGTTGGGGAGCCTGCAAAGCATCACCAGCCTGCATCAGAAGCGTGTGGAACAGGCGGGGTTCGCGGTGCTCAAGTCACCGGACGTACCGTCGATCCTGGTGGAGACCGGGTTTATCTCCAATGCCCAGGACGCCCAGCGCCTGGTGACGGCGCGCCATCAACAAGCGGTTGCGGATGGCTTGTTCGAAGGCCTGAAAAAATACTTCCAGAAGAACCCGCCGATGAACAGCTATATGGCCTGGGTTCAGGAACAGAAGAATGCTCAGGCCTAACAGCCGGTAATTCGGCTGCACGTGAATTTGGCAGTGGCGCCTCCGGAGCTGGAAAACCGGTTGATCGTGGTCCAACCCACCCGCCGCGTGTAGCCGACCCATGCCTCTCCATCCGACGCCAAACCGGTAAAGAACGTCAGTTGCCCGTAGCGGCTGTTGGTTTGTGCCCAATAACGTTTCCCGATCACCTCGAAACCGCGCAGATACGTGGTGGTGCCCACCGTCGCTACGCTGTAGGCATTGCCTAGCGGGTCCACACAGGCCAACAGATTGGCGCTGCGCGTGCACTTGGCCAGCAAGCTTGGCGCTTGGGCGCAGGCAGGCCCTGCGACTGCCAGTAACAGGGCGCACACCAGGTATTTCATAGGGTGTCTCGGGCTGGGAAGTGTTCAAGCATTGCGCCCTTCGTCGTAACGAGCAAGGGGGATTGGCTTATTTGTATTGTTATACTATAACATAAAAGCACAGCCTGACCCGTGAACCGCTCCCCATGACTGAACAAGACCTGCTGGCCCAACCGCCCGCCGACTACATGAATGAAGCCCAGCAGGGCTTTTTCCGCGAACTGCTGCTGACTCAGCGCCATGAACTGCAAGCGCGCATCGAGGGCGAATTCCTGATGCTGCGCGAGCAGGAGCCCAACAGCGACCCGGCCGATGTGGGCAGCGCCGAAGAACAGCGCCAGTGGCAACTGCGCTTGCTGGAGCGGGAAAAGAAGCTGCTCGACAAGATCGACGACGCCCTCGAACTGCTGGCCCGTGGCGAGTACGGCTGGTGCCGCGAAACCGGTGAGCCCATCGGCCTGCAACGCCTGCTGCTGCGTCCCACCGCCACCCTGTGTATCGAAGCCAAAGAACGTCAAGAGCTGCGCGAACGCCATAAACGGGCGATTTGACCGGCCAACCCTGATGAGGATTACCTGATGCCCAATCGTCTCCCCGTTACCGTGTTGTCCGGCTTTCTCGGCGCCGGTAAAAGCACGCTGCTCAACTACGTCCTGCGCAACCGCGAAAACCTGCGCGTGGCGGTGATCGTCAATGACATGAGCGAAATCAACATCGACGGCAGCGAGGTGCAGCGTGACGTCACTCTCAACCGTTCCGAAGAGAAACTGGTGGAGATGAGTAACGGCTGTATCTGCTGCACCTTGCGTGAAGACTTGCTCGAAGAAGTCGGAAAACTCGCCAAGGAAGGTCGCTTCGATTACCTGCTGATCGAGTCCACCGGTATCTCCGAGCCGTTGCCGGTGGCTGAAACCTTCACCTTCCGTGATGAAAACGAACAAAGCCTGGCCGATATCGCGCGCCTGGACACCATGGTCACCGTGGTCGACGGCATGAACTTCCTGCTCGACTACCAGGCCGCCGAAAGCCTCGCCTCACGGGGCGAAACCCTCGGTGAGGAAGACGAACGCTCGATCACCGACCTGTTGATCGAGCAGATCGAATTCGCCGATGTGATCCTGATCAGCAAGATCGACCTGATCAGCAGCCATGAGCGCGAGGAACTGATGGCGATCCTTGAACGCCTCAACGCCCAGGCGGAAATCATCCCGATGGTCATGGGCGAGGTGCCGCTGCACAAGATCCTCAACACCGGCCGCTTCGACTTCGAACGTGCCGCGCAGGCGCCGGGCTGGTTGCAGGAGCTGCGGGGTGAACATGTACCGGAAACCGAAGAGTACGGTATCGCCTCCACGGCCTACCGCGCGCGTCGGCCCTTCCACCCGCAACGCTTCTTCGACTTTATCGACCGGCCTTGGGTCAACGGCAAATTGCTGCGTTCCAAGGGCTTTTTCTGGCTGGCCAGCAAGCACCAGGATGCGGGTAGTTGGTCCCAGGCCGGTGGCTTGATGCGCCACGGGTTTGCCGGACGCTGGTGGCGCTTTGTGCCAAAAAGCCAATGGCCCCAGGACGAAGAAAGCGTCGCCGCCATCATGGGCAACTGGCAGCTCAGTACCGGCGACTGCCGTCAGGAACTGGTGTTTATCGGACAAAACATCGACTTCGCGCGGATGCGTGCCGAGTTGGACGCGTGCTTGCTCACCGATGAAGAACTGGCCCTGGGTGTCGAAGGTTGGCGCCTGCTGGCTGATCCGTTTGGTCCCTGGTATGAAGAGGCCGCCTGATGCTGGCACCGCTTATCCCCTTGCGCCCGGTGGTGCGCCAGACCTGTGGTGAAACCCCGCTGGCGCTGTCCGATATTCTCGAAGACGGCGTGAACCTGGCGCTGTGGCAGCGCCAATTGCCGTTGCATATCGCCGAGTTCGGCGCCTTGCTGGTGGCGCTCAATGAGCCGTTGGCCGAGTCCTTGGTGATCGAACTCAACAGCGAAGACGCCGAGCCGAACCTGTGCGGTCTGGCGTCCAGCTGCCGCGATCTTGAAGGCTACGAAGGTTTTATCGCCGATGTGTCTTGGCTGGTCAGCGCCTTTGCTTGCCTGCTCGGCGCCAAGCGCATCGGTGTGCGCCTGCGGCTGCTGGATAAAGCCATGTGCCCGCGTTTCCACGTCGACCATGTGCCGGTGCGGCTGATCACCACCTATGCCGGCATCGGCAGCCAGTGGTTGCGCGAAGGGGTGATGGACCGGCGCAAGCTCAGCCAACCGGACGCTGAACCCCGTGAGCGCATCGAACAGATCCGGTGCGGTGAAGTGGCCCTGCTCAAAGGCACCAAATGGCATGGCAACGAAGATCACGGCCTGATCCATCGCTCCCCGGCGTTGAAAGCGAATGAGCGCCGATTGATTCTGACGCTGGATTGGCTCGCGTAACCGCGTAGGATCAAACGCTCTACACGGTCCGAACGATGGCACTCATGCTGCAGAACATTCCCACCCATGTGATTGCCGGGCCCTTGGGCGCCGGCAAGACCAGCCTGATCAAGCACCTGCTCTCCCAACGCCCGGCCAACGAGCGCTGGGCGGTGTTGATCAACGAGTTCGGCCAGATCGGCCTGGACGCTGCACTGCTGACCCTGGATGACGACGGCATTGCCCTCGGCGAAGTTGCCGGTGGCTGCCTCTGTTGTGTGAATGGCGCACCGTTCCAGGTAGGCCTGGGCCGGCTGCTGCGTAAGGCCAAGCCGGATCGTTTGTTTATCGAACCCTCGGGCCTGGGCCATCCTGCACAGTTGCTCAAGCAGTTGCGCGAAGCGCCGTGGCAGCAGGTGCTTGCGGTTCAGCCCTGTGTACTGGTGCTGGACGCCCAGGCGCTGGCGGCGGGCAAACCCTTGCCGCCGGCGCAGCAGGAAGCGTTGGCCAGTGCCGGGCTGTTGGTGTTGAACAAGGATGAGGGGTTGGATGCTGCGCAACGCGAGGCCGTCGAACGACAGCTACCCGATCGCGATATTTATTGGACCCAACAGGCGCACGTGCCGCTCGGCAAACTGCCAGGCTTGAATGCGCAGGCTGAAGCGGCTGTGGATAACTTCGCAGTGCCCAAGGGGTTGGCTCAATTTCCGGCTATCTGGAGCGATCCAGCAGTGCCGATCTGCCTGAGCCAGGCCCAGGAGGGCGGTTGGAGTATCGGTTGGCGCTGGCACCCGAGCCAGCAATTCGATTCCGAGCGTCTGCACCTGTGGCTGACAGCGCTTGAGTGGCGCCGCGCCAAACTGGTTATCCACAGCCGTGATGGATGGATCTCGGCCAACGCGGTGGATAACAGCCCGCTTGCCTGGCAACCCAGCGAATGGCGTCGCGACTCACGTATCGAACTGATCTTCAGTGCACCCCAGGACGTAGCCGCATTGCAGGCCGCACTGGCTGCCTGCCGTTACTGACGGTTCTTGGTGGCGTGGTCCTGGCGCCATTGGCTCAGCTCGATCACATTGGCGCTGGGCAGCGCTTCCTTGACCTCGAACGGGTAGGGCGCCAGTTCGATCTGCGCGCTGTGGGCGCCGAATTGTGTGATGGTCCCGCTGTGACGGGTCTCGCCCGTGACGGTGAACTCGAAATTGTAGATACGCGCCAGACGCCGCCGACCGTTGGCATCCTTCACAAAACCGATGCGCTTCAACGCCACGGCGCCGTCGAGCAATTCGATATCGAGCTTGGCGCAATGCTGCTTGACCCGCGCCAACGCCCGCTCTCGCAGGCCGTGGTTGTGCCATACCCAGGCGGCGCCGGTCGCCAGCAGCATCAACACGAAGATGTTTCCCAGGGTCAGCATGCGAAAAACTCCAACAAAGTGAGAGCAGCTTAACTGTGTCGTCGGTCTGTCGTACAGGCTGCGTTTAGTCGCATACTGCGCGGCCAGAATTTCAATGGCTTTACGGAAATCTCCTGCATGAAACGCACACCTCATCTGCTTGCGATCCAGTCTCATGTGGTCTTTGGCCACGCCGGAAACAGCGCCGCCGTGTTCCCCATGCAGCGGGTCGGGGTGAACGTCTGGCCGCTGAACACGGTGCAGTTCTCCAACCATACCCAGTATGGTCAGTGGGCGGGCGAAGTGTTGGCGCCGCAGCAGATTCCTGCTCTGGTGGAAGGCATTGCCGCCATCGGCGAGCTGGGCAACTGCGATGCGATCCTGTCTGGCTACCTGGGCAGTGCGGATCAGGGCCGCGCGATTCTTACCGGTGTGGCGCGCATCAAGGCCATCAACCCCAAGGCCCTGTACCTGTGCGACCCGGTGATGGGTCACCCGGAAAAAGGCTGCATCGTGCCGCAGGACGTCAGCGATTTCCTGCTGGATGAAGCGGCGGCCATGGCCGATTTCCTGTGCCCCAACCAACTGGAGCTGGACAGCTTTGCCGGGCGCAAGCCGCAATCGCTGTTCGACTGCCTGGGCATGGCCAAGGCATTGCTGGCCCGTGGCCCGAAGGCGGTGCTGGTCAAGCACCTGGATTACCCGGGCAAGTTGCCGGATGGTTTCGAGATGCTGCTGGTAACCGCCGAGGGCAGCTGGCACCTGCGTCGGCCGCTGCTGGCGTTCCCGCGCCAGCCGGTGGGCGTGGGCGACCTGACGTCGGGGTTGTTCCTGGCGCGGGTGCTGTTGGGCGACAGCCTGTTGGCGGCTTTTGAGTTCACGGCCGCGGCGGTGCACGAAGTGCTGCTGGAAACCCAGGCCTGCGCCAGTTATGAACTGGAACTGGTCCGCGCCCAGGACCGCATCGCTCATCCTCGCGTACGTTTCGAGGCGACGCCGATCAGCCTGTAAGTACACAGAACCCAATGTGGGAGGGGGGGCAAACCTCCCACATTTTTTGGTTGGAATTACAGCGCGTCAGCCTTGATTTCCTGGTAGCGCTTCTCAAGCTCCTGGCGGATCTGTCGGCGCTGCTGGGCTTGCACGAACCGGCGCTTGTCTTCGCTGTTGTGCGGTTGCAGCGGCGGTACGGCAGCGGGTTTGCGCTGGTCGTCCACGGCCACCATGGTGAAGAAGCAGCTGTTGGTATGACGTACCGAGCGCTCGCGGATGTTCTCGGTCACCACCTTGATGCCCACTTCCATCGACGTATTGCCGGTGTAGTTGACCGAGGCAAGGAATGTCACCAGCTCGCCGACATGGATCGGTTCGCGAAAAATCACCTGATCCACCGACAGCGTCACCACATAGCGACCGGCATAACGGCTCGCACAGGCGTAGGCCACTTCGTCGAGGTACTTGAGCAAGGTGCCGCCGTGGACATTGCCTGAGAAGTTGGCCATGTCAGGGGTCATCAATACCGTCATCGACAGCTGGGCGTTTCCGGGTTCCATAGCACACTCACGGGTTGTAGGCATTGGTTGGGGGGCACCTCTGCGGGTGCTGGGATCTTTGCAGCGCCATCCCTTACGGGACGCCGGTGGGCGGCTTGCCGTCACGCGTTCACCGATCTGTTTCCATATATTGCACCGGCTTTCCGGCGGAAGTCGCGGTGTTAACCTTCAAAAGCCCATCTCAGGGCATTTCTTACGATCAAGGCAGACTTTTCCTTCCGCATTTTGCGATTTTTCAAAGGCGCGTGCGGAAGTGGGAAAAGCGCCAGTACCCTCAAGGAGCCCCTCGCCATGCACGCCATCAGCTTTATCCAGGACTTGGCCGTGATCATGCTGGTGGCAGGGGTGGTCACCGTCCTGTTTCACCGCCTCAAGCAACCCGTAGTGCTGGGGTACATCGTCGCCGGCTTCATCATTGGCCCGCACACCCCGCCGTTCGGACTGATCCACGACGAAGACACCATCAAGACCCTCGCCGAGCTGGGGGTGATCTTCCTGATGTTCTGCCTGGGCCTGGAGTTCAGCCTGCGCAAGCTGTTCAAGGTGGGGGCCACGGCGTTTATCGCGGCCTTCCTGGAAATCATCCTGATGATCTGGATCGGCTACGAGATTGGCCGCTGGTTCGACTGGAACACCATGGACTCGCTGTTCCTCGGCGCGATCCTGGCGATTTCCTCCACCACCATCATCGTGAAGGCACTCAATGACCTGAAGATGAAAAACCAGCGCTTCGCCCAACTTATTTTTGGCGTGCTGATTGTGGAAGACATCCTCGGCATCGGCATCATCGCCTTGCTCTCGAGCATCGCCGTCAGCGGCACGGTGAGTTCCGGCGAGGTGTTCTCCACGGTCGGCAAGCTCTCGCTGTTCATGATCGTCGCGTTGGTCATCGGTATTTTGCTGGTGCCGCGCCTGCTGGCCTACGTGGCCAAGTTCGAGAGCAACGAAATGCTGCTGATCACCGTACTGGGCCTGTGTTTCGGTTTCTGCCTGCTGGTGGTCAAACTGGAGTACAGCATGGTGCTGGGGGCGTTTCTGATCGGCGCGATCATGGCCGAATCCCGGCAATTGGTTAAGATCGAGCGCCTGATCGAGCCGGTTCGCGACATGTTCAGCGCGATCTTCTTCGTGGCGATCGGCTTGATGATCGACCCGCAGATCCTCCTGCAATACGCCTGGCCGATCGCGGTGATCACCGTGGCCGTGGTGCTGGGCAAGATGCTGTCCTGCGGCCTGGGAGCCTTTATCGCCGGCAATGACGGCCGTACCTCACTGCGCGTAGGCATGGGGCTGTCACAAATTGGCGAGTTTTCCTTCATTATCGCCGCGCTGGGCATGACCTTGCAGGTGACCAGCGACTTCCTGTATCCGGTGGCGGTGGCCGTTTCGGCGATCACTACGCTGCTCACGCCGTACCTGATTCGCGGCGCCGACCCTTTGTCATTGAAGATCGCCGCCGTGATGCCCAAGCGCCTGAGCCGGGTGTTCGGCATGTACGGCGAATGGTTGCGCAGTATTCAGCCGCAAGGCGAGGGCGCAATGCTGGCGTCGATGATCCGCAAGATCATCCTGCAGGTGGGCGTTAACCTGGCGCTGGTGATCGCGATTTTCTTCGCCGGAAGCTTTTTCGCGGTGCGCATTGGTGGGTATCTGGAAGGTTGGATCAGTGATCCAAGCTGGCAGAAGGCGTTGATCTGGGGTGGGGCATTGCTGTTGTCGCTGCCGTTCCTGATTGCGGCGTACCGCAAGCTCAAGGCGCTGTCGATGTTGCTGGCGGAGATGAGCGTGAAGCCGGAAATGGCCGGGCGACATACCCAGCGTGTGCGACGGGTGATTGCGGAGCTGATCCCGATTTTGTCGCTGCTGGTGATCTTTGTGCTATTGGCAGCCTTGTCGGCCAGTATTCTGCCGACCAACAAGTTGCTGGTGCTGATTGCCGTGGTCACGGCGGCGGTGGCGGCCGTGCTCTGGCGATGGTTCATCCGTGTACATACGCGGATGCAGGTCGCCTTGCTGGAGACGCTGGATAACCATAAGGATACGCCGGAGCACTAGTGGGGGCCGCTACGCGGCCCGGCGCGGGACAAGCCCGCTCACCACCGCAAGCCCGTTCGCCACGGGGGTCAGGTCTCAGCTTTCCAGCCAGACGTCCCGCGCCCAGTGCCACACCGATTCCCAGGTCTCTTCGGTGATGAGTTCTTCTTCGCCGGACCACAGCACCACGGTGCCGTCTTCTTCGACGCAGTAGTAATCGTCACCGTCCTGGCAGATCGGGATCATGCTGCGGTCAACACCGGCATCCCAGGCGTTGGCAGCCACGTCCGGCAGGTAGGTGTGGGATTGCGGGTCGGTGACGGTCACCGGCTCCAGGCTGCCGTACACCACATCGCTGACGGTCAGCAGGAATTCACGAAAGACAAACGGGATGTCGATGAACAGCTGTTCCTCGATTTCCACCAGTTGATCTTCGTCAGGCAACTCCAGAGGAACCGGAACCGGTTCATTGGCTTCACGCAATTGTTCGATGATTTCTTCCACGGCCGGGATCCTCTTGCTGATGGCGCGGTTTATAGGGGCGTTTTATACAGTAGCTCGCCATAAGTGCAACCGTGAAATAGAAAACCCCGGACAGGTCCGGGGTTTTTTACAGCTTGCTCAAGCGCGTGGGTATCAGCCGTTCTGGCGGATACCGGCGACCAGCCATGGCTGGTTGTCGCCTTGGGCACGTTCCATGTTCCAGCTTTCGCTGAACACTTCACCCTGGTCGAAACGCGAAGTCTTCGACACGCCACTGAAGGTCAACGTTGCGATGGTCTTGTCGGCGCGATCATCCACACCTTCCAGTTGCACGTGCAGGTCGTCGATATAGGTCGACTGGAAGCCGTCGCCCAGGTCGGCGCGTTCGCGCTTGAGGAACTCCAGCAGTTGTGGGGTCACGAACTCGGAGATCTTGTCCATTTCGTTGGCGTCCCAGTGCTGCTGCAGGGACTGGAAGTGGCTGCGGGCCGCTTCGACGAAACGCTCTTCGTTGAACCACGCCGGTGCGTTGATCACCGGGCGGGCTGCGGCAGGCGCTGCCGAACCACCGAAGATCGAACCCATGGCTGGCTTCTGCTCGAACACTTCACGCTGCATCGGCGCGCCGGCCGGAGCCATGTGCTCCTGCTGCTTGCGGCGACGGGCGGCGATGAAACGGAAGACCAGGAAGGCGATGACCGCCATGATCAGGATGTCGAAGATCTGCATGCCCTGGAAGCCGCCACCCATGAACATGGAAGCGAGCAGGCCACCGGCCGCGATACCGGCCAGAGGGCCCAACCAGCGCGAAGCACCGCCGGCCTTGGCAGCGGCGCCGGCAGCACCGGCTGCGCCTGCGGTAGCGGCAGCACCGCCGGCACCGGCGGATGGAGCCATTTGGCTGGTCTGGTGAGTCGGCGCCGCGCCCGAGCTTTTGCCGCCACCGAAGCGTTTGGCGTTGGCGTCGAGGCTCATCGTCAGGCCGATGCACAACGCCATGGCGATGCTAAGAAAACGTTTCATAAAGGGAATTCCCATTTGTGGATTGCACGCGCGCCATGTTGCACAGGTGTAGTGACAGTGGCTAGCGACATAATGTTTCGGGCTTTTGCGTAAGACCGAATCAGAATGGTCTGTAGGACGTATTACAGATATTGGCCCGCGCTCGTTAAAAACAAGGGCGGGCCAATAACCTTCATGTTGGCAAATGTTTCAGACAGCTTCGAGCTTCGCGTAGCCCATCATCAGCCATTTGCTGCCTTCGGCGAAGTTCACCTGTACCCGAGCCTGGGCACCGGCGCCTTCGAAGTTGAGGATCACGCCTTCGCCGAAGATCGCATGCCTGACCTGCTGGCCCAGGCTGAATGGGGTTTCCGGAATCTCGGAACCGGCGAACATGCTGCCGGAGTTCTGCTGCTGGCCCCCGCCGAACGGACGGCTGACGCTGTTGGACAGGCGCACTTCCTGGATCAGTCCCTTCGGCACTTCACGTACGAAGCGCGACACCTTGTTGTAGGTCTCGCTGCCGTACAGGCGTCGGGTCTCGGCGTAGGTCATCACTAGGTTCTGCATGGCGCGGGTGATGCCCACATAGGCCAGGCGGCGTTCCTCTTCAAGGCGGCCGGGCTCTTCCAGGCTCATCTTGTGGGGGAACAGGCCTTCTTCCATGCCCACCAGGAACACATACGGAAACTCCAGGCCCTTGGCGCTGTGCAAGGTCATCAACTGGATGCTGTCTTCATGCTCATCGGCCTGGGTGTCGCCGGCTTCCAGGGACGCATGGCCGAGGAAGGCGGCGAGCGGGGTCAGCTCTTCGTCTTCCTCGGTGTTTTCGAATGCGCGGGCGGCGCTGACCAGTTCCTCGAGGTTTTCTACCCGGGCCTGGCCTTTCTCGCCTTTTTCCGCTTCGTGATAGGCAATCAGCCCGGATTGCTCGATCACCGTCTGAGTCATCAAGTGCAGGGGCATTTCCGAACACTTGGCCGCGAGGTTCTCGATCAACTCGACAAACACCCCCAGCGCCCCGGCAGCACGCCCCGTCAGGCCTTTATTGGCGATGAGCAGGCGCATGGACTCCCACATCGACACATCGGCATGGCGCGCGTGGTCGCGAATCGCCTCGACGGTTTTCTCGCCGATGCCACGGGCCGGGATATTGATCACCCGCTCCAGTGCCGCGTCGTTGCCACGGCCTTCGAGCAAACGCAGGTAAGCCATGGCGTTCTTGATTTCTGCACGCTCGAAGAAGCGCTGGCCGCCATAAATGCGGTACGGGATGCGCTCGCGCAGCAAGGCTTCTTCCAGCACCCGCGATTGGGCGTTGGAACGGTACAGAATCGCGATATCGCTACGGGCAAGGCCGGTTTTCAGCGCGCTTTCGATGGTTTCCACTACGTAGCGCGCTTCATCGTGCTCGTTGAACGCGGCATACAGGTTGATCGCCTCGCCTTCGCCGCCGTCGGTCCACAGCTCTTTGCCCAGGCGCCCCGTGTTGTTGGCGATCAAGGCGTTGGCGGCCTTGAGGATGCCGGCGGTGGAGCGGTAGTTCTGCTCCAGGCGGATGGTGACCGCGTCCGGGAAATCCTCGGAATACTGGTAGATGTTCTCGATTTTCGCGCCACGCCAGCCGTAGATCGACTGGTCGTCGTCGCCCACCACCATCAGGCTGTCGCCGCCCTTGGCCAGCAGACGCAACCAGGCGTACTGCACGGCGTTGGTGTCCTGGAACTCGTCCACCAGAATGTGACGGAAGCGTTTCTGGTAATGGGCCAGCAAACCCGGATTGTCGCGCCACAGGTCGAGGGCGCGCAGCAGCAGCTCGGAGAAGTCGATGACGCCGGCGCGTGCGCAGGCGGCCTCGTAGGCTTCATAAATGCTGCGCATGGTGGCCAGGAACAAATCGCCGCTGGCCTGGATGTGCTGCGGGCGCAGGCCTTCGTCTTTCTGGCCGTTGATAAACCACTGGGCCTGGCGTGCCGGCCAGCGCTGTTCGTCGAGACCCAGCTCGCGGATCACGCGCTTGACCAGGCGTTGCTGGTCATCGCTGTCGAGGATCTGGAAGGTCTGGGCCAGGCCCGCTTCCTGCCAGTGTGCCCGCAACAGGCGGTGCGCCAGGCCGTGGAAGGTGCCCACCCACATACCGGCCGGGCTGATGCCCATCAACTGCTCGATGCGGTGGCGCATCTCGGCAGCGGCCTTGTTGGTGAAAGTCACCGACAGGATCGAATGCGGGGACGCGTTCTCGACCTGGATCAACCAGGCGATACGGTGCACCAGCACTCGGGTTTTACCGGAGCCAGCACCGGCCAGGACCAACTGACGGCCAACGGGGGCCGCTACGGCCTGGCGTTGGGCATCGTTGAGGGAGTTCAGCAAAAGAGAGAGATCATCGCGCATCGACGCATTCTATGGGCCTGAGGGGGCTCGGGCAAATCCCAATGCCGGGTGGTCGACGCAAAACGTCTCGCGTGGTCCCGGCCGGGCAAACATTCTGGCAGGGCTGATGACCGGTAAGTCATGGGCCACAGCCCGCGCCGGGCCTCGCTCAAAGGGTCTGGCCCCGAGGTTTGCGGCTGTTCACAGGGTGACTTTTATGATCTGGAGCAGTTTGGCCCAAGCGCTTGCTTGTGTATGCTCCGTCGACGTTTCGGGCTCACCATTATAAGAACACTGCCTATGACTCTCAGCACCGACCTGCTCGGCCCCTCGGCGGCGCCCGCGCAGGTTATCCGCAAACATTACGCTACCGAGATGGCGGTCGAGCGCACACGCCTGCTCTATCAGGGCTCGTTGCTGCCCACCTTATTAATGCTCGTCAACGGCCTGGTCTGCGCCTGGCTGCTGTGGAACCCCAGGCAATACCTGCTCGACAGCGTCTGGCTGGTGTGGCTGCTGGCCCTGGTGGCGATGCGTGTGATCCAGGTGGCGGCCTTTGATTCGGCCATGCCCAGCCGCCAGGCCCAACCGATCTGGCGGCGTATGTTCATGCTCGGCTCGGCGGTCAGTGGCCTGACCCTGGCCACCGCAGCCATTGCCCTGGTGCCGGTGGACAGCTTTCTGCAGCAGGCCTGGGTGTTCGGCCTGATCGGGGCGGCGACGCTGTCAGCCAGCGTTGCCTACGCCGTGAGCTTTCCGGCGTTCCTGTCCTTTGCCTTGCCGTGCCTGGTGCCGGCCATAACCTATCTGTTCTGGAATGGCGCCCCGCAGCAACAGGGCTGGGGTGTGCTCGGCCTGATCCTGCTGGCCTCCCTGAGCGTGGTGGCGTGGCAGGTCAACCGCCTGATCCAGCGTGGGCTGTTGCGGCGCTTCCAGAACCAGGCATTGATCGAGCATCTGCAGCAGGCACAGCAGCGCAGCGAGCAACTGAATCAGGATCTTGTGCGCGAAGTCGAGCAGCGGCGTCAGGTCGAGCAGGAGTTGCGTGAGGCGCAAATCGGCCTGCAGGACCGCGTGGCGCAACGCAGCCAGGAACTGGACGCCGCCAGCCTGGCCCTGAATAAAAGCGAGGCGCGCCTGGCCATGGCCCTGCAAGCCAGTGAGCTGGGCCTGTGGGACTGGAACCTGCAAACCGATGAGGTTCACCACACCCAGCTCAAAGAGCTGTTCGGCCTCGAGCCCGAGTACGTCACGGCCATGCTCGGCCACCTCAAGCCGCGCCTGCACCCCGACGACCTGCCGCTGCTCAAGCGGGCGCTGGTGGAGCACCTTAAAGGGCGCACTGAGGATTACCAGGTGGAATACCGCGTGCGCCATGGCGATGGCCACTGGGTGTGGATCGAAGACCGCGGTCGCGCCGTGGAGCGTGCACCCAGCGGGCGAGTGATTCGAATGCTCGGCACCCGCCGCGACATCAGCGCCGGCAAAGCCCTGGAAGAGCAGCAGCGGTTGGCCTCGACCGTATTCGAGGCAGCCAGCGAAGGCATCGTCATCCTTGACCCGGACTACGCGCTGATCGCGGTCAACCAGGCTTTCAGCCGTGTCACCGGGTTTGAAATCGACGATATGCTCGGTCGCAATGTCGTCGAGCTGCCCAGCAGCCGCGATGCCCGGCGCCACTTCCCGGTCATCCGCCAAGCCTTGCTCAGCCATGGCACCTGGCAGGGTGAGCTGGTGGAAACACGCAAGAACGGCGAGTTGTACCCGCAGTGGCTGCAACTGAACGTAGTGCGCGATGTTCGGGGAAAGGTCAGCCATATCGTGGGCTTCTTCGCCGATCTGTCAGCGCGGCGCGAATCCGAGGAGCGCATGCGCTACCTCACCCACTACGATGAGTTGACCGGCCTGGCCAACCGCTCGCTGTTCCGCGAACGGCTGCGCGAGGCCCATCAGCGTGTACGCCAGGGCGGGCGCAGCCTGGCGTTGCTGCATATCAACCTCGACCGCTTCAAGTTGCTCAATGACAGCCTGGGCCATGAAGTGGCCGACCAGTTGCTGCAAAAGATGGCCCGTCGGTTGATCAATGCCTTGCCCGAGGCCGACACCATTGCGCGTTTGTCCGGCGATGAGTTCGCCGTGCTGTTCGACGCCTACGGCAACCTGTCGAGCCTGGCACGGGTGGCCACGCGGCTGCTGGCCAAGCTGCGGGTACCGGTGACGGTAGAAGGGCATGAGTTGGTGGTGAGTGCGTCGATGGGCATCAGCCTGTTGCCGGATAACGCGCGGGAAATTTCTGCGCTGGTCAGTCAATCGAACATGGCCATGCAGCACGCCAAGCACCTGGGCGGCAATAACTTCCAGTTCTACACCGACAGCCTGCAAGCCAGCACCCTGGAGCGTTTGCAGCTGGAAAACCATCTGCGCAAAGCCATCGATGAGCGTCAGCTCACGGTGTTCTACCAGCCGAAACTGTGCCTGGCCACGGGCAAGCTTGACGCTGCCGAAGCGCTGATCCGCTGGGAGCATCCGCAGTGGGGCATGGTGCCGCCAGGCGACTTTATCGGCCTGGCCGAAGAAACGGGCCTGATCGTACCGCTGGGCGAATTCGTGCTGCGCCAGGCGTGCTGGCAGGCCTGTGAGTGGCAGCGCCAGGGGCTGCCACCGATCCGCGTGTCGGTGAATCTCTCGGTGCACCAGTTGCGCCAGGGCAAGCTGGTCAGCCTGGTGCGCCAGGTATTGGAAGAGACCGGCCTGGACCCGCAATACCTCGAACTGGAACTGACCGAGAGCCAGTTGCTCGACAGTGTTGAACACATCATTGCGACCTTCCAGCAACTGCGCGACCTGGGCGTGAAGCTGGCGATCGACGACTTTGGCACCGGCTATTCATCCCTCAGTTACCTCAAGCGCATCCCTGTGGATTACGTAAAGATCGACCAGACCTTTATCCGCGGCCTCGGCCAGGGACGGGAAGACGCCGCCATTACCCGAGCGATCATTGCGATGGCTCACGGTCTGGCGCTCAAGGTGGTGGCCGAAGGCGTGGAAGATCAGCAGCAGCTGGATTTCCTGCGTACAGAACGATGCGATGAGGTGCAGGGCTACCTGATCAGTCGGCCGATGGAGGCCGAAGGGCTGGCAGATTTGTTACGCAACAATGCAGATTTTCCCTGAAGACAGTCCGCACGCCCCTATGGCTACAAGGCAGCTGCCCGCTGATTCAAAGGGCATCAGGGCGATTTAGTGATGCATCGGGCGGGCAAAACGGCAATTCTTGTAGTATAACTACAAGCTTGCTACATCCCTGGCCCTGCCAATAACAAGAGTCCTGCCCTTTGAACCTGTTGCAACATATCGCCCAGTCGCGCCACCTGTTACGCAAATCGGAACTCAAGGTTGCCGATCACGTGCTGCTTGACCCTGCGGCCGTGATGCACAGTTCCATGGCCGACCTGGCCCACAGCGTGGGCATCAGCGAGCCGACCATCGTGCGCTTCTGCCGCGCCATCGGTTGCTCCGGGTTCCAGGACTTGAAGCTCAAGCTGGCCCAGAGCCTGGCCGCCGGCGCGAGCTTCGGCCAGTTTGCGATCCACGAAGACGATTCCGTCGCCGACTACAGCCTGAAAATCTTCGACACCACCTTGCACACGCTCATGGAGGTGCGCGAGAAGCTTGACCCGGTAGAGCTGCAAAAGGCCGTGACCGCCATGTCCCAGGCCCAGCGCGTCGAGTTCTACGGGTTCGGTGCTTCCGGCGCCGTGGCTGCCGATGCCCAGCACAAGTTCTTCCGCCTGCTGCTCACCGCCGCGGCCTATAGCGACCCGCACATGCAGGCGATGTCGGCGGTGACCTTGAAGCCGACCGACGTGGCGATCTGCATTTCCCAGTCGGGCCGCTCCAAAGACCTGCTGATCACCGCCAACCTGGTGCGTGAAAGCGGCGCGACATTGATTACCTTGTGCCCGAGCCAGACGCCGTTGGCGGAGCTGTCCACGGTCAACCTGGCGATCGATGTGCACGAAGACACCGAGATCTACACCCCGCTGACGTCGCGTATCGCGCACCTGGTGGTGATCGACGTGCTGGCGATGGGCGTGGCCATGGCGCGGGGCCCGAGCCTGGTCAACCACCTCAAGAGCGTGAAGCGCAGCTTGCGCAGCCTGCGGTTGTCGCCCAAGTCCGTCAAAGCCCTCGACGACTGATCCAAGGTTGCAGGGGTTCCAAATGTGGGAGGGGGCTTGCTCCCGATAGCGGTGGGTCAGTCACCAGATACATTGACTGTCTCACTGCCATCGGGGGCAAGCCCCCTCCCACATTTGCATCTTCTGTGTGCCCACAATCTTCATCAGGCTGTCATCGCCCCGTCATCCCCCAAGGCCATCCTGAACTCCCGTACTCGCATTGGGAGACTCCAAATGGCCCGGCCCTACGAAGACAGCAACAGCTCCGTCAAGACCCGTCGTCAACAGGAAGACCAGCGCCGCATGGCGTTCCGTCGCGCAATCGAAGACCGCTGCGACCAGCGCCAGCTGCAGCAGAGCATCAGTGACTACCCGGAACTCCACTGGCAGGCACCCGCGGCTGCCCAGCGAAACGTTCAGCCAACGCGCTGATCTGCACCCGTTCGCTGCGGATAAAGCCCAGGAACGCATGGGCCACGGGTGACAGGCGCTTGGCCTTGGCCTGCACCAGGCACCAGCTGCGGTACAGCGGCAGTTCTTCCACCGGCAGCTCCTTGAGCCCGCCGGTGGCCAGTTCCATGTTGACCGCATGGCGCGTCAGCAAGGCCACGCCCAGGCCGGCGCATACGCATTCACGTTGCGCCTCGGCGGAGGCCACTTCCACCGTCTGGGTGAAGTGCACGCGTTTCTCCTTGAAATACTCCTCGCAGGCCAGTCGCGTGCCGGAGCCTGGTTCGCGCAGCAACAGCGTGTAGGGTTCCAGGTCCTGCAAACGCAACGGCCCTTGCAGGCTCAAAGGATGATCGGGTGGCGCCACGGCCACGATCGGATTGTTGAGGAACGGCAGGAATTCCAGGCCCATGTCCTGGGGCACCATGGACATGATCACCAGGTCATCACGGTTGTCGGAGAGGCGGCGGATCACCTGGGCGCGGTTGACTACGGTCAGGTGCAGTTGCACCTCGGGATGCTGGCGTTTGAACGCGGCAAACAGGTGCGGCACGAAGTACTTGGCGCTGGATTCAATCGCGAGCTTCAGCTGGCCTTGCAACGAGCCTTGCATGTCCGACAGCTGCATATCGAGGTTTTCCAGGCGCCCGAAAATATCCCGGCTGGCCCGTTGCAGGGCTTCGGCCGCCTCGGTCATGTAGAGCTTTTTGCCGACATAATCGAACAGCGGCTGGCCGACCAGCTCTTCGAGCTGGCGAATTTGCAGGCTCACGGCCGGTTGGGTGAGAGACATTTCCTCGGCCGCGCGGCTGTAAGAGCGCAAATCGCACACTTCATTGAAGATCTGCAATTGACGCAATGTCATACGCATCAGTGACTTACGCATTAATCAAATCCTCTCGCCCCAGGTCGACCGGCCAACTATAAGTCTTTACTTATGAGCGACCCAATAATTATTGATTTTTGTTAATCCCTCCACGGGCTTAGTGTGTGGCTGCGACTGGCTTGAAACATTTAGTCACGCGCCGACCCGGCTCCAGCGGGTCGAAGAACGCAGCAATCGGCTCAAGGGAATTTCCAAGTGATAAAAAAGATCCTGATCGCCAACCGTGGTGAAATTGCCGTACGAATCGTGCGTGCCTGCGCCGAGATGGGCATTCGCTCGGTCGCGGTTTACTCGGACGCCGACCGCCACGCGTTGCACGTCAAGCGTGCCGACGAAGCCCACAGCATTGGTGCCGAGCCGCTGGCCGGCTACCTGAACCCGCGCAAGCTGGTGAACCTGGCGGTGGAAACCGGTTGCGATGCGCTGCACCCCGGCTACGGCTTCCTGTCGGAAAACGCCGAGCTGGCAGACATCTGCGCCGAACGTGGAATCAAATTCATCGGCCCTTCGGCTGAAGTGATTCGCCGCATGGGCGACAAGACCGAAGCCCGCCGCAGCATGATCAAGGCCGGTGTGCCGGTCACGCCCGGCACCGAAGGCAACGTCGCCGACATCACCGAGGCCCTCACCGAAGGCGACCGCATTGGTTACCCGGTGATGCTCAAGGCCACCTCCGGTGGTGGCGGTCGCGGTATCCGCCGTTGCAACAGCCGTGAAGAACTCGAACAAGCCTTCCCCCGCGTGATCTCCGAAGCCACCAAGGCGTTTGGTTCGGCGGAAGTGTTCCTGGAAAAATGCATCGTCAATCCCAAGCACATCGAGGCGCAGATCCTCGGTGACAGCTTCGGCAACGTGGTGCATCTGTTCGAGCGCGACTGTTCGATCCAGCGCCGTAACCAGAAGCTCATCGAAATTGCCCCGAGCCCGCAGCTCACTCCGGAACAGCGCGCCTACATCGGCGACCTGTCGGTGCGCGCGGCCAAGGCCGTGGGCTACGAGAACGCCGGCACCGTGGAGTTCCTGCTCGCCGAGGGCGAGGTGTACTTCATGGAGATGAACACCCGGGTGCAGGTGGAACACACCATCACCGAAGAAATCACCGGGATCGACATTGTCCGCGAGCAGATCCGCATCGCCTCGGGCCTGCCGTTGTCGGTGAAACAGGAAGACATCCAGCACCGTGGCTTTGCGTTGCAGTTCCGCATCAACGCCGAAGACCCGAAGAACAACTTCCTTCCAAGCTTCGGCAAGATCACCCGTTACTACGCGCCCGGCGGCCCCGGCGTGCGTACCGACACGGCGATCTACACCGGCTACACCATCCCGCCGTTCTACGACTCCATGTGCCTGAAGCTGGTGGTCTGGGCGTTGACCTGGGAAGAAGCCATGGACCGCGGCCTGCGTGCCCTGGACGACATGCGCCTGCAAGGCGTGAAGACCACGGCCGCCTACTACCAGGAAATCCTGCGTAACCCGGAATTCCGCAGCGGCCAGTTCAACACCAGTTTTGTGGAAAGCCACCCTGAGCTGACCAACTACTCGATCAAGCGCAAACCCGAAGAGCTGGCCCTGGCCATCGCCGCCGCCATCGCCGCCCACGCAGGCCTGTGAGGAACATTCCAATGACTAAAAAAATCTTCGTAACCGACACCATCCTGCGCGACGCCCACCAATCGTTGCTGGCGACCCGCATGCGCACCGACGACATGCTGCCGATCTGCGACAAGCTCGATAAAGTCGGCTACTGGTCCCTGGAAGTCTGGGGCGGCGCGACCTTCGACGCCTGCGTACGCTTCCTCAAGGAAGATCCGTGGGAGCGCCTGCGCAAACTGCGCGCCGCGTTGCCTAACACGCGCCTGCAAATGCTCCTGCGCGGCCAGAACCTGCTGGGCTACCGCCATTACAGCGACGATGTGGTCAAGGCCTTCGTGGCCAAGGCTGCCGTCAACGGTATCGACGTATTCCGCATCTTCGACGCCATGAACGACGTGCGTAACCTGCGCGTGGCCATCGAAGCGGTAAAAGCCGCCGGCAAACACGCCCAGGGCACCATCGCCTACACCACCAGCCCGGTGCACACCGTCGAGGCCTTCGTGGCCCAGGCCAAGCAGCTGGAGTCCATGGGGTGCGACTCGATCGCGATCAAGGACATGGCCGGCCTGCTGACCCCATACGCCACCGGTGAACTGGTCAAGGCACTGAAAGCCGAGCAGAGCCTGCCGATTTTTATCCACTCCCATGACACCGCCGGTTTGGCTGCGATGTGCCAACTCAAGGCGATCGAAAACGGTGCCGACCATATCGACACTGCGATCTCCAGCTTCGCCTGGGGCACCAGCCACCCGGGCACCGAGTCTATGGTCGCCGCCCTTAAAGGCAGCGAATTCGATACCGGTCTCGACCTGGAGCTGCTGCAAGAGATCGGCCTGTACTTCTATGCCGTGCGCAAGAAGTACCACCAGTTCGAAAGCGAATTCACCGCCGTCGACACCCGTGTGCAAGTCAACCAGGTGCCGGGCGGGATGATTTCCAACCTGGCCAACCAGTTGAAAGAGCAGGGCGCTCTGAACCGCATGAGCGAAGTGCTGGCTGAAATTCCACGGGTGCGTGAAGACCTCGGCTTCCCGCCGCTGGTGACTCCGACTTCGCAGATCGTCGGCACCCAGGCGTTCTTCAACGTGCTGGCCGGTGAGCGCTACAAGACCATCACCAACGAAGTGAAGCTGTACCTGCAAGGCGGCTATGGCAAGGCGCCGGGCACGGTGAACGAGAAGTTGCGTCGCCAGGCCATCGGCAGCGAAGAAGTGATCGATGTGCGCCCGGCCGATCTGCTCAAGCCGGAGATGACCAAGCTGCGCGGCGAAATCGGCGCACTGGCCAAGTCCGAAGAAGACGTGCTGACCTACGCCATGTTCCCGGACATCGGGCGCAAGTTCCTCGAGGAACGCGACGCCGGCACCCTGACGCCTGAGGTGCTGCTGCCTATCCCTGAAGCCGGTGGCGTGGCCCGTGCCGGTGGCGAAGGCGTGCCGACCGAGTTCGTCATCGACGTGCACGGCGAAAGCTACCGCGTGGACATCACCGGTGTCGGTGTGAAAGCCGAAGGCAAGCGCCATTTCTACCTGTCCATCGATGGCATGCCGGAAGAAGTGGTGTTCGAACCGCTCAACGAATTCGTCGGCGGCGGCAGCAGCAAGCGCAAGCAGGCCAGCGAGCCGGGACATGTCAGCACGGCGATGCCGGGCAATATCGTCGATGTGCTGGTCAAGGAAGGCGACGTGGTCAAGGCCGGCCAGGCCGTGCTGATCACCGAAGCGATGAAGATGGAAACCGAAGTGCAGGCTGCGATTGCCGGCAAGGTGACCGCCGTTCACGTGGCCAAAGGCGACCGGGTGAACCCTGGCGAAATCCTGATTGAAATCGAAGGCTGATCCAGCCTTCGACACTACCGTTTAATCCTCGGGGGGGCAGGTGCTCCCCTTTTTTTTGCCGATTTTTTAATGGTCAGCGGAGGGTGCGGCGCTCTGCTTGCGCTTGAAGCCGACAAAAATACCCTCAGGTTTGTAGAGCAGTTCAGGTTCCAGGGTGGTCAGGTTGCTGGTAACGGCGCTGAATGTTCCCTTGATGGATGCCGCATCCGCGATACGTAGCTGGCGCGTGAGCAGTGCTTCACTTTCCGGCTGTACATCAAGTTTCAGGGTGGCGTTATCCAGCGTTAACGTATTGCCGACTTTCAGCGTGGAGTGGGCTTGGTCCGCGCCCACTTTGAACGCCATGGTCGATCCTGGTTTGAGGTGCAGATCCTTCCTGATCCGGGTCCGTGGTGTATTTTCAGGATCGAGCAGCAGAGTACCCCCGACATTAAGGGAGTCGACGGTGCCGCCGGAATAGCTGCCGCCCGCATCAATATCCAGGGTCCCCTTGATAACGCTGCGGTTGGTCAAGGCAGCATCGCCGTACACCGTGCCGTGCCGATTGTCGTGCAGTGCACCGGTCAGTTCCCAGGCGCCCTTGCCGACCCACAGGTGTTGCATTCGGGTCGCACCTTCGAACGTGCCGCCTTTGGCGTCATCGAGAACCACTTGGTTGGTACCGCTGCCGCCATCGACTTCGCCTTTGAAGCGGCTGCCATTTTTGACAACCAACAGGTCGTCACCGCCGCCCATGTCCAGGGCGACTCCATTGCCACCTGCAATCAGGCCATGGTTGATCACCTCATCGGCTTTTTCTCCCTTCAGGGCCACACCCGTGCCGGATTGGGCCGTGATGCTTCCTCGATTCTCCAGCCAGACAGAGGTAAGCCCGGAGCTGCTCAGGCCATGATCCGGTGAATTGATGTGCACGTCCGGGCTGTTGACGATGTCGACGGCTTTGATGATGTGTGACTTATCAAGGTTGGACGGGGTTTGGGTGAGGTGGGCGATCTCGTCGAGATTCATCCCGTCGCGTCGCGGGGAGTTAGGCGTGGTGATGACTTTGACAATATTGGTGTCGAGCTGACCATTTGAGGCCTGGCGGGCGGGGTGCCCGAACGAACGCGGAGTGGTTGGCGGCGCGGTGTGGGGCTCGGGTGCTGCGGCGGGCGGAGTGGCAGCCTCGGCCAAGGCGTTGGCGCTTTGTGCGAAGAGTGCACCAAGGGGAGGGAAAAACGAGAGTGTCGATATCATGATTTCCGGCCTCTTTTGTATAGGAGACCGGAGTGTAGCCAGCAGAAAGTGGTGCTTAATGTCAGCCTTCAATACCCGCGTGAGTGTGAAGGTTCTTCCGTTTCTGTATTAAAACGCGCTTTGCCATTGGCCCATTAGTCCATGGTTGCGGCTGTTGTCGCCCACTTCGGCGGTGTACGCGATGCCCAGGGTCTGGTGCTCCGAAAGACGCATGTCCAGCCCCGTGCGCAAGGCCAGATTATCTCGGTCCAGCGAGGTACCGCCGATGCTGAACGCGCTGTTGAAGTCCTCGCGGGTTTCCCTGGCAAAGGATTGGCGTACGCGGCTGTTGGTGTCGCCATACAAGTGTTTCCAATGGACGCTCAGGTGCGGCTTGAGGGTGATCCGGTCGGCCACTGCGATGTCGCGGCTCAAGCGCAGGCCGAAGGTGCTGCTGAGGTTTTGCTGGGTTTGGGTGCCCACGTTCAACGCGCTATGGCCACCTTTCTCGGAGAAGCGGTCACGGTGATACCGCTGGAAGCCGATTCCGGCAAACGGTTCGGCATGCAAGCCGTCGGTGACGAACCGATGGCCCAGTTCGGCGAATGCGTTCTGGCTCTGGGCCTTGTACTTGCCCGTGAGGCGTTCGCGGTAATCGATGAAGTCGAAGTCCACATTGCGCGTGTTCTGCCCGGAATGGCTGCTGTACAGCGCGCCCAGGCGTAAAGCCCATGGACCGTCCTGGCGCACCGCATAGGCGCCCAGGTGCCAGTTGTCCACTTCACCGTTGAAATGCCGGGCACTCAGGTCGCTGCCAGACTTGCCGCCCACCACGCCGACCCGCCAGGCGTCATCGATTGCTCCATCTGCACCCAGCAACAGGCCCTGGCTGCTTTGTTTCAAGCCGGCGCTGCCGTGTTGGGCATCGAGGGCACCGCTGCTGGCCAGGCCTTGGACCCAGACACGCCCGTCCTCACTGGTGTGGTTATCCAATTGGCGTATGGCTGTCAGCAGGCTGGCGTGCAAGCGTTTCATGCTGTTTTGCGTGGCCGTGCCCAGGTTGGCGTTCTGGCTGCCGGCCAATTGCTCCAGCAGCGTACCCAAGCGACCTGGCTCCAGGCTGCTCAAGTACCGCCCGTAGTTTTCAAGCTGGTACTTTTCCCAGTCCCTCAACTCCTCCGATGCCAGCGCGGCATCCACTGCCGAGTCCAGCACGCGGGCAACGCTCAGGCCGTTACGACTGTTGGCTCGGTCGATGAAATAGAAGTCTTCGGGGGTGGGAGTGGCGGGGTCGACATGAGTTTTCTGGTGATGTTTCGCAATCTGTTCGAACCACTCGCTGTCGGGTTCCATGTCGTCGCGGGCCTGTGCGTACTGAGCGCAGGTGGTCCCCAGTGCGAGGGTGATGGCGAGTACGAGTTGTTTCTGAATGAGTGGCATGTAAACCCACCTCCTGATGTATGAGGCGGGGAATTTAGCGGGGCACCCAGGGGATAACTGTCAGGCCAAGCACCGCGTGTTTGCGGGAGATGTCTCTAGTCCGATGCGATAAAAATTCAGTTCGATTGGCGCAGTAGGCCTGAGGGCGATAGTGACTTCAATGGCCTCACTCTCGCCTCGCATACCCCTTGCCATAGTGCCGCTCCATGCGTGCCTGGATCAGTTCCAGGCCGAGGGACATCACCCAGTAAATGATCGCAGCGGTGGTGAGCATTTCGATGTAGCGATAACTGGAGCGTCCGTAGGATTGCGCCAGGAACATCACTTCCCACACGCCCATCACCGAGATCAGCGACGAGTCCTTGAGCATGGAGATGAACTGGTTGGTCGCCGGCGGGATGATAGTGCGCATGGCCTGGGGCAGGGTGACGTGCCAGAAGATCGCACGGTCGCGCATGCCCAGGGCCAATGCGGCTTCCCGTTGTCCATGAGGGACGCCCAGGATGCCGGCGCGGAAGATCTCGCTCAGGTACGCGCCGTAGTTCAGCGACAGCGCGATGATCCCCGCGACGATGGCGCCCGGTACCAGGCCCAGCTGTGGCAGGCCCAGATAGATCAGCAGGATCTGGATCAGCAACGGCGTGCCACGGAAAAACGACGCGTAGAAGCTGGCGATACCAAAGGCCACTGCACTTTTGGACAAGCGCCCGAGCGCGGTGATAAAGCCCAGCACCGACGAGGCGGCAATCGAACACAGGCACAGGAACAGCGTCAGCGCTGCGCCTTGCAGGAAGCCATTGGGTGCCAGGTGCAGGCCAACCAGGTTGGGCAGCTTGTCGAGAATGATCGAGAACTTCAGGTCAAAGCTCAGGAAGAAACTGGCAAACAGGGCGCACAGCGCCGCCCAGGTCAGGTAAAGCCGCGTGCGAAAGCCCAGCAGGGCGCGCGCAGGTTGTGGGGGAACACTCATTGGCTGATATCGGCACCGATCCATTTTTGCGACAGTTTGCTCAGGGTACCGTCCTGTTTCAACTGGGCAAACACCTCACGCACCTTGGCGTCCCACTGGGCGTCGCCTTTTTCGATGGCCACCGAGTTGGGTTCGGCGTACAGCGCTGCGCCGGCGAGTTTGAAGCGTTTGTCCTGGTCCAGGCGCGGTTGCGCAGTGACCAGGTTGGTCAGGATCGCATCCAGGCGTACTCCGGCACCCAGGCCGAGGTCCTGGAAGGCCACGTTATCGGTGTCGTACGGGGCGATCTGCACGTTCTCGAACGGGTATTGCAACTGGGTGTCCTCGGCGCCTTCGATCACCAGGTTCTTGTTCAGGTAACTCTCGTAGCTGGAGGCGCTGGTGAGGCCGACTTTCTTGCCGCTCAGGTCCTTGGCGCCGTGGATGCTGTCATCCTTGGCATTGACCACGATCACGGCAGGGGAGGCGTAATACTCCACCGGGAAGTCGAAGACTTCGGCGCGGGCCTTGCTCGGGGTCATGGAGCAAATGCAGATGTCATAGCGCCCGCTCCAGCGGCCGGCGGCGATCACGTCCCACGAAGGCGTTTCCAGGCGCAGTTTCACACCGAGTTTTTGCGCGACAGCCTTGGCCACATCGACATCGAAGCCGTCGAGCTGGTTTTGCTCGTTGAGGAACGAGAACGGCGGGTAGCTTTCCATCAGCACGCCCACCAGTTCCTTTTTCTTCTCAACCCGATCAAGGGTCGCGCCGCCAAAGGCTTGGGTGGAGGCAGCCAGTATCGTCAGGCCCAGGGCCAATAGCGGTTTAAGTTTCAAAATGGGTACCTGAATAAAAAAGAGTTGTTATGAACCGAATTGAACGTATTAAATAGTTATAAGAACGACTCTCATAGTGAGTTATTTTCATAAGCTTATGAGTAAAAAGCATATGGCCGCAGGGAACACAGTAATTCTGGATGGCGGCATGGGCCGTGAACTGCAACGCCGCGGTGCGCCGTTCCGGCAGCCGGAGTGGTCGGCGCTGGCGTTGAGCGAAGCGCCGCAGGCGGTGGAGGCCGTGCATGCGGCCTATATCGACAGTGGTGCCAATGTGATCACCAGCAACAGCTATGCGGTGGTGCCGTTCCATATCGGCGAGGCGCGCTTTGCTGCCGAAGGCCAGGCCCTGGCGGCGCTGGCGGGTGAATTGGCCAGACGGGCGGTGCAGGCTTCGGGCAAGGCCGTGCGTGTGGCCGGCTCGTTGCCGCCGCTGTTTGGTTCGTATCGCCCCGATCTGTTCGAGCCGCAGCGCGTGTCTGAGCTGTTGACGCCACTGGTGCAGGGCCTGGCACCCCATGTCGACCTGTGGCTGGCGGAGACCCAGAGCTCAATCGTCGAAGCGCGGGCTATTCATGCGGGCCTGCCGAAGGATGGCAAGCCGTTCTGGCTGTCTTTCACCTTGAAAGACGAAGACACCGACGAAGTACCGCGCCTGCGTTCCGGCGAACCGGTTGCGGACGCGGCCGAAGCGGCAGCGCAATTGGGCGTCCAAGTGCTGCTGTTCAATTGCAGCCAGCCGGAAGTGATCGGCGCGGCGATCGATGCCGCACGCCAAACCTTCGAACGGTTGGGCGTGGCGATTCAGATCGGTGCCTATGCCAATGCCTTCCCGCCCCAGCCCAAGGAAGCCACGGCCAACGACGGCCTGGACCCCTTGCGCGAGGATCTCGACCCACCGGGCTACCTGCAGTGGGCGGCGGACTGGAAAAAGCGCGGTGCCAGCCACTTGGGCGGGTGCTGCGGGATCGGGCCGGAGCATATTGCGGTGCTGGCCCGGAAGCTGGGGTAAGCCTTAAAGCGCCTGGCGGCGACACTCCGCCAGGCCCTTCAACTGCCCGGAACCTGCCTGGTTCGCCTCCGACAACCACGCCTCAAACCCCGCACCCACCGTCGGCCATTCCGAATCCAAAATCGAATACCACGCCGTATCGCGGTTCTGCCCCTTCACCACCATATGCTGGCGGAACACCCCCTCAAAACTGAACCCCAACCGCTCCGCCGCATATTTGGAGCGGGCGTTGCCGTTGTTGCACTTCCACTCCAGGCGGCGGTAGCCCTGTTCGAACGCGTATTTGGCCAAGAGGTACACCGCCTCGGTGCTTTTGGGTGAGCGCTGCATCGGCGCGCCGAAGGTGACATGGCCGATTTCGATACGGCCCTGGGCCGGGACGATGGACATCAGGCTGAGGATGCCCTGCACCTGGCCGGACGCACGGTCGACCACGCTGAAGAAATACGGGTCGCTGTTCGCCGCATGGTTGTTCAACCACGCATCAAACGCGGCGCGATCGGCAAACGGGCCGTAAGGCAGGTAATCCCACAACTTGGGGTCGGCGCCGGGGCCTTCGAGGGCTTGCCACAGCTGGTCGGCGTGGCGGGCCGGGTCGAGTTTTTCCAGGCGGATAAAGCGCCCTTCAAGCAGTTGCGCGGTAGGCGCCGGGACGCCCTTCCAGTCGGCGAGGGAAGTGGACATGCTGCGCTCCTTAAAGACCTTTGCGAAATTGAATGAAGCCAGGGCGTTCGGCGATGCGCTCGTAGAGCTGGATCGCGGTGGTGTTGGTCTCGTGGGTCAGCCAGTGCACCTTGCAACAGCCGTCGGCCTTGGCAGTGGCGTAGACGAACTCGATCAGTTTACGGCCGACACCGGTGCCGCGCTGGGCCGGGTCCACCAGCAGGTCCTGCAGGTAGCAGGAGTTCTCGATGCTCCAGTTGGAACGATGGTAGATGAAGTTGACCATGCCCACCGCCTTGCCATCCTGCCAGGCCAGCGCGGAGTGGGTCGGCTCATGGGCATCGATCAGGCGCTGCCAGGTGCTGTGGCTGACGGCGTCCGGCAGTTCGGTGTTGTAGAACGTCAAGTACGCCTGCCACAGCGGCAGCCAGGCGGCGTGGTCGGTTGCGGTGACCGGGCGGATCTCGATCTGGCTCATTCTGAAACTCCTTGGGGAATAAAGCGCGCGAGGGTCTGGTCGCGTATATCGGCGCTGGCGGCCAGGCCGTCGCGCACGCCGGCGATGTCCGCCGCGCTGCGGTTCTGGCTGAGTTTGCGTTTGCCGATCAGGCGCTCGATCGGCAGGCTGAAGCCGACGATGGCCTTGAGCATGCCGTCAATGTAATCAGCCGGGGCGTCGCTGACTTTCCAGGGCTGGGCGCGGTTGCCCTCGTGGCGGTCGGTGAGGGCGCTGACCACGCCGAGCAGGCGCTCGGCATCGGTAAACACCTGGGCCTTGCCATAGGCATGCACCGCGATGTAATTCCAGGTGGGCACCACTTTGCCGTGCTCAGCTTTGGCCGGGTAAAACCCCGGGCTGACATAGGCCTCGGCACCGGCGAAGATCACCAGGGCTTCGCTGCCGTCTTGCAGGTCTTGCCACTGCCGATTGGCCTTGGCCAGGTGCCCGTACAGCGTGCCGTTGGGACCTTCGTCGGGATTGAGCAGCAGCGGCAGGTGGCTGGCCTGCAGGCCTTGCTCGCCAAAGGTGACCAACTGCGCCAGGCGTGTGTGCTGGATCAGTTGCTGTATTTCGGGCAAGTCGTCGAGGGCAAAGGCGCGTGGTGTGTACATGAATATTTTCCTTGGCGAATGCCTGCATCCTAGGCAGGCTAATGGTTCGTTGTAAGAGCCATCTTCGGCCAATTTCATAGGTCCAATATGATGTCGCCCATTTCGCCGCCGCTGTCCTTCAACCCTGCCGGTATCGAGCTGGATCGGCGCCAAGGCCTGACGCGCCAGCTTTATGCAGCCCTGCGTCAGCGCGTGCTGGATGGGCGCCTGGCCAGCGGTACGCGCCTGCCCGCCAGCCGTGACCTGGCCGCTGCGCTGGTGATTTCCCGCAACAGCGTCGTGCGCGCCTACGATCAGTTGTACGCCGAGGGGTTTATCGAAGGCCGTGTGGGTGACGGCACCTATGTCGCCCAATTGCCCACGGCCAAAAAACTATCCACAAAAGTATCCACAGGCTTATCAACAAGCTTATCCCCAGCCTTATCCACAAAATGTACGGAATTGCCGCAACACCTCGATGGCGAAGTTATCCACAGGCCGGCCTTGGGGCGGGTGCAAAATAACCATTTGCCACAGCCGCCGGCGGGTCCGCCCAAGGCATTTCGCGTGGGCGTGCCAGCGTTCGATCTGTTCCCGTTCGAGGTCTGGGCCAAGCTCAACGGGGCGTTCTGGCGCAAGCCGGACCTTGCGCAGCTGTGCTATGGCGACCCGGCGGGTGACAGCCGCCTGCGCGGCCTGATTGCCGCTTACCTGCGCAGCTCACGGGGCATGCAATGTACGGCTGAGCAAATAGTGATCACCAGCGGTGCACAACAGGCAATCAGCCTTTGTGCACAGTTGCTGGTGGAGCCAGGTGACGGGGTGGCGGTGGAAAACCCGGGCTATCGGGCCGCCGGGCACGCGTTCGCACTGGCCGGTGCCCACCTGCAGGGCGTGCCGGTGGACAGCGACGGCATCGATTGCCAGGTCCTGAACACATTGGGTGATTGCTGCCTGGCCTATGTCACGCCCTCTCACCAATACCCGCTGGGCGTGGTAATGAGCCTGGCGCGGCGCCTGGAGTTGCTGGCCTGGGCCGAGCGCACCGGCGGTTGGATCGTGGAGGACGACTATGACGGCGAATACCGCTACAGCGGCGCACCCCTGGCGCCCCTGGCCGCGCTCGACCGCAGCGGCCGCGTGCTGTACGTCGGCACCTTCGGCAAGGTCGCATTCCCGGCCTTGCGCCTGGGCTATCTGGTGTTGCCGCCAGGCCTGGTCGATGCCTTCTCACGGCGCCGTGCGGTGGATATGCGCCACTCGGAAGTCAGTACCCAGGCGGTGATGGCCGAGTTTATGGCGGCCGGGCACTTCCAGCGGCATATCCGCCGGATGCGGCGCGCGGCATTGAGCCGGCGCAATGCCTTGCTCGCCGGGTGGCCGCGCGGTCTGCCGGGGGTGGGCGAGTTGCCTGTCATTGCCGCAGGGCTGCACATGACCGTGCGCGTGGACAGCCTGGCCCGCGAGCAACAGCTGCTTGAGCAGGCCCGTGCCGTGGGCGTCGAAGTCAATGGTTTAAGCAGTTACTGGCTGGCGCACTCCACCACTCCGGCAGACCAGCGCGCCGGCCTGGTGCTGGGTTTTGCCGCCGTACCCGAGGCGGCCGTTGCCGAGGCCCTGGCAACGTTGCGCAGGGCCTGGCAGCACGATTGACGGTCAGGCCTGGAAAAACAACGAACGGGCCAGGATCGGGCTGATTTCACTGCGATAAATCGCGATCTGGTCACGGTCGCTCAAGCCCGTGCGGTGTACAGCGCCCCCCAGCTTCTGCTGGTCGCGGGTCTTGAGGTGGCCAGCGGTGTAGTGTTCCTGCGCAGCTTGGGGAGACTCATAGTGAAAGTGCGCATACCAGAGCACCGCATGGGTCTGGTGATCACGCACCTCGTATTCGTCCAGGTAGTTTTTGCCGGGGCCTTTGAGCCGCCGTCGCGTGACCACTTTGGCGATTTTCACCAGGCCCTGGCTATGCAGCCACTCCACCCGTGCCGCCGTGGGCGGTTGTTGTTTGGTCATGCTGATGCGGGTGCTTGTGCCCAGTTCGTATAACCGCTGTGCGGCGTCATTGAGCCGGCGGTTGAGGGCAGCGGCTGGAGGGCGGTCGCTTTCCGTGAGGTTGAGCCGGGTGAGCGCGTCTTCGATCGTGGCCACCGCGCGTTCCAGGCGTGCAGCGTACTGATGGAACATCTCCTCGATTTCTACCGGAATACGTCCGGCTTTCTTTGAATGCCCCAAGGTGCGCAGGCTCGCAGCGGGCTCTTCATCCAGCAGACTCTGCGCGGCGTTGATGCTGCTGCCCAGATCGATGGCCAATGGCTCGTGAGGGCTTGAGGGCGTGATCTCCCGCTCGACCCAGACCCCAGGGGTTTTTTCGTGAAAGGTCGCGATGATCTTGCCCGTCACCGGTGCCTTGACGTCCACCAGGCCGCTTTCGGCTTCACGGGGCTCGCCCACCACCACCCCGTTGAAGCGCGTCTTGATGACTTTGCGCTTGGGTGTCGGGGGGGCTTTTGATGGGCCAGGCTTGGGCTCCAGGGCTTTTCGTTGCCTGATCAACAGCGCCAGCTCATGCACCGCCTGTTGGTTGAATTCATCGAGGCGTTGGCGCAGATGTTCCAGGGGTTCTCGCTGCACCTGTTCCGGGTGTTCGGCGTGCAGGTCCAGCAGGCGTTGGTCGACAATCGCAAACTGATCGACCAGGCTGTTGAGCACTTCAATACGCTCGTGCAGGTCGCCGATGCTGGTTTCCACCAGGGTCTCGATCCACGTTTGCACATGGAGATCGGCAGCATCCACGATCTCATTGAGTTGTGCACGGGCGTCGGTGAAGGCCTCCCCGCGGCCTTCGCCAATACACAGGTAACGGCTAAGGGTGAGTTGCATGGCCTTGAGGTCGTGAAGCTTGAAGTCGGGCAGGGCCTGCATGCTGGTCTGGATGACTTTGGCACCCTCTATGCCCAGGCTTTCCAACTGACGATAGCGCGATTGCGCATACTCCATGCGGTTGATCATATCCAGGTTCAGCTTCGCCATCGTCTGCGCAATCTCGTTGCGCTGCTTGATGTCCTGGGCGGTGACGGCTTCCATGTCTTCCACCGACACCAGCAACTTGTCGCGAAAAACCGGCAAGCGTTCCGCGATGGCCGAGCGGGTCAGCAGCAGTTGTTTGTTCAGGTAGTCGATCATCGCGCTCTGGTAGTTGGGTACCGAATCGATGACATTCAGCGAGCGCAACTGGCGAATGGGTACGTCATAGTCGGCCAGGCGGCTGTCGACCTTGTCGAGGAACGTCTGGCGCTGGCGATCGGAGGAGGGACCGGGCACCGGGTCTATCGCGGCGTGGGCCTGGGCGACTTCAGCCTGCCCGCGCCGTTCGTCAGCATCGAATTGGTTGAGTTTCTGCCGGAGGTCGGTGATCCGCGAAGGCACTTTGCCGCGAGCCGATTGCCGGCGATTCCTGAAACCGGCACCGCGCAGGCGCAGGCGAGTGTCGACAAACCATTGGCCGGCCAGGTTGCTCACCAGCAGCGGACCGACGTGAGTGGGGCGGCCCGGATCGACGATCATGACATTGTCGTTTTCATCCACCGTCACCTCGAACCAGCGGGCGCCCACCGGCGCGTACCATTTATCGCCAAGCGCATAGAGATGCAGGTGCGGCCCTGTTTCCTTGACGGCTTCCCCCAGCCCGTCGGGCCTGGCCACTTTGAAGCGATCCAGTGTAGCCCCCAGGCTTGTCGGAGAGCGTTGAAGCGCGCCGCTGTTGTACAGCGGGCCTTGATGGCGAGTGGGCAGTTCGGCGTCGGGCAAGTCGGGTCGGCGCATCACGGGGATCCGGCGCTCCGGCGGCAGTCTGGTTTCAGGCGCCTGGGTCGGGGTGGCTTCATGTTTCGGCAGCGTTGCCTTGGGCGTCTTTCGCACCGGCGGATGGCGCAGGGCGACGTGCAGCACCAGGGCCATGCCCAGGTTGAGCAGCAGATCTACCTGGGCTGTCCAGGACACCTGCCCGTCAGGCTCCGGCTCTGCCTGGGCGGTCGCCTGCAGGTCGTCCATGATTTGCCAGATCCAGGCCGCGATGCCCACGGTGCGGCCCATGAATGGCAATGCCGCGCTGAAAATCAGCCAGCCGGCTTCTCGATAGCTTGCCCAGCGTTTCTGGGCGTTGGACACCGATTGCCGCGTCGCCAATTCAACCATCGCGTTGGCGTTGTCCCTGAACAGCGTCGCCAGGCTGTCGTTGCCCACCACTTCATCGCTCAAGGCCAGGGGGCCGCTCATTTGCACCACCACTTGCGGTTCCACCAACCCGCGCACCACGGTCCACGGCGAAGGTAATGCGGCAGGGAAGACATACTGCTCGTAGTTGAAGCGCACATCTTCGGCCAGCCAGGCCAGTACCGAGTCGCGCAGGGTGCGGTGATGCTTGATGGCGTACAACAGGTTTTGCCGTGACGGGTACTGGATCAGCACCGGTTCCAGCAGTGGGCGGTACAACAGGCAAGGGCCTTGGGTGTGGTCGCGGGGGCCGATCACAAACATATTCGCCACCCCATCCTGCGCCTGGCTGGTGCACAGGGTGGGAATGAACGCCAGGCGCCGGATGACGATCTCCTGCCCCTCGACCTGCCGTTCATGGGCGTGTGCCTGCACCGCGGCAGCGATATAGCGATAACCGCGATCATCGATACCGTGCAGGCCCTGGATCTTCCACTGCAAGGCCAGCAGTGGCAGTTGCACCCGCAAGTGCGAGGTGTAGAGGGTTTGCCGAAGCCTCGATTGAACGGGGTCGTCGAGCAGGGTGTGTTTGATCAGCGTCGGGTAGCGTTCACCGATGTCGAGGGCTTCGATCACGTCCTTGAGGTAGTTGTACGTCAGCCATTGCGGACCCTCGCCGCCGTTGTAGTGCACGCTGGGCGTACCGGTGGGCAGCCCGGTGAGGTTTTCCAGGGCCAGGTCGATCAGGTTGCGCCGGGTGATGTCACTGGTTCCGGGCAGCACGAAGGTACCCCAGACCACCGGGCTTTCGATGCTGATCTCTATCTTGTCCAGGTTCAGGCTAGCGCCATTTGCACGGGCCTTGATCCGGTTTTGCAGTTGCTGCCTGGCGTAGTCGCGGATCGGCGGGATGCCGTCCTGGAAAGACTGCCCGTGGTTGTGGGTATGCAGTTCGGCCAGTTCGATCACGTAACGGCTGTAGGTCGATACGTCCAGGTCCGAGGCCTTGGCAAGCCAGTCGGGGAGTTGCTCATGGATCTGGCGGATGCTCGACAGTGAGTGATCGCTCAAGTCTTCAATCACCGGCAGGATGCGCGCGACGGCCTGGCCGGTGACGGCAGTCGTGGCGGGGGCTTCAAGTTCGGCGGAGCCAATTGATCCGATGGCCTGCAATTGCAGGGCGATCAGGTTGCACGCCAGGCTGTCGAAAAAATCCCCGGTGGGTTCGTACAATCGCCATTGCACGGTTACCTCCCCGTCAGCATGAGCCAGTGCCGCGGGCAAGGCTTCGCCGAGCTTTTGCAGTGACTCGAATTTCTCGTAACCGTTGATCAGCGAATACGTCAGGACCCGCTGGCGTTGCTCATGTACGCCGATCAGCACCGCGATATCCGACAGGCCGACGTGAGTGGAGCGGTTGTTTTTCAGGCTATCTATATCGATCAGGTAAGCGCGTGTCTGGAACGTATCGAAGTTCCGACGCTTGGCTCGCTCCGGAAAGTGGAACAACGTCCTGGCCATGGCGCAATCGTGTTCATCCCAGCCGTCCTGCGCGGTGACGTTCCAGACTTTGCGCAGGGAATGGGAGAGTGTTTGCCAGCGTGGGCCCGCCAGGCCGTTGGAAGCGTTCCAGTAATCAAGTTGCTGCTCCTGGAAGGCGGTAAAGATCAGCGCCGCCAGCTCATTGATCAGCCGCGCAATGGCATCGATCTGCACCGGCAGGTGCACGGCGGGCTTGGCCTCGGGCTCCAGGGTGAGGAAGTGTTCGCCGTCGATATAGATCACCGGCTCGGGCGCCAGAGCCTGGTTGGCCAGCACCGAGGTCAGCGATTGCACGGTGGCGGGTGCGGATTGGATGACATCGCCAACGATGCGCCAGTGCGGCGTGATGACCATGGCCAGGTCAGGGTCGATAGCGAGTGTCGGGTATTGCTCCATGAGGGACGAACGCAACAGGTTGGCGGCAACGTCGCGGATGGACGGGCCGACGCTCAATTGCATCAGCAGCTCATAGCTGCTGGGCGGGCGATTGTTGCTAAGGGGTGAGTCGTTGGGCATCTGCAGCTCCTTGGCCTGGGTCGGCATGAAGAGCTGCAAGGTAATTGGCGCTGCGGCCGGGCGGTCGGTAGATAAGTCATCATGGCCGGGAAGCGCACTTCCCGGCCACGTTTGCTCAGGTCCCGGACTTGATTCTGGACCAGGCGCGAGTCCTGGCGCGTTCGGCGTCACGTCCCAGGGGTTTCAGGGTATAGAGCGTGGCCATCGCGGCTTCGGTGGGGTACAGGTTGGGGTTGTTGCGGATCGCGGGGTCCACCTGCTCGGTCGCGTCCTTGTTCGGGTTGGGGTAGCCGACGAAATCACTGATGGGCGCAATGACGTGCGGTTGCAGCAGGTAGTTGATGAAGGTGTAGGCGTCCTGCGGGTTCTTCGCGCCTTTTGGAATGGCCAGCATGTCGAACCAGATCGGTGCGCCTTCCTTGGGCAGGCGCATGTCGACGATCACGCCGTTCCTGGCATCCTTGGCGCGGTTGGCGGCCTGGGAGAAGCTGCCGGAGTAGCCGACGGCGACGCAGATATCGCCGTTGGCGATATCGGCCATGTATTTGGAGGAGTGGAAGTAAGTGATGTACGGGCGGATTCTCATCAGCAGCGCTTCGGCTTTTTCATAGTCCTTGGGGTTGCTGCTGTTGGGGGCCAGGCCCAGGTGCTGCAAGGCCAGCGGCAGGATCTCCGAGGGTGAGTCCAGCAGCGCCACGCCGCATTGCTTGAGCTTGCTGATGTTCTCTTCCTTGAAGATCAGGTCCCAGCTGTCCACCGGTGCATTGGCGCCGAGTGCGGCCTTGACTTTGTCGGGGTTGAAGCCGATCAGGATGGTGCCGTACATGTAGGGCACGGCGAATTTATTGCCCGGGTCGTTGGCCTCGATCAGCTTCATCAACTTGGGATCGAGGTGGTTCCAGTTCGGCAACTGGCTGCGGTCCAGGGCCTGAAACACCCCGGCCTCGATCTGTTTGGCCAGGAACACGTTGGACGGCACCACCACGTCATAGCCGGAATTGCCGGTGAGCAGCTTGGCTTCCAGGGCCTCGTTGGTGTCGAAGATGTCGTAGACCAACTTGATCGACGGGTTTTGGGCCTTGAAGTCTTCCAGGGCCTTGGGGGTGATGTAGTCGAACCAGTTGTAGACCCGCAGGGTTTTTTCTTCAGCGTGGGCGGCGCTGCTTAACACGGCGGCGCAGAGTACAAGCGACTTGAGCATATTCATCAGGCAGTCCCCTCAAAACCTTCGAGCACGTTGACGGCATTGATGCCGATTTCTTCCACCGCGTAACCGCCTTCCATCACGAACAGCGTCGGCCGGCCCAGGCGGGCAATGCGCGCGCCCATCGCCAGATAATCCGGGCTGTCGAGTTTGAACTGCGAGATGGGATCGTCCTTGAACGTGTCCACACCGAGCGACACGACGATGATGTCGGCGCTGTAACGCTCGATCTCCTTGCAGGCTTCTTCCAGCGCTGCGTTCCAGCGTGCCCAGCCGGAACCGGCCGGTAGCGGATAGTTGAAGTTGAAGCCTTCCCCGGCGCCTTCTCCCGACTCGTCGGCATAGCCGAGGAAAAACGGAAATTCCGCCTCCGGGTGGCCATGAATCGAGGCGAACAGAACGTCGCTGCGAGCATAGAAAATCGATTGGGTGCCATTGCCGTGGTGGTAGTCAACATCGAGGATCGCGACTTTTTTATAGCCCTGATCGAGAAAGGCCTGGGCGGCGATGGCTGCATTGTTGAGGTAGCAGTAACCGCCCATCAGGTCGCTGGCGGCGTGGTGTCCCGGTGGGCGACACAGGGCAAACGCCGACGGCGCACCGGCCTGGATCGCCTGTTGCGCGGTCAGTGCCACCTGGGCTGCGCTGTAGGCCGCCTGCCAGGTACCGGCGGTGATGGGCGCGCCGCCGTCGAAGCTGTAGTAACCCAGTTGGCCATGCAGGCTGGTGGGCAATACCCGGCGCAAGGTACGGGCGGGCCAGGTGTAGGGCAGCAGGTCGCCTTCCTGGCCGAAGACGGTCCAGCGTTCCCAGGCGCCTTTGAAGAAGTCCAGATAGGCCGGGGAGTGAACGCGTGCCAAGGGGGTCAGGCCGAAATCATGAGGTGCGTGCACGGGCCCCAGTTGGCGGTCTTTCACCCGTTGCAACACGTGGTCGGCGCGGGAGGGCATTTCGAAACAGGGCATCAATTGCCCGTCCATCAATTCGCAACGGCCATGGTGCAGATGGTGATCGTCCGAGTAGATCGTCAGCATGTTGTTGTTCTCGAAGGCTCAGGAAGGTGCCTTGCAGTGTTGCCTCGTCGAGGCGGCAAGAGAACGGCAGGAGCGGCCAAAACGGGATAAATATGGCCAACGACGCTGTCCGTTATTCGCCCGCCGGGGCTTATGGGCGGAACTGACTCGGCGCGACGCCGCTCCAGCGCACGAAGGCATGCCGGAAGCTCGCGGTTTCACTGAAGCCCAGTTGCTCGGCAATGCGGTGGATGGGCATCGCATCGTCGGCCAGCCACTGCTTGGCCTGCTCGAAGCGCAGCTCATCGAGCAGTTCCTGATAGCTGCTGCCCAGATCATGCAGGTGACGGCGCAAGGTGCGGGGCGAGCAGTTCAACTGTTCGGCGAGCCTGTCCAGCCCCGGCGCGGCGTGCAGTTGCGTGGCAAGCAGGTGACGTACGCGGCTCAGCCATGCCTGGCGCCCGGTGAACTCGGTGTTTTGCTTGCGGCAGCGCTCAGCCATGGCGCGATGGGTGATGGCGTCGGCCAAGGGCAACGGTTGGTCGAGCCACTGACGGTCGAAAGCAAAGGCATTGGTAGCCGCCTGGAACTGCAGCGGGCAGGCGAAGCGTTCGCCATAGCGAGCCCTGTAGGCGGGCGCGGGGTAGTCGAAACGAGCCCCCAGCAACGGTAACGGGCGGCCGAGCAAGTCGTCGCAGATCGCCTTCAGCGACGCCAGGCACAGCTCGATATTGAACGCGGCCAGCGCCGGATCCTCCCGATAATCGCAGGCGCTGAACCAGACCTGCTGGCCATCGTCCTCAAGGCTCAGCTCGAAAAGTGTTCCCAGCAGCGCCGGATAGCGCAGTGCCAAGCGCAAAGCGTCACCGAAGGTGGCACTGGTCAACAGCGCATAGCCCAGCATGCCGTAGGCCGACACGTGCATGCGTTGCCCCAGTTCCAGGCCGATGTCTTGGCGCAGGGCTACCGCATTGGCGCAGACCTGCATCTCCTGGCGAGTGGTGATCCGTGTATCGGGCTGGTGCAGGTCCGCCACCGCAATGCCGCTGCCGGCCAGCAGCACCTCATGGCTTATGCCTTCGGTGCTGAAGGTCTCGAGCACCAGCGAAACAGCGTTCAAGGTGGTCAGGTGTGAGTGCAGCATAGGGGGCGGATCCCAGCAGTTATTGCTTGGATGGAGCAATTCCCATGCCGCAGGCACCCGTTGATCAGAGGCCGAAGAATAGCCGGCGTGCCTGTTCCAAGTTGATTTCGCTACGGTAGTAGTCAAGCAGTTCCTGCGAGTCCAAGCCGTACGGGGTATCGGTCGCCAGGCCCAGGTTGCGCTGAGCAGGCGTTTTCAAGCGGGCTTTGATGAACGTCTTGGCCTGCGTCCAGGACGTCGAATAGTGAAATTGGGCATACCAGAGTACGTCATGGGTAACGCGGTCTGTGATGGTGTACTCATCCAGGTAGTTCGGTCTGGCGCTCTCGAGCCGTTGTCGATTCTTGGTTTTCTTCAGGGTGATTTCACGGCGCTGCTGGAGCCATTCCACGCCGGCAATGGTGGGTGGCCGCTCCTTGATCATGCGGCGTACGTGCTGGGTGGCGTCTTGGTAGAGTTCGGCCGCGGCCTCCTTGAGTTTTCGACGGAGGATGGCTGCAGAACGCTGCTGCTGAGTGCTGAGTTGCGGTCGTGACAAGGCTTGTTCAATGGCCTGGCCGGTTTCTTCCAGCAGCAGGGCGTGCTGGTGATACAGGTACTCGGTACCGATGGCGGTCCGCGCCGGCTTTTTCGCCTGCTCGTCGGCACGCTCCTTGAACGCCGTCAGGCCGTCGAGAAAGGCCTGGGCCTTATCAAGGACTGATTGGATTTGCGGTGTCGCAGGATGCGATGGCGGTGGCGTGGTAACGCGCTGGACCCACAATCCCTGATCTTTTTTGTGGTAGGTCGCGATGATTTGTTGAGTGATGGGCGACTTGATATCCACCAGGTCGGTTTCAAGCCCGACGGAGGTCACTCGCGGTTCGCCAATCAAGACACCGTTGTAGCGGGTATTGATGAATTTTTTCTGCGCCCTGGGCGGTGTGGGGGGCGGTGTGGGTCGGCTTCTGAGGGCGTCGCGGTCGACATGCAACAGCGTCAGTTGCCGCTGCGCATCCTGGGAGTAGGCGCGCATTTTCTGGCGCAGGGATTCCAACTGTTCGGGAACGACGACGTCGGCGAAGTCTTGTGGCAGGTCCTCCAGACGCTCATTGATGACCGCGAATTGTTCGATCAGGCTGCCCAGCGCTTCGATACGTTCATCCAGACGTGCTTCGCTGCGTTCAAACAAGGTATCGCGCAGGGCCTGGACTGCAATGTCAGCGGTATCGACGATCTTGTCCAATGCTGTCCAGGCCTCAGGCGCGCTATCAACAGAGGTCTCATCCAGGCACAGGTTGCGCGACATGGTCACCTGCAAGGCCTTGAGGTCGTCACTGCTATAGGACGGCATTCGCTTTTTCCGCTCCTGGATCTGATGCAAACCCTCGGAGGACAGTTGCCGCAGTTGTTCGAAGCGTGAGTGCACGTAATCCAGGCGTTCGATCATGTCCTGGTTCAGCTCGGTGAGTTGTCGCGCATCTTCGATATGCCGTTCCTGAGGCGCGCGGGCCTGGCGCTCGATCTGGTCCAGTACTTTGCGAAAGGCTGGAGTGAATGTGCTCTGGACCTCCTTGATACCCACTTCGGATAATTCCAGTTGTGCATTCAAATAGGCGATGGCCCTGGGCTGATAGTCTGGGATGGGATCAAACACGTGCAGTTGCTTGAGTTGTTGCAGGGCCGTTTCATAGTCCGAACGCTGGGTGGCGAGTTTTTGCAGATAGTGCTGGCGTTGGTCGTCGGCCGAGGTATCGGGCGCTTCGGTCATTTCCGTGCGGGTTCGTTGCAGGTCAAGCGATAACGTTTTTTTGGAGTTCTCAAACGCTTGCAGTTTTTCGCGCAACTGCTTGGCGGTTTCCATGGCCTGCAGGCTGGTGCGTCTGATCGCTCGTTTGGGACCACCGCCACGCAGGCGCAGGCGACTGTCGATAAACCATTGGCCTAGAGCATTATGGATCAGGGCCGGGCCGATACGTCCGGGTTTAGTTGGATCAATGATGAACACTGGCTCGTCCGGTTGCGCCGATACCTCGAACCAGCGTGGGCCGACGGGTACGTAGTATTTCTGGCCTGAACGGTAGAGGTGTTGGTGAGTACCTGTCTTGGTGATGGGGCCACTCAACGTCGCGGGTTTTTCGGCCTTGAAGCTCTCCAGCAGGGTGCGTAGTTGTTCGGTGCGGCGATTGACCGCGCCACTGATGTTCAGCGGGGAAATAGTGTCGGCAGGCAGGTTGGATGATGCGTTGTCGGCCAACTGCTTGATGACGATCGCCTTAGCGACGGTTTTTTCAGCCGGCGGTTCTGGCTCACGCTGGGCGGCGAGCGCTTTGCCGGTGTGCTGATGCCGTGTGGCGATGTGCAGGGTGATCGCCAGGCCCAGATTGAGCAGGACGTCAGTGATGGCTGCCCATTGCGCGGGTTTGTCCTGTTGCTTCTCGGCATCGACGAACTGTTGCAGTTGATCGAGAACCTGCCAGATCCACAAGGCGGTGCCCAGGGTCGGGCTGAGGAAGGGCAGCACTGCATTGAGCAGGTTCCAGCCAGCCTGCTTGAGGGTTGCCCAGCGGCTTTCGGCGTTGGAGACTGACTGGCGATCGGCCAGGGTCACTAATGCCTGGGCGTTGGCAGTGAACAGCGTGGCGAGCAGGTCATCTTTCAGCACGGCGTTGCCCAACACCATCGGGCCGCTCAGGGTCCACAGTTTGTCAGGCTCCACCAGATAGTCCGCAACAGCCCAGGGAGAAGGCAGGTCCCCAGGGAATACGTAGTTGGCGTAGTCTTCGCGCACAGCGTCGGGCAGCCAGGCCAGTACCGAGTTGCGCAATTCGGTCGACTGCGTCACGGCGTAGATCAGGTTGGCAGGCGAGGCGTATTGAACCAGCGGCGGGTTGAACAATGGGCGGTAGAGCAGGCAGGGACCGGCAGCAGGATCTGACGGGCCGATGACATACATGTTGGCCACCTCGTCGTAGGTCCCTCCACTGCGCCGTTTAGGGGCAAAGGCCAATTGGCGCATGACAATAGCCTGGCCATCCACGTTGTGCTCATGGGTGTCGAGTTCCATCAGCGCGGCGATGTAACGGTATCCCAGTTCATTAATCCCGTCCTGCTGACGAAGCTTGCCCTGTAGCGCCATCAGCGGCAGTTGGATGCGCATGTGTTGGGTGTAGAGCGCTTTGCGGCGGGCGGACTCCTGGCGCAGGTCCAGCAATTTAGTGTTGATCAGCTCGGGGTAGGTCTTGCCGATATTAACCTGCCGGATAACGTTCTCCACGTAGTCGACGGTCATCCATTCGGGCAGTGCCACTCCGTTATCCAGCTCAATCGTTTTGTTGCCCAGGGGTAGCGCAATCAGGTTCTGCAGGGCCAGCTCCACGAGAGTGAAGGTGGTTGTGTTGTAGACGCCAGGAACAATGAAGGAGCCCCAGGTTTCCAGGCTCTTGACGCGCACGAGGATTTTTTCAAAAGACAGGTGCCCGGCCGTTGGGTGGTCCAAGAGAATCTGATCCTTGATTTGGTCAAGGGCATACTTCTCGATGCCGGGGATGTCCTCAAGGTAGGACGCGCCGGCATGCGCACTGTTGAGCGCCGCGAGATCCTTGAGCAGGCGTGCGTAGCGGTTGAGGTCACTGGTGGAGGCGCTGCTCAGCCAGTCGGGCAAGGCGTCGCGATACCATTCAAGTCCGGGCCCTTTTTGTGCGGGCGCAGCATCCGGTCCCGGGGTTGAATTCAAAGCGTTGTTGACCTTGCTCGGACTGTCTTCGCGCAGTTCTGAAAAATCCATGGCGCCGACAGCGTCAACCTGCTGAGCGATGTAGGCGCAGGCCAGATGATCAAAAAAATTGCCTTCGGGCTCGAACAAGCGCCAGTTGAGTGAAGGGCGATTTGCCTGTGGCCCGAGATGGTCCGGCAGTGATTTGCCCAATTGCTCCAGAGAGTCGAATTTCTCGTAGCCCTTGAGCAGTGAGTAGCTGAGGATGATCGTGCGTTGCTCATGCCGGCCCGACAGTAACGCGATCTGCAGTGCTTTAAATCCCTTGCTCTGCGTGCCGTCCGCCTGTTCGATTTCGATCATGCAGGCTTTGCTCGCATAGGGATCATCGATTTGTCGAGCGGCACGCTCGGGCAGGTGAAACAGTCTGCGCGCCATGGCGCAGTCGGTTTCATCCCATGCTTCAACTTCCTGGACGTTCCAGCCATTACGCAGGGTGTTGGACAGTTCCTGCCAGCGCGGGCCTTTGGCGTTGCTTTCGTTCCAGAAGTTGACCAGGTGCTCCTGGAAAGCGCAGAGCATGACCGGGGCTCTGATGTTGAGGATTTTCGCAACTTCGGTTGCGCGCACGGGCAAATGCACAGGCGGATCGGTGAGCGGTTGTCGTGTAAGAAAGTGCTCTCCCTCAATGCACAGCGTCGGTATCGCCAGTACCGCCTGGCGGGCCAGCAGGTCACTGAGTGCGTGATACTCGGGCGGCCCGGCCACGATCTGGTCGTCGAGGAGGTCCCAGGTCGGCACTCCCATCAAGGTGCTGCCCGGGTCGATGTTCAGGGTTGGGTATTGCTCATTCAGTGCCTGGCGCAATAATTCGGTGGCGGCCTCCCTGAAGGACGGCCCCGCGTAGAATTGAGCGATCAGCTCCAGTGTCGGGTCATTGTTCTTGAGTTGTTTCTGGACGGTGGAGGTTGAAGAGGTCATGAGGGGGTCCTGTCGTGCCGGTTGATGGAAACAACCCGAGGCAGAGGCTCGGGTTTTCCATGCTAGGCACCGACAGGTGGGTGGTGAGAGTGACTATGTATCGAATATCAACTCAGCTCTGCACACAGGTCCAGTTCGACCAGGCGGCGAATCTCGGCATTGGGCAGGCCCGCACCGATCAAGGCATTGAGCTTGCCGAACGCGGCTTCGCGGGTCATGCCACCACCGGACAGCACACCCACGCCGCGCAACCGGCTGCCGGCTTCGTACACATCCAGCTCCACGCCGCCTTCATGGCATTGGGTGATTGCCACGACCACGATGCCGTTTTCTTCGGCGCGCTTGAGGCTGGCGAGAAACGCAGGGTTGTCGCTGGGCCCGGTGCCGCTGCCGAAGCATTCCAGCACCAGCGCCTGGATGCCGCTGTCGACCAATGCATCCAGTTGCGCTGCGCCGATGCCCGGTACCAGCGGCAACACGCCGACATTGGCCAGGGCCTTGGACTGGCGGTAATCCAGGGCTGCGGGAAGTGCTTCGGCCTTGGCCGCACCGCCGTTGCGCTGCAATGCGGCAAACGGATGACGACCAAAGCTGCGGATCTTCGCGCAGCGGGTCGGGGCCATCAGCGCGCCGTGGAAGAACAGGTGCACGCCGGGTGCCAGGCCTTCGCCCAACGCCAGCAGGGCACCGCTGACGTTTTCCCAGGCATCGCTGTCGGGTACGCCGGCAGGCAACATCGAGCCTGTGAACACCACCGGTGCCGGCAAGCCCAGCAATTGGAAGCTCATGGCTGCCGCGCTGTAGGCCAGGGTGTCGGTGCCATGCAGGATCAGCACCGCGTCGCAGCCCTCGTCAACGGCCTCGACCACGGCGGTGCGCAGACGCTGCCAGTAGGCGGGTGTCATGTTGGCGCTGTCGATCAGCGGGGACATTTCCCGGAAGCGCCAGGCGGGTACTGAAACGTTGGTGAGCTGTTCGCGCATGCGCGCTTCAAAACCGGATGCGGGGGCCAGGCCGTTGGCGCTGGCTTGCATGCCGATGGTGCCACCGGTGTAGAGCACCATGATGTTGTTAGCTGCTTGCATCAAAGAATCTCCTGAACGAAAAACGCCGCCGGGCCCAGAGCATGCCCAAGGCCGGGCGGCGTGTCATCTGTCTACGCTCAGCGTTGCACTTGAGCGTTCAGTTCTGCCGATGCGGCAACGTCCGGTTTTGCCGGATTGGCCGGCCAGGCCTTGCGGTCCAGGTCCAGGTCAGGGAACTGGCTGGAGTCGAACACCGGGGTCTTGATGCCTGCCGCGCGCTGGTTGTCGTAGTCGTTCAGGATGCGCATGGCAATCTTGAACAGGAACGCCAGGGCGAACAGGTTGACGAACGCCAGCATGGTCATGGTGATGTCGGCGAAGGCGAATACGGTGCTCAGGTTCTCGATCGAACCCCAGAAAATCAGCACCAGCACCAGCGCGCGATAGCCCATCAGCACCTTGCGGTTGTTGCCCACCAGAAAGCGCAGGTTGCTCTCGCCGAGGTAGTAGTTGTACATGATCGAGGTAAACACGAACAACGCCAGGGCCACCGAGATAAACATGCGGCCCCAGTCGCCCACTACAGCCGCCAGGGAGTTCTGGGTCAGGGCAATGCCGTCGCCTTCGAAGCCTGGGGTGTAGAAGCCGGAGAGCAGGATCAGCAACGCGGTGCAGGTGCAGATCACGAAGGTGTCGAGGAACACGCTGAACGCCTGGACCACACCTTGGGCGATCGGGTGTTCTACCGAAGCGACTGCCGCTACGTTAGGCGCGCTGCCCAGGCCGGCTTCGTTGGCGAACACGCCGCGTTTCACACCCATGATGATCGCGCTGCCCACCAGGCCGCCGAAGGCTTGGTCGAGGCCGAAGGCGCTTTTGACGATGGTCGCGAGCATGGCCGGTACGTGGTCGAATTGCAGCACGATCACGTACAGGGTCACGGCGATGTAGACCAGGGTCTTGACCGGTACCAGCAGGTCGGCGATCGAGGCGATGCGCTTGATCCCGCCGATGAACACCAGACCCAGCAATACCGCCAGGGCCAGGCCGGTGTAGGTGGTGTCCAGGCCAAACGCGTTGTTCAGCGAGTGGGTCACAGCGTGGGCTTGCAGGCCGTTGAAGGCAAAGCCGAAGGTCACCAGCAGCAGGAACGCCATGACCATCCCCAGCCAGCGCTTGTGCAGGCCGTGCTGGATGTAATAGGCCGGGCCGCCACGGTAGGTGCCTTCCGCGTCAGTGCGCTTGTACAACTGCCCGAGGGAGCACTCGATAAAGCTCGAAGACATGCCCACGAGCGCGGTGACCCACATCCAGAACACGGCACCCGGGCCGCCCAGGGTCACGGCAATGCCGACACCCGCGATGTTACCGGCACCGACACGCCCGGCCAGGCTGAGCATCAGCGCCTGGAACGAGCTGAGTTGGTCGGAGCTGTTTTTCAGGCTGTCGCGAAACACCGAAAACATGTGGAAAAAGTGACGCAATTGAACGAAACGCGAGCGGATCGTGAAATAACCGCCGAGCCCGACAATGAGCACGATCAGTACTTTCCCTGAGAGGAAGTCGTTGATGACCTCGAGCATGGAGTGTTCCTCGCTGATTTTTCTAATGGCAAACGCAGGACGGTCCTACCCCTCGCATAGCACCAGGCAGTGCGCGACGGTTCGACCCCAATCCTTTTGCGGGTGTTGTTATTCATGCGCTATCGCGTGTATCCGGGCTCGTTACCGACGGCCGCAGACGCGAAGAGGGGCGGCACTATACCTAGGCGAACGTGATCCGTCTGCTCGGGCTGATTAAAGGTTTCAGCCAAGCTGTTACAGGCAAGGAGGGTTTGCAGGGCGATATTGGATTTTTATGGGCGTCATTTCACAACCTTGAGGCAAAAAAAAGGGCCTGAAGAACGAGCCTTCAGGCCCTCAAAAGGTGAGAGGTGTCTAGTCCCTCAACCTGGTGAGCGGTGCAACAAACGCTTAGGCCTTCAACGGGACCAGGCGTGGGGCAATCATGTTTTCGGGGCGCAGGATGTCGTCGAGCATGGCGTCGTCGAGCAAGCCTTCTTCGCGCACCAGTTCCAGCACGCCGCGGCCGCTTTCGAGGGCGATACGCGCAATGCGGGTGGCGTTTTCATAGCCGATGTACGGGTTCAGCGCGGTGACCAGGCCGATGGAGTGTTCCACCAGCTCGCGGCAACGGGCTTCGTTGGCGGTGATGCCGACGATGCAGTGCTCGCGCAGCATGTCCATGGCGCGTTGCAGCAGGCGGATCGAGTCGAAGATCTTGAAGGCGATCAGCGGCTCCATCACGTTCAGTTGCAGCTGGCCGCCTTCGGCCGCCATGGTCAGGGCCAGGTCGTTGCCGATGACTTGGAACGCGACTTGGTTGACCGCTTCCGGGATCACCGGGTTGACCTTGCCGGGCATGATCGAGCTGCCTGGCTGGCGCGCCGGCAGGTTGATCTCGTTGATGCCGGTGCGTGGGCCGCTGGACAGCAGACGCAGGTCGTTGCAGATCTTCGACAGTTTCACGGCGGTACGCTTGAGCATGCCGGAGAACAGCACGAAGGCGCCCATGTCGGAGGTGGCTTCGATCAGGTCGGCAGCCGGGACCACTGGCTGGCCGCTGATAACGGCCAGGCGTTGTACGGCCAGGGCCTGGTAGCGCGGGTCGGCGTTGATGCCGGTACCGATGGCGGTGCCGCCCAGGTTCACTTCGGTGAGCAGCTCTGGCGCCAGGGTTTTCAGGCGGGCCAGGTCTTCACCGAGGGTGGTGGCGAAGGCGCGGAATTCCTGGCCGAGGGTCATAGGCACGGCGTCCTGCAATTGGGTGCGGCCCATTTTCAGCACGTGGCTGAATTCGACGCCCTTGGCGGCGAACGCCTGGATCAGGCTGTCGAGGCTGGCCAGCAGCGCGTCGTGGCCCAACAGCAGACCCAGGCGGATCGCGGTCGGGTAGGCGTCGTTGGTCGACTGCGCCATGTTCACGTCGTTGTTGGGGTGCAGGTACTGGTATTCGCCCTTGTTGTGGCCCATGGCCTCTAACGCGATGTTGGCGATGACTTCGTTGGCATTCATGTTGGTTGAAGTGCCGGCGCCGCCTTGAATCATGTCCACCACGAATTCTTCGTGGAAATCGCCGCGGATCAGGCGGGCACAGGCTTCGCTGATGGCCGCGTGCTTGGCTTCGCTGAGCTGGCCCAACTCGCGGTTGGCGTCAGCCGCCGCTTGCTTGACCATTGCCAGGCCGACCACCAATTTCGGGTAATGCGAAATCGGAACGCCCGAGAGGCGGAAGTTATTCACCGCTCGCAGGGTCTGGATGCCGTAATACGCTTGGGCAGGTACTTCGAGTACGCCAAGCAGGTCTTTTTCTGTGCGGAATGATGCAGCGGAGGACATGACGGAAATCATCTCGATATGGACCCGGAACAGGCCGGAACGCTGCGAATGCTAGGCCTGTAGGAAATTTTGGGCCAATGCTGTTAAACACTGGCCTATGCATAAACGGCATAATGTGAGTGTGACCCGGCTATCATGGCGGGCGTGTGTGCCAAAATGGTGCGTATCCGTGGGAGGCAGTGATGAACCTTGAGAGCAAATGGCTGGAAGACTTCAGTGCCCTGGCGGCGACTCGCAGTTTTTCCCAGGCGGCGGAACGGCGTTTTGTCACCCAGCCGGCGTTCAGCCGACGTATCCGCAGCCTTGAGGCCGCATTGGGCCTGACCCTGGTCAATCGCTCGCGCACGCCGGTTGAGTTGACGGCGGCGGGGCAGCTGTTCCTGGTCACCGCGCGTACCGTGGTCGAGCAGCTCGGCGAAGTGCTGCGCCATTTGCATCACCTGGAAGGCGGGCAGGGCGAAGTCATGCAAGTGGCCGCGGCCCACTCCCTGGCGTTGGGTTTCTTTCCGCGCTGGATCGCGCAACTGCGCAACGACGGCCTGAACATCGCCACGCGGCTGGTGGCCACCAACGTCGGCGATGCGGTGCATGCCCTGCGCGAAGGCGGCTGCGACCTGATGCTGGCGTTCTACGACCCCGATGCGGCGATGCAAATGGACGCCGAAATCTTCCCTTCACTGCACCTGGGCAACACCGAAATGCTTCCGGTATGCGCGGCCGACGCCGACGGCAAACCACTGTTCGACCTCGAAGGCGAGGGCAGTGTGCCGTTGCTGGCCTACAGCGCCGGGGCGTTCCTCGGCCGTTCGGTGCACCTGTTGCTGCGCCAGCGCGCGCTGCGCTTTACCACGGTGTACGAAACCGCCATGGCCGACAGCCTCAAAAGCATGGCCCTGGAAGGCCTGGGCATCGCCTGGGTGCCGCAGCTGAGCGTGCGTGCCGAACTGGCCCGAGGCGAACTGGTGGTGTGCGGCGGGCCGCAATGGCATGTGCCGCTGGAGATTCGGCTGTATCGCTGCGCGTTGGTGCGCAAGGCGAATGTGCGGTTGTTGTGGCGCAAGTTGGAAGGTGGCGCGGCGCAGAATACCTGAGCCCCTCTCGGGCCGAATGCAGGGCAAATGTGGGAGGGGGCTTGTGGTGATTTGGCTGACTTGAAAGTCAATAAAACCGCCACTTTGCCCCGCTAGACAGATGGTCATCCCAGGGGCTGTTTATCTGGATTATTACGGTATACTGCGCGGCCTTCGGCCGGTCCAACCGGCCAAATTTCGTACAACAAGCCACGCCGGATTTCCCGCGTGGCTTGTTGTTTTTTGACGCGCCTGCGGGCGCCCAGAGAGAAGAGGCACGACGATGAGTGCATTGGTTGGCGTGATCATGGGCTCCAAGTCCGATTGGTCCACCCTTAGCCACACCGCCGATATGCTGGAAAAACTCGGCATTCCGTATGAAGTGAAAGTGGTCTCTGCCCACCGCACCCCGGATTTGCTGTTCCAGTATGCCGATGAAGCAGAATCCCGTGGCATCGAGGTGATCATCGCCGGTGCCGGCGGCGCAGCGCACCTGCCGGGCATGTGTGCGGCCAAGACCCACCTGCCGGTGCTTGGCGTACCCGTGCAGTCGGCAATGCTCTCGGGCGTGGATTCGCTGTTGTCCATCGTGCAGATGCCGGCCGGTATCCCGGTGGCCACCCTGGCGATCGGCAAGGCCGGTGCGATCAACGCCGCCCTGCTGTCCGCCAGTATCCTGGGCGCCAAGCACCCGCAGTTCCACGCGGTGCTGAAGAAATTCCGCGCCGAGCAGACAGACAGCGTGCTGGACAATCCAGACCCACGTATCGCCTGAGGGTGTTGACGATGAAAATCGGTGTGATCGGTGGCGGCCAACTGGGCCGTATGCTGGCCTTGGCGGGTACCCCGCTGGGGATGAACTTCGCTTTCCTGGACCCTGCGCCGGACGCCTGTGCGGCAGCCTTGGGTGAACACCTGCGCGCTGACTACAGCGACCCGGACCACCTGCGCCAACTGGCCGACGAAGTCGATTTGGTGACGTTCGAGTTTGAAAGCGTACCGGCCGAAACCGTGGCCTTCCTGTCGCAGTTCGTACCGGTGTACCCGAGCGCCGAAGCCTTGCGCATTGCCCGTGACCGCTGGTTCGAGAAAAGCATGTTCAAGGACCTGGGCATTCCGACCCCAGCCTTTGCCGATATCCAGTCCCAGGCGGACCTGGACGCTGCCGTCGCCAGCATCGGCCTGCCGGCCGTGCTGAAAACCCGCACCCTGGGCTACGACGGCAAGGGCCAGAAAGTCCTGCGCACCGCCGCCGATGTGGTCGGCACCTTCGCCGAACTGGGCAGCGTGGCCTGCCTGCTGGAAGGCTTCGTGCCGTTCACCGGCGAAGTCTCGTTGATCGCCGTACGTGCCCGGGATGGCGAGACGCGCTTCTACCCGTTGGTGCACAACACCCACGACAGCGGCATCCTCAAGCTGTCCGTGGCCAGCACCGATCACCCATTGCAGGCCCTGGCCGAAGACTATTCCAGCCGCGTACTCAAGCAGCTGGATTACGTCGGTGTGATGGCGTTCGAGTTCTTTGAAGTCGACGGCGGCCTCAAGGCCAACGAAATCGCCCCGCGTGTGCATAACTCCGGGCACTGGACCACCGAAGGCGCCGAGTGCAGCCAGTTCGAAAACCACCTGCGCGCTGTCGCGGGCTTGCCATTGGGCTCCACGGCCAAGGTCGGTGAGAGCGCGATGCTCAACTTTATCGGCGTGGTACCGCCGGTGGAGCGCGTGATCGCGATCGAAGACTGCCACCTGCATCACTACGGCAAGGCCTTCAAGGCCGGGCGCAAGGTCGGCCACGCCAACCTGCGCTGCAAGGACCGCGCAACGCTGCAAGCGCAGATCCTCAAGGTCGAAGCGCTGATCGCCGAGCAATAACCCGGGGATCGACGGGAACCATTGGTTAGCGCCGTCCTCTGATTGCAGGATGCCAAAGCCTGTCTAGGCTTTGGCATAGCTCACTTCATTCAGAGGGAAATGCCATGGGTATCATCGGAACCATCTTTATCGGCTTGATCGTCGGCCTGTTGGCGCGTTTCCTCAAGCCCGGCGACGACAGCATGGGCTGGATCATGACCATCCTGCTGGGTATCGCCGGTTCCCTGGCCGCGACCTACGGTGGCCAGGCGCTGGGCATCTACCAGGCGGGTCAAGGCGCAGGCTTTATCGGCGCACTGGTCGGCGCCATTGTGCTGCTGGTGCTCTACGGCCTGATCAAAAAGAAGTAATCAGCCGACAAAGTCCTCTGCGCTGCGCAGGCGCAGAGGGCTAGAATGCTCGCCACTTGTACTTGCCGAGCCTCTCCATGCGCCGTCTCCTGTTGACTCTCCTTCTGCTGGGCTCTGGCCTGGCCCACGCCGGTGAATTGCCGGAAACCGACTGGCTCGACCTGATGCCGCTGTCGGACCAGAAGGCCCTCGAGGCCATGCCCGAGATCGATCACAACTCCCCCGAAGCCCAAGGCACGTTCACCGATAAAGGTGGCCTGAAGCAGAGCAAAGGCTTGCCGGCGGTGATGTATTCGACCAAGACCGTGGCCGCCATGAACGGCAAGAACATTCGGATCGGCGGCTACCCGGTGCCTCTGGAAACCGACGCCAAGGGGCGCAGCACGCTGTTCTTCCTGGTGCCATACCCGGGCGCCTGCATCCACGTGCCGCCACCGCCGCCTAACCAGTTGGTGCTGGTGCGTTATCCCAAGGGTTTGAAGCTGGATGATATCTACACGCCGCTGTGGGTGACCGGCACGTTGAAGGTGGAGACGGTGAACAACGATTTGGCCGACGCCGCCTATGCGCTGGATGCGGGCAAGGTGCGGGTCGTAAAGGAATCCGATCTATAAGCTTACGCTGAACCCAATGTGGGAGGGGGCTTGCCCCCTCTCACATTTGGAACTCCATCTACCGGGTAATACCGGTGATGCTCACACCCAGCGTGTGGCTTTCACCCGGCGCCAGCGTCACCACATCATCCAGCACATTCGCCGTCTCGATGCACAGCATGCCTTGCCAGCCGTCGTCGGCCATGTCGTCGAAGGCCTTGGCGCGTTCGGTCCAGGGGTTCCAGACCACGGTGGATTTCGAGCCTTGGCTGGTGAGCTGGATGCGACGCTGCCAGTCCTGATCGAGGATGCTCAGCGACGGGGGCGTATCGAGGTAGATGCGGTCGGTCTCGGCAGTGAAGTGCAGCAGGCCGGACTGGGTTTTCTTGCTCCAGCCATCGGCGGTATCGATGTATGCCGAGCCGTCCAGGCCTTCGACCTGCACGTTGCGTACGTCGCTCACGGCGAAGTAGGTGTGCAGCGCCTGGCTGAGCGTGACAGTGTCGTCGCCACGGTTGTGGCTGGTCAGGCGGATGTGCAGTTGGTCGTCCAGCAGCAGGCTCAGGCTCAGGTCGACCTGATGGGGCCAGCCGGGGAAGCCGCCTGCAGGAACCGGTAGTTGCAGGTCCACCCGCAGCGCTTCACCTTCAAGGGAGGTGCCGGCCAATGCCCAGGTCGCGGTACGCACGAAACCGTGAGCGCTCGCAGGCTGATCACTTTGGCGCATCGCCTTTACGCTGGGCGGGTTGCGGTCGAACACCCCAAACCAGGGCCAGCACACCGGGACGCCGGTACGAATGCCCTTGCCCTTCTTGAACACCGCCTCAGGATTCGGCCAGATCAGCGGCTGCTCGCCTTCGCGGCCGTAACTGAAGATATGCGCGCCCTGCTGGGCAATCATCAATTCGGCGCCGTTATGGCGGATGCGCCAGCAGTCCAGCTCGTCGATTTTTACGGTCTCAACGTGGGGCGTAGGCATAACAGGCACTCTCAATGGCAGGCAATGGGGCAATTGACCGTCAAAACCCCGCGAGGTTTAACGCGCGCGCGATGGCACCGAGCGTGTGCGGCCGCTGCCATCGATAGCGACGAACACAAACACCGCCTCGGTGACCTTGCGCCATTCGCTGGACAGCGGGTCGTCGCTCCACACTTCGACCATCATCTGGATCGAGCTGCGGCCGATTTCCAGGGCCTGGGTATAGAAGGACAATTGCGCGCCCACTGCCACCGGCACCAGGAACGCCATGCGGTCAATGGCCACGGTGGCCACACGCCCGCCTGCGACCTTGCTGGCCATGGCGGTACCGGCGAGGTCCATCTGCGCGACCAGCCAGCCGCCGAAAATATCGCCAAAACCGTTGGTTTCACGCGGGAGCGCGGTGATTTGCAGGGCGAGATCGCCTTGCGGGATAGGATCTTCTTGTTCGAGTTCGATCATGCCGGGGGGCCTCTGACCCGTGACGCTTTTATAGGTGGAGCAAGGTGGATAGCCGACTGTTAGAAAAACGTTTCAGCACAAACATACTCCGTTCGATACGTTTCTCGTAAGGCGTACTAAAGGGAAACTCTGCCAAATCGGCTGGATGGCACCCAACGACGTTTTGGCGCAGCAGCCCCTCAAGCCTGGGGTTCTTGCGCTTGCAAGGGCCGAGTATATCGAGACCCTGGCGCCACGACGACCTCCCGGCGCTCATTTGGTCGGTAAATAGCCGCTGTATCGCGGCTTTTGCGCGCAACTGTTCTCCTGGCGCTGTGCTTTTACAAGCGATTTGCTATCTTGCCAGACCGCCGCCGGTCCCGGGCGTGTCGTCCTTACCAAGCTGACTACTATAAGAGAAGCCTTGCCATGTCCTCCGTGCCCGCAAGCAGTGCGCAACCGTCGCGCCCGCTGACCCGCAACGACTACAAAACCCTGTCGCTGTCTGCCTTGGGCGGGGCGCTGGAGTTTTATGACTTCATCATTTTCGTGTTTTTCGCCACCGTGGTCGGAAAACTGTTCTTCCCTGTCGATATGCCCGAATGGCTGCGCATGATGCAGACCTTCGGCATCTTCGCCGCCGGTTACCTGGCACGCCCGCTGGGCGGCATCATCATGGCGCACTTCGGTGACCTGCTGGGCCGCAAGAAGATGTTCACCCTGAGCATCTTCATGATGGCCGTGCCGACCCTGATCATGGGCCTGCTGCCAACCTACGCGCAGATCGGCCTGTGGGCGCCGGTCCTGTTGCTGTTGATGCGCATCATCCAAGGCGCAGCGATTGGCGGTGAAGTCCCCGGCGCCTGGGTGTTCGTCTCCGAACACGTACCGCCGCGCCATATCGGCTACGCCTGCGGCACCCTGACCAGCGGCCTGACCGCCGGGATCCTGCTGGGCTCGCTGGTGGCCACTGCCATCAACACTATTTACAGCCCGGAGCAGGTCTCGGATTACGCCTGGCGCATTCCTTTCCTGCTCGGTGGCGTGTTCGGCCTGCTGTCGGTGTACCTGCGCCGCTGGCTGCATGAAACGCCGATCTTCGCCGAGATGCAGCAACGCAAGACCCTGGCTGCCGAGCTGCCATTGCGTGCCGTATTACGTGACCACCGCGGCGCCATCGTGTTGTCGATGCTGCTGACCTGGCTACTGTCGGCCGGCGTCGTGGTGGTCATCCTGATGACCCCGACCGTGCTGCAGACCATCTACCACTTCAGCCCGACCGTTGCGCTGCAAGCCAATAGCCTGGCCATCGTGACTTTGAGCCTTGGCTGCATTGCCTCCGGCGCCCTGGCTGACCGTTTTGGTGCCGGGCGTGTACTGGTAAGCGGTTGCGCCTTGCTGCTGGCGACCTCCTGGACGCTGTACCACAGCCTCATGACCCACCCGGACTGGCTGTTCCCGCTGTACGCCTTGACCGGCCTGTTCGTCGGCACCATTGGTGTGGTGCCTTACGTGATGGTGAAAGCCTTCCCGCCCGTGGTGCGCTTCAGTGGCCTGTCGTTTTCCTACAACGTGGCCTACGCCGTGTTCGGCGGGCTGACGCCACTGGCGGTGTCGCTGCTGATGAAGGAAAGCCCGATGGGGCCGGCCTACTACGTGGCTGTCCTGTGCGTGATGGGGATGGTGGTGGGTGGGTATCTGTGGAAGCGCGGGCGGTAACCCCGTTTAGCGCTTTTACCGGTAACCATGTGGCGAGGGAGCAAGCTCCCTCGCCACATGTCTTGCGTTTTATAACAATTACAGCTTGTTTCCAAGAAGTCGCTTAGTCGCTCTAACCTCCTCGTACGTCCCGACCTTCTCTCCTTTTGTTGTGTGATCTCCAATGCTGGCCTTTCATCCAATTGTCATATTTCAGACATAGAGTGTTCACACGGCCTCTCGATACTTGGCCCCGATCCAACTATCCCTATCTGCTAGGAGCAAGGCATGAAACTGAAACGTTTGATGGCGGCAATGACTTTTGTCGCTGCTGGCGTTGCGACCGCCAATGCGGTGGCCGCAGGTGTTGATCCGGCAATCCCGGCTTACGTCAAGACCACTGGTGTGTCGGGCAACTTGTCCAGCGTCGGTTCCGATACCCTGGCCAACCTGATGACCCTGTGGGCCGAGGGTTACAAAAAGGAATACCCGAACGTCAACATCCAGATTCAAGCTGCCGGCTCCGCCACCGCGCCACCTGCGCTGACTGAAGGCACCTCCAACCTGGGCCCGATGAGCCGCAAGATGAAGGACACCGAACTGGCGGCCTTCGAGCAGAAGTACGGCTACAAGCCAACCGCTATCCCGGTTGCCGTGGATGCCCTGGCCGTGTTCGTGCACAAGGACAACCCGATCCAGCACCTGACCATGGAACAAGTCGACGCGATCTTCTCCTCGACTCGCCTGTGCGGTGGCAAAGCCGATGTGAAAACCTGGGGTGACCTGGGTGTGACCGGCGACCTGGCCAACAAGCCAGTGCAACTGTTCGGCCGTAACTCGGTATCCGGCACCTACGGCTACTTCAAGGAAGAAGCCCTGTGCAAAGGCGACTACAAGCCTAACGTGAACGAACAACCCGGCTCGGCTTCGGTTGTGCAGTCGATCAGCTCCTCGCTGAACGGCATCGGTTATTCGGGCATCGGCTACAAGACCGCCAGCGTGAAGACCGTGGCCCTGGCCAAGAAAGGCAGCACTGACTTCATCGAAGACAGCGAAGAAAACGCCCTGAACGGCAAATACCCGCTGTCGCGTTTCCTCTACGTTTACGTCAACAAAGCCCCGAACAAGCCTCTGGCCCCGCTGGAAGCCGAGTTCGTGAAACTGGTTCTGTCCAAACAGGGCCAGGAAGTGGTCGTCAAGGACGGCTACATCCCATTGCCAGCCAAGGTTGCCGCCAAGGCCCTGGCTGACCTGGGTCTGAAAGAAGGCAACTGATTGCCTCTGCGGGGCCGGGATACCGGCCCCGCATCCGAATTTTCTAGTCCGCTGCCAGCCCTGCTTCGCGGCGGATTTGTTGCGTCACTGCACTGTCATCTTTCTGTCATACAGGATCGCTAGGGTGTGCGCATGAATGATCTGGCCAATTCCACCATGACGACAACTTCTCCCCCCAAGCGCATTGATTTCAATACGCCTGAGCTGCAACGCAAGCGCCGTATTCGCGCGCTCAAGGATCGCCTGACCCGTTGGTACGTGCTGGTGGGCGGCCTCGCCGTTCTGGGTGCGATCACCCTGATTTTCTTTTTCCTCGCCTACGTGGTCGCGCCACTTTTCCAAGGCGCCTCGCTGACCAAGGAAGACGCACTGACGCCTGCCTGGATGCAGGACGCCGGCAAGCCGTTGTTGATCTCCCTGGAAGAGCAGAACCAAGTCGCCATGCGGGTTTCCGACAAGGGCCAGGCGCTGTTCTTTGACGTCACGAGCGGTGCCGAACTCAAGCGTGTCGACCTGCCGCTTGCGCCCGGCGTGAGCGTGGCTTCCATCGGTGAGGACCAGCCGGGCAGCCCGCTGGTGATCCTCGGTTTGTCCAATGGCCAGTCCCTGGTGTTCCGTCACACCTATAAGGTGTCGTACCCGGACGGCAAGAAAACCATCACGCCTGCGATTGAATACCCCTACGGTGAAACGCCGATCGTGCTCGACGATGCCGGCCGCCCGTTGGAGCATGTCGCCCTCAACGCCACCGATTCGTCGCTGGTGGTGGCAGGCTCGGCCGGTTCGCACTTGAACGTGCTGACCCTGAGCCGCGAAGAAAACATGATGACCGGTGAAGTCACCAGCGAGCAGAAGCGTGTCGAGTTGCCGCAAATGACCGAGCCGGTGAAGGCGATCTTCATCGATCCGCGCCAGCAATGGCTGTACGTGATCAACGGACGCGCCCTGGCGGATGTGTTCAGCCTGCGCGACAAGAGCCTCAACGGTCGCTACAAATTACTGGAAGATGGCACTGCCGAAGTCACCGCCAGCACCCAGTTGGTGGGCGGCATCTCGCTGATCGTCGGTAACTCCAAAGGCGGCCTGGCCCAGTGGTTCATGGCCCGCGACCCGGATGGCGAGCAGCGCTTCAAGCAGATCCGCACCTTCCAGATGGGCACCGCGCCCATCGTGGAAATCACCGCCGAAGAGCGGCGCAAAGGCTTTACCGCCCTCGACGCTTCCGGCAAGTTCGGCGTGTTCCACAGCACCGCCCACCGCACCCTGCTGGTGGATCCGGTGGTCGACGGCCAGGGCGTGTTTGGTATGTCGCCGCGCGCCAACCGCGTGATCGTCGAAGCCGGCGGCAAGCTGCAGCCGCTGCTGCTGGATAACCCGCACCCGGAAGTGTCCTGGAGCGCGTTGTGGAGCAAGGTCTGGTACGAAAACTACGACGAGCCTAAGTACGTCTGGCAATCGACCGCCGCCAACACCGACTTCGAACCCAAGATGAGCCTGGCGCCATTGACCTTCGGTACCCTGAAGGCGGCGTTCTACGCCATGCTGCTGGCGGCGCCACTGGCGGTTGCCGCGGCGATCTACACCGCTTACTTCATGGCCCCGAGCCTGCGCCGCAAGGTCAAGCCGGTGATCGAACTGATGGAAGCCATGCCGACGGTGATCCTCGGCTTCTTCGCCGGCCTGTTCCTGGCGCCGTATGTCGAAGGGCATCTGCCGGGGATCTTCAGCCTGCTGATGCTGCTGCCGATTGGCATCCTGGTGGCCGGGTTTGTCTTCAGCCGCCTGCCTGAATCCATCCGCCTGCGGGTTCCCGATGGTTGGGAAAGCGCGATCCTGATCCCGGTGATCCTGTTCGTGGGTTGGCTCTCGCTGTACATGAGCCCGTACCTGGAAACCTGGTTCTTCGGCGGCGACATGCGCATGTGGATCTCCCACGACCTGGGCATTACCTACGACCAGCGCAACGCCCTGGTGGTCGGCCTGGCCATGGGCTTTGCGGTGATCCCGAACATCTACTCCATCGCCGAAGACGCCGTGTTCAGCGTACCGCGCGGCCTGACCCTGGGTTCTCTGGCACTGGGCGCCACACCGTGGCAGACCATGACCCGCGTGGTGATCCTGACCGCCAGCCCGGGCATCTTCTCGGCGCTGATGATCGGCATGGGGCGCGCCGTGGGCGAGACCATGATCGTGCTGATGGCCACCGGCAACACGCCGGTGATGGAGATGAACCTGTTCGAAGGCCTGCGCACCCTGGCGGCCAACGTCGCGGTGGAAATGCCCGAGTCGGAAGTCGGCGGCAGTCACTACCGCGTGCTGTTCCTCTCGGCGCTGGTGCTGCTGCTGTTCACCTTCATCATGAACACCCTCGCCGAGCTGATTCGTCAGCGTCTGCGCAAGAAATACTCGTCGCTTTAAGAAAGGTAGAAGTCTGTGAAACAGAACTCCCTGAATGGATGGTTCAAGAGCGGCGCTCCCGGCGTCTGGATCAGCGGTGGCGCGGTGTCCATCGCGGTCATCATGACCATTGGTTTGCTGGCCGTGATTGCCGTGCGTGGCCTGGGCCACTTCTGGCCGGCCGACCTGATCCAGGCCAACTACAACGTGCCGGGCCAGGAAAACCATATCGTCATCGGCGAAGTGGTGCAGAAAGAAGAAGTGCCGCGCGAGCGCCTGAAAAGCGCGGGCCTGCCGGTGCCCGATGCGGGCCCGGAGTTCATGACCCGCGAGCTGATCAAGGTCGGCAACCGTGACCTGAACGGCAACGATTTCACCTGGATCGTCGGCGAATGGTTGAAGGACCAGAGCACGCCGAAGAACCTGATGACCATCGAACGTCGTGAGTGGGGCAACTTCTACGGCACCCTGGTCAACGTCAAGCAGGATGGCAAGGTCATCGCTGAAGGCGAGGCCGCGTGGCCGGAGCTGCAAGCCCGCGTGGACCGCGTGAACAAGCTGGCGGCCCAGCTCAAGACCCTGGAGAAGTCCGACATCGGCGCGATCAACGCCGGCCTCGAACGCATTCGCCTGCATGGCCGCAAACTGGAACTGGAAGGCAAGCTCGACGCTGCCGCCCAGGCCGACATGGATGCCGATCGTGCCGAGCTGAACGCGCGCTACCAGGACATCGAAGCGCGCCTGGCCGACCTGCACGCCCAGTTCAACCGCGACGCCTTGACCGCTCGCGATGGCAACGGCAAGGAAATTGAAATCGGCATCGGCAAGGTGGTGCATGCCTACCAGCCGAACGCCATGGGGACCGTGACCAAGATCGGTTTCTACGTCAGCAAGGTGTGGGAATTCCTCAGTGATGACCCGCGGGAAGCCAACACCGAAGGCGGGATCTTCCCGGCGATCTTCGGCACCGTGATGATGACCCTGATCATGGCGATGATCGTGACCCCGTTCGGCGTGCTGGCGGCGGTGTACCTGCGTGAATACGCCAAGCAGAACACCCTGACCCGCATCATCCGCATCGCCGTGAACAACCTGGCGGGTGTACCGGCCATCGTCTACGGCGTGTTCGGCCTGGGTTTCTTCGTGTATGTATTGGGTGGCTCGGTCGACCGTCTGTTCTTCGCCGAAGCGCTGCCGGCACCGACCTTCGGTACACCGGGCCTGCTCTGGGCCTCGCTGACCCTGGCGCTGCTGGCGGTACCGGTGGTGATCGTGGCCACCGAAGAAGGCCTGGCGCGGATTCCGCGTACGGTGCGTGAAGGCTCCCTGGCGCTGGGCGCGACCAAGGCGGAAACGCTGTGGAAGATCGTGCTGCCGATGGCCAGCCCGGCGATGATGACCGGCATGATCCTCGCCGTGGCCCGCGCCGCCGGTGAAGTGGCGCCGCTGATGCTGGTCGGCGTGGTGAAGCTCGCCCCGTCGCTGCCGCTGGACGGCAACTACCCGTACCTGCACCTGGACCAGAAGATCATGCACCTGGGCTTCCATATTTATGACGTCGGCTTCCAGAGCCCTAACGTCGAGGCCGCACGGCCGCTGGTGTACGCCACCGCCTTGCTGCTGGTGCTGGTGATCGCCACGCTCAACCTGTCGGCGGTGTGGATTCGTAACCACCTGCGCGAGAAGTACAAGGCGTTGGACAGCTGATCTGAATTGAACGCGGACTTATTTGTGGGAGGGGGCTTGCTCCCGATTGCGGTGTGCCAGCCAGCACACATGTTCCTGATGCTCCGCTATCGGGGGCAAGCCCCCTCCCACACAACAGCACAGGGAGCATCCCATGCAACACGACACCCATTCCCACGGCATCAACATGTCTGCCCTGGGTCGCGACAAACAGAGCCTGAGCCTGGCCCAGGAAACCGTGGCCATCGAAGTACCGGGCCTGAGCCTGTACTACGGTGACAAGCAGGCGCTGTTCGACGTCAGCATGAACATCCCCAAGCAGCGCGTGACCGCCTTTATCGGCCCGTCGGGCTGCGGCAAGTCCACGCTGCTGCGTACCTTCAACCGCATGAACGACCTGGTGGACGGTTGCCGCGTGGACGGGGCCATCAACCTCTACGGCACCAACATCTACCGCAAGGGCGAAGACGTGGCCGAACTGCGTCGCCGTGTGGGCATGGTGTTCCAGAAGCCTAACCCGTTCCCCAAGACCATCTACGAAAACGTGGTCTACGGCCTGCGCATCCAGGGCATCAACAAGAAGCGCATCCTCGACGAAGCGGTTGAGTGGGCCCTTAAAGGCGCGGCGCTGTGGGACGAGGTCAAGGACCGCCTGCATGAGTCGGCACTCGGCCTGTCCGGCGGCCAGCAGCAACGCCTGGTGATCGCGCGCACCATCGCCGTGGAGCCGGAAGTGCTGCTGCTCGACGAACCGTGCTCGGCACTCGACCCGATCTCGACGCTGAAAGTCGAAGAGCTGATCTACGAGCTCAAGTCCAAGTTCACCATCGTTATCGTGACCCACAACATGCAACAGGCGGCGCGGGTTTCCGACTACACCGCGTTCATGTACATGGGCAAGCTGGTGGAGTTCGGCGATACCGACACCCTGTTCACCAATCCGGCGAAGAAGCAGACCGAAGACTACATCACCGGTCGCTACGGCTAGGAAGCTGTGGTTCTGATTGCACTGACGCTGCGGTTCTCCGCACCTTACCGGACGCTCCAAGGACGCCAACATGATTAGCAAAGAAGGCCTTACCCACCATATCTCCGCGCAGTTCAACGCCGAGCTCGAGGAGGTGCGCAGCCACCTCCTGGCGATGGGCGGGCTGGTGGAGAAACAAGTCAACGACGCCGTCACTGCGCTGATCGAGGCCGACTCGGGCCTGGCCCAGCAAGTGCGCGAGATCGACGACCAGATCAACCAGATGGAACGCAACATCGACGAAGAATGCCTGCGCATCCTCGCCCGTCGCCAGCCGGCAGCCTCCGACCTGCGCCTGATCATCAGCATTTCCAAGTCGGTGATCGACCTCGAGCGGATCGGCGACGAAGCCACCAAGATCGCCCGCCGCGCCATCCAGCTGTGCGAAGAGGGTGAAGCGCCGCGCGGTTATGTGGAAGTGCGTCATATCGGCGACCAGGTGCGCAACATGGTCCGGGATGCCCTGGATGCCTTTGCGCGCTTTGACGCCGAGCTGGCATTGTCGGTAGCGCAGTACGACAAGGTCATCGACCGTGAATACAAGACCGCCCTGCGTGAGCTGGCCACCTACATGATGGAAGACCCGCGCTCTATCTCGCGGGTCTTGAGCATCATCTGGGTGCTGCGCTCCCTGGAGCGGATCGGTGATCACGCGCGCAATATCTCGGAACTGGTGATCTACCTGGTGCGCGGTACCGACGTACGGCACATGGGCCTCAAGCGCATGAAGGCCGAAGTTGAGGGTTCAGCCGATCAAATCCCTAATGTTCCGGGCGAATCTGACGATAAGTAAGGTTGCCCGAGAAATTAACGCCCGGCCTCTGGTCGGGCGTTTTCGTTTGTGGCGCCTGAATTTTTTGCGAATCGGGTAAAAGAAAGTCCGAACGTGACTACAGAGTTTTGGCAAAATGCCATTAGTCAGGCGTTTTGCGTGCCGAAGTTTTTATAGGATGAAGGGTCGATGAGTAAAGTCAGTGTATTGGTGGTGGATGACGCCTCGTTTATCCGCGACCTGGTGAAGAAGTGCCTGCGCAACTACTTCCCCGGGATCAAGCTTGAAGATGCGGTAAACGGCAAGAAGGCCCAGACCATCCTGATGCGCGAGAGCTTCGACCTGGTGCTGTGCGACTGGGAAATGCCGGAGATGTCCGGACTGGAGCTGTTGACCTGGTGCCGTGAGCAACCGCACCTCAAGGCCATGCCGTTTGTGATGGTGACCAGCCGTGGCGACAAAGAGAACGTGGTCCAGGCGATCCAGGCCGGGGTTTCCGGTTACGTCAGCAAACCGTTCACCAACGAGCAACTGCTGAACAAGGTCAAGCAGGCCCTGCACAAGGTCGGTCGCCTCGACGCCCTGGTCGCCAGCGCGCCGACCAAGATGAACTCGGCCTTCGGCAATGATTCCCTGAGCGCCCTGACCGGTGGCAAGCCTGAAGCCGTACGTGCAGCCCCCGTTGCTGCGGCTGCGCCAAGCAAAGGCCTGCTTAACAACGCCCCGCCGGTCCAAGCGCCAGGCGCTGCCCCCACTGGCGGCCGTGGCCAGGGCCAGTTGCGCCTGTCCAGCGGCACCCAGCAATGCGTGATCAAGGCGCTGAGCATCAAGGAGGCGCTGCTGGTGGTGCGTCGCGGTGACGTCCTGCCTCACGTACTGGAAAGTGCCGTGCTCGACCTGGAACAGGGCGACAACGCCGAAGTGGCGCGTCTGAACGGCTACCTGCACGCCATCGTCGCCTTCGAACCCAAGCCGGACAGTGACTGGCTGCAACTGACCTTCCGCTTTATCGACCAGGATGCGCAGAAGCTCGACTACATCTCTCGCCTGATTGCGCGCGGTACGGCGCAGAAGCATTTTGTGCCGGGGGCCTGACCTTCAGTCCGAAGGGGCGTGCCCCGGGATTGTCATGATCCCTTGCTAGCTTGCTGTTCATTCACTCCGGCAGGTTCGCGCCATGCTCCTTCGCCTTTTGCTGTCCTGCATGTTGGCCTTGGTCGCCAATTCGACCCAGGCCATGACCCTGTACAAATCCACCGATGCCAACGGCATGGTGTTTTTCAGCGATCGGCAAACCCCCGGCGCCCAAGCATTCGTGATCCAGGAGCGTAGGGTCGAGCGCGTACAGCCGCCGGTATTCGACAGGCCACAACCCGTTTACCCGCGACAAGCCTACCGTTACCCCTTGCCCTGGCGTGGCGGTCCGTTCCGCCTGACCCAAGGTCCCAACGGCAGTTTCAGCCACACCGACGCCAAAAGCCGCTACGCCATGGACATCGCCATGCCCGAAGGCACGCCGATCATCGCGGCACGCAGTGGTGTGGTGGTGAAAATCGAGAATAGCCAGATCGGACGCGGCAACGATGCGTCAGGCAATTTTGTGCGCGTGCAGCACGATGACGGCACCCAGGGCGTGTACCTGCACCTCAAGCAAGGCTCGGTGAGTGTCAGGCCGGGGCAGCGTGTGGCGGTGGGCAGCGCGCTGGGGTTGTCGGGCAATACCGGCAACAGCAGCGGGCCGCACCTGCACTTTGTGGTGCAACAGAGTACCGCGGCCGGGCTGGTGTCGATTCCTTACGAATTCAACCAGCCGGTCGGGACATTGCCCAATTTTGCATTGGGCAATTGAGGGTCAATCCAGCAGCAGGACCTTGGCCAGCACGATCTTCGGCCCTTTCATCTTCTTGATGATGATCCGCAAGCCTTCAACCTCCAGCACTTCTTCCTCTTCCGGCACGCGCTTGAGGGTGTCGTAGATCAGCCCTGCGAGGGTTTCGGCCTCGATGTGGTCCAGGTCGACGCCCAGCAGGCGTTCCACCTTGAACAGCGGCGTATCGCCCCGTACCAGCAGTTTGCCAGGCTGGTAGGCGAGGATGCCGCGCTCGGCCTTGCGGTGTTCGTCCTGGATATCGCCCACCAGCACTTCCAGCACGTCTTCCATGGTCAGGTAGCCGATGATCTTGCCGTCGGCTTCTTCCACCAGGGCAAAGTGCGCGCCGCCTTTGCGGAACTGCTCCAGCAACTGCGATAACGGCATGTGCCGCGACACACGTTCCAGCGGGCGGGTCAGCTCGGCCAGGTTGAACGATTCGGGGATGTGGTCCAGGGCTGCCAGTTCCAGCAGCAGGTCCTTGATGTGCAAAAGCCCGACAAACTCGTTGCGCACCGCGTCATACACCGGATACCGGCTGAATTTATGGCGACGGAACAGCGCGAGGATTTCCTTGAGCGGGGCGTTGAAGTCCAGGGTCACCAGGTCTTCACGGGAGTTGGCCCAGTCCACCACTTCCAGCTCGCCCATTTCCACGGCGGAGGCCAGTACACGCATGCCTTGGTCGCTCGGGTCCTGGCCACGGCTGGAGTGCAGGATCAGCTTGAGCTCTTCGCGGCTGTAATGGTGCTCGTGGTGCGGGCCGGGCTCGCCTTGGCCGGCGATGCGCAGGATCGCGTTGGCGCTGGCGTTGAGCAGGTAGATCGCCGGGTACATGGCCCAGTAGAACAGGTACAGCGGCACCGCCGTCCACAGTGACAGCAGTTCGGGCTTGCGAATGGCCCAGGACTTGGGCGCCAGTTCACCGACCACGATGTGCAGGTAGGAAATCACGAAGAACGCGGCAAAGAACGACACGCCCTTGATCACTTCCGGCGATTCGACACCTGCGGCGCCCAGCAGCGGTTCGAGGATGTGCGCGAACGCCGGCTCACCGACCCAGCCCAGGCCCAGGGAGGCCAGGGTGATACCCAGCTGGCAGGCCGACAGGTAGGCGTCGAGCTGGCTGTGCACGGTACGCAGGATCTGCCCGCGCCAGCCGTTGGTGTGGGCGATGGCCTCGACCCGGGTCGAGCGCAACTTGACCATGGCAAATTCCGCCGCAACGAAAAAACCGTTGAGCAGTACCAGGATCAGAGCAAAAAGAATCATGCCGAAATCGGCGAAGAGTGTGGCGAGGGTGATACCAGGGGAAGGGTCCATGATTGGGTTTTGCAGGTTCCGTGTGTTCAATAAGGGGTGACAGAAGGGCCTGAAAGGCAGGCACAAGTCGGCCAATGTAGCGGCTGACGGGGCGCTTGCCTAGTGGTTGCCGCCGGGTGGGGTGTGGGATACGCCCTTCAAAACGAAGCGGTTTCGTGCTGCATTCGAGTTATTCATCATTTCCGACGAGCCGCGAACGGGTCATCTGCGCTGGCGGAAAGTGGCAGGTGAACGTACTGCCATGCCCCAGCACGCTGCTGATTTCCAGGCGCGCGCGGTGGCGCAGCAGCACATGCTTGACGATGGCCAGGCCCAGCCCGGTGCCGCCGGTGTTGGAGTTGCGGCTGGAATCGACGCGGTAGAAACGCTCGGTCAGGCGCGGCAGATGCTTGGCGTCGATGCCGATGCCGGAGTCCTGCACGCTCAGGTGTGCGCCTTGCTCGTCGGCCCACCAGCGGATGCGGATAGTGCCCTTGTCCTGGGTGTACTTCACCGCGTTGAACACCAGGTTGGAGAACGCGCTGCGCAATTCGCCTTCGCTGCCTTTGAGCAACACCTGCGGGTCGGCATCCAGGCTGATCTGCTGCCCACGCTCGCCCGACAGGGCCTTGGCGTCATTCTTGATGGTCTGCAACAGGCTCTGGACGGCCACCGGTTGGTTGTCCGACGGATAATCCGTGGCCTCTAGCTTGGCCAGCAACAGCAAGTCGTTGAGCAGGGTCTGCATGCGTGAACCCTGCTGCTGCATTTGCTGCAGGGCACGGCTCCAGCGCGGGTTGATCTCGTCGACGTTGTCCAGCAGCGTCTCCAGGTAGCCGCAGATCACCGTCAACGGCGTGCGCAGTTCGTGGGAGACGTTGGCAACGAAGTCTTTGCGCATCTGCTCCAGCTGATGGATGCGGGTTACGTCGCGCACCAGCATCAGGTGTTCGTTGTTGCCGTAGCGGGTCAGGTACAGCTGGATGCGCACGCGGTCGTTGGTGGGCGAGGGGATTTCCAGGGCTTCTTCGTAGTTGTCCTGCTCGAAGTATTCCTTGAAGCGCGGGTGACGCACCAGGTTGGTTACCGGCTGGCCGCTGTCCTGGGGCGTCTTGAGGCCCAGCAGGGTCTCGGCGGCGCGGTTCCACCATTCCAGGTTGCCGTCGCTGTCGAGCATGATCACCGCGTCCTTGAGCGCAGCGGTGGACTCCTGCACCCGGTCGATCACGGCTTGCAGGCGCCCGCGTACCCGTTGGTCGCGGCGTTGCAGGTGGTAGATGCTGTCGAACACCTCACCCCACAGGCCGTAGCCATCGGGCGGTGCTTCGTCGGGTTTGTGCTGGCGCAGCCATTCATGCAGGCGCAGCAATTGCTTGAGGGTCCAGCCCAGGTACAGGCCGATACCGATGGCCAGGCTCCAGCCGTAATAGCCGCTGACCAGGCCGACCAACAGGCAGGCGGTGATCAACAGGAGCATGTGGCGGATCAGGGTGCCATGCCAGTTCTGGTTCACTTAAACATGCGTCCTTGTCAGCTGTTAAGGAAGGAAAGTGACTGGCTCAGCCCTTGGTGGAGAACCGGTAGCCGGTGCCGCGCACGGTTTGTACCAGATTCTCGTAGGCATCGCCCAAGGCTTTGCGCAGGCGGCGGATATGCACATCGACGGTGCGTTCCTCGACATACACGTTGCCGCCCCACACCTGGTCCAGCAACTGGCCACGGGTATAGGCACGTTCCTGGTGGGTCATGAAGAACTGCAGCAGGCGGTATTCGGTCGGGCCCATCTCGGCCGGCTTGCCGTCGATGGTCACGCGGTGGCTGATCGGGTCCAGCAGCAGGCCACCGACTTCGATAGGCGCTTCGCCATCGGTCGGGCCGGCACGGCGCAGCACGGCTTTCAGGCGCGCTACCAGTTCCCGTGGGGAAAACGGCTTGGTGATGTAGTCATCGGCGCCGACTTCCAGGCCCTGGATCTTGTTGTCTTCTTCGCCCTTGGCGGTGAGCATGATGATCGGGATATCCCCGGTCAGCTCATCGCGCTTGAGGCGGCGGGCCAGTTCGATGCCGGAGGTGCCGGGCAGCATCCAGTCCAGCAGGATCAGGTCCGGCTTGCGGTCGACGATAATGGCATGGGCCTGCTGGGAGTTCTCCGCCTCCAGGCAGTCATAGCCGGCCATTTCCAACGCAACGGCGATCATCTCGCGGATGGGCGCTTCGTCGTCAACAATCAGAATGCTCCTGCCAACCATGCTCGAAAATCCTCTTGTCATTTAACTGTCTTGCGCCGCATTAGATAACGGAATTATTGCAGTCGTGTGACAGTAATTTAGTCGCTCGGGCAATTCGGGGCACTCTGGACTACGCTTTGGGTCCGAATCCTGACAACCACAAAAGGAAGGTTCCGATGACTTACAGTACTTTTTCCTGGAAGGCCCTGCTGGTCACGGCGGCGTTGACGCTGCCGACACTGGCATTCGCGGCGGAGCCGGCGATGACCCAGAACGGTCTGTTAGTGGATCACAGTGGGAAGACCCTTTACACCTTCGACAAGGACGCCGATGGCAAGTCAGTGTGCAAGGACCAGTGCGCGACGAACTGGCCGCCGCTGAAAGCAGAGTCTACCGACAAATCAATGGGCGATTGGAGCGTGATCACCCGTGATGACCAGACCAGTCAATGGGCCTACAAGGGCAAACCTGTCTACACCTACAAGGATGACCACAAGGCCGGTGACAAGAGCGGTGATGGCAAGGGTGGGGCATGGCATGTGATCAAGCCCTGATTTCGCGGCGCTGCTGAAACCATCGGGGGCAAGCCCCCTCCCACATTTGAATGTGTTCACACCTCAAAAGGTGGGAGGGGGCTTGCCCCCGATGAGGCCCGACCAGGCACTGCAAAAACCTCAGCGAAACGCGTAATCCGCCACAATCCCGACAAAAATCGCCAACCCGGCCCAGTGGTTGTGCAAAAACGCCTTGAAGCATTTCATCCGGTCCCGGTCGCGGGTGTACCAGAACTCCCAGGCAAAGCAGCCTGCCGCCGCCAGCAGCCCCAGATGGAACCACCCCCCCAGCTCAAACCGTGCGCCGGCCAGCAACAGGCAGAGCAGGGCCAGGCCTTGCAGGGTCAGGATGATCACGCGGTCGGCGTCGCCGAACAGAATGGCGGTGGACTTGACGCCGATCTTCAAGTCGTCGTCGCGGTCGGTCATCGCGTAATAGGTGTCGTAGGCCACTGTCCACAGCAGATTGGCTATATAGAGCAGCCAGGCGATAGCGGGCAGGTGGCCGGTTTCGGCGGTGAACGCCATCGGCATGCCCCAGGAAAACGCTGCGCCCAACACCACCTGGGGGTAATAGGTGTAGCGCTTCATGAACGGGTAGCTGACCGCCAGTGCCAGGCCGCCCAGCGATAACCAGATGGTGGTGGCGTTGGTCAGCAGCACCAGCAGGAAGCTGATCAGCATCAGTACCGCAAAGAACACCAGGGCCTCTTTCGAACGGATCCTGCCGCTGGCCAGCGGGCGTTGCGCGGTGCGTTTCACGTGGCCATCGACCTTGCGGTCCGCCCAGTCATTGATGACACAACCGGCAGCGCGAGTCAGCGTCACGCCCAGCACGAAAATCACGATGTTGGCCAGGGACGGCGAGCCCTTGCCGGCGATCCACAGCGCCCACAGCGTCGGCCACAGCAGCAGGTAGATGCCGATGGGCTTGTCCATGCGGGTCAACTGAATGAAATCCCAGGCCCTGGGGTGCAGGCGGTTCAAGGATTTGAGCAGACGTTGATACATCAGCAGTTCTCCGGATGGTCATGCAGCGCGTGCCAGAAAGCCGGCAGGAAGACTTCCGCCACCAGCACGCTCAGCGGCCCGCGATCGAAGCGTGAGCGGCGCGCCCACAGCCCGTCGGCCTGGTCCGTGGTCGGCAGCCATTGGCGAGGGTAATGGCACACCTCGATGGCCTGGCGGGTGAACGCGCGGTCGCAAAACAGCAATTCGCCGAGAGAACGGCTGCCCAATTCGTCCATCTGCAAGCCGTCGCCCTGCAACGCACTGCGCGCCGCCACACTGCGGGCGAACACCCAAGGTTGGCCATGCCCGCGCAAATACACCTCGCGCACCCAACCGATACTGGCCGGTGGCATGTGCAGCGCCGCGCATTCATCATCGCGCAGCGGCTGCCAGCCTTCGAACAGCGGCGTCACGCTGAAGCCATCGCGGGACAGCCATGTCAGCCGGCGGGTCAGCGAGCCTTCGTCGAACAGCCAGTTCAGGGTCAAGGGCGCGGGCGCAGGGCTCAGGAGGCTCTGGGTCAACCATTGGCAAGCATCGGGAGGGGCGATTGAGTGCGGCACGGTGCGTCAGTATTGGCGGCAAAAGAGGCGGCGAGCTTACCATGGCGTCCTGATCTTTTGCCGGCCCGGCCCGGCGCCTTGCGTCGATCGAGCTTGCATCTGTCGGCCCCGATCAGTACAAAACGCCCTGAGCCGCGCGGCAACGCTGGATCCATCGACCGCCGGCCAACCTGCCTGGACCCTGAGGAAGCAAGTAAATGAAGAAGTGGCAATGTGTAGTCTGCGGCCTGATCTATGACGAAAAAGATGGCTGGCCGGATGATGGTATCGCTCCGGGCACCCTGTGGCAGGACGTACCGGAAGACTGGCTGTGCCCGGACTGCGGCGTCGGCAAAATGGATTTCGAAATGATCGAAATCGGCTAATTTTCAGTTTCAGAGACGTACTACAAGGAGAACGGAATGAACGCACCTGTCGTGATCATCGGCACAGGATTGGCCGGTTACAACGTGGCCCGGGAATTTCGCAAGCTCGACAGCGAAACCCCATTGTTGCTGATCACCGCGGATGACGGGCGCTCCTACTCCAAGCCCATGCTCTCCACCGGCTTTGGCAAGAACAAGGAAGCCGATGGCCTGAGCATGGCCGAACCCGGCGCCATGGCCGAGCAACTCAAGGCCGAAGTGCGCACCCACACCCGTGTCAGCGGCATCGACCCCGGCCACAAGCGCCTGTGGATCGGTGAAGAAGCGGTGGTCTATCGTGATCTGGTCCTGGCCTGGGGCGCAGAAACCGTGCGTGTCCCCGTCGAAGGTGATGCGGCTGAGCTGGTTTTCCCGATCAACGATCTCGAAGATTACGCCCGCTTTCGCGCCGCCGCTGTCGGCAAGCGCCGTGTGCTGCTGCTCGGCGCCGGCCTGATCGGCTGTGAATTCGCCAACGACCTGATCCTCGGCGGTTATGAAATCGACCTGGTGGCGCCGTGCGAGCAAGTCATGCCGACCCTGCTGCACCCGGCGGCGGCCGCAGCGGTACAGGCTGGCCTGGAAGGGCTGGGGGCGCGTTTCCATCTGGGCCCGGTGCTCAACCGCCTGCAACGCAGCGCTGACGGCCTGGAAGCGCATCTGTCGGACGGTGAAGTGGTGCACTGCGACCTGGTGGTCTCGGCCATCGGCCTGCGCCCGCGTGTCGACCTGGCCGCCGCCGCCGGTCTGCAGACCAACCGCGGGATCATGGTGGACCGCCACCTCAAGACCTCCCACGCCAATATCTACGCCCTGGGCGACTGCGCCGAGGTCGATGGCCTCAACCTGCTGTACGTCATGCCGCTGATGAGCTGCGCCCGTGCCCTGGCCCAGACCCTGGCCGGCAACGCCACGGCTGTCAGCTACGGCCCGATGCCGGTCACCGTGAAAACCCCGGTCTGCCCGCTGGTGGTTTCCCCGCCGCCTCGGGGCACCGAAGGGGTGTGGAGCGTCGAAGGCCAGGGTGCCGACATCAAGGCCCTGTGCCGCGACGCCAGCGGCCGCCTGCTGGGTTACGCGCTGACCGGCAGCGCCGTGATGGAAAAACTTGCCCTCAACAAAGAACTTCCGCCGTTGCTGGCGTAAATACCGGTCGTTCTGTCGGAATAAGCACGTTTTTCCCCCGAGAAAGGTCGCAGCGAGACTGGCGGAGCGTGCGAGGGCATGCCATCCTCACTCCCGTCTGCCGCAGAGTAGAGCCTGCGGCGCTTTGGGCGCTGCTCCACAGACGAGCAGCACGGACATAACAACAAAAAACCGTCAAAGAGGCTTCACATATGCGTAAACCAGAACTCGCAGCCGCCATCGCTGAAAAAGCGGATCTCACCAAAGAACAGGCCAACCGCGTCCTCAACGCCGTTCTCGAAGAAATCACCGGCGCCCTGCACCGCAAGGACAGCGTCACCCTGGTGGGTTTCGGCACCTTCCTGCAACGCCACCGTGGCGCCCGCACCGGCAAAAACCCGCAGACCGGTGAGCCTGTGAAAATCAAGGCCAGTAATACCGTTGCGTTCAAGCCGGGCAAGTCGCTTAAAGACACCGTTAACGCGTAAGCAGTGCCGTCTCGACATGGGGCGGGGAGGTAGGAAAATGGGCACGCCGACTGGGTCGGGTGCCCATTTTTTGTTGATGACGTCAGCTTTTAGCTGGAGGGGCTGATGTCTTGTGCAGCGAGATAAAGGACTTCACATGCGCGTCACTTTTCGGTACGCAGCTTGGATAAGCTTTTGCTTGGACATCCGACACGGGGCTGTCATTACCTAGGATATCGATTTTCTTCAGGTCCCCGGGAACCCCGTAGATGAAGTAGAAACCTTCGATATTCTGGGCTTTGTAGCCAGGCTCTGAGGCGATGATTCTCCACTCCCCCGAGTTTTTTTTATCAAACAGTCCGTAGCTGTTCAGTAGTATCGGGTGTGATACGCGTTTGGCATCCGTCAATTGTTGCTCTGAGATAATAGGTTCGGCGGAAAAGAAGTCCAGAATCTCGGCGCAGTGACCTTCGTCCATGGTGGACAGTACTCGTCCAAAACCGAAGGTATCTTCCGTGAATTTGAAGCAAAAAATATCGCCAGGCTTGATAGCGCGAAGCATTGTCCGGGGCTTTTTATCCCAGCCAAAAAACGTTAGGGCATTCATGAGCACTTTCCTCCCTTGCCAATGAGGCTGGATTTTTTTCGGTTATAGGCGTCTTGGAAGTACTGATGCCTGTCCCGAGCGCGAGTTGTATTGTCGTGATCGAAGGAATTGTATTTATTTCCCCTGTTGCTTTGGGAGGTTGCGGCGCCTATTTCACCTGTCCTTGTCCCGTAGCGTTCTATGTATGCCTGCTCATAACCCCTGGCTTCGCCGTATGTGACATTTTTCTCAATGCGCCGCAGACCTGTGGTGCTGTCGTCTTTCGTCAATCGGCCTGAGGCCTCATGTTCACTCGTTCTGCGCGCAATGTCGTTGGTTATCCCGACGTAGTAAGGATCACCCACCGTATTTCCATGGATATCCAGGTCGTATAGACCGTACACGTGGTAGCCCGGGGCATTGGCAGGTGTGAGTCCAAGCGGGTCTACATAGCTGATCGGGTTCCTGGCATAGGTGTAGAGATTGAGTCCCCCTTTCAGGCCAATGGGGTCCGGAGTGGTAAATCGGCCGATGTCAGGGTCGTAAAAGCGGAAAGTGTTGTAGTGCAACCCAGTTTCTCTGTCCAGATATTGACCCTGGAATCTGAGATTCTGGTCTTCAATGTAATAGGGCTCTCGAACCTCTTTAACGGCATTACCCCAGACTCGGTATTGCGCTTCCCAGACGATATGCCCGTCTGTCTCAGTCAACACCTCAGGCAGTCCATTCAAGTCGTTGTGGTAATAGCGGACTTTGGCCAACGCACCGACGCCGTCTACCCTGGCTAGTGGCTGATAGTCGTCGCCCTCATAGAGATAAAGGCTGGACTGATGGTTACGGTGTTCCTGCAGCAATTGCAGGCAGCCCCACGTGAATCGTGTCTCCCCGAGCAGGTAGCCATTGCTGTCGTGCTCGCTCTTGCTGATCCTGCGACCCACTGGGTCATAGCGCATGCGTACGACAGTCTCACCGGTACTGCCCTGATTTCTGACTTCAATCAGGCGATGCTCGGCGTCGTAGCTCAGGCGCTGAATGCCTCGGGCGGCACTGCGTTTTTCAATCACTCTGCCAAAACCATCGTAACGATATCGCTTGTCCTGATAAGTCAGCAGTTGGTTATGCACCACCAGGCCGGCACCAGCGATGGGGCTATCGAGAAGGTTTGCGGCGGCGTCATAGGCAAAGGTTTCGTTTTGCCCGTAGAGGTTGTCCTGGCTGGCAATGATTCGTTGGGTGGCGTCATAGTGCAACAACTTGCGGTGATGGCCACTGGCGTGCTGATCCGTGCGGCCAATCAAATTGTCCCCTGGGTCGTACTCAAAGTGTCGCCCGTCACCTGCCCTGAGCGGTGACAGTTGCTCGGCAAGGCTGCGTTTACGTGAGCGAAGTCGACCACTGCGATCGTACTCGCTACGGGTGATGAGACTGCCCTGAGTGCGCGATATTTCGCGATGCAGACGGTCACGTTCAAAGTCGCTGATAACTCGGCCATCTAGATTGATCTGGTGTAGATGCCCGCTGCCGTAATACAGACGATTGACCCAGGCGCCGTCAGGCAACTGCGTTTGGATCAGATTGCCCAACTCGTCATAGCTATGGCGCAACGTCCCTGCGGTGTTGTGTTCTTCTTTCAGTTGGCCCAATGCGTCGTAGACAAAATTCAGTGTCTGCACATTTTCGGCGTTATCAGTCATGGTGACCGTAGTCAGTCGGTTGACTGCGTCATACTGATATTCCGTGCGAGCATCGTCTGTCGTTTTGGTAATGAGTCTCCCAACGGCATCGCGCTCCAGATTATGAACAATGGGCAGGACAGGCTGGTTTAATACCAGCGCAAGACCGCTGCCGTGGGGCGCGGGAATGGCTTCAACCGCAGAGACCTTGTCCAACGCCCCATAGTGGTAGCGGCGTATGCTGCCATCAAGGTTGTGCTGTTCAGTCAATCTGTCGCCAGCGTCCCATATGAATCGATAGCTTTCGGCGTTTTCATTGGTCAGTGCTGTTAGTCGACCGTAGATGTCGTAGCTGAAAAACACCTGTCGCCCATGTGCATCCGTACGTTGACGGACTTGTCCGCGACGATTGTGCCGGTAATACGTGGTGTGCCCATCGGGATCCGTGAAGCCCTGTAACTGACCACTGGCGTCACGATGATAATGGGCGCGACGCCCGTCCGGTAACTGGCTGCTGAGCAAGCGACCCTGTATGTCATAGTTGAATTGGGTACGCTCCCCGAGCGCATCAATGATGGTTTGGAGGAAACCTCGCTCATCGTAGCTGTATCGGGTCGAGTAGCCAGAACAATCGACACGCTCTATGAGTTGCCCCAAGGCACTCCACCGGAGTTTTTTGCTTTTACCGATTGCATCGATGATTTCTACGACTTGACCACGGTTGTCATAGCGATACTGGGTAATGTTGCCGAGTGGATCGGTTTCGCGAGTGCAGTTACCGCGCTGGTCGTACTGGTATCTCCAGCTGTGTCCTCCTGCATCAGTCTCCACCACCGGCAATGCCCAATGCTCAAGCCATATTGATGACGGTCTGCGACCAAGCGGGTCGACTTCGCCAATCAAATTGCCGGAATCATCGTAGCTGCAGGTATACCGCCCCCCTTCAGGGTCGGTTGCACTCAGTAATTGGCGTTCGTCGTTCCACTCGAACAGCCAGGTCTGTTCGAGGTTGTCGGTATACGAAATGATCTGGTGCTGAGCGTTCCACACTCTTGTGCTGGTGCGCGCCGAGCTGTCGGTGATGCATGTAACGCCAGCATCCAAATCATAGTTGAAATGGTATTCATCTCCCTCATCTGTCCAGTGACGAACGACACGCCATTCAACACCTCCGACTAACCCCCATTCGTAGAAACAGCATAGGCCGGTGGGTAGTTGGTGTTCGACCATCCGCCGACTGACGTCGTACGCGAAGCGCCGACTGGTGTGTCCCGAAGCGTCGCGGACCTCTGTCAAGTCGCCGACAGCGTCGTATCCATAGCTCGCTAGCGTCTCTCGATGTTGATCGGGATAGAGCCGCTCTATCCGGATGACGCGGCCCTGCTCCTGGATCAGCTCTACCTGTACTTGATTAAAGGTATCGCGCAGTCGTATCAGTTGCCCTGCTTGGTCATAGTCGAGGTAGATACGGTTGTCGTTCCGGTCGCCGAATTGACTTAACCGCAATACATGGGCCTCGTCGGCGGTGGTGTCAAAGAGGCGATACAGCCCGTTGTTGCTTTCGATCAACAATTGCCCGTTACGGTGCCTTCGGATGTTTAAGCCCTCACCCGGACTGAACATCGCGTAACCTGGAGGGATAGAACCGAGGTTGATGCGCCGGCCCTGTTCGTCGGTGTAAATCAGCTCCTCGCCACCCTCCGGGTGCGACAAGATTTCGACGCGGATTTCATAAGGCACACTCCAGCCTGCGCCAAACATCCCGTCTCGGCGCTCATCCCGACTGTTGTAGAATCGTTGCCAATCAATCGGCAACACGCCCGGCAATACGAAGTCCAGTTCCGTATCGCCACCCAACACCTTCGCCCCCGTCGCTGCATGTACCGGGTTGGGAGAGCCCATCGTCGCATTGGCCGCAGCGCCCATAGCCTGGCTGACCGCATACGACGTCACCCCGCTGAGCAACATGCACGGCAAATTACTCAGTGTTTTGCCTCTGGCGCCTTTGAGCATCATCAACGCTTCAATCGCCAACCCAACGCCTGGGGTTTTCCCGCTGCGAATCTCCTGTACCACCACCGTACCGCCGCCAATCGTGACATTCGGCGAGATCAGGCCCGAGGACACTACCGTCGCGTCGCACATGCTGCGGTCACCACTGCGCACGGCGGGCTGGCCGTTGATGGTGACTTTGTCGGAACCCTCCGCCAGAAGTTGCGGGGGCATCGGCGGATGACGGGCGCACAGGACCATATCGGTGAGGGCTGGAACGACACCAGGCGCGGGCGTGGCGACGGTCGGCCGCCATAGCTGCGAGAAGAAGCCCTCGGCCATATCCAGGAAGCCAGGCTCGGCTTGTGGCGCGGTGTCGGGTTCCGGCGGCGGGAGTTCAAGCTCCGTGCCTGCGGGCGCCACATGCGAGGGAATGGAGCCTGCCGCACGCGCAGCGGGGATGCTATTGACGAAAGTGTCGGCCGAGCCTACCGCAATCGTGGCTTCCACCACCGGTGGAAACAGCGCGTTGGCGAAACTCTCGCACATTTTACTGAGGCCCTTGTCGGCCCCCGTCTTGCTCATGGCCATGCCGACGACAATGCCGACTACCGCGCCGAGGATGCAGCCACCAATGCCGGCAGTAGCGACCGTCACACCAATCGCCGCCGCCACCGCAGCAGTCGCCAGAGCAGTGATCGCCACGTTGGCCGCCACCTCCAGCACACCGCCAAGAATGTCGGCCATCATGGAGGTGTGGGTCAGCGCATCGCCCATCCGGGCAGCCCATAACGCGTCAGACATACAAGCAACTCATCAGGAAATAGCGTCGAACGACAGCGAATTTTTAATCAACGCCCAATGCGCCGCCTCGGCATCCCCAAGCGTGTCCGCCTTCACATAACTCAAGGCGAGCATCTTGCGCGTGCCGGGTATCACCAAGGCCAGCTGATACTGGAACACCTTGTCATTGCCCTTGTTGAACTGGCTGCGCAGCTCGATGCCTTCCACCTCCTGCGCGGCGCCCAAACGCACATCGACACCCGGTTGGTAGCGCAAATCCTGCACTTGTTTTTCCAGGCGCTGGAGCTGGTCGTTGAAGTTGCTGTGCAGGGTTTCGCCGTCGGCCAGCAGGCTGCGGCTGATGATCAAGGATGTGCCCAGTTCGGGGAATTTGAGGATGTTGATCGAAGCGTCCTGCAGCTCGGCGGCGGGCAGTTGAAGCTGGAATTCGTTTATTCGGTACGTCATGGCAAACAGATCTCGTCAAGAGCTTTTAGGCGCGGGGAAGGCGGCTTTGATATTGGCGTCGATGGCGCCTTTTTGGCCTTGGCCGTCGGGCGTGGCGCCAGGGCCGCCGCCGTTGTTCAGGTGCAGCACGCCGCCGGTATTGAACTCGGCATCGCCGCTGGCATAGAAGCTGATGTTCACGCCGGTCAGGTTGATCTGCCCACTGGCGTTGAGCTCGAGGATGCTTTCACCGCAGACCAGGCGCAGGTTTTCGCCCACTTCGATGACGTAGCTCTGGCTGATGCTGTCGGTCTTTCTCTGGCCCACCGAGAGGATGTCTTCCTGCTTGACGATGCGCAGGCGGTTGTTGCCGATGGTCACCGTCTCGTTATGGCCGATACTTTTATTGCGGTCGTGCCCGACGGAATGACTTTCGTCCACCTCGACAACAATGTCCTGGTTACGCTCGGCATGGATATACAACTGCTCCAACCCCTTCTTGTCCTCCATGCGGATTTCATTGAAGTTGGCCGGCGTGCCGCCCTTGCTGGAGCGACTCTTCATGCCGCTCTGGGTCGCGTTCTCCGGCAGGTCGTAGGGCACGGTCTGCTCGGCGTTGTATACCCGCCCGGTGATGATCGGGCGGTCCGGATCACCTTCAAGAAAGCTGACAATCACTTCCTGGCCGATCCGTGGAATCTGCATCGAGCCCCAGTTCTTGCCGGCCCAGGATTGCGACACGCGGATCCAGCACGAGCTGTTTTCGTTGGATTGGTCGTGACGGTCCCAGTAGAAGTGCACCTTCACGCGGCCGTACTGGTCGGTCCAGATTTCCTCGCCTTTGGGGCCAACCACCAATGCCGTCTGCGGACCTTTGACGATGGGGCGGTGGGTTGTGGCCAGCGGGCGGAAGCTTTGCTGGGCGTCGATGCAGGTCAGGCTGCTTTCGAACTGCGCCGAACCCGAACCGCCGCCGCTTTCCAGGCTTTCCTGAACGATGTAGTAGCGGCAGCCGATGATCAGGTATTCGCGGTTCTGGTCCTGGCGGCTGAAGCCGGTGAGGCTGAACAGGTGGCCGGAACCCAGGCCACGGGCATTGCCGGCGAACTCGACCTGTTCATGCAGGGTTTGCAGGGCTTCGATGCGGGTGCGCGCGTAGTGTTCGCCGTCGGCGCTTTGCACGTAGGTACCGGGGTAGTCGTACAGCGGATAGTCGCCGGCGGTGTGCGGGCGCGGCATGGCCGAACGCACGTCGATGCTGGCGCTGGGGCGCTGGAAGTCGTAGTCGTTGAGCTCCAGCGAGCCCGGCTGCACCTCCTGCGCCAGGTGCCAGTTGTGCATGTGGTCGCGTTCGCGCTGCTGCTCGTCCTTGGGGTAGTACGGGATCGACGCATAGCCCGGCACCGTGGTGTGGGCGCCGTAGGCGTCGGCCAGCACCAGCACATGGCGGTCCTGCTCGTGGCGGAAGAAGTAGTAGATGCCTTCCTGTTCCATCAGGCGGCTGACGAAATCGAAGCTGGTCTCGCGGTACTGCACGCAGTATTCCCACTCGCGGTACGGCCGGCTCAGGGCGTCTTCGAAGTCGGAAAACCCCAGGTCGCGGAACACCTGCTTGATGATCTGCGGGATGCTCAGGTTCTGGAAAATCCGGCAGTCCGAGGTGCGCGTCAGCAGCCAGAACCACGGGCGCAGCGTCACCTGGTAACTGGCGAACTGGCCCTGGTCGATGTTCTGGCTGCAGCGCGCGACGATGCCGTGGAAGTGCCGCTCGCCGCCGTCCGCCAGTTGCAGACCGACGCTCATGGGCTTGCCGAGCAACTGGTTGAGGTCGATGTTGGCGTCCAGGGACGTCAGTTGCAGCTCATAGTTGAACAGGCGGCCCAGCTCTTCGCCGCCGCCCATTTCATTGAGCAGCAGCACATCCGGCCCGAGGGGGCTGGTGATCTTGGCCAGGCGTGAGGCTTGGTTGAATAACATCGAAGTACCCTAATAACTGAAGGAACCCAGTCCAAATGTGGGAGGGGGCTTGCCCCCGATAGCAGTGTGTCAGGTGATGCATTGGTGACTGATTCACCGCCATCGGGGGCAAGCCCCCTCCCACATTTAGATTGTGTTTCTTCAGGTCAATCGTTGAACTGATAGTGCAATTCATTATCCCGGCTGCTGATGCGCACACCCGCCAATGCCTTGCCTTCGAGCATGCGCGTGAGGAATTCACGGCTCATGTCCGGCAGCAGGCTGTTGGTGAGGATGGTGTCGATCATGCGCCCGCCGCTTTCGGTCTCGGTGCAGCGCGAGACGATCAGGTCGACCACGGCGTCGTCGTAGTCGAAGGCGACCTTGTGGGTCGTCTCCACGCGCTTCTTGATGCGGTTGAGTTGCAGGCGGGTGATCGCCTTGAGCATCTCGTCGCTCAGCGGGTAGTACGGGATCGTCACCAGGCGGCCGAGCAGGGCGGGCGGGAAGATCTCCAGCAATGGCTGGCGCAGGGCCTTGGCGATTTCTTCCGGCTCGGGGATGTTCGCCGGGTCCTTGCAGACCTGGGAGATCAGCTCGGTACCGGCGTTGGTGGTCAACAGGATCAGGGTGTTCTTGAAGTCGATCACCCGGCCTTCGCCGTCTTCCATCACGCCCTTGTCGAACACCTGGAAGAAGATCTCATGCACGTCCGGGTGGGCTTTTTCCACCTCGTCCAGCAGCACCACGCTGTAGGGCTTGCGTCGCACCGCTTCGGTCAGCACGCCGCCTTCGCCGTAGCCGATATAGCCCGGAGGCGCGCCCTTGAGGGTCGACACCGTGTGGGCTTCCTGGAACTCGCTCATGTTGATGGTGATTACATTCTGCTCACCGCCATACATGGCTTCGGCCAGGGCCAGGGCGGTTTCGGTCTTGCCCACGCCGGAGGTGCCGGCCAGCATGAACACGCCAATCGGCTTGCTCGGGTTGTCGAGGCCGGCGCGGGAGGTCTGGATGCGCTTGGCGATCATCTGCAGGGCGTGGTCCTGGCCGATGATGCGTTTTTTCAGGTGCTGGTCGAGGTTGAGCACGGTTTCCAGTTCGTTGCGGGCCATGCGGCCCACCGGGATACCGGTCCAGTCGGCGACCACCGAGGCCACGGCCTGGTAATCCACGGTCGGCAGGATCAACGGGGTTTCGCCTTGCAGCGCGGTGAGACGCTGTTGCAGGTCGACCAGTTGCGCACGCAATTCATCGTTGCCGCTGTCCACGACGCCGGCTTTTTCGCGCAGGGTTGCACGGGTGGCGAGCAGCTCATCCACCAGGGCTTTCTCTTCGGCCCAGCGGCTTTCCAGGGTCGCCAGGCGCTCACGCTCGGCGCTTAACAGGGCTTCGCTGTTGCTCTGGCGCGCACCAATGGCAATGCCGATGGCATGCTCGCGGGCGATGATTTGCAGCTCGGTTTCCAGGGCTTCGATGCGGCGGCGGCTGTCGTCCACTTCGGCCGGCACCGCGTGCAGGCTGATGGCGACGCGGGCACAGGCGGTGTCCAGCAGGCTCACGGATTTATCCGGCAACTGACGCGCCGGGATATAGCGATGGGACAGTTTCACCGAGGCTTCCAGGGCTTCGTCGAGGATCTGCACCTGGTGGTGCTTCTCCATGGTCGAGGCCACGCCGCGCATCATCAGCAGCGCCTTGTCTTCCGACGGCTCGGCCACTTGTACCACTTGGAAGCGGCGGGTCAGGGCCGGGTCTTTCTCGATGTGCTTCTTGTACTCGGCCCAGGTCGTCGCGGCCACGGTACGCAGGGTGCCACGGGCCAGGGCCGGCTTGAGCAGGTTGGCCGCGTCGCCGGTGCCGGCAGCGCCACCGGCACCCACCAGGGTGTGGGCTTCGTCGATAAACAGAATGATCGGCTTGGGCGAGGCCTGGACGTCTTCGATGACCTGGCGCAGGCGCTGTTCGAACTCGCCTTTCATGCTCGCGCCGGCTTGCAGCAGGCCCACATCGAGGCTGCGCAGTTCCACATCCTTGAGTGCGGGCGGCACGTCACCGGCGACGATGCGCAGGGCAAAACCTTCGACCACGGCGGTCTTGCCGACGCCGGCTTCACCGGTGAGGATCGGGTTGTTCTGGCGGCGGCGCATGAGGATGTCCACCAGTTGGCGGATCTCTTCGTCACGGCCCACGATCGGATCGAGCTTGCCGCTGCGCGCTTGTTCGGTGAGGTCAACGGTGAAGCGCTTGAGCGCCTCCTGCTTGCCCATCGCACTCGGTGCCATGGCGCCGCTGGCCTCGCCCGGCACCGCGCCGGCATTGAAGCCGTCGCTGGCAGTCAGGGCGTTTTCCGGCGAATCACCGACGTATTCGTCAAACCGCTCGCTCAGGGCTTCGGCCTTGATCTTGTCGAACTCCGAGGACAACCCCAGCAGCGCATGGCGCAGGCTTGGCGTCTTGAGGATGCCCAGCACCAGGTAACCGGTGCGCACCTGGCTTTCGCCGAACATCAGGCTGCCGTACACCCAGCCGCGCTCTACCGCCTCTTCCACGTGGGACGACAGGTCGGTGATCGACGTCGAGCCACGCGGCAGGCGGTCCAGGGCTTCGGTGAGGTCTCGGGCCAGGCGCGCCGGCTCGACGTTGAACTGGCGGATGATGCGGTGCAGGTCCGAGTCCTGCAGTTGCAGCAACTGGTGGAACCAGTGGGCCAGTTCCACGTACGGGTTGCCCCGCAGCTTGCAGAACACGGTGGCGGCTTCGATGGCCTTGTAGGCCACGCTGTTGAGTTTGCCGAACAGTGCGGCGCGACTGATTTCACCCATGCTCTGGATTCCTTGAGGTGGTGGCTTGATCGGCGTAATGCCGGGCCAGGATTAGGTCGTTGGCATCAACCGCAGGGCAGCCGAGCCAGGTGTTGAAGCCCAGGCGGAACTGGCCATTGAGTTGCAGCGCCGGTACTTCGGGTTGTTGCAGAACCAGGTTCAAGTCCCAGTCCAATTCATGGCCCAGGTACTCGGCCACCCACGCCACCAGCTCGTTGAACGGCTGGCTGCCGGGCAGCATGCCCATGTAGTCGTCCAACTTGAGCGGGCCCAGGCGGATGCGGAATTTATGCTGGCGGTCCCACACGTGGCTGCCCAGGCAGAAGTCCACCCCCAGCTGGTGGGCGCTCACGCCCACGCGGCTGCGCTCGGGCAGTTCCAGCCATTGGCCGACGTATTCTTCGATCTCCACCGGCAGGCCGAAATACTCACCGAGGATCGCCTTCAAACCGTCGGGGTAGCGGGTTTGTGCCGACAGGTGGCCGCTGTAGTGCAGCTTCGCTGTGTCCGGAATCAATCCTTGGTTAAGCAGGCTCGGCATGCCCCGGCCACTCAAGGCCGCGAGGCGTGCGGACCAGTAGTCATCGTCCGGGCGGTCGTGGCTGACCGTCGGCCGCGCCTCGGCCCAGGCTCGGTAAAACAGGCTCAGCAGGCGGTGGTGGAAGACGTCCAGGAACTGCTTGCTGGTGCTGTCGGCGTTGTTGCGCTGACGCTCGCGTACGTACTCGGTGATATGCAGCGGCAACGGGCCGTTGGGGCCACCCAGGCCGAAGAAGAATTGCTCCAGCCGCGCCGGTTTGCCGTCGCCGCCGGGATCGACCGAGGCCAGGGTGGCCGGGGCGAAGGTGCAATCGGCCTGTTGCCCCAGGCGCAACGGGTCATCCGCCAGGCGCAGGGAATGGCCCAGGCGCGGCAGCTCGGGCGATTCGCACTCGATACGCCGCAACGCCTGGAAGAAATCGTATTCCCAGGGCTCCTGATGCATCGCATCCAACGTACTCACAGGGTCGGACGACGCCCGGGCTTGGCTTTCCATCGCATGATCTCGCCGCGTTCGGTGGTACGGATCACCGTCTCGGTAAAACTGTTGATCGACACGTAGCGTGCCAGGAAGCGTTCCAGCACCGCACCGAGCAGGAACACGCCGGTGCCGCGAAACGCGTTTTCATCGAACTCCAAGGTAATTTCCAGGCCGCGGCCAAACACAATCGGGCCGGGCATCGGCAGGCGCCGGGTGACGGCCTTGCTGCTGACGTCGCGCAAGCCTTCGATCTGCAATTGCAGGGCCGCGTCGTTGCTGTCTCCATACAGGCGCAGCAATTCGCGTAATGCCGCCGCGCCCTGGCCTTGCTCGCTCAGGGACAAATAGTTGAGCGACAACTGGCTGATCAGGCGCCAGGCCTTGGCGTCATGGGCATGGCTGGCGCGTGGGCGGCTTGGCCCGGCGACGCAACGCACGGATAACACCGGCGCGCTGTCGGCCAGGGTGAAGTCGGTCTTGCCGTTGCCCACGCTCATGAACAACGGCAGGTCGCGATTGGTGCACAGCGCGGTCACGCCGAGTTGGCGCAGGTCGTGGCGATACGGCGCCTGGCGGCTGTCGACCAGGCTGACAAAGGTCTCGCTGCCCACATAGGTGGAGCGCGGGCCGTTGCGGCGCTGGTCGCTGGACAACACCCGCGGTTCGCGGCGCACGGTGTAGTACGCCTGGTCGCGGCCATAACGGGATGGATCGCGGACCGCATAGAACGGCAAAAAGGGCTGCTCTGGCCCGGTGCCGTGGCCGGTGATACCGCTCAACGAATGAATCTCGAAATCCATCGGCCGTGTGCGGTCGGCGATCACGTGGTGCTCGTTGACCCGGTCGGACAAGTGGATGCGGTCCACGCGCTTGGGGAACAGGTTGATCGCCGGGGTGCAGAACGGCAGGAACTGCGCTGCGCCGACGCTGCCTTCCAGGCTTGGCTCGTGACGGTCGAACAGCACGATCAGCTCCAGCTCCTGGCCGTCGCAACGCTTGACCGCGCGGATCAGCTCGGCGAATTCGACGAACAGGAAACGGTGGGGCAGGGCGAAGTATTCCTGCAACAGGCGATAGCCCTGGAAGGCTCGTGCGACCACCGGCATGGCCGCATCGGCGTCGTCGAAACCCCGCGAGCGCAGCGCGTCCTGGGGCAGGCGTTCGACCCAATCGCCACCGGGCTTGCGCGCAAACACCGCGCAGGCGTTGCCCAGCAGTTGTTCGTAAAGGCGGAACGGCTGCTCATCGGCACCGCTGAGGTACAGCGGCAGGTTGTCCAGGTCGAGGCTGTTGAACGGCAATTCGGCGCCGGTGCGCAGGGTCAGGCGCAGGCCGGCCTTGGCTTTCGGCTCACTGGCGGCCAGGCGCCCGAGTACGGCGGCGGGGTTGCCGAAGTACTCGGCGCTGCTGACCTGCAACGGCCACAACGTCACCGGATGCGCGGTGCGGTACTCGCAGCAGGTCTGGGTTTCGCGGCCCAGGGCGGCGCGCAACACGGTGTCGCGCGGCAGCGGGAAGCCGCTGGCCAGGGAGCCTTCATCGGGGTCGGTGTGCAATTGCACCACGGTCATCGATGGTGTTGGCGCCAGGTAGTGCGGGTAGGCGATTTCCAGCAGGTTGTGGGTGAAGGTCGGGTACTCGGCGTCGAGTTTGAGCTGTACGCGGGCAGTGAGGTAGGCAAAGCCCTCAAGCAGGCGTTCGACGTACGGGTCGGCGCAGTCCATACCGGACAAGGTCAGCCGACTGGCGATCTTCGGGTATTCCTTGGCGAACTCCGCCGCGCTTTCACGCACGTGGTGCAGTTCCTGGTTGTACAGCTCCAGCAGGCGCGGGTTCATGGGCGTCTCCGCTGGTCGGCATTCACTACGCGCACATGGCCGGATTCCAGGTCGAGGTCGGTTTGCAGCAACAGGCGCAAGGGCACCGGCTGCGCCCACAGGTCGCCTTCGATCTCGAAACTCAGGGCGTTGTGATTCATCTCGCCATGGCCGACGCGGGCTTTGACGCGCAGCGTGTGGCGCAGGATGCGCGGTTCAAAGGTGGCAATCGCCTGGTAGATCAGGGCTTCCAGGGCCTTGATGTCGACGCTGGAAACGCTGTTGCCCGCCAGCGCCGGCAGGCCGTAATTGACCACCGAGGTACCGGCCTGTGTGTGCAGCGTGGCATCGGCATCGAGCAACGACGTGGTATTGAGCAGCCACGCCAGGTCGCGCAGCACCGAGGCTTTCAATTGGGTCAGGGACAGCACGCGTTTATCGGCGCTTTCCTTGGGATTGGTTGGGTCGTCGTCGGTCAACCGGTCCAGCAGGGACGGTTGCAGACGGTCGCGGGAAGCGATTTCAGTTACCACCAAAGCAGCTCCACGGACGGGTTGCGAGAGGGACAAAAGGCTGCACTTGAGACCGTAGTGCCGTGGCGCGAAGCCACGGCCTAAGGGCTATCAGCGCTTGGTGTTGGAACGGATGTTCCAGCCAAACTTGATCGCGCCGCCGTCTTTGGTGCCGTCGGCTTTCTGCGGCTGGTAGTCGACCATCACTTGGGCGAAGTTCAGGGTGACGTTTTCAGTCAGGCGGTCATCGCCGCCCGAACCGCCGGTGCTCAGGGACGTTACCAGCACTTCTTCCAGGTTGATCACCATGTACTCGACCTGGCTTTCGCCACCGGCCTTGCGCACGGTCAGCTTGACCTTGTCGATGTGCTTGCCGCTGGCGCAGTGCATCATCAGGTTCGGCGAGGCCTTGTCGACGTACTTGGTCAGCGACAGGTCCTGGATGTTCACCTTACCCGCGCCGCCGCCACCGCCAACGTGCATGTTGCCGGACTGGGCCATGCCCCAGCTCCAGTTCAGCACGTCGATTTCGTCCTTGTGGGCCTTGTCCATGGACTCGCCCTTGATGTCGCCGATCTTGATGAAAATATCAACAGCCATGTTTTCTCCCTGTGTGGCTCTTGCCACTGAATTTGAGTGACTCCAAATGGGCAGTGCTTTTGTGTGGGAGGGGGCTTGCCCCCGATGCAGGCACCTCGGTGTGTCAGTCACACCCCAGTGATGCTATCGGGGGCAAGCCCCCCTCCCACAGAAGAGCCAGCTCATCCGTGGGTTAGGCGCTTTTCGCCGAAGGCAGCTTCGATACCAGGCGCAACGACACGGTCAGCCCTTCGAGCTGGTAGTGCGGGCGCAGGTAAAACTTCGAGTTGTAGTACCCCGGGTTACCCTCGACGTCTTCCACGATCACCTCGGCGGCGGCCAACGGGTGCTGGGCCTTGGTGGTCTCGGTGGAGTGCGCCGGGTCACCGTCGACGTAGTTGAGGATCCAGTCCTGCAACCAGCGCTGCATCTCGTCCTTCTCTTTGAAGGAACCGATCTTGTCGCGCACGATGCACTTCAAGTAGTGCGCGAAACGGCAAGTGGCGAACAGGTACGGCAGGCGCGCGGCCAGGTTGGCGTTGGCGGTGGCGTCCGGGTCGTCGTATTCGGCCGGCTTCTGCAACGACTGGGCGCCGATGAACGCGGCGAAGTCAGTGTTTTTCTTGTGCAGCAGCGGCATGAAACCGTTCTTCGCCAGTTCCGCTTCACGGCGGTCGCTGATGGCGATTTCGGTCGGGCACTTCATGTCCACGCCACCGTCATCGGTAGGGAACGTGTGGGCCGGCAGGTTTTCCACTTCACCGCCGGACTCCACGCCACGGATACGCGAGCACCAGCCGTAGTGCTTGAACGAACGGTTGATGTTCACCGCCATCGCGTAGGCGGCGTTGGCCCAGGTGTACTTGGAGCTGTCGGCGCCGTCGGTGTTTTCTTCGAAGGCGAAGGCTTCCACCGGGTCGGTCTTGGCGCCATAGGGCAGGCGCGCCAGGAAGCGCGGCATGGTCAGGCCGATGTAGCGCGAGTCTTCCGATTCACGCAGCGAGCGCCAGCCGGCGTATTCCGGGGTGGTGAAGATCTTGGTCAGGTCGCGCGGGTTCGACAGTTCCTGCCACGAGCCCATGCCCATCACGGTCGGCGATGCCGCAGCAATGAACGGGGCGTGCATGGCGGCGCAGACTTTCGACAGCTCGCCCAGCAGTTCCACGTCCGGTGGCGACTGGTCGAAGTAGTAGTCGCCTACCAGGCAACCATAGGGTTCGCCGCCGAACTGGCCGTATTCTTCTTCGTACATCTTCTTGAAGAGCGGGCTCTGGTCCCACGCGGTGCCCTTGAATTTCTTCAGGGTCTTGTGCAGGTCCGGCTTGGAGATGTTGAGCACGCGAATCTTCAGCTGCTCATCGCTCTCGGTGTTATTGACCAGGTAGTGCAGGCCACGCCAGGCGCTTTCCAGCTGCTGGAAATCCTGGTGGTGGATGATCTGGTTGACCTGGGCGGTGAGCTTGGCGTCGATGGCGGCGATGATCGATTCGATCGATTTGATCGCGTCGTTGGACACCAGGTCGGTTTGCGCCAGGGCCTGTTCGGCCAGGGTGCGCACGGCGGTTTCCACGGCTTCGCGGGCACGCTCGGTCTTGGGCTTGAATTCCTGCATCAGCAAGGATGCGAACTCGCTGGTTTCCTCGGTTGCACCCAGGCTCTGGGCGCCTTCGCGGGCGGTATTGTCAGTCATGATTACTGGTCCCCTGCAGGCTTAGGCGCACTGGCAAGTGCCTGGAGCAGTGCCGGGTCCTTGATCGCCTTCATGATGATTTCTTCAGCGCCAGTCTTGCCGTCCATGTAGGTCAGCAGGTTGGCCAGCTGGGTGCGGGCTTCGAGCAGTTGCTTGAGCGAGTCGACCTTGCGGGCCACGGCGGCCGGGCTGAAGTCGTCCATGCTTTCGAAGGTGATGTCCAGGCTCAGGTTGCCTTCGCCGGTCAGCTCGTTGGGTACGTGGAACGCCACGCGCGGCTGCATGGCCTTGAGGCGCGAGTCGAAGTTGTCGACGTCCACTTCAAGGAACTTGCGGTCGGCCACAGGCAGAAGAGGCTCGGCAGGCTTGCCGGCGAGGTCGGCCATCACACCCATCACGAAGGGCAGCTGGACCTTTTTCTCGGCGCCGTAGAGCTCGACGTCGTACTCGATCTGCACTCGAGGCGCGCGGTTGCGCGCGATGAATTTCTGAGAACTTTGCTTCGCCACGTTGCTGCTCCTGGTCGCTTGAGCGACGGTGTTGTTACTGCGCAGTCGAGCGGCTTACTCGCCGTCCGGGCCGCGCAGGTTTTCAAATTGGGACATCCCATCGGGAATCAGATTGCGCACGATGGCCGCGAAGTCGGCGTGCACAAGATGCTTGGCCCGGTTCAGCAACACCGGCAACGGGCTCGAAGGCTCGTGCCGGGTGTAATACGCAAGGATCTTGTCGAGGCTGCGCAGCACGTCATCACGGTTGCTGATGTCGCCGCTGGGGCGAGGTGCGGCGGGGGCAGCGGCGAAGTCCACCGAGGGGGCATTGTCGTCACTGACGGCCTCGGGCTCGCTGCTGGCAGCGCTGTTCGGAACAAACTGATTAAGCACCTGCAGCGCCTGCTTGAGCGGTTGCTTCAACAGGCTGAGGTCCACGCCTTGGGCGGAACCCACCTGGTCGCTGACCTGCTGCTCGATGGCTTCGCAGGCGGCGCGTGCGGCGCTCAAGGCGTCGCGGGTGGCTTGCAGGTGTTCGGGGTCGCTGTCGAGGAACGCGGCATTGAGTTGCTGGGCGCCGAGCTGTTCGTCGGGGAAACTCATCAGGCCGCTGGCGTTCAGCGCGGCGCGCAGGCTCACAGGGCCGAAGGTGCGCGAGCGCGTGAGGATGCTTTCGCGCAGCAGATGAATGGTCGCGTCGCTGGTCAGGCCGGAGAGGGCGTTGATGCGTACGGTGGGGTCGTTATCGTCGTCGGCATCCAGGCGCGGGTGCAGGTCGGCCCAGTATTCGCGCAGCAGCGCATTGATCAACGTAAGGACTTCAGCCAGCCCGGCCGCACCCTGGAGGGCGAGGGAGCTTTGCAACAGGAAATGGGTGATGCGCAGGTCTTTGCTGCGCTGCAGCAAGTCGAGGCTCTGCTGCTGGATGCTGCGCCATTCCGGCGGCTCGGCGGGCAGGATCGAATCGCCCATGCTGCGCTCGGGTTGGCCCTTGGCATCACGCTCCAGCTGGAGAAAATCCGCGTCATATTCCATGTCTTCGCCACAGGGCGAAGTCGCGGAAACGGCGGTGAGCAGCAACGGCACATCCACTGAAATTGATCTCCCTATCGGCCCGTTAGATGGCGGGCAATGCATGCATTAGTTGCGCAAGGAACTTTGCATGTTTTCTTGGTCATATAAGCAAGATGCCACTAATGTGCCATCACTGGTATTCAAGAAGTTGTGCATTTTTGGTGTAGTACTTATGCCTTGTCAAGGTAAGCTATTCGCCCTCTGTGACAGATGTGCGGTGCTTAACAACCTGTGCGACTGGTGGGTCGAACGACGCACCGGCATAGGATTTTTGTCATGGAGCCCAGTTAAGATCAGCGATCATGCTGGCATCAGCAGGTTTTGAACGGTCGATTGCACGACCTGATGGGGATCTCCCGGGCGTCGCTGTCCCTGGGGTCGACTGCGCGCGAAGTATCAGCAAGGAGGCAAGATGTCGCTGTGTTTGACTATCACTAGTTATCACAAGATTACCCCCGGGCAATGCTCGGAAAAGTCCATGAACCAGGGCTCGATGGCTATCGGCCGCAGCTCGGATAATGACTGGGTATTGCCTGACCCCGAGCGCCTGGTGTCTTCGCAGCACTGCGTTATTCAATACAAAGATGGCCGTTATTATTTAACCGATAACAGTACAAACGGTGTGGAGTTGGTTAACGCCGGCATCCGTTTGCGCCGGGGTAACAGCGAGCTGTTGCAGGATGGCGAGCTGATCCGCATCGGCGATTACGAGATCCAGGCACGGATCGACTTCAACGTGCAGGCCATCGACAGCCAGCCATTCGCCGGTGATTCGCCGAACAGTTTTGAGGCCCTGATGGGGGCCGTGGCGAACAAGCCCGCGCCGACGCCGGTGATTGCCCCGCAATTTCAGGGTGCTTCGTCGATGGACACGTTGCCGGACCTGTTCGACTTCCTCAGCCCTACCGCCGTGCCGCCGCCCACCGTGGCCGACCATGTTCCCAGCGAACAACACGACTTCCGCCCGCCGACCCCGGTGGCGGTACCCGTGGTCGAGACGCCTGTGGTCTCGGGCTCGGTGATTCCCGAAGACTGGGACCTGTTTGGCGACACGCCGGCGCCGTTGGCCAGTGCGCCGCCACCTCCGCCACCGCCACCCGCACCGATCATCCAGCCGCCACCCGTGGTCGAGCCAGCGCCCCCTGTAGCCGACACCCGGCAGCCCGACCTCTTGCAGGCCTTCCTGCGCGGTGCCGGCCTGGACCAGTTGCGCCTGGACAAGGCCCAAGCGGAGGCGCAGATGGAAAACATCGGCCGCAGCTACCGCCTGATGGTCGAAGGCCTGATCGACGTATTGCGTGCCCGCGCCAGCCTCAAGGGCGAGTTCCGCATGCAGCAGACCATGATCCAGCCTGCCGAAAACAATCCGTTGAAATTCGCACCGAATGCCGACGAAGCGTTACTGCTTTTGCTTCGCCACGGTAACCAGGCGTTTATGGCGCCGGACATTGCCGTGCGCGACAGTTTTGATGACCTGCGCGCCCACCAACTGGCGGTGATGGCCGGGGTGGAAGCAGCGATCAAGCACCTGCTCACGCGCTTTGAACCGGCGCAACTGGAAGAGCGCATGGGCAAGCCCGGCGGGCTGTCGAACCTGTTCGCCGGCTCGCGCCAGGCCCAGTACTGGCAGCAGTTCACCGAGCTCTACAGCAATATTTCCCGCGAGGCCCAGGAAGATTTCCAGGACCTGTTCGGCCGTGAATTCAGCCGGGCCTACGAAGAACACAGCGCGCGACAGCGTCGGTAAACCGCGCCGCAACCTACGGATTAACGGATAGCTAAGTACGTCATTGAGGACGCAGGATGATTCCCAGGTTTTTACTCGCAGTCGCCACCGCGCTGCTGCTGACCGCGTGCGCCAAGGACGCGGTCAAATCCGAAACGGCTGCTGAGGCTGAAGTGGACACCGCCGCCGTCGAGCTGCACTTCCACGCCATTGCCGGGCTTAACCCCGGCGCCAACGGCCAGGCCGCGCCGGTGCGGGTGCGCATTTTCGAACTGAAGAACGCCGCCACCTTCGCCCGCTCCGATTATTTCGCCCTGGCCGACCGTGCGCAATCGACCCTCGGCCTGGACCTGCTGGACCAGGACGAAGTCATGGTGCAACCCGGCCAGCAACTGAGCATCCAGCGCGACCTCGACCCCTCCACGCGCCAGATCGGCTTGCTGGTGGGTTATCGCGAGTTGGACCGCGCGCAATGGCGCACGGTGATCAACGTGCCGGCGCGCCAATACACTGAATACCAGATCAGCCTCGATGTGCGTGCCGTGCGCGCCGACGTTGTGGTCACCCCATCCAGCCCTGCCCAATAAGAAGCAATCGGAGCTCCCCATGTCCTGGAACAATCGCGTGGTCTGGTCGGAAGGCATGTTCATCGGAACGCAGCACTTCCAGCAGCATGACCGTTACCTGGAAAACCTGATCGACGCCCGCAGTCGCCCGTTGTCCGCCGGCGCCTGGGGGTTTTCCGAATTGCTGATCGACCAGGGCCTGCTGGCCCAGGGCAAGCTGGCCATCGTCTCGGCGCGCGGCCTGTTGCCCGACGGCACGCCGTTCAACATTCCCCAGGATGACCTGGCGCCCAGCCCGCTGAATATCGACGACAACCTGCGCGATGGCCTGGTCTACCTGGCCTTGCCACTCAAGCGCGCGGGGGCCCGCGACACCGTGGATGAGGGCGAAGCCCTGGAAGCCGCGCGCTACGTGAGCCAAGTGCGCGAAGTGCGCGATGACAACGCGCCGTTCGAAAACCGCGCGCCGGTGGCTGTGGGTTCCCGGGCCTTGCGCTTGCTGACCGCTCAGGACGGCATCAGTGACTACGCCGCCGTGGGCCTGGTGCGCATCAAGGAAAAACGCGCCGACCGTGCGCTGGTCCTCGACGACAGCTACATCCCGCCGGTGCTGGACGTGGCCGCGAGCAAGCCATTGAGCGCGTTTCGCAGCGAACTGCTGGGCCTGTTGCACCAGCGCGGCGAAGCCCTGGCGGGCCGCGTGGTTGCCTCGGGGGCGGGCGGTGCGTCGGAGATCGCCGATTTCATGCTGCTGCAACTGGTCAACCGCGCCCAGCCGCTGATCCAGCATTTCAGCCAGTTGAGCCCGCTGCACCCGGAGCGCTTTTTCAGCGAACTGGTCAGCCTGGCCGGTGAGTTCTCGACCTTTTCCACTTCAGGCCGTCGTCCCCAGGAATACCCGCAATACCAGCACGACGACCTGGCCCTGAGCTTCGCCCCAGTCATGGCGGCCCTGCGCGAAGCCCTGTCGATGCTGATCGACAGCAAGGCCACGCCGATCCCGATTGTCGAGAAAGCCTACGGCGTCCACGTGGCCATGCTGGCCGACAAGACCCTGCTCGACAGCGCCAGCTTCATCCTCGTGGTTCGTGCCGATGTGCCCGGCGAAACCCTGCGTGCGCGCTTCGGCCAGCAGAGCAAGGTCGGATCGGTGGAGCACATCCGCGACCTGGTCAACCTGCAACTGCCGGGCATCACCTTGCTGCCGTTGCCAGTGGCGCCGCGCCAACTGCCGTACCACGCAGGCTCGACCTACTACGAGCTGGACCGTGGCAGCGAGCATTGGCAGCAACTGGGCAATTCCGGTGGTTTTGCCTTCCATATCGCCGGGCAGTTCCCGGGCTTGAACCTGGCCTTCTGGGCGATCCGAGGATAATCCGCGATGCATCCCAATGATGACGACCGCACCCAGTTCATGCCGCGCCCGGGTGGCCGCGCGCCGGAACCCGCGCGTGCCGAGCCGACCCCCCTGTCGATGCCGGCCGCGCCGATCCTCACCGGCAAAAGCCAGGGCCTGAACCCGCTGGAAAGCGCCGCCGGCCCGCTGTTGGCGCTGTTGACGCGCCTGCGCAACACCATCGCGCACCCGGCGCCGGCCAGCCTGCGCGCGCAGTTGCTGGCGTACCTGCGCCAGTTCGAAGAACGCGCCGAAGCCGCTGGCGTGGCCCGCAACGAGGTGCTGCTGGCGCGCTACGCGCTGTGCACCGCCCTCGATGAAGCGGTGTTGAGCACGCCGTGGGGCAGCACCAGCGATTGGGGCAAGCAGAGCCTGTTGATCACGGTGCACAACGAAGCCTGGGGGGGCGAAAAAGTCTTCCAGTTGCTCGACCACTGCCTGCAAAGCCCACGGGAGCGCCTCTACCTGCTGGAGCTGTTGTACCTGTGCATGTGCCTGGGGTTCGAAGGCCGCTACCGCGTGATGAATGACGGTCGCAGCCAGTTGGAAGCCTTGCGTGAGCGCACGGCGGCGGCGATTCGCAGTGCTCGCGGTGACCACGAGCGCGAACTGTCGCCCCATTGGCGTGGCGTCACCGTCGCGCGTGATCGGCTGGCGCAGTTCATGCCGCCGTGGATCGCCGTGGCGATTGGCCTGGCGTTGTTGCTGGCCTTGTTGTTCACCTTGCGCCTGCTGCTCGCGGCGCAGGCCGAGCCGGTGTTCAAGAACATCCATGCCCTGGGCGAGATCCCGGTGCAGGCCATCGACCGTCCCGTGGCGCAACCCAAAGTGATCGAGCGTCCGCGTCTGGCCGGCTTCCTGGCGGAAGACATCAAGGCCGGTCGCGTCGCGGTGGAAGACAAGGTCGACCGCTCCGTGGTCACCATTCGTGGCGACGAGCTATTTGCGTCTGCCAGCTCCAGCATCGTCGATGACTACCAGCCGCTGATGCTGCGCATCGCCGACGCCATCCGCAAGGTCAAGGGCCAGGTGCGCGTCACCGGGCACAGCGACAACCGCCCGATTGCCACGCTGCGTTTCCCATCCAACTGGGCGCTGTCCGAAGCGCGGGCCAAGTCGGTATTGGAGATCCTCGCGGCCAAGACCGGCCAGGCTGATCGCTTCAGTGCCGAGGGCCGCAGCGACACCGAGCCGTTGGCGACCAACGCAACTGCCGAAGGCCGTGCCCGCAATCGTCGGGTTGAAATCACCGTATTGGCGGAGGGCGTCGAGTGAAGGCGTTTTTCAGTTTCATGATTCGCTGGGTGATCCCCGTGCTGGGCCTGATCGCCCTGAGCCTGATCATCTGGTTTGTGGGGCCGTTGCTCGACGTGCTGGTGCCGGAAGGCCGGCGTTGGGCGCTGATCATCCTGGTGTTTGCGGTGTGGATCGCCTACCGCGTGTTCCGCATCATCCAGGCGCGGCGCCGAGCGGCCGAAGTGATGCGCAGCCTGGCGGCCGAAACCCCGGCCGACCCCAACAGCGTGGCCACCGCCGAAGAGCTTACTACCTTGCGCCAGCGCATGGACGAGGCCCTGGCGCTGCTGAAAAAGGCCAAGCTCGGTGGCGACGAACGCCGCAACCTCTACGAGCTGCCGTGGTACGTGATTATCGGCCCGCCGGGTTCGGGCAAGACCACGGCGCTGGTCAACTCCGGGCTGCACTTTCCGCTGGCGGCCCAGTTGGGCGCCGGGGCGGTGCGCGGTGTCGGCGGTACGCGCAACTGCGACTGGTGGTTTACCGACCAGGCGGTATTGCTCGACACCGCCGGCCGCTACACCACCCAGGACAGCAACTCGACAGTGGACAAAGCTGCCTGGCTGGGCTTTCTCGACCTGCTGAAAAAGCAGCGCTCGCGCCGGCCCATCGATGGCGCCTTTATCGCCATCAGCCTGTCGGACCTGCTGCTGGGCACCGATGCCGAGCGCGCGGCCCATGCGGCGGCGATCCGCCTGCGTATCCAGGAGCTGTACACCCAACTGGGCGTGCGTTTCCCGATCTACCTGATGCTGACCAAGCTCGACCTGGTGCCGGGCTTCATGGAGTTCTTCGACAACCTGAGCAAGGAAGAACGCGCCCAGGTCTGGGGCATGACCTTTGCCCTGGACGACGGCAAGAACAGCGACAGCCCCCTGGCGCACCTGCAAAGCGAATTCGCCGGCCTCGAGCAGCGCCTCAACGAACGCCTGGTGGAGCGCCTGCAACAGGAGCGCGACCCGGCGCGGCGCGACCTGATCTACGGTTTTCCGCAGCAGTTCGGCGCATTGAAGGACTGCCTGCAAAGCTTCCTCGAAGGCGTGTTCAAGCCCAATGCCTTTGAAGAGCGCGTGTTGCTGCGCGGCGTGTACTTCACCAGCGGCACCCAGGAAGGCAGCCCGATCGATCGCCTGATCGGCGCCATGGCCCAGAGCATGAACCTGGACCGCCAGCACCTGGCGCGCCAGAGCGGCACCGGGCGCAGTTACTTCATCGAAAAACTCTTCACCGCCGTGGCCTTTGCCGAACGTGGACTGGTGGGCGTTAACCCGAAAGTCGAGCGTCGGCGCACGTGGATCGCACGCGGTGTACTCGCGGCCACCGTGGCCTTGGTGATCGTGGTCAGCAGCCTGTGGTGGGTGAGTTATCGCGCCAACCAGGCGTATATCGCCCAGGTCGACCAGAAGGTCGCGCCACTGGGCCAGACCGTCCAGAACCTCAGCCCGGCGCAGCGTGAAGTGCTCGCGGTGCTGCCGCTGCTCAATGCGGTGAAGAACCTCGCGGGGGATTCGCCGAGCTGGTCCGAAGGCCTGGGGCTATATCAGGGCGATATGCTCGAAGCCGAGTCCGCCAGCGTCTATCGCAAGCTGTTGATCGCCGTGTTCGCGCCGCGCCTGGTGACGCGCATCGAGGAGCAACTGCACGGCGGCGGCAACTCCGACTTCCTCTACGAAGGCCTCAAGGCCTACCTGATGCTCGCCGACAGCGAGCATTACGACCCGGACTTCATCAAGGCCTGGATCGCCCTCGACTGGGACCGCAACCTGCCGCGCGACCTGCCGGCCGATCAGCGCCAGGCGTTGAGCGGGCACTTGCAGGCACTGTTCGAGCGCCATCCGCCAAGTGCGCGCCTTGACCCGCGCTTGATCGACGATCTGCGTCGCCAGTTGCAACAACTGCCGGTGGCCCAGCGCGTCTACGACCGGGTCAAACGCCAGAAACTGCCCGAAGGCATCCCGGACTTCCGTATCAACGAAGCCGCTGGCCGCGATGCCGCGCTGGTGTTCAGCCGTAAAAGCGGCAAGCCGTTGGGTGAGCCGTTGAGTGGCTTTTTCACCGCCAAGGGTTATCGCCAGGCGTTTTTGCTGAGCAGCCTGAACCAGACCGGCACCCTGGCTGAAGAGCAATGGGTGCTGGGCCATGAGCAGGCCGATCAGCAGAACGTGGTCAGCCTGGCCGCCGATGTGCGTCGCCTGTATTTCCAGGACTATCAGCGCCAATGGGATGCGTTGCTCGCCGACATCGACTTTGTGCCGATCACCAGCGTGGCCCAGGCGGCCGATGTGCTGCGGGTGATTTCCGGGCCGAGTTCGCCGCTGAAAAAACTGCTGGTGGCCGTGGCCAAGGAAACCGATCTGCAAGCCGAAGAGCGCCAATTGGCCGCCAAAGGCGTGCCGGTGGAAGGTGGCGTCGACAAGCTCAAGGAGCGCCTCGGCAGCCTGCTCGGCCAGGAGCAACCGACGGCCAATGCACCGGCGGCGGCGGATGATCCGGTGACTGCGCACTTTGCCGAACTCAACAGCATCGTCAGCAAGAACGAAGGCGAACCGGCAGCCATCGACGGCCTGTTGTCGGACATGAACGCGCTGTATGTGCAGGTCAGCGCCATGGTCGGTGCCAGCGGCGATGCCTTGCTTGGCGAGGCGAAGAACCAGGCGGCGGCTGCGGCCACGCGGGTCAGCCTGAACGCCGAGCGCCAACCGCCGCTGGTGCAGGGCATGGTCAAGTCGGTGGTCAACTCCACCACCAACAGCATGATGGGCGGGGTGCGTAACCAGCTGAACGCGGCGTGGGTCAGCGAAGTGGTCAACGTGTATCGCCAGTCCCTGGCTGGTCGTTACCCGATGTCGCCGGGCAGTGCGCGGGATGCGACCCTGGATGACTTCGGCCAGTTCTTCGGTGTCGGCGGGGTGATGGACAACTATTTCCGCAAATACCTGCAGCCGTACGTGGACACCTCGGCACAGACCTGGCGCTGGCAGCCGGGCGCGGCACAGAAACTCGGGATTGCGCCGGGCGTGCTGCAAACCTTCCAGCGCGCGGCGACGATCCGCGATGCGTTTTTCCGCTCCGGTGGCACCCAACCGATCGTACGTTTCGAACTCAAGCCGGTGTCGATGGACCCGACCATCACCCAGTTCCTGCTCGACCTCGACGGCCAGCAATTGAGCTACGACCATGGCCCCAGCCGCCCGGTGGCGATGCAATGGCCGAACCCCGGCAGCATTGGCGTGGTGCGTATCTCGATCATGCCACCGTCGGCCAGTGGCCGCTCGGGCGTGACCCTCGACGGGCCGTGGGCCTGGTTCCGCCTGCTGGAACAGTCGGACCTCACCGCCGGCAACTCGCCGGACCGCTTCAACCTGCGCCTGCGCGTCGACGGTGCGAGCATCGCCTACGAGTTGCGCGCCAACAGCGCCTTCAACCCGTTCAAGAGCCGCGTGCTCAGTGGCTTCAGCCTGCCGGAGCGGCTATGACGACGCTGGGTTTCTACGGCAAGCTGGCCAGTCGCGGAGATTTCGTCAGCCGTGCCTTGCCCCAGAGCTTTATCGGCCCGTGGGACAGTTGGCTGGCGGCGGGGTTGCTCGCCAGCCAGAACAGCCTCGGCGCCGACTGGCTCAATGCGTACCTGGTCAGCCCTCTGTGGCGCTTTGTGCTGGCGCCCGGCGTGTGCGGGCCGGACGCGGCCGCGGGCGTGGTGATGCCGAGTATTGACCGGGTCGGGCGCTATTTCCCGCTGGCGGTGGTTATCTTGCTCGATCACGACATCAACCCGGCGTCCCTGGTGGGCGGGCCGGACAGCTGGTTCGAGCGGGCTGAAGAGCTGCTGCTCAGCACCCTGGATGCCGGCGCCACGTTTGAACGCTTCAACGCTGGCCTCGATGACCTGGGCTTACCGGCGACCGAGCCGCGTGCGGTGGACAGCCGTTTCGCCGGCCTGCAGCGCGTGGCGGCCAGCGTGCCGCACCAGCGCATGACCGCGCTCGCCGAACAGGCCTGCGACGGTGCGAGCCTGTGGTGGGGGCGTGGTTCGCAGACGATTTCCCCTGGTTTATTGCGGTGTCAGGGCTTGCCTGCCGCCTGCGATTTTGCGCAGTTTCTGCTCGGACAAGAAGGTGTGGTGTAGATGGGGTCGACGTACAAATCCGCGAGCAAAAGCCATGTGGGCATGGTTCGCCAGGTCAACGAAGACGCGTGCCTGGACCTGCCGGAAAACCGCCTGTGGGTGGTGGCCGACGGCATGGGCGGGCACGCGGCGGGGGATTATGTCAGCAGCCTGATCGTCGACAGCCTGCGCAGCGTGCCGATGGGCCGTTCCCTCGACGAGTACTCGGCCGCCCTGCGCAATGACCTGATCCGCATCAACGCCGCCGTGCGTGAAGAAACCGCCAACCGTGGCGTGACCATGATGGGCAGCACGGTGGTGGTGCTCGCCGCGCGCGGCTTGCGCGGTGTGTGCCTGTGGGCCGGCGACAGTCGCCTGTACCGCCTGCGCGACGGCGTGCTCGAAGGGATCTCCCGCGACCACAGCTACGTGCAGGACCTGCAGGACAGCGGCCTGCTCAGCGAAGCCGATGCCCGCGTGCACCCGCGCGCCAACATCGTCACCCGCGCCATTGGCGTGGAAGCCCAGCTGGAGCTGGCGGTGGTCGACCTGCTGATCGCCCCCGGCGACAGCTACCTGCTGTGCAGCGATGGCCTGAACAAGACCGTCGAAGACCATGAGATCCGCGAAGTGCTCAGCCACGACGCGCCGGATGAAATCGTGCGCAGCCTGGTGCACCTGGGGCTCAACCGCGGCGCGCCGGACAACATCACCGCCATCGTCGTGAAGGTATCGGCATGAACATTGTGATTCCGGGCTATGACATCGACGGCGAGATCGGCGAAGGCGCCATGGCCAGCGTGTACCTGGCGACCCAGCGCTCCCTGGAGCGCAAGGTGGCGCTGAAGGTGATGGCGGCGGCGCTGGCGGCCGACCCGAGCTTCTGCGAACGTTTCCTGCGCGAGGGCAAGACCCTGGCGCGGCTGTCCCACCCGCACACGGTGACCATCCATGACATCGGCAATGTCGGTGAGCTGTACTACATGGCCATGGAATACCTGCCCAACGGCACGCTCAAGGAGCGCATCGCCGCCGGCCTGACGCCGGAGCAGGGCATTACGCTGATCCGCCAGATCGCCTCGGCGCTGGGCTATGCCCATGCCCAGGGGCTGGTGCACCGCGACGTAAAGCCGGCAAACATCCTGTTCCGCGCCGATGGCACGGCGGTGCTGTCGGACTTCGGTATCGCCAAGTCCCTGGACGACCGCACCCAATTCACCCAGGCCGGGTTTGCCGTGGGCACGCCAAGCTACATGAGCCCGGAGCAGGCGCGGGGTCAGGAGATCGATGGCCGTGCCGACCTCTACGCGCTGGGCGTGGTGCTGTATGAAATCCTCGTCGGCAAGCTGCCGTACAACGGCAACGATGCGCTGTCCACCGCGCTGGCGCACCTGACCGAACCCTTGCCGGAATTGCCGGTGCACCACGGGCGTTATCAGGGTGTGTTGCGCAAGCTGTTGGCCAAGGACCCGGCAGAGCGTTTCCCGGATGCGGCGGCGTTGCTGCAGGCGCTGGATAACCTGCCGACGGACTCGCCGGAGGCCACGCTGGTGCGGCCGTTGCCGATCCCGCTGAGTTTTGATCTGGCGGGCATGACCCCGGTCACCATCGACATCCCGACCGACAGGCCCCAGGCGCAACCGGTACGCCAGCCGGTGGTAACGCCGACCCAGCACAAGGCCGTGTCCGAGCAGCGCCGTGGGCCGGTGCTGGCACTGGCCGCCGTGGCGGTGGCCGTCGCATTGGCCATTGGTGGCGGCAGTTACTGGTGGTTGAGCGGCAGTGATGAACCGGCCAAGCCGCCGGCTGCCGTCGTGCCTCAGGCCAAGCCACCGACGGCCGCCGACGCGCCCCCGGCAACGCCCACTGCGGCCGCCGAAGTGGACGGCGGCCAACGGCCGTTATTGATGGCCGGCAAGAAGACCCTGTTCCAGCGCGTCCTCAGCAAGCCCGGCGCCAAGCTGTCGGATGACGCCGGCAGCGCGCCTGGCAAGGCCCTGCCGGCGTTCTCCGTCCTGTATGTGTACCAGCGCAAAGACGTCGACGGCAGCCCGTGGGTGCGCGTCGGTGCCGCCACCGATGGCCGCAGCGACGGCTGGTTGCCGGCCGCCCAGGTCAGCGACTGGAAGCAAAGCCTCGTGCTTAAATTCACCGAGCGTTCTGGCCGGGCGCCGGTGATGTTCCTGCGCCAATCCGGCGAAGTGGAAAAGTTGCTCGCCGATCCAGCCGCCGCCAAAGGCGTGCTGGCCAAGGCGCAGAAGAACAGCGACGACAACGGCCAGGTCCTGGCCCTGGAGCCGGCCGCCAGCGCGGTGCCGCAGAACCAGTTCTACCTGTTGCCGATCTTCGACGCCAAGGAGAGCTTCGACGAAAACGGCCAGCCGGTGCAGTTGCTTAACGTCGCCTCCATCGACCCGGGCAGCAACGCTGCGGCCAAACCATCGACCCCGGTGATCAACGCCAATGCCGACGCCTTCCGCACTGCCGTGGTGCTGGTGGTGGACACCACGGTCTCCATGCAGCCCTACATCGACCAGATCCGCGACGTCGTGCACGAGCTGCAAACCCGTATCGCCGAGCGTGGCGAGCTGGACAGTGTCAGCTTCGGCATGGTCGGTTTCCGGAGCAGCATCAAGAAAACCCCAGGCCTGGAATACGTGGCCAAGACCCTGATCAGCCTCGACCAGGGCCGCGACCCGCAACGCTTCCTCGACATGGCGCGCCAGGTCAAGGCGTCCACCGTGTCCAGCCACTCCTTCAACGAGGACGCGTTTGCCGGGGTGATGCAGGCCGTGGACGGCATGGACTGGTCCGGCTATGGCGGTCGGATCATCCTGCTGGTCACCGATGCCGGGGCGTTGCGCAAGAACGACCCGTTTGCCGCCACCCAGATGAACGAAGCTGAAGTGCGCCAGGCCGCGCTGGGCAAGCAGATCAAGATCTACGCGCTGCACCTGCGCACCGACGCCGGCAAGAAAACCCACGCCGGCGCCGAGAGCCAATACCGCACCCTCACCGCCGACGCCAACCCGCAGATCGGCGACCTGTACACGCCGGTGCCGGGTGGCGATGTGCGCAAGCTGGGCGAGCGTGTCGACGAGATCGGCAGCGTGTTCGCCAACCTCGTGCATCAGGTGCGCAGCAATACCCCGCAACCGGTGCCGCTGCTGAGTGCCGCGCCGAGCCTGGCGGACAAATCCGCAGCGGTCGGCTATGCCATGCACATGGACTTCCTCGGGCGCCGCAACGCCAGCCAGGCGCCGCAGCTGGTCAGTGCCTGGACCGCCGACCGCGACCTGACCAACCCCGCGCTGCCGGCGTTCCAGGTGTGCGTGATGCTGACCAAATTGCAGCTCAACGACCTGCAACAGTCGCTGAAACTGATCGTCGATGCGGCGCGCAAGACCCAGACCTCGCCCAAGGATTTCTTCCAGGAAATCGCCAGCGCCTCCGCCTATATGAGCCGCGACCCGCAAGCCCTGCGCAAGGGCGGCAACCTGGCCGACGGTGGCATTCTCGGCGAATACCTGGAAGGCCTGCCGTACCGCAGCAAGTCGCTGAACATGACCCAGGACCTGTGGTTGTCGTTGAGCGTGGCCGAGCAGGAAGACTTTATCGACGAGCTGGATTCGAAAATCCGCCTCTACGAAACCTTCCACAATGACGTGGCCAACTGGGTCCGTTTCGGCGATGCCGAGCCGGGCGATGCGTTGTACCGCGTGCCGTTGTCGACGCTGCCGTAATGCTGAACCTGAGCGCGGTGCACAAGAGCCGGGGTGTCGGCAGCCAGCGTTACAGCCTGGTGATCCCGGCGCTGCACCTGCGTGCCGGGGAGCAGTTGGCGATTGTCGGGCCGAGCGGGTGCGGCAAGAGCACCTTGCTGGATCTGTTGGCGCTGGTACTGGCGCCGGATCAGGTGGGCCGGTTCGAATTCAACCGGCAGGACATTGGTGGACTGTGGCGCGCCGATCAGCAATCCACCCTGGCCGCGCTGCGCAGCCAGCATTTGGGCTATGTGCTGCAAACCGGCGGGCTGCTGGGCTTTCTGGATGTGCGCAGCAATATCGCACTGTCCCGGCAACTGCTGGGGTTGAAAGACGATGGCAGCGTGACGCGCCTGGCGGAACAGCTGGAGATCAGCGACCAGTTGGCCAAGAAGCCGGCCGCGTTGTCGGTGGGCCAGCGCCAACGTGTGAGCTGCGCCCGCGCCCTGGCCCATGCACCGCAACTGGTGCTGGCCGATGAGCCGACGGCGTCCCTTGACCCGCTGAACGCCGAGCGCGTGATGCAGGCCCTGCTGGCCCAGGCCCGCGAGCACCGCGCCGCCTGTGTGATCGCCACCCATGACGAACCCTTGGCCCGTGCCAGTGGCTTGCAGGTGCGGCGCATCAGTTGCCGTCGCGATACCGATGGCGGCGTCACCGCGACCCTTGGGGAGGCGTGCTGATGCGCATCCCTCTGGTGGCGTCCCTGGCCTGGCAGGATTACCGCAACGATGCCTGGCTGTCGGCCTGTTCGGTGTTGGCGCTGGTGGCGGTGATCGCGCCGTTGCTGGTGTTGTTCGGCCTGAAATTTGGACTGGTTAGCAGTTTGACCGAACGTTTGGAGACCGATCCGGCCACCCGTGAAATTATTCCGCTGGGCGGTGGTCGATTCAGCAGCGCATTTGTCGAACAGCTCGGCCAGCGCAGCGATGTGGCGTTCGCCTTACCGCGCACGCGGCAGATTGCGGCGACGGCGCAGGTGGGCACGCTGACCCTGGAAATGCTGCCGACCGCTGCGGGTGATCCGCTGCTGAACGGCCTGCCGATGCCCAGGGGCCTGGACCGGATCGTGCTGAGCCACACCGCTGCCGAGAAGCTTGCGGCGCGGCCTGGGGATTGGCTGGAGACCAGCTTTGCGCGGCAAGTGGCGGGGCGTGTAGAAGCCCAGCGCACGCGCTTGCAGGTACTGGCGGTGCTGCCGCTGGAAGCCTTCGCCCGGGATGGGTTGTTTGCCGATTTGAGATTGCTGGAAGCGGCGGAGGATTACCGCGATGGCCGTGCGGTACCGGCGTTGGGTTGGGCCGGTGACGAGGTGGGTGTGAGCGAGCAGCGGGTGTATCCGGCGTTTCGCTTGTATGCGCGCAGCCTGGCCGATGTGGAGCCGCTGCGGGTATTTTTCGCCGGGCAGAATCTGTTGGTATCGACCCAGGCACAGACGATCGCCCAGGTGCAGTCGCTGAGCCGCAACCTGTCGATCGTCTTCTGGATCATCGCCGGGCTGGCCTTGGCGGGCGCGTTTGCGGCGATCTTCGCCGGGGCGTTGGCCGCTGTGGCACGCAAGCGCCGGGAATTGTCGGTGTTGCGCCTGTTGGGGTTTTCCACCGGCGCGCTGTTATTGTTTGTGGTGCTGCAGGCGCTGTACAGCGCAGGGTTTGCCGCTTTACTCAGCGTTGGGCTGTATGGCCTGGCCGAGGCCGCGTTGAACAAGTTATTCGTGCAGGTGCCGGGCGAACACGCCAGCCACCTGCTGGCGCGTCACTATGGCCTGGCCCTGGTTGCAGTCCTTGGCGTCAGCGCCGTGGCGGCAGCCTGTGGCGGTTGGCGAGTGGCGCGTATCCAGGCTTCTGAAGGAATCAGAGATGTATAAGTTACTGGGCGCCGTTGTGGCGCTGAGCCTGGCCTCGCTGGCCATGGCCGATGAAGCGAGCGACAAGCTCGACAACCCCAAGCCGTTGCCCGACGACGTCAGCCTGCCGCTGCCGTGCGAAGGCACTATGGTGTTCCGCTACGCCTACGTGCTGGCCCAAGGGACCTTGGATGACCGCGAGATCAGTCTCGGCTACCCCTTCGCCGAAGGCGAGGCGGGTTACCAGCAGTCATTTATCTCCGGCTACCGCCGCGACTTTATCAACGGCCAGTTCACCCTCAAGGACTTGCCGAAAGACTGGAGCAAAGTCATCGCGCCGTTGATGCCGAAGACCGACGCCAAGACCCCGCTCAAGCCCATGCTGTACTTCATCGGCAAGTACGAAGTGACCGCCCGCCAGTACGCCCAGGTGATGGCCCAGGCGCAATCCCTGGCCAGTGGCGAACCGGCACCGGCGTGCGATGCGCCCACCGGCATGGCCGGGCGTTTGCCCAAGGTGAAGCTGTCGCGCTTTGAGGCCGAGCGCTTTTCGGCGGTGTACAGCGCCTGGCTGATGAAATACCACCGCGATTTGCTGCCGGTGAGCGGTCGTGGGTCGTCGGCGGAAGACGGCGGCCTGGGTTTCGTGCGCCTGCCCACTGAGGTGGAGTGGGAGTTCGCCGCACGCGGTGGCCAGGCGGTGAGCCGCCAGGACTTGGAAGGGCGCCTGTTTCCGCGCCGCACCGAAGGCAGTGAAAGCGATGGCCCGCTGGGTGATTACGCGGTGTTCAATCAGGTCGCCGGCGGTACTGGCCAGGCCGCACGCTTGATGCCTATCGGTACCAAGCTGCCCAACCCCATCGGCATGTTCGACGTGATCGGCAACGCCGCGGAAATGGTCCAGGAATCCTTCCAGCTGGTGCACGCCGGTCGTCGCCAGGGCACCTACGGCGGTTTTGTGGTCAAGGGCGGCAATTATCTCGAAGGCGAGGGTACGTTGTTTACCGGCATGCGCCGCGAATACCCGCTGTTCGCCGCCGACGGCACCGAGCAGAGCAACGAGACCACGGGTTTTCGCGTGGCAATCGGCGCGTTGTCGGCGCCGCGCTCGCGTTACAAGGAGTTGTTTGCGCAGTGGCAGAAAGAAGGCCGCCTGGCCTCGCTGACCGACGCCATCGACGACGCCCAGGACCCGACCAAGCGCCTGGACAGCATCATCGCCGCCAGCGTCGACCCCAAGCTGCAGGCCGAACTCGGGCTGGTCAATGAAGAGCTCAAGCGCAATGTCTCGCTGATCGCCCAGCAACGCGAAGAAGCGGCGGGCAACCTGATTCAGTCGGCCGCGCTGGTGGCCGAGACCATCAGCAACTACAACATCCGCCTGGCCAACCTGCAGAAGAGTCGCCAGCAGGCCCTGGACAACAAGGAAGAGGCCAGCGCGGCACTGTTTGCCACGGCCATCGAGAACGGACGCAGCGCCCTCGATGGCGCGGTGGCGATCTATATCGACAACCTGGCCACCGGCACGCGTTACACCGATGCGGTGATCCAGGCGCAGTTTCAACGGATCAAGGAAGAGTTGGATCGCAAGCCTGTGCTCGGCAAGAGCCTGGTGACGCGCGCAACACTGTTCGTTCGCCATGTCGGCAACTACCGTAAGCAACAGCGGGCCGACCCGGCGACGATCTTGAAGGAATTGCTCGCAGCGAGCGGTCAGCGCTGATCGCTGGCTGTATGGCGAGCTTGGAAGGGACTCAGGCGGCAGTGGCCGTGCTGGGCAAGTCAAACTTAGAAGAGAACACAACCTATGCTTTTTTCCCGTAAGGCGGTTTCCAAGCGTCACTTGCTGCTGATCGCGGCCGGTTTCAGCACTGTGCTGACCGGCTGCGCCACGTCGCCGGCCTCCAAGGTCGCGTCGAGCACCAAGGTCGAGTACTACCCCAACTGCTACGAGCCGGTGCAGCACTTGCGCGCCACCGATTCGAACATGACCAAGTCGGTGGTGACCGGTGCGGCCATCGGCGCGGCCGGCGGTGCCCTGCTCGGCGCCCTGACCGGCGACAAGGAAAAACGTGGCCGTAACGCCGCCATCGGTGCAGCGGGCGGGGCCCTGGCCGGCGGCGCAGCGGGTTACTACACCGAGCGTCAGAAGCAGATCGCCGATGACAACCAGCGCATTGCCTCGTATGCGGCTGACGTGAACAAAAGCGCCTCCGATATCGACCGCAGCACCGCGTACGCCAGGGCGTCCCAGCAGTGCTACCAGAGCGCATTCACCAAGTTGGTGGCTGATCGCAAAGCCAAGACCGTCAACGACACCGAAGGCCGCAAGCGCCTGGCGGAAATCGTCTCGGGCCTGAAGGAATCCAATGACCTGATCGTGGCGGTCAACGGCAAAGCCGCCGAAGACCTGAACAACTACACCCAGGCCTACGAGAAAGACCTGCAGCAGGTCGGCGTACAGCGTGCTGACGTGGTCACCGTGGCCAAGGCCGATGTAACGCCCGTTGTAACGCCGGGCAAGAAGAAAGGTACCGGTACCAAGCCACCGAAAAAGCCACCGCTTCCAACCGTACCAACAGAAGCGGTAAGCACCGAGAAAACCTTCCAGACCGCCCAGACCAAGCAGGATGAAAGCAAGAAGGTCGCCAGCGCCGGTAAAGCGCAGATCGAAGGCACTTGCCGCGATCCGAACCTGGTTGACTGGGCGCCGGTGCCTTGCCCTAACGTTTAAGTAACATGCTGCTATAAGCGTCAAACGCCAGCCGATCTTCCGCTAATGCGCAAGATCGGTGGCGTTCTTTTTGCAATTGGTTAAACTGCTGCGGCCACTCAATAATTACACCGAGGCCGTGTGCATGAAATTTCGTCTTCTCCTGTGGGTGCTGGGCCTGATGATGGGCAAAGCCAGCCGCACCAATCCTGCCTTCCAGCAACAGCTGGGTGACAAAGACCTCGCGTTCCAGTTGCAGACCCTCGACGGCAAGGTTGCCCGTCACTTCATCGTCAAAGACCAGCGCATCACCAGCCGCTCGGGTGTCCACCCGGCGCCGGCGTTTGCCATTGCGTTCAAGGATGCGGCCTATGGCTTCGCCACGATGCAGGCGAAGAACAAGCAACTGGCGTTCATGACGGGGATTCAGGACAAGTCGATCCAGATCAAGGGCAACCCGGCGCTGGTGATCTGGTTCCAGGGGTTGACCAAGTATTTGAAGCCGAAGAAAAAGAAGTAGGGCTTTCAGGTCGACCGAGTTGGATAGCTATCTGACAGGCGCCAGATTCAGCCCTGGCTGAACTGCGAGGCCAATTCGCGCAACAGCACCTCGGCATCCAGCACCTTGCCCACGACTTCATCAGCCTTGTCGCGGCTCAAGCCCAGACGCTCGAGCAGTTCGTCCGGGATGGTTTCGTCCGGCCCGGACCCAATCCCCCGGCTGCGCAGCAGGCGCACGGCCAGGCACACCAGGTTCGGGTATTCGGCGTATTGCCCATCGTAGGTCGGGTCGTGCTGGAAACGCAGGGCAGTGGACAGCTCGTCCGGCATGTCCCAGTAGCGCATCAGCCAGGCGCCGATCTGCTCGCGGCTGATGCCCAGCAAGTGTTGCTCCACATAGCTGTGGCACAGGTGCGGGTTGACCTCCAGGTGGCGGCAGATCAGCGAGAAGTGCGGCGGGAACACATGGGCCAGCAACAGGTAACCGAAGTTGTGCAGCAGGCCGGCGAGGTAGGTCAGGCCGGCTTCCGGGCGCTGGGCGCGAGGCATGGCGCGGGTCAGGCCTTCGATCACGGCGGCGGTGTAGATGGACTGGTGCCAGTACGGCGTGGCCTGGTGCGGGTGGTCCTTGGGCAGGCTCAAGGTCTTGCCCAGGGCCAGGCCCAATGCCAGGTTGATCACCAGGTCAAAACCCAGCACGCGCACGATGGCGTCTTCCACCGAGCGGATCTTGCCCGGCGATGCGTAGTACGGTGACGCAGCCCAGCTCACCACTTGGGCGGCCAGGGCCGGGTCGGTTTCGACCACGCCGGTGATGTCGTCGATGGTGGCATTGGGGTCGACGCGCAGCTTGATGATCTTCTGTGCGGTGTCGGCCAGCGGTGGAATCTCGATGGTCGCTTCCAGGCGTTGCTGGATGCGGCGGGCGGTAAACGCCTGCATCGCCTGGGTGATTTCCTCACGGTCATCATTCGGGCGGTCGAGGTTCGGGCGGATGTTGCTCAGTGGCTCCCCGAACTGGGCGGCGCTGGCCTTGGTGAGCATGGTCTTGAAGGCGTCGCTGGCGATTTCCAGCAGCAGCCCGGCTTCGCCTGAATGCACCAGCAGGCTCGGCTCGTCGAGCAGGCTGCCTTCGTACAGGCACGGCGAACTGGTGAGTGCCGGCAGGCCCGGCAGCAGGCTCAGGTCGTGCTTGCCCAGCATGCGCGCGACGCGATCCGGTGACACGGCCGTAAGGCGGCGACCCGTGAGTTCGGTGAGGCGGTTGAGGTCCAGCAGCTGGTTCTGCGGGAACAGCACCATCAGGGCGCCCACCGCGTCTTCCAGCAAGACGGCCTGGACTTTTTGCGCAGGATTCAGGCCCGGATGTTCGGTGACTTCCGTGTAGCTGATGGCGAGTTTTGCGAGCAAAGCCCGAATGACCGGTGGGGCGGTCAGTGGGGCTGTGGCGTGGGCAACTTCTGACATGGCCTGATCCAATTTCTTACAGTCACCGAAGTATAACCAGCTTGATACACCTGTAGGTCGGATAAGTGCGTCAGGCGTCACACTTGGCCGTATTGCTGCCCATGGCGCAGCCAGCGATCCAGCAGCGGGCTGACGTGATCCGGCCAGCGTTCCAGCAACGCCTGCGCCGCATCGCGTACGGCAGGCAGCAGGTCGGCGTCGCGCATCAGGTCGGCGACCTTGAACTGCAGCAGGCCGGTCTGGCGGGTACCGAGCATTTCGCCGGGGCCGCGCAGTTCAAGGTCTTTTTCGGCGATGACAAAACCGTCGTTGGTCTCGCGCATGATGCCCAGGCGCTGACGGCCGATCTGCGACAACGGCGGGTGGTAGAGCAGCACGCAGTGGCTGGCGGCGCTGCCTCGGCCCACGCGGCCGCGCAATTGGTGCAATTGCGCCAGGCCCAGGCGCTCGGGGTTTTCGATGATCATCAGGCTGGCGTTGGGCACGTCCACGCCCACTTCAATCACGGTGGTAGCGACCAGCAGCTGCAGGTTACCGGCCTTGAATTCAGCCATCACCCCGGCCTTTTCCGCGGGCTTCATGCGCCCATGGATCAGCCCGACCTTGAGTTCCCCCAGGGCGCTGGTGAGGTCTTCATAGGTGGTCTCGGCGGCCTGGCAGGTCAGCTCCTCGGACTCTTCGATCAGTGTGCACACCCAGTACGCCTGGCGGCCTTCGGCACAGGCGCCGCGCACACGTTCGATCACTTCGACGCGCCGGGTGTCGGTGACCAGCACAGTGTTGACCGGTGTGCGGCCGGGGGGCAGTTCGTCGAGGATCGAAGTGTCGAGGTCGGCGTAGGCGCTCATGGCCAGGGTGCGCGGGATCGGGGTGGCGGTCATGATCAACTGGTGCGGGTTCATGCGCCCGCCCACGCCCTTCTGGCGCAGGGCCAGGCGCTGTTGCACGCCGAAGCGGTGCTGTTCGTCGATGATCACCAGGGCCAGGTTCTTGAACTGCACTTCGTCCTGGAACAGCGCATGGGTGCCCACCACCATCGGTGCACCGGCGGCGATCTGTTCCAGCGCGGCCGCGCGCGTCTTGCCCTTGAGCTTGCCGGCCAGCCATGCGACTTCCAGGCCCAGGGGCTCGAGCCAGCGCTTGAACGTGATGAAGTGCTGCTCGGCGAGGATCTCGGTGGGTGCCATCAGCGCCACCTGGTAACCGGCTTCCAGGGCTTGCAGGGCGGCGAGGGCGGCGACCACGGTCTTGCCCGCGCCCACGTCGCCCTGGATCAGGCGCAGCATCGGCTCGTGCTGGCTGAGGTCGTAGGCGATTTCATTGCCCACGCGCTGCTGGGCGCCGGTCGGCGCAAAGCCGAGGTTGGCCAGGTATTGCGCAGGCAGGCGCGTGGCCTTGGGCATGGCCGGCGCACGCAGGGAGCGCATGCTTTCGCGCAGGCGTTGCTGGGACAGTTGGTGAGTCAGCAGTTCTTCGAACGCCAGGCGGTGCTGGGCCCAGTGATGACCGAGGGCCAGTTCGTCGACATCGGCGTCCGCAGGGGGGTGATGCAGGTAGCGGATCGCATCGGCCAGTGGCGCCAGTTGGTAGTCGCGGGCCAGTTCCAGGGGCAGCCAGTCGGGCAGGCTCTGCGGACCGAGCATGCCCAGGGTCTGCATGCACAATTGGCGCAGGCGCTGTTGGGTCAGGCCTTCGGTGAGCGGGTAGATCGGCGTGAGGGTGGTGTCCACCGGCGGCGGTTCGTCACCGGTAATGGCACGGTATTCCGGGTGGTAGATCTCCAGGCCCGAGGCGCCGGGGCGCGCTTCGCCGTAGCAGCGCACGCGGGTGCCGCGCTTGAGGCCTTCCTTCTGTGCGTTACTGAAATGGTAGAAACGCAGGCTCAGGCCGCCGGTGCCGTCCTGCAGGCGCACCACCAGACTGCGGCGCTTGCCCATCACCACGTCGGCGCCGCTGACGGTGCCTTCGACCACTGCGTCCTGCCCGGGGCGCAAATGACCGATGGGCACGACGCGGGTGCGATCCTGATAGCGCAGGGGCAGGTGAAACAACACGTCCTGGAGGTTTTCCAGGCCGACCTTGGCCAGCTTCTCGGCCATGGCCTCACCGACACCCTTGAGTGCCGTCACCGACACCTGCGACAGCTCAGTCATACGTTTACTTAGCTCGCAGCAGGCGGCTTGGCCACCGAACACAGGCGGATCGAGTCGGCGAGGATCTCAATGGCTTTGGGCCGTGGGAAGCTGGCGCGCCAGGCAATCGCCACGGTACGGAACGGCACCGGCGGCGTGAGTGGACGCACTTCGATCACGCCGGGGGCGTAGTGATGGCTGTCGACTGCCGACAGCGGCAGGATCGAGATACCCAGGCCGGAAGCGACCATATGCCGGATGGTTTCCAGGGAGCTGGACTCCACGGTGGTGTGCTTGGCGCCGTCGTTGCCTTTGGTCAGGGTCGGGCAGGCTTCCAGCACCTGGTCGCGGAAGCAGTGGCCTTCGCCGAGCAGCAGCAGGCTCTTGTCGTTGAGCAGGCCGGCGTCGATGGTGTCTTTTTGCGTCCACGGATGGGAGGCGGGCATCAGCACGTAGAACGGCTCGTCGTAGAGCGGCAGGGTCAACACATCCGCTTCGTTGAACGGCAGGGCGATGATGATCGCGTCCAGCTCGCCGTTGCGCAGTTTGTCGCGCAGAACGTGGGTGAAGTTTTCTTCGATATACAGCGGCATCTGCGGCGCGACGCGGTGCAGTTGCGGGATCAGGTGCGGGAACAGGTACGGGCCGACGGTATAGATGGCGCCGACTTTCAGCGGTGCGGTCAGCTGGTTCTTGCCGGCCTGGGCCAGTTCGCGAATGCTTTGCGCCTGTTCCAGCACCTTCTGGGCCTGGGCCACGATGCCTTCGCCCACCGGGGTGAGGCGCACGGCGCTTTTGCTGCGCTCGAAAATCAGCACACCGAGTTCGTCTTCAAGCTTCTTCACGCCCACCGACAGCGTCGGCTGGCTGACGTGGCAGCGCTCGGCCGCGTGGCCAAAGTGCTGCTCTTGGGCGAGGGTAACGATGTAGCGTAATTCTGTAAGAGTCATAGCGGGCGTCCATGAGGTTGCGGGCCAAGCATACCGGCTGCAATCGATAGACGCACGTTATCAGAACTTTGCTGGGGATTGAGGGGGGAATGCGCGGGATTTTGCTGAGAGTGGCGAGGGGTGTCCCTCGCCACCATCATTTTCAGCGACGACGTTTCTCGATGTTGTACACGAACGGTGCAACGATCTCGATGCTGCCGCCCTTGAGCATGTCGGCCGGCGGCTTGGGCAGCGGCTGGGCACGACGGATCATGTCCAGGGTGGCGCGGTCCAGGTCGGCGTTGCCGGAACGCCCCACCAACTCGTAGGACAGCACGTTACCGTCGCCATCCACCACGAACTTCAGGCGGTTCAAGCCTTCCTTGCCACGGGCCTGGGCACCTGGCGGGTACTTCTTGTACTTCTGCAAGTGTGCCAGCAGGGTGCCTTCCCAGGACGCTTTGGCGGCGATCTGTTGCGGCGACGGGCCAGGTACGGGCTGGGCCGATTTTTCAGCCGGTGCCTTGGTGGGCGGAGCGTCACTCGGCGGGTCCTCGGAGGGTTTCTCCTTGGGCGGCTCGATCTTTTTCTCCACCGGCTTGGGCGGCTGCGGTTTAGGTTTTGGCTTGACCGGCTTGGGCACCTGGATCGTTGGCTTGGGAGCCTCGGCCAGTTTCGGCAGGGGCAGCTCTTCCACCGGTGCAGGCGGTTGCGGCGGCGTTACCACTTTCGGCGGCGCCGGCGGCGGCGGTGCAGGCATCGGGGCCAGGTCGATGACCATGGCTGCCGGCGGCAACTGCACCGTGCGCGGCGCTGACCAGTGGAGCGCGATGGCAATCGCGACGGCATGCACGCCCAGCACGACGGCGAGGCTGGTGCCATAACGCGTCAGTTTGTGGCGCGTCGTGATCATTTCTTGGCTGCCGTCTCAAGTCCGACCAGGCCTACCTTGAGGTAGCCGGCTGCCCGCAGGGCATCCATCACGCTCATCAGGTCGCCGTAGTCCACGCCCTTGTCGGCCTGGAAGAAGATCGTCGTGTCCTTCTTGCCTTGGGTCTTGGCATCGAGCACTGGCCCCAGGGTTTCGGCCTTGACTTCTTCTTCGCCCAGGAACAGGCGTTGGTCCGCCTTGACGCTGAGGAAGATCGGCTTCTCCGGCCGCGGCGCCGGCTTGGCGCTGGAGGCGGGCAGGTCAACCTTGATGTCCACGGTGGCCAATGGAGCGGCCACCATGAAGATGATCAGCAGCACGAGCATCACGTCGATAAACGGCGTGACGTTGATTTCGTGGTTCTCGACGAGTTCGTCGTCGCCTTGATTCAAATGCAGGCCCATGGCCGATTACCCCACTTTCACCATGTGCGGTTGCGAGCTGCGCTCGGTAGGCAGGTGATCGAGGTCGCGGCTGACCAGCAGCAGGACTTCTGCCGACGCGTCCGATACCTGGGCCTTGTAGCCGGCAATCGAACGGGCGAAGACGTTGTAGATCACTACCGCAGGAATCGCGGCGACCAGGCCCAGGGCGGTTGCCAGCAGGGCTTCGGCGATGCCGGGGGCGACGACGGCGAGGTTGGTGGTCTGGGTTTTGGCGATGCCGATGAAGCTGTTCATGATGCCCCAGACGGTACCGAACAGGCCGACGAACGGCGCGGTGGAACCGATGGTAGCCAACACACCCGTGCCGCTGCTCATGTTACGGCCGCAGGCTGCAACCAGGCGTTCCAGGCGGAACGCCACGCGCTCCTTGATGCCTTCTTTTTCACGGGTGTTGGCCGACAGGCGCATTTCTTCCAGTGCGTCGTGCACCAGGGTGTTGGCCAGGGTGCCCTTTTTGGTCGCGCTTTCGCTGGCTTCCTTGAGGGTGGTGGCCTTCTTCAGGTGGACGATTTCAGTGCGCAGACGACGCTTGGCGCCCAGCAGCTCGAAGCCTTTGGCGATCCAGATGGTCCAGGTAATGATCGACGCGATGGCTAGGCCGATCATCACGGCTTTCACCACCACGTCAGCATTCTGGTACATGCCCCATGGCGACAGGTCGTGGGCCATGCCCAGGGTGTTGTCTTCTTCCAGCACGACACCGGTTTCGTCGGCGGCGGCTGGGACTGCAGCCTGGGCCGGATCGGTGGCCGCCGGGGCAGCGGCGGGCGCGGTTGGAGCCGCAGCATTGTGCTCGGCGGCGGCCGGGGTAGCCGGGGCGGTGGCATCAGCGAATGCGGCGGTCGGCGCCAGCAGTACGCTGAACAGCATCGCAGCAATCGCACGCCAGGCGCGGGATGGGCTGTGAAGCTTGGTTGGCGAAGCGGGGGTTGTATTACGTGTCATGCTGGCCGGACCTGAGAGAAGAAATGACTGATCGTCCTTCCAGACCCAAAGGGGTCGAGGACAAATGGGCGGTTATTATTGCAAGTAATTCTTGTTAACAGAAGTAATACAGTAACTTTATTTGCCCTTTTTCTGGCCGCCGGTCTGCTGCGAGGGCTAATCTAGACCTTTAAGAACGGAGTTTTATGATGTCTGTGCCTTCTGTTGTGATTGCCGGATGTGGCGATGTGGGTAGTCGGCTGGCTAGCCAATTGCTGGCCTCGGAATGGGAGGTTCATGGCCTGCGGCGCGATATTTCACGCCTGCCCGACGGGGTGATCGGCATTGCCGGCGACCTGTTCAACAAGGATTGCCCTGACACCTGGCCGATCGGCGGGGTGGATTACCTGGTGTACTGCGCCGCCGCGACCGACCACGATGAGGCCGGTTATCGCGCCGCTTACGTGCAAGGGTTGCAGCATGTGCTGGAGTGGCTGAAGGATTATGGCCAGGAGCCCAAGCACCTGCTGTTTGTGTCCAGCAGCAGTGTATACGGGCAGCAGAATGGCGAGTGGGTCGACGAAACCTCCGAAACCCAGGCCAAGGGTTATTCCGGGCAAGTCATGCTGGAGGCCGAGCAGGTGGCACTTAACAGTGGCATTCCTGCGAGCGTCGTGCGGTTGACCGGCATTTACGGTCCTGGTCGCGAATGGCTGCTGACCCAAGTGCGCCAGGGGTACCGTGTAGCGCTTGATCCGCCTTTATATGGCAACCGTATACACGCCGATGATGCGGCGGGCTTGCTGGCATTTTTGCTACGCCACGTGGAGCAGGGCGGTTCGCTGGATAAGGTCTACATCGGCGTTGACGATGCACCGGCGCCCTTGGCCGAGGTGGTGGCCTGGCTGCGTGACTACCTGGGCGTCACGGAGTGGTCCGAGGACGCGAGTGTGCGGCGTGCGGGCAGCAAGCAATGCAGCAATGCCCGGATAAAGGCGCTGGGGTGGACGCCCACGTATGCGAGCTACCGCGAAGGGTACGCAGCCATTCTTAAAGGCTGAAATGCGGTTAAAGATGTGGGAGGGGGTAAGCCTCTCTCCCACATTTGGATCTGGGTGATGACTGCTATTGCTTTTCAAGCAGCCATTGGCGCGGCCCGGGAGTGAACTGAGGCACTTCATCCGTTTGAGCGGTGTTGACCGCCTGGAAGATCTCCAACTGCTTGCCCTTGCGCACGAAGATCCACGGGTTGCCCACGCCGTTGAGCTGCAGCCACATGCTGTCGTAGCCGCCGCTCATGGAGGCACAGTCACCGGCCAGGCACAGAGAGTACCGATCAACATTGGGCAAACCGGCGACCTTGCCGTCAGGCTGGAACTGGACAGTGGCGCCGCTGCCGAAGCCGTCGGTGATCTTCCAGTCGCCGCCCATATAGGCTGCATACAGGGCGCGTTCGAAGTTGGCGCCCAGCGGCGCACCTTCCGGTGCAGGTTCCTTGGCGCGGGCAAAGAGCTGCTCGGGCTCGTTGTCGTTGGCCACTTGCAGCAGTTGCCTGCCTTTGCGCTTGAGTTCAGTGGCGGAGCTGCCGTAGAAGTCGACGCTCCAGGCGCCGGACTGTTCGCCGAGCAACTTGCCTTCGGCGACTTCAAAACCGTTGTAGTAACGTGCCTGCGAAGCCTTGGGATTGACCTCCCATTCGAGGTTCGGGCCATAGCTTTGCAGCGCTTCACGCAAAGGGCCGCCCTTGGCTGCCACATCGATGGCGACCTGGTTGATCCAGGTGCCGCTCACATCCTGGTTGGCAGGGTTGCTGGCGCAGCCGCCGAGCAACAGGGCGAGCAACGAAGAGGCTACAAGCGCTTTGCGCATCATGAAATCCTTTTAAAACGAAGTCGGCGCAGCCTGCGGAGGCTGCGCCGGGTGTTTTACTCGATGACCAGAATTGCGTCCATCTCAACCTGCGCGCCCTTTGGCAGGGCGGCCACACCAATGGCGGCGCGGGCTGGGTAAGGTTGTTCGAAGTACTTGCCCATGATCTCGTTGACCTTGGCGAAGTGGCTCAGGTCGGTGAGGAAGATGTTCAGCTTGACGATATCCTTGAACGAGCCGCCGGCAGCTTCGGCCACGGACTTGAGGTTTTCGAAGACCTGTACGGTCTGGGCTTCGAAGCCTTCCACCAGTTCCATGGTCTTTGGGTCCAGCGGGATCTGGCCGGACATGTAGACGGTGTTGCCCGCCTTGATGGCCTGGGAGTAAGTGCCGATGGCGGCTGGGGCTTTATCGCTGGTGATTACGGTCTTGGTCATGAATGACTCCTTGTAATGGATGGGCTACGCACGCATGCGGGTGATGCGGATCACACCGGTCAAGGCGCGCAATTTCTTGATCACGCGGGCCAGGTGCACGCGGTCATGCACGCTGACCACCAGCTGGACCACGCTGATGCGACCATCGCGCTCGTCCATGCTGATTTTCTCGATATTGCCGTCGGCCGCGTTGACACTGCTGGCCAGCAGGGCGATCAGGCCGCGCTGGTGTTCCAGCTCCACGCGCAGCTCGACGTTGAATTCGCCGGTGACATCCTTGGCCCACGAGAGCTGGATGCATTTTTCCGGGTTGTGGCGGATCTCGGTGATGTTGCGGCAGTTGTCGAGGTGAACGACCATGCCCTTGCCGGCCGACAGGTGCCCGACAATCGGGTCGCCAGGGATCGGCGTGCAGCATTTGGCATAGCTGAGCACCAGGCCCTCGGTGCCGCGAATCGCCAGCGGGCCTTCCGGGCTTGGCAGTTGTTCGCCTTCACCCAGCAGGCGGCGGGCGACCACATAGGCCATGCGGTTGCCCAGACCGATATCTTCCAGCAGGTCTTCGATGGTTTCCTGGCGATACTCGTGGAGCATCGCTTGCACGCGCTCCTGCGCAATCTTGTCCAAGGCGCTGTCGAAGCCGTTGAGCACTTTGTTCAGCAGGCGCTCGCCCAGGCTGATGGACTCGGAGCGGCGCTGCAGTTTCAGCGCGTGGCGGATGTGTGTGCGCGCCTTGCCGGTGACCACGAAGTTCAGCCACGCCGGGTTCGGGCGCGCGCCCGGTGCGCTGACGATCTCCACAGTGGAGCCGCTTTGCAGCGGTTCCGACAGTGGGGCCAGGCGCCGGTTGATCCGGCAGGCAATGCAGCTGTTGCCGACGTCGGTGTGTACCGCGTAGGCAAAGTCGACCGCAGTGGAGCCTTTGGGCAGCTCCATGATCCGGCCTTTGGGCGTGAACACGTAGACCTCGTCCGGGAACAGGTCGATCTTCACGCTTTCGATAAATTCCAGGGAGTTGCCGGCACGTTGCTGCATTTCCAGCACGCCCTTGACCCATTGGCGGGCGCGGGCATGGGTGCCTTTGGGCTGTTCGTCGCCGCTGGATTTGTACAGCCAATGGGCGGCGATGCCGTTGTTGGCCATCTCTTCCATTTCCCGGGTGCGGATCTGGATCTCGATCGGCACCCCGTGCATACCGAACAGCGTGGTATGCAGCGATTGATAGCCGTTGGCCTTGGGAATGGCAATGTAGTCCTTGAAGCGCCCCGGCAGGGGTTTGTACAGATTATGTACAGCGCCCAGCACGCGGTAGCAGGTATCGACCTTGTCCACGATGATGCGGAACGCGTACACGTCCATGATCTCGTTGAAGGCCCGGCGCTTGCCGCGCATCTTCTTGTAGATGCCGTAGATGTGTTTCTGCCGGCCGCTGACCTCGCCCTCGATCTCGTCGATCGCCAGGCAATGGCTAAGGGATTCTTCGATCTTGTTGACGATTTCCTTGCGATTGCCCCGGGCGCGCTTGACGGCCTGGTAGATGCGCGCCGAGCGCATGGGGTGCATGGCCTTGAAGCCGAGGTCTTCGAATTCGATACGAATGGCGTGCATGCCCAGCCGGTTGGCAATGGGCGCGTAGATTTCCAGGGTTTCCTTGGCGATGCGCCGGCGTTTTTCGCCGGACAGCACTTCCAGCGTACGCATGTTGTGCAGCCGGTCGGCCAGCTTGACCAGGATCACCCGGATGTCCCGGGCCATGGCCATGGCCATCTTCTGGAAGTTTTCCGCCTGGGCTTCGGCCTTGGTCTCGAAGTTCATCTGGGTCAGTTTGCTGACCCCGTCGACCAGTTCGGCCACGGTTTCGCCAAATTGCGCACTGAGCGCTTCCTTGGCAATGCCGGTGTCTTCGATCACGTCATGCAGCATCGCGGCCATCAGGCTCTGATGGTCCATGTGCATGTCGGCCAGGATATTTGCCACCGCAAGGGGATGGGTGACATACGCCTCACCGCTTCGGCGGCGTTGGCCGTCGTGGGCCTGTTCGGCGTAGAAATACGCTCGGCGGACCAGGTTGACCTGGTCGGGGCCGAGGTAGGTCGATAAGCGATCGGCGAGGGCGTCTATGCTCGGCAAAGTGTGAACTCCTGCCGAAGGCTGTGACCCCGCGCCGTGCTACGTCGACCAGGCATAGGCTTAGACGGCCTCGTTGGACTCGTCCTCGAACGCTGCAAACAGCGGTTCGTCTTCAACGATTTCAGCGTTGGCGATGAACTCGTAGCTCATCAGGCCTTCAGCGATTTCACGCAGGGCTACAACGGTAGGCTTGTCGTTTTCCCACTGGACCAGGGGCTCCTTGCCGCCAGTGGCCAGTTGACGGGCACGCTTGGTAGAGAGCATGACCAGCTCAAAGCGGTTATCCACGTGTTCTAGGCAGTCTTCAACGGTTACGCGGGCCATGGTATTCCTCGGAGCGAATGCAAGATGCGCGCTGCCCGGTTGGGCGAGCGGACTGAGCAGTTTAAAAAATCACCAGCGTTTAGGGAAGCGCTGATTTTTCGCAGGTCCTCGCAAAACCGCTGCAAGCGCCAATGTAAAGCCCTTGCAGCGGTTTTGGGAAGAGCCAATCAGCCGAGCAGTTCGGCGAGTAATTTGCCGAAACGCTGCTGTTGACGCTTTTGCTGGAGCTGATTGGTGCGGAAAATCGCCTTCAGGTCATCCAGTGCGTGGGAAAAATCGTCGTTGATGATCAGGTAGTCGTAGTCGACGTAGTGGCTCATTTCGCTGACGGCTTCACGCATGCGGCCTTCGATGATTTCGTCGCTGTCCTGGCCACGGTTGGTCAGGCGCTGATGCAAGGCTTCGAGCGACGGTGGCAGGATAAAGATCGAGCGCGCCTGAGGCATCAGCTTGCGCACTTGCTCGGCGCCCTGCCAGTCGATTTCCAGGATCAGGTCGTGGCCTTCGTCCAGGGTCTGCTGCAGGTGGCTCTGCGAGGTGCCGTAGAGGTTGCCGAACACCTCGGCGCGCTCGAGGAAGTCGCCATGCTCGATCATCTTGACGAACTCGGTGCGCTCGACGAAGTGATAGTGCACGCCGTTCACCTCGCCCGGGCGCATGGCGCGGGTGGTGTGGGAGACCGAGATGCGAATCTGCTCGTCAGCGTCGGTCAGGGCCTTGACCAGGCTGCTCTTGCCCGCGCCCGAAGGCGCGGAAATGATGTAAAGGGTGCCGGTGCTATGGGTCATGGAGGTTGCCTTACTCAATATTCTGTACTTGTTCGCGCATCTGCTCGATCAACACCTTGAGGTTGACCGCCGCTGTGGTGCTGCGCGGATCGAAAGCCTTGGAGCCCAGTGTATTGGCTTCGCGGTTGAGTTCCTGCATCAGGAAGTCCAGGCGCCGACCGGCGGCGCCGCCGGACTTGAGCACGCGGCGCACTTCGAGGATGTGGGTGCTCAGGCGATCCAGTTCTTCGGCGACATCGCTCTTCTGCGCGAGCAGCACCATTTCCTGCTCCAGGCGCACGGGGTCGAGGTCGGCCTTCATGTCGGTGAAGCGGTCGAGGACCTTCTGGCGTTGGGTGGCGAGCATCTGCGGTACCAGCTTGCGCAAGGTGACCACGTCTGCTTCGATCGACGTCAGGCGCTCGTTGATCAGTCGGGCCAGTTCGGCGCCTTCGCGCTCGCGGCCAGCCTTGAGTTCCTTCAATCCCTGAGTGAACAGGGCGAGGGCTTCGGCATTGAGGGCTTGCGGATCGGAGGCGTCGGCCACCAGCACGCCGGGCCAGGCCAACACTTCCAGAGGGTTCAGTGCGGCGGGCTGCTTGATCAGGCCGGCGACGGTTTCGGCCGCGGCGACCAGTTGCGCAGCGCGCTCGCGGTCTACCTGCAGCGGCTTGCCGGTGGTTTCTTCGGTAAAACGCAGGGTGCATTCCAGCTTGCCGCGGGAGATGCCCTGGCGCAGTGCCTCACGCACGGCGCCTTCGAGGTCGCGGAAGGATTCCGGCAGGCGCAGGTGCGGCTCCAGGTAGCGGCTGTTGACCGAGCGCAGTTCCCAGCTCAGGGTGCCTTGGGCGCCGGCTTTTTCGACGCGGGCAAAGGCGGTCATGCTGTGCACCATGGAGGTACCTCGCGATGCAGTCCCGCGAAAGCGGGCTGATGGGTAAATTGAAGCCGACAGGCTGCGAAGGCGCGGGATTGTAGCGCAGTGGGGCGGGCGCGCCCAAACGCTGAGCATTCGTAAGCAGATTTTTAGCAGTGCCCCGAATCGGCTCGCGGCTCTATAATGCTCGGCAGTTTTTCGTCCTCAGTACAGGTATCCCCTATGAAACGTCCAAGTGGTCGCGTTGCCGATCAGCTCCGCTCGATCCGCATCACCCGCAACTACACCAAACACGCCGAGGGATCCGTACTGGTCGAGTTTGGCGATACCAAGGTTATCTGCACCGTCAGCGTTGAAAATGGCGTGCCGCGCTTCCTCAAGGGCCAGGGCCAGGGTTGGTTGACCGCCGAATATGGCATGCTGCCACGTGCTACCGGCGAGCGTAACCAGCGTGAAGCCAGCCGTGGCAAGCAAGGCGGCCGTACCCTGGAAATCCAGCGCCTGATCGGGCGCTCCCTGCGCGCGGCCCTGGATATGACCAAGCTGGGCGACGTGACCCTCTACGTCGACTGCGACGTGATCCAGGCCGATGGCGGTACGCGCACCGCGTCCATCACCGGCGCCATGGTGGCGCTGGTCGATGCGCTTAAAGTCATCAAGAAGCGCGGCGGCCTGAAAGGCGGCGACCCACTGAAGCAGATGATCGCCGCCGTATCGGTGGGCATGTACCAGGGCGAGCCGGTGCTGGACCTGGATTACCTGGAAGACTCGGCTGCCGAGACCGATCTGAACGTAGTGATGACCAGCACCGGTGGTTTCATCGAAGTGCAGGGCACCGCCGAAGGTGCGCCATTCCAGCCGGCCGAGCTGAACGCCATGCTGGCCCTGGCCCAGAAGGGCATGACTGAGATCTTCGAACTGCAGAACGCCGCACTGGCTGACTGAGTAAGCCTCAAGGAGAAGCGCCATGAATGACAGCCAAATGCCGGTGCCTACGCCTTCCTACGAGGTGCGTCAGGGGGCAATGTTGTGCCATCTTGCGGCGTTCCTGGGGTTTGTATTCCCCTTCGGCAGCGTCGTGGGGCCGCTGATCCTGTGGCAGATGAAAAAAGAAGTGGATCCGTTCATTGACGACCAGGGCAAGGAGGCGCTGAATTTCCAGATCACCGTAGCCATCGCCTGGATCATTTGCATCGTGCTGGCCTTCGCGGTCATTGGGTTTTTCCTGATGACGGCCTTGGTCATCGCAAGCGTGGTGCTGACGATCATCGGCGCAATCAAAGCCAACAAAGGGATCGCCTATCGCTACCCCTTGACCTGGCGCCTGGTCAAATAATCGACACCCACAAAAAAACCGACAGCGATGTCGGTTTTTTTGTGCCTGGATAAAGACCCTAGATGGTCAGTGTCCAGTCGTAGTCCACGATCAGCGGCGCGTGCTGCGAGAAGCGCGGCTGGCGCGGCAGGCGTGCACTGCGCACGAACCGGCGCAGACCCGGGGTCAGCAACTGGTAGTCGAAGCGCCAGCCCAGGTTGAGCATCTCAGCCTGTTCATTGTCTGGCCACCAGCTGTACTGGTCACCTTCGCGGCTGACTTCGCGCAGGGCATCCACATAGCCCATGTTGCCGACAATCTCGTCCATCCAGGCCCGTTCCGGCGCCAGGAAGCCCGGGGATTGCTGGCTGTCGCGCCAGTTCTTGATATCCAGCTTCTGTTGCGCCACGTACAGCGAGCCACAGTAAATGTACTCGCGACGTTTGCGTCGCTGTTTATCCAGGTAACGGGCGAAATCGTCCATTAGCTTGAACTTCTGGTTCAAGTCTTCATCGCCGTTCTGCCCCGAAGGAAGCAGCAAGGTCGCGATGCTGACCTTGTCGAAATCGGCTTGCAGGTAGCGCCCGTAGCGGTCGGCTGTCTCGAAGCCGAGGCCGCTGATGACCGCCTTGGGTTGCAACCGCGAGTACAAAGCCACGCCACCTTGGGTGGGCACTTCGGCATCGCAGGCATAAAGGAAGTAGCCATCCAGTTGGAAGGCTGGGTCGTCCAGTTCAAAGGCGGAGGCGCGGGTGTCCTGCAGGCAGATGACGTCGGCATTCTGAGCTTGCAGCCAACTGAGCAAACCACGCTCGACTGCAGCCTGAATACCATTAACGTTCACACTGATGATCCGCATAAATGGCCCCAAAAATCGCGTGCGTGTATGATACACGCCGTCTACCTAATTAGCTAAATCCGTGGTATCTGAGGCTTTTTTCATGCAGGCGTATCAACGCGATTTCATTCGTTTTGCCATCGATCGCGGGGTTTTGCGCTTCGGTGAGTTCACCCTCAAGTCCGGGCGCACCAGCCCGTATTTCTTCAATGCCGGCCTGTTCAACTCGGGTTCGGCCCTGGCTCAGCTGGGGCGTTTCTACGCGGCAGCCATCGTTGAAAGCGGTATTTCCTTCGACGTGCTGTTTGGCCCGGCCTACAAGGGCATCCCCCTGGCGGCTGCAACGGCCGTGGCCCTGGCGGAACATCATGGGCGCGACCTGCCATGGTGCTTCAACCGCAAGGAAGCCAAGGCCCATGGCGAAGGCGGCAGCCTGGTGGGCGCGCCGCTTACCGGCGATGTATTGATCATCGATGACGTGATCACGGCCGGTACGGCTATCCGTGAAGTGATGCAGATCATCGCTTCCCAGGACGGCGCCAAGGCCGCCGGTGTGCTGATCGCGCTGAACCGCCAGGAGCGTGGCAACGGTGAGTTGTCGGCGATCCAGGAAGTGGAGCGTGATTTCGGTATTCCAGTGGTCAGCATCGTGTCGTTGAACCAGGTGTTGCAGTTCCTGGAAGACGACCCGCAGCTCAAGCAGCACTTGCCGGCAGTTAAGGCGTATCGCGAGCAGTTCGGCGTTCAGTAATCGCCGAACCATAAAAAAGCCCCGCTCAACCTGGTTGAGCGGGGCTTTTTGTTTTCAGCGTTTTAAGGACGCTTGCGGTTACTGATCAGCGTGCCCACACCCGTATCGGTGAAGATTTCCAGCAAGATTGCATTCGGCACCCGGCCATCCAGGATCAGCGAGCTGCCGACGCCGCCTTGCACCGCTTCCAGTGCGCAACGGATCTTCGGCAGCATGCCGCCGTAGATGGTGCCGTCTGCAATCAGCTCGTCCACTTGCTGGGTGGTCAGGCCGGTCAGTACCTTGCCTTCCTTGTCCATCAGGCCGGCAATGTTGGTCAGCAGCATCAGCTTTTCAGCCTTCAATGCTTCGGCCACTTTGCCCGCCACCAGGTCGGCGTTGATGTTGTAGGACTCACCGTTGGCACCCACGCCAATCGGCGCGATCACCGGGATGAAGTCTCCCTTGACCAGCAGGTTCAGCAGGTCGGTGTTGATGCCGATCACTTCGCCTACCTGGCCGATGTCGATGATTTCCGGCTGGGTCATTTCCGGCGTCTGACGGGTAACGGTCAGTTTTTTCGCGCGGATCAGCTCGGCGTCCTTGCCGGTCAGGCCAATGGCGCTGCCGCCGTGACGGTTGATCAGGTTGACGATGTCTTTGTTCACCTGGCCGCCGAGGACCATCTCCACCACGTCCATGGTCTGCGCGTCAGTGACGCGCATGCCATCGATGAAGTGACTCTCGATCGACAAGCGCTTGAGCAGGTCGCCGATCTGCGGGCCGCCGCCGTGGACCACCACGGGGTTGATCCCCACGGCTTTCATCAACACGATGTCGCGGGCAAAGCCGGTTTTCAGCTCGTCGCTTTCCATGGCATTGCCGCCGTACTTGATCACCAGCGTCTTGCCGACGTAGCGTCGAATGTAAGGCAACGCTTCGGACAGGACCTTGGCGGTGTTGGCAGCGGCTTCGCGTTCGAGGGTCATTCAGGGCTCCGGTAAAAATCAGAACGGTAATTGGAGATCAGGGGCAACACGTTTCAACTGGGCGTGGAACACGTCCTTGATGCGCTGCAACTCAGCCTCGGTATCCGCCTCGAAACGCAGCACCAGCACCGGTGTGGTGTTGGACGCGCGAACCAGGCCCCAGCCCTTGGCGTAATCGACTCGCACACCATCAATGGTGGTCAGGTTGGCGCCTTCGCCCCATTGCGCATCGTGCAGTGCGTCAATGATGCTGAATTTGCTCTCCTCGGTCACATGGATATTGATCTCTGGCGTAGAAATATCATTCGGGAAGGTCTGAAACAGCTCTTCGGCGGTGGATTTTTCCTTGCTGAGGATCTCCAGCAGACGGGCGGCGCTGTAAATGCCGTCGTCAAACCCGAACCAGCGCTCCTTGAAGAACACGTGGCCGCTCATTTCGCCGGCCAACAGCGCGCCGGTTTCCTTCATTTTCTTTTTGATCAACGAGTGACCGGTCTTCCACATTAGCGGACGGCCACCATATTCCTTGATCAGCGGGGTGAGGCGGCGGGTGCACTTCACGTCGAAAATGATCTCGGCACCCGGGTTGCGCGCCACCACATCGCGGGCGAACAGCATCAGCAGGCGGTCCGGGAATACGATCTCGCCGGTTTCGGTCACCACGCCTACGCGGTCGCCGTCGCCGTCAAAGGCCAGTCCGACGTCAGCACCGGTTTCCTTGACCTTGGCGATCAGGTCCACCAGGTTTTCCGGCTTGCCTGGGTCCGGGTGGTGGTTGGGGAAGTTGCCGTCGACTTCGCAGAACAGCGGGATCACTTCGCAGTTCAGGGCTTCGAGCAGCTGCGGGGCGATCACGCCGGCCGCGCCGTTGCCGCAGTCCACCACCACTTTGAGGCGGCGTGCGAGTTTGACGTCGCCGGTTATTTCATCAGAGTAGCGCTGCAGGATGTCAACTTTGGTGATGCTGCCTTTGCCGCTGGTCAGGTCGTTGGTCTTCAGGCGGGTGTGCAGGGCCTGGATCTGTTCGTTGGCCAGGGTGTCGCCGGCGATGACGATCTTGAAGCCGTTGTAGTCTGACGGGTTATGGCTGCCGGTCAGCATTACCCCGGATTTGCCGGCCAGTACATTGGCGGCGTAGTACAGCGCGGGAGTGGGCACCAGGCCCACATCGCTGACATGGCAGCCGCTGTCGGCCAGGCCCTGGATCAGTTGTTCCACCAGTTCCGGACCGGACAGGCGACCGTCACGACCGACCGAAACGTTCGGCTCGTCCTGGGCCAGGCTCTGGGAACCAATGGCGCGGCCAATCCAGTAGGCGGTTTCGGCGGTCAGGGTCTTGGGGACTACGCCACGAATGTCATAGGCGCGAAAGATGCTGTCGGGGAATGTCGGGGCTACTCGGGCTGCGGTACTCATCGCGGGGGGAAACTCCATCTCAAGGGGGCAAGGCTGGCCTTAATGTGGCTGACCGGCAGGCTCAAACTGAAGGGTATGACGGTGTTTTCGGCAGAGAGTTCGTGGTGCAAAAGTGCCATCGGAGCTTGGCCCCTGTCTTTATTTCTGCGTAATGCATTGATTTCAAATGGGAAATCTCGCTGATAAAGTCCGCGCATTCTTCATCCTGAAAAGCCTTGCGGGGGCATCGAACCGGGCAAAAGCGCCCGGCCAGGTTCAGCGTAGTCAGTGACTGCCGGAATGCCCAAAACCGCCTGTGCCGCGTTGGGTTTCGTCGAAATCCTGCACCAGTTCGAAGCGCGCCTGCACCACCGGCACCAGTACAAGCTGGGCAATGCGCTCGCCGACAGCGATGTTGAACGCCGTCTGGCCACGATTCCAGCACGACACCATCAACTCGCCTTGGTAGTCCGAGTCGATCAGGCCTACCAGGTTACCCAGCACGATGCCGTGTTTGTGGCCCAGGCCGGAGCGCGGCAGGATCAGCGCGGCCAGGCCCGGGTCGCCGACGTAGATCGACAGGCCGGTGGGAATCAGAACGGTCTGGCCCGGTTCAAGGACGGTGTCTTGCTTGAGCATGGCACGCAGGTCCAGGCCGGCGGAGCCTGGGGTGGCGTAAGCCGGCAGCGGGAATTCGGTGCCGATGCGGGGGTCGAGGATCTTGGCTTGCAAAGCGTGCATGGAAATTAAACCTGGTTCAGCCGTTGGGCGATAAAAGAGATCAGTTGGCGGGCAATCTTGCCTTTGCTGGTCTGGGCGAAAAGAGTGGCGTGCAGCTCGCGGTCGATCACGCTGCAGGCGTTTTCCTCGCTGTTGAAGCCGATGCTCGGGTTGGCGACATCATTGGCAACGATCAGATCGAGGTTTTTGTCTTTCAGTTTGCGTGCGGCGTAGTCGAGCAGGTGCTCGGTCTCGGCGGCAAAGCCGACACTGAACGGGCGGTCCGGACGCGTGGCAATGGTGGCCAGGATGTCCGGGTTGCGCACCATTTGCAGGAGCAGGCCGTCGCCGCTCGTAGGGTCTTTCTTGAGCTTTTGCGGGGCGACGACTTCAGGGCGGTAGTCTGCAACCGCTGCCGAAGCGATAAACAGGTCACAGGGAATGGCGGCCTCACAGGCGGCCAGCATGTCCCGGGCGCTGACTACGTCGATGCGCGTGACGCGATCGGGGGTCGGCAAGTGCACCGGACCGGTGATCAGGGTAACGCGTGCGCCTGCCTCGACCGCGGCTTCCGCCAAGGCAAAGCCCATTTTTCCTGAGCTATGGTTGGTGATGTAGCGCACCGGGTCGATGTTTTCCTGGGTCGGGCCGGCCGTAATCAGCACGTGCCGGCCGGTCAGGGCCAGGTGCTGGAAGCACTCGGCGGCGCACAATGCCAGGTCGGTGGCCTCGAGCATGCGGCCCATGCCGACATCGCCGCAGGCCTGGCTGCCGGAGGCCGGGCCGAACACCTTGAGGCCACGGCTTTGCAGGAGTTGGGTGTTGGCCTGGGTCGCCGGGTCGCGCCACATGGCCTGGTTCATGGCCGGGGCGATGGCGACGGTGGCGTCGGTGGCCAGTACCAAGGTGGTCAGCAGGTCATCGGCGATGCCTTGCGCCAGGCGCGCGATCAGGTCGGCGGTGGCAGGAGCGATCAGTACCAGGTCGGCCCACTTGGCCAGTTCGATATGCCCCATGGCGGCTTCGGCTGCCGGGTCCAGCAGGTCCAGGTGAACCGGGTGTCCGGACAAGGCCTGCATGGTCAGCGGGGTGATGAACTCACTGCCGCCGCGGGTCATGACCACGCGCACTTCGGCGCCCTGGTCGAGAAGCCTGCGGACCAGCTCTGCGCTCTTGTAGGCGGCAATGCCGCCGCCGACGCCGAGAACGATGCGTTTCCGATACAGACGCTGCATTGGTTTGCCTTTCCAGTTCAGTGAAGCCAGTTCAGTGACGCCTGCGATGCCCCCTCCCCAGGTGAAATCGCACGCAAAAAAGAGGGCTACGATAACACAGCGTCCGCCCCGCAACAGCGGCGCACATGCACAGGGAGGTGGGATGAGTATTCGTGATTGGCCGGCGGCAGAGCGGCCGCGAGAGAAGCTTTTGGAGTGGGGTGCTGCGAGTCTGTCCGATGCTGAATTGCTGGCGATCTTCCTGCGCACCGGGGTAACCGGCAGGAGCGCGGTGGACCTGGCGCGCCATCTGCTAGCGCAATTTGGCGGTTTGCGCCCGCTGCTGGAAGCCAGCCAGGCGGTGTTCAGCCAGCAATTGGGCTTGGGGCCGGCGAAGTTTGCGCAGTTGCAGGCGGTGCTGGAAATGTCCCGACGCCATCTGGCCGAGCGCCTGCGCAGTGATTCGGTGCTGGAAAGCCCGGTGGCCGTGCGCAATTACCTCAAGTCGTTGTTGCGCCATGAGCCCCATGAAGTTTTCGGCTGCCTGTTTCTCGATTCAAAGCATCGGGTGCTGGGGTTCGAAGTGTTGTCCGAGGGGACCATCGACGCTGCCGTGGTCTACCCGCGGCAAGTGGTCAAGCGCGCCCTGGCCTATAACGCGGCGGCGTTGATTTTGTGTCACAACCATCCCTCCGGGATCGCGGAGCCCAGCGCGGCTGATCGAAAATTGACCAAGCTGCTGCAAAAGGCCCTGGAAGTGGTGGATGTGCGGGTACTGGATCACATCATCGTGGGAGACGGTGATCCGTTGTCGATGGCGGAATATGGCTGGATGTAAGCCCGCCCCCTGGGGGCGGGCCTGGTTCTCAGGGCTTGACGCTGACCTTCGAGAAGTCCTGGCGCCCGAACGGGCTCACCTGGTAGCCCTCGACGCTCTTGCGCGCCAGGGCGAACGCCGTCGGGTGCGCCAGCGGCAACCACAGCGCCTGTTGCTGGATCTGCGCCTGGGCCTGCTGATACAGCTTGCTGCGCACACCTTGTTCGCTGGTGGTCTTGCCGGCGCTGATCAGCTTGTCCAGCGCCGGATCGCAATAGCGGGCGAAGTTGGTGCCGGATTTAACCGCTGCACAGGAAAACTGCGGGGTCAGGAAGTTATCCGGGTCGCCGTTGTCACCGGCCCAGCCCATGAACAGCAGGTCGTGTTCACCCGCTTTGGCGCGGCGAATCAGCTCGCCCCATTCGATCACGCGGATCTCGGCCTGGATGCCCACCTTGGCCAGGTCCGCCTGCAGCAGTTGCGCGCCGAGGTTCGGGTTAGGGTTCAGCAGGCTGCCGGTGGGGCGCGTCCAGAGGGTGGTCTTGAAGCCGTCCTTGAGGCCGGCACGGTCCAGCAAGGCCTTGGCCTTGGCGAGATCCTGTGGATACCCCGGCAAGTCCTTGGCGTAGCTCCAGGTATTGGGTGGGTAAGGGCCGTTTGCGGCTTCGGCGGTGCCTTCAAACACCGCCTTGAGGTAGCTGCCCTTGTCGAAGGCCAGGTTGATGGCCTGGCGCACCTCGGGCTTGTCCAGGGGCGGGTGCTGGCTGTTGATGGCCACGAACGCGGTCATGAACGCTGCGGTTTTTTCTACCTTGAGTGCGGGGTCCTTTTCGGCCTCGCCCACATCCAGGGGCTTGGGCGACAGGGCGATCTGGCATTCGTTGCGGTGCAGTTTCTGCAGGCGCACGTTGGCGTCCGGGGTAATGGCGAAGATCAAGTTATCCACAGCCGGTTTGCCGGCGAAATAGTCCGGGTTGGCCTTGTAGCGCACTACGGCATCTTTCTGGAAACGGCTGAAGATGAACGGCCCGGTGCCGATCGGCTGGCTGTTGAGCTTCTCCGGCGTGCCGGCCTTGAGCAGTTTGTCGGCGTATTCCGCCGGGTAGATCGAGGCAAAGCCCATGCTCAGGGCCGCGAGGAAGGTGGAGTCGGCGTGATCGAGGGTAAAGCGTACGGTCAGTGGGTCGAGGGCATCGATCTTCTTGACCAGCGTTGGCAATTGCAGGGACTGGGCGTGGGGGAAGCCGCTCTGGGCGATCTTGTGCCACGGGTTGGCCGGGTCGAGCATGCGTTCGAAGCTGAAGCGCACGTCTTCGGCGGTCAGGGTGCGGCTTGGGGTGAAATACTCGGTGCGATGGAATTTCACGTCCGGGTGCAGCTTGAAGGTATAGGTCAGGCCATCCGGCGAGACGTCCCAGCTGTCCGCCAGGCTTGGTACCAGTTTGCCGCTGGCCGCGTCGTAGTCCACCAGGCGGTTCATCAGCACATCGGCCGAGGCGTTGGTGGTGGTCAGCGAGTTGTATTGCACCACATCGAACCCTTCGGGGCTGGCCTCGGTGCAGACGCTCAAGTTGCTGGCGGCAGAGGCCAGCGGCGCGATAAATAGAGGGGCTAGCAATAGCGGTAGGGCAGCGAGGCGCATGTTCGGTTTCCTTTGCAGATCGAAGGCCCATCTGCGAGTGCAGTCTGGAAAAGCCCTACCGTAGTGGTCTGGTTGAAAAATGACTAGCCCATTTTTGCCTGTGCTTTTGCCTCAAATGCTGTTTTGATGGCACCCCAGCGCGTTTCGCTGTGCGCTTTGCTGCGCGCGCGAGCGCTGTAAATCATTCTGTGCGACGAGCGGTCGGCTGTTACAGCGGCCCCTCCTGGCAACGGTTCGGACGTCTGTCGCCGAGATTTACGCCGGTAAAAATACACGGGCTGTTGTTGCACATGGGTCTTTCTGGTATAAAGCAGCGCTCTTTTCTAGGGGCCCGGTTCCTTCGCTTGTAGGTGTAGCCGGTAAGACCCTAAAGAAACGCGGCGCCTGGCGCCAAATGACTGAGAGATTAAGCGGCCAACCCATGCCGGGTTGGGCATGTGGTTTTAGAGGGCTGAGGCATGTCGAGAGTCTGTCAAGTTACCGGTAAGGGTCCGGTGACTGGGAATAACATTTCCCACGCAAATAACAAAACCCGTCGTCGTTTCCTGCCGAACCTGCAGCATCACCGCTTCTGGGTTGAAGAAGAGAAACGTTTTGTTCGCCTGCGTGTATCTGCCAAAGGCATGCGTATTATCGACAAGCGTGGCATCACTGTCGTGCTGGCCGAAATCCGCGCCGCTGGCAAGATCTAAGGAGCTCTATCATGCGTGAATTGATTCGAATGATCTCTAGCGCCGGTACTGGTCACTTCTACACTACCGACAAGAACAAGCGTACTACCCCGGACAAGCTCGAAAAGAAAATGTTCGACCCGCGCGTTCGCAAGCACGTGATCTACAAAGAAGGCAAAATCAAGTAATTGATTTTCCTCCTTGTGAAAAAAGCCCGTATCTCACGATACGGGCTTTTTTTTGCGTCGGATTTACTGATCAGGCCTTCTGCTCGAACACCACATAGATCTTGCGGCACGGCTCCAGCACTTCCCAGGTGCCGCTGAAGCCGGCGGGGATCACGAAGCGGTCGCCGGCACGCAAGGTCTTCGCATTGCCCTCGGCGTCGCGCAATACAGAGACGCCCTGCACGATCTCGCAATACTCATGCTCGCTGTAGTTGACCTGCCACTGCCCGACCTCACCTTCCCAGACCCCGGCGTTCATCTGGCCGCACGGGCTGTTGTAATGGTTGTACACCGTTTGTTCGGGATCGCCCTTGAGGATTTTTTCCGCGGCAGGGCGGTAGCGGTCTGGGGCGGTGTTGGCCTGGCTGAAGTCGACGATGTCCTGGATGCTCATGTGCGTGTCCCGTCTGGCCTGCGGTTGGAGAGCCCAAAGTCTATGTTTATTAAAATGAACATCGCAAGGGCGTTTACCGCGGTTATGTCAAATATATTGAAACATCCCCGGCCGCTGGTTTAGGGTGGCAGCTGCCTTTGAGCCGAACAGCTGGCTGGCGGGCAAGCATTCTTTGAGGCTGCCGGGGGACATCGCCTGGCCCTTGTATTCAATAAGAGGAGGACACTCGCATGACCACCCTGACCCGTGCCGACTGGGAACAACGCGCCAAGGATCTGAAGATCGAAGGCCGCGCCTACATCAATGGCGAATACACCGCTGCTGTTTCCGGCGACACCTTCGAATGCATCAGCCCGGTCGATGGCCGCCTGCTCACCAGCGTAGCCAGTTGTGACGCCGCCGACGCCCAGCGCGCCGTAGAAAATGCCCGCGCCACCTTTAATTCCGGTGTCTGGTCGCGCCTGGCGCCGGCCAAACGCAAAGCCACCATGATCCGTTTCGCCGCGCTGCTCAAGGCCAATGCCGAAGAACTGGCGCTGCTCGAAACCCTGGACATGGGCAAGCCGATCAGTGACTCCCTGAACATTGACGTACCCGGCGCGGCAAATGCCCTGAGCTGGAGCGGCGAGGCAATCGACAAGATCTACGACGAAGTCGCAGCCACCCCGCACGATCAGTTGGGTCTGGTGACCCGCGAGCCGGTCGGCGTGGTGGGTGCCATCGTGCCGTGGAACTTCCCGCTGATGATGGCCTGCTGGAAACTCGGCCCGGCGCTGTCCACCGGTAACTCGGTGATCCTCAAGCCGTCCGAAAAATCCCCACTCACCGCTATCCGCATCGCGGCCCTGGCCGTTGAAGCCGGTATTCCGAAAGGCGTGTTCAACGTGCTGCCGGGCTACGGCCACACCGTCGGCAATGCGCTGGCGCTGCACATGGACGTCGACACACTGGTGTTCACCGGTTCGACCAAGATCGCCAAGCAACTGTTGATCCGCTCCGGCGAATCGAACATGAAGCGTGTATGGCTGGAAGCCGGCGGCAAGAGCCCGAACATCGTTTTTGCCGATGCTCCGAACCTGCAAGCCGCCGCCGAATCCGCTGCCAGCGCCATCGCCTTCAACCAGGGTGAAGTCTGCACTGCCGGTTCGCGCCTGCTGGTGGAACGTTCGATCAAGGACACCTTCCTGCCGCTGGTGATAGAGGCCCTCAAGGGCTGGAAACCCGGCAACCCGCTGGACCCGGCGACCAACGTCGGTGCCCTGGTGGACACCCAGCAGATGAACACCGTGCTGTCGTACATCGAAGCCGGCCACACTGACGGCGCCAAGTTGGTGGCGGGTGGCAAGCGCATCCTGGAAGAGACGGGCGGCACCTACGTCGAGCCGACGATTTTCGACGGTGTAACCAACGCCATGAGAATCGCCCAGGAAGAAATCTTCGGCCCAGTGCTGTCGGTGATCACCTTTGACGGCGCCGAGGAAGCTATCAAGATCGCCAACGACACCCAATACGGCCTCGCCGCTGCGGTGTGGACGTCGGACATTTCCAAGGCGCACCTCACCGCCAAGGCCCTGCGTGCCGGTAGCGTGTGGGTCAACCAATACGACGGCGGCGACATGACCGCACCGTTTGGCGGCTTCAAGCAGTCGGGTAATGGTCGCGACAAGTCGCTGCATGCGTTCGACAAGTACACCGAGCTGAAGGCGACCTGGATCAAGCTGTAAGCAACACCGCAGGCAAATGTGGGAGGGGGCTTGCCCCCGATAGCAGTGTGTCAGGCACTAACAGTGCTCACTGATCCACCGCAATCGGGAGCAAGCCCCCTCCCACACTGTTTTGTGTGAACCCATGATTATCCACAGGAGCGTGGCAATGCGTTGGGCGACCTATTTCGCCGTCCTGGCCTCGGTACTCAGTGTCGGCCTGGCCCTGGGCGTCAGCATGCCGCTGGTCTCCCTGCGCCTGGAGGGCTGGGGCTACGGCAGTTTCGCGATTGGCGTAATGGCCGCCATGCCGGCCTTTGGCGTATTGCTCGGCGCCAAGGTCTCCAGCCGCCTGGCCGCCTGGCTCGGCACCGCGAATCTCATGCGTCTGTGCCTGTGGGCTGGCGCGGTGTCCATCGGTTTGCTGGCCATTCTGCCCAGCTACCCGATATGGCTGGCGTTGCGCCTGATGATCGGGGTGATCCTGACCATCGTGTTTATCCTCGGTGAAAGCTGGATCAACCAGTTGGTGGTGGAGCAGTGGCGTGGCCGGCTGGTGGCGCTGTATGGCTGCAGTTATGCCTTGAGCCAGCTCTCGGGCCCGTTGCTGCTGGGCCTGATCGGTACCGACCATGACTATGGTTTCTGGGTCGGCGTTGGCCTGCTGGTGGTGGCTCCGTTGGCATTGCTGGGTCGCTCTGGTGCGCCCAGTGCCGAATCGTTCAGCGTGACCTTCGCGGACCTGTGGCGCTTCTGCCTGAGCCTGCCGGCGATTGCCTGGGCGGTGGCGCTGTTCGCCGCGTTTGAGGCGATGATCCTGACGCTGCTGCCGGTGTATTGCCTGCAACAGGGCTTCACTGCCGAAATTGCCCTGGCGATGGTCAGCACGGTAGTGGTCGGTGACGCGCTGCTGCAACTGCCCATCGGTGCGCTGGCGGATTATCTGCCACGACGCACGCTGTTTTTGAGTTGCGCACTGCTGTTGCTGGCATCGAGCCTGGCGGTTCCGTTGCTGATGCACACGCTGCTGATCTGGCCAATATGGGTGCTGTTCGGCGCCAGTGCCGGCGGGTTGTTCACGTTGTCGCTGATCCTGATCGGCGAGCGTTATCGTGACGATGCGCTGGTGCGTGCCAATGCCCACATCGCGCAGTTGTGGGGCATCGGTTGCCTGATCGGCCCGCTGGTAGCCGGCGCCGGCAGCCAATGGATCAGCGGGCACGCGCTGCCGTTGCTGATGGCGGCCGGGGCCTTGGGTTTGGTGCTGCTGTTGCTGCGCCAAGGCGCATTTGGTGCTGCTCAGCCCGCTTGATCCTCGCTGTTCCTAGAGCATGCGCTCCAGGCCGACCGAGGTGGCGAACCAGGCATTGAACCGTCGCCACCAACTGCCCGGCTCACGGGTCAGGGTGTGCAGTTGGCCGTTGTCCTCGGTCACCCATACCACGTTGCCGTCCTGCAGTTTCGCCTCGTAGCTCAGGGCCGGCGCCATGCCTTGCAGGGCGAGATTGCGCACGTGTTCCGCCAGCTCGGGACTGTCCACCAGCACGCCGACCTCGGTGTTCCACAGCACGGAGCGCGGGTCGAAATTGAAGGAACCGACAAACGATTTTTGCCGATCAAAGATCATCGCCTTGCTGTGCAGGCTCGAGTCCGAGCCGCGGAACGTGCCTCGGCGAAACAGGTGCGGGCCGCTGCCGCTGCCGTCACCCGGTTGGCGGCGCAGCTCGTAGAGTTTTACCCCGTGCTCCAGCAGCGCCTTGCGGTACGGTGCATAGCCGCCATGTACGGCAGGCACGTCGGTGGCTTCGAGGGAGTTGGTCAACAAGCTCACCGATACGCCCGCGTCGGCGCGCCCCGTCAGGTACACCAGCCCGGGCTGTCCCGGCACGAAGTACGCCGAGATCATCATCAGTTCATGGTTGACGCCTTCCAGCTCCGGGGCCAGTTGCGTGGTCAGCAGCAGATGCGGGTCCGGGTCGGCCTTGGACAGCACCTTGCTGGGTGCGTCCCACAGCGCCTGGTTCCAGGCCCAGATCAGTTCGCGGCGCCAGATGTCCATGCGCGGCTGGGTCTGGTAGGTGCGCAGGCGCGCGTACAGCGCGTGCTTCTGCTGGCGCGATTCGGCCAGCGACGCCTCCAGGCTCAGGCGCGCGGCGGCCAGGTCACCTTTGGAGGGCGTATTGGAGACAAAATCATCAATGGGTTTGCTCAGGGCGCTGTTCCAGTACTGATCGAAACTGTGCCCGAGTTGCTCGGCCACCGGCCCCACGCTGAGCATGTCGATATCGGTGAAGTTCAGGTTGGGCTCGGCGTCGAAATACTCATCCCCCAGGTTGCGCCCACCGACGATGGCCACGCTGTTGTCCGCCAGCCACAGCTTGTTGTGCATGCGCCGGTGTTGCAGCGACAGGTTGAACAGGCGGCCCATGGCGCGCGTCACACCGGTGCTGCGCCCCAGGTGCAAGGGGTTGAACAGGCGAATCTCGATCTTGGGGTGGGCGGCGAGGGTGGCGATGATCTGGTCGAGGCCGTCGCTGGTGGTGTCATCCAGCAGGATGCGCACGCGCACGCCACGGTCGGCGGCCTTGAGCAGTTCATCCACCAGCATGCGCGTGCTGATGCCGTCGTGGACGATGTAGTACTGCAGGTCAAGGCTGGTCTGGGCATTGCGGATCAGCTCGGCGCGGGCCATGAAGGCTTCGCTGCTGTTGGGCAGCAGGCGAAAACCCGAACGGCCCTGGTAAGGCGCGGCCTGGGCCTGGATCGAGCGGCCGAACGACGACTGGGCGGCCGGCAGGGCGTCGCTGGGTATGCGTGGGGTACTCACCGTGGCGCAGCCGCTCAGGGCCAGGGCTCCCAGCAGGAAAAACGGTAAAAGCCGTCGAATCATCAAGGGAGTCGTGTCCAGGTCAGGGCGGTTGTCGACATATGACGGCGATTTCTCGCGAAAGGTCAGTCCACCGTGTCGGCCAGCATCTTGATCGCGGCAGCGCCGACTTTGCGCACGGCCTCTTCAATCTGGGCGGTGGGCTTGGCAGCGTAATTCATGCGCAGGCAGTTACGGTACTTGCCCGACGCGGAAAAGATGCTTCCCACAGCCACCTGTACGCCTTGTTCCACCAGTGCGCGGTTGAGCTTGAGGGTGTCGAAACCTTCCGGTAGTTCTATCCACAGCATGAAGCTGCCTTGTGGGCGGCTGGCGCGGGTGCCGGCCGGGAAGTAGCGGCTGACCCAGTCGAGCATCAGGTCGCGATTACGCTGGTATTGCGTGCGCATCCGTCGCAAGTGCGGTTCGAAATGACCACCCTTGAGAAACTCGGCAATTGCGATCTGCGGCTGCGTGGCGGTGGAGCCGGTGCTGATGTACTTCATGTGCAGTACCCGCTCCAGGTACCGGCCCGGAGCGACCCAGCCAATGCGCAGGCCTGGCGCCAGGGTCTTGGAGAACGAACTGCACAGCAGCACACGACCGTCTTCGTCGAAGGATTTGATGGTGCGCGGGCGTGGGTAGCTGTAGGCCAGTTCGCCATACACATCGTCTTCGATGATCGCGACGTCAAAGCGCTGGGCCAGGGTCAGCAATGCGCGTTTGCGCGCCTCCGGCATGATATAGCCCAGGGGGTTATTGCAGTTGGGGGTCAGCTGGATGACCTTGATCGGCCACTGTTCCAGTGCCAGTTCCAGGGCTTCGAGGCTGATGCCGGTGATCGGGTCGGTGGGGATTTCCAGGGCTTTCATGCCCAGGCCCTTGAGGGTCTGCATGGCCCCGTGGAAGCTGGGCGAGTCCACCGCAACAATGTCGCCTGGCTCGCAGATGGCGTGGATGCTGGCGGACAGCGCCTCGTGGCAGCCGGTGGTAATCACGATGTCCTCGGCCGTCAGTTGGCAGCCGGAATCCACTGACAGACGGGCGATTTGCTCTCGCAGTTCCATACAGCCGAGGATATTGTCGTAATACAGTCCGGGCAGATCCTGGCGCCGGCTGACGCGAGCCAGGCTGCGCAGCAGGGGCTTGAGGGTGGGCGACAATACATCCGGCATGCCGCGACCCATCTGTATGACGTCTTTGCGCGGGACTGCGCGAATCAATTCCAGCACCTGGTCCCACTGCGATATTTCCACCGGACGCTGGGCCGGGCGGCCGACCTCCGGCAGTGCCGGCAACTCCCGACCTACCGGTACAAAGTAGCCGGACTTAGGCTTGGGCATCGCCAGGCCGTTGTCTTCCAGCAATCGATACGCCTGCTGCACGGTGCTCAGGCTGACCCCGTGCTCCACGCTCAAGGCGCGTACGGACGGCAGTCGATCGCCAGGGCGATAGAACCCCTGTTCGATGCGTGTGCCCAGCAATTCGGCGAGGTTGACGTAAAGCGTCATGGCGGTCGCTCCCAGGGGACCAGTACAGATAGGGGGAAAATACAGGATTCAGCCGCGCATAGGCAGTGTCTGTATGGATTTAATAAAGGTGGGTTGAATCTGTAATGGTTTTGCCTGCTCGCTCATTCTAGCCACTCATGGCAACAGGCAAATGAGGGGCAGCAAAATGAACGGCATGAGTGATGTGCGGCTGACGTTACACAGTCAGGAATTGCAGGCTGGGCAGGAGCGGGCGACGTCGCCGCGCGAGATCAGCCGCTGGAGCCTGTTCTGGCACCGCCGCCATACACGCAAGGCCTTGCTGCACTTGACCGGCGAGCAATTGCGCGACGTGGGGTTGAGCGCAGAGCAGGCACGCCAGGAAGGTTTGAAACCCTTCTGGCGCGATTGATCAGACCAGCTCTTTGAGGCGGTGCCAGAGCATTCCCAAGGCCAGCAGCGGCGAGCGCAGGTGCTTGCCGCCGGGAAAGGTGATGTGTGGCACCCGGGCGAACAGGTCAAAACGTCCCTGCTGCTGGCCACTGATGGCTTCGGCCAGCAGCTTGCCCGCCAGGTGCGTGGCGTTGAGGCCGTGGCCTGCGTAGGCCTGGGCGTAATACACATTGGGCTGGTCCGCCAGGCGGCCGATCTGCGGCAGGCGGTTGGCGCCGATGCCGATCATGCCGCCCCATTGGTAATCGATCTTCACGTCGGCCAGCTGTGGGAACACCTGCAGCATCTTTGGCCGCATGTAGGCGCCGATGTCCTTGGGGTCGCGTCCGGAGTAGTGGCAGGCGCCGCCGAATAACAGGCGACGGTCGGCGGACAGCCGGAAGTAATCCACCGTCACGCGCTGGTCACACACCGCCATGTTCTGCGGTAGCAGGTTGGCGGCTTGGGCCTGGCTCAAGGGCTCGGTGGCGATGATGTAGCTGCCGGCGGGCAGCACCTTGCCGCTTAATTGCGGATTCAGTCCATTGAGGTAGGCATTGCAAGCCAGGACCAGGGTCTTGGCGCGCACAGTGCCTTGGGCGGTGTGCACCTTGACCTCGGGGCCGTAGTCGATGCGCGTAACTTGCGACTGTTCGAACAACTGCACACCCAATTGCTGCGCGGCGGCGGCTTCGCCGAGAGCCAGGTTCAATGGATGCAGGTGGCCGGAACCCATGTCGATCATGCCGCCCACATAGCGGTCGGAGCCGATGACGCTGCCCATGTCGCTCGCCTGCAGCAGGCGCACTTCGTGGCGATAGCCCAGGCTGCGCAGTTCTTCGGCGTCTTCGGCAAGGCCTTGCAGGTCGCGAGGCTTGTTGGCCAGGTCGCAGTAGCCCCAGGTCAGGTCGCAGGGGATCTGGTAGCGTTCGACACGTTCACGCACGATCTCCACGGCTTCCAGGCCCATCAGCTTCATCTGGCGCACGCCATCGGTGCCGATCACGTTGGTGAACTGCTCCAGGCCATGACCGACGCCGCGAATCAACTGGCCGCCATTGCGCCCGCTGGCACCCCAGGCGATCTTGCGCGCCTCCAGCAGCACCACGCTGAAGCCGCGCTCAGCCAGCTCCAGGGCCGTGTTGAGCCCGGAAAAGCCGCCGCCGATCACGCACACATCGGTGCTCACTTCGCCCGTCAGCGCCGGGTAATCGGGTTGCGGTACGCTGCTGGCGGCGTAGTAGGAAGCGGTGTGCCGGGCGCTGGCAGTCATGGGGAGCATCCCTGTTTGGAAAATTTGACGCAGGATACAGCGGTCGGACGAAGCTGTCTGCGCAGGGCGTTTTGCTTCAGAATCCACCTCTATTCGCCGTTCGGTACCTGTTTCGATGAGTTGCAACAGTCAGAAAATCAGCGCGCTGCGCCGTCAGATTCCTTCGTTCGAGTGCGTCCCCGGCTGCCACGACTGCTGTGGGCCGGTCACCACTTCGCCCGAGGAAATGTCGCGCCTGCCACGCAAGACCGCTGCCGAGCAGGACGCCGCGATGGACGAGCTGAACTGTGTGCACCTAGGCCCCAACGGCTGCACCGTATATGACGAGCGGCCGCTGATCTGTCGGCTGTTCGGCACCACGAAGACCTTGCCATGCCCCAATGGGCGGGGGCCCGCAGAACTGATTCACCCACGGGTGGAAAAGCAGATCCATGAATACATGGCGAGCACTCGGCAGGTGCTGGTTTAATCGGGAATAGGCAGGTTGAGGCTCTCCTTGACCTCTTCCATCACGATATAGCTCTTCGATTCCCGCACATGGGGCAACTTGAGCAGGATGTCGCCGAGCAATTTGCGGTACGAGGCCATCTCGGAAATCCGCGCTTTCACCAGGTAGTCGAAGTCCCCCGAGACCAGGTGGCATTCCAGCACATGGGGCAGTTTCAGCACGGCGCGGCGGAACTCCTCAAAGGTGTCGCCGGATTTGTAATCGAGGCTGATCTCGACAAATACCAGTAAACTTCCTTTCAAATGCTGGGGATTGAGCCGCGCGTTGTAACCCATGATGATCCCCTCGCGCTCCAGCCGCCGCACCCGCTCGGTACACGGCGTGGTGGAGAGCCCGACCTTTTCCCCCAGCTCGGTGAACGAAATTCGCCCATCGGTTTGCAGGATGCGCAGGATGTTGCGGTCGATCTTGTCCAGCTCCCGCTTGGTCTGGGTGTTGGTACGCATAGGGGATACGCCTCTGTAAAAAGGGTTTTTGCCGAGAATTGTCGCCAAATATAGGCATTTATATAGTGAAATGCACTGGCGATTGCTTTTTATACTGCGTCCATCATTGCTCGAATAACACACGTCAGCGGCCAAGCCCGCGATGAGGGTATAAAAATGCGCGTTCTGGTCTTGGGTAGCGGCGTCATTGGTGTGACCAGTGCCTACTATTTGGCGCGGGCCGGCTTTGAAGTGGTTGTGGTCGACCGTCAGCCGGCTGCTGCCATGGAAACCAGTTTCGCCAACGCCGGCCAGGTGTCCCCAGGCTACGCTTCGCCATGGGCCGCGCCGGGCGTGCCGCTCAAGGCCATCAAGTGGTTGTTGCAACGCCACGCGCCGTTGGCGATCAAGGCCACGGCGGATATTGACCAATACCTGTGGATGGCGCAGATGCTGCGCAACTGCACCGCCAGCCGTTATGCGGTGAACAAGGAGCGCATGGTGCGCCTGTCCGAGTACAGCCGTGACTGCCTCGATGAGCTGCGTGCTGAAACCGGTATCGCCTACGAAGGCCGCACCCTCGGGACTACCCAGTTGTTCCGTACCCAGGCTCAGTTGGATGGCGCCGCCAAAGACATCGCCGTGTTGAAAGAGTCCGGTGTGCCGTTCGAGCTGCTCGACCGCGCCGGTATTGCCCGTGTTGAACCGGCCCTGGCCAGCGTCACCGATATCCTCGCCGGTGCCCTGCGCCTGCCCAACGACCAGACCGGCGACTGCCAGATGTTCACCACCCGCCTGGCCGACATGTGCAAGCAGCTGGGTGTGGAGTTCCGTTTCGAACAGGACATCCAGCGCCTTGACTACGCGGGCGAGCGCGTCAACGGCGTGTGGATCGACGGCAAGCTGGAGACCGCCGACCGCTACGTGCTGGCCCTCGGCAGCTACTCGCCGAAGCTGCTCAAGCCGCTGGGGATCAAGGCGCCGGTGTACCCGCTCAAGGGCTACTCGCTGACCGTGCCGATTACCAACTCGGCGATGGCGCCGACGTCGACCATTCTCGACGAGACCTACAAGGTCGCCATCACCCGTTTCGACAACCGCATCCGCGTCGGTGGCATGGCTGAAATAGCCGGTTTTGACCTGTCGCTTAACCCGCGTCGGCGTGAAACCCTGGAGATGATCGTCAACGACCTTTATCCTCAGGGCGGCGATCTGGCCGAAGCCACGTTCTGGACCGGCCTGCGTCCGACCACACCCGACGGCACGCCGATTGTCGGTGCCACGCCGTTCAAGAACCTGTTCCTCAACACCGGCCATGGCACCCTCGGTTGGACCATGGCGTGCGGCTCCGGTCGCCTGTTGGCCGACCTGATGGCGAAGAAAACGCCGCAGATCAGCGCCGAAGGCCTCGATATTTCCCGTTATGGCAACCACCAGGAGTCCGCAAAACATGTCAATCCAGCGCCAGCTCACCAATGAGCGCATGAGCCAGGTCGTCGTTCACAGCGGTACCGTGTATCTGGCCGGGCAAGTCGGTGACGATATGAACGCCGGGATCGAACAGCAGACCCGTGAAACCCTGGCCAATATCGAACGTTTGCTGGACTTGGCCGGCACCGACAAAACCAAGCTGCTGTCGGTGACGATCTATCTGAAGGACATCGACGCCGATTTCGCCGGCATGAATGCGGTGTGGGACAAGTGGCTGCCCAAAGGCGTCGCCCCGGCCCGCGCCACGGTTGAGGCCAGGCTGTGCGAACCGGAAATCCTGGTAGAGCTGTCCGTCGTGGCCGCGCTGCCTTAAACAACGCTCCCTCTCCCGGTGCTGACGCTGTTGGTCGGTGCCGGTTTTTTCTCCACTTTGCCGCCTAGAAGCCTGCCGCCATGCGTCCTGCCCGTGCCCTGATCGACCTCCAGGCCTTGCGCCACAACTACCAATTGGCCCGTGAAGTCACGGGGGCCAAGGCCCTCGCCGTAGTCAAGGCCGACGCCTACGGCCATGGTGCCGTACGCGTTGCCCAGGCGCTGGAAGCCGAGGCCGACGGGTTTGCCGTGGCGTGCATCGAGGAGGCGCTGGAGTTGCGCGTCGCTGGTATTCGCGCGCCAGTTCTGCTGCTCGAAGGCTTTTTCGAAGCCGACGAGTTGCCGCTGATCGTCGAGCATGATTTCTGGTGCGTGGTGCATTCGCTATGGCAACTGGAGGCCATCGAACAGGCCCGGTTGAGCGCGCCGCTGACCATCTGGCTCAAGCTCGATTCGGGGATGCACCGCGTTGGCCTGCACCCCAAGGATTACCACGAGGCTTACCAGCGCCTGCTGGCCAGCGGCAAAGTCGCAAAGATTGTGTTGATGAGCCATTTTGCCCGCGCCGATGAACTGGATTGCGTCAGCAGCAACGAGCAAGTGGCGGTATTCGATGCGGCGCGCCAGGGCTTGGTGGCTGAGGTCAGCCTGCGCAACTCGCCGTCGGTCCTGGGCTGGCCGAACGTATCCAGCGACTGGGTGCGTCCTGGCATTATGCTTTATGGCGCCACACCGTTTGATGAGGACCAGGCCTTGGCCGCGCGTTTGCAGCCGGTGATGACCCTGGAATCGAAAGTGATCTGCGTGCGTGAACTGCCAGCCGGCGAGCCGGTGGGCTACGGCGCCCGGTTCATCACACCTAAACCGATGCGTATCGGCGTGGTTGCCATGGGGTATGCCGACGGCTACCCGCGCCATGCGCCCACCGGCACGCCGGTGCTGGTGGCGGGGCAGCGCAGCCAATTGCTGGGGCGCGTGTCCATGGACATGCTGTGCATCGACCTGACGGACGTCCCGGAGGCGGGGCTTGGTTCCACGGTGGAGTTGTGGGGCAAAAATATCCTCGCCAGTGACGTCGCCGCCGCCGCCGAGACCATCCCGTACCAGATATTCTGCAACCTGCGTCGTGTGCCAAGGCTCTATTCCGGCGCTTGACCGTCAGGGACGAACACAACTCCCTGGGATTTAGGCCCAAGTGTTGTAAATACTGAACGCTGTCGCCATGATAACGCTCAATTACAACAACGCCTGAATCCTAGGAGGCTCCCGCATTGGACGTCGGCGAACGACTGCAATCCATCCGTAAGCTGAAGGGTCTTTCCCAGCGTGAGCTCGCCAAGCGCGCGGGTGTCACCAACAGCACCATTTCGATGATCGAAAAAAACAGCGTCAGCCCCTCGATCAGTTCCTTGCGCAAGGTGCTGGGCGGCATCCCCATGTCCATGGTCGAGTTCTTTTCCGAGGAGATCCTCCAGGAAATACCGACGCAGATCGTCTATAAAGCCAATGAGCTGATCGACATCTCTGATGGCGCCGTCACCATGAAGCTGGTGGGCCGTGCGCACCCGAGCCGGGCAATTGCGTTCCTCAATGAAATCTACCCGCCTGGCGCCGATACAGGCGAAGAAATGCTCACCCACGAGGGCGAGGAAACCGGGATTCTGGTAGAAGGCCGTTTGGAGTTGGTGGTCGGTCTTGAAACTTTTGTGCTCGAAGCCGGCGATAGCTACTACTTTGAAAGCACCAAGCCCCATCGTTTCCGTAATCCGTTCGATGTGCCGGCGCGACTAATCAGCGCAGCCACACCCGCGAACTTTTAACAAAAGAGGCGTCCTGCCAGCGTTGCAGAGGCTCCCGCAGCTGTATTCCGCGAGGTCTAATCTCCCTTTGTTTAATAGGGTTGTTTCGGCCGGACGGGCTAACCGTTATACTTTCGCCGCCTGCGAAACCGTGGCCGCAGGCGTGAATAGCCACCATTGAGGGTGAACGCGTGAATCTAATTATGAAAATGCTGGCTGCACCAGCAACCGTACTGGCCCTATGGGCTGTCAGCGCTCAAGCTGCGACCAATGATGACATTGCCAAGCGCCTGGAGCCGGTTGGCCAAGTCTGCGTCCAGGGCCAGGAGTGCAAGGGCATGGAAGTGGCGGTAGCTGCGGGCGGGGGCGCTGCGAAGACGCCCGACGACATCATCGCCAAGCACTGCAACGCATGCCACGGTACCGGGCTGCTGGGCGCGCCGAAAATCGGCGACACCGCTGCCTGGAAAGAACGCGCCGACCACCAGGGCGGCCTTGATGGCATCCTGGCCAAGGCCATCACCGGTATCAACGCCATGCCGCCAAAAGGCACCTGTGCGGATTGCTCGGATGATGACCTGAAGGGCGCGATCAAGAAGATGTCCGGTCTGTAACCGTCGATCTTCGTCAAAAATGCCGCTTACGAGCGGCTTTTTTGTGGATGTAATTTGTGTTTCGAGGCTGTTCTTTGCAGCAAAGACCCGCCACTCTCTGTCCAACCCCTAATCATGGAATGTTCAGGAGGGTCGGATGGTGCAGTTGTGTTCAATCGAGCAAGCAGTTGACGACGTACTCGCGCGGCTACCGGCGCATATCCACATGGGCATGCCCCTGGGGCTGGGCAAGCCCAACCTGTTTGCCAATGCACTGTACCGGCGTATCGCCAAGCTGCCGGAGCGGGCGCTGACGATCTACACCGCGCTGAGCCTGGGCCGCCCCACCTTGGGCGATGGGTTGCAGAAGCGTTTCCTCGAACCCTTTATCGAGCGGGTGTTTGGTGATTACCCAGAGTTGGAGTTTCTCGCCGCGCTGCACTCAGACAGCCTGCCGAAGAATATCCATGTGCAGCAATTCTTCATGCAGCCCGGCAGTCTGCTCCACAGCACGTCGGCCCAGCAGGACTACGTCAGCAGCAACTACAGCCACGCCGCCCGCGACATTAACGCCGCCGGCCTGAACCTGGTGGCGCAGTTGGTCGCGAGCAGCGCCGAACACCCGGATCGCCTGAGCCTGAGCTGCAACCCCGACATCACCCTCGACCTGCTGCCCATGATCGCCAAGCGCCGTGAAGCCGGGGAGACCGTCTTGATCGTTGGCCAGGTTCACACCGAGTTGCCCTACATGCCGGGCGACTCGGAGTTGGGCATGGATGCGTTCGACTACCTGATCGATGCAAAGGACAGCACCACACTGTTCTCCACGCCGAACATGCCGGTGGGGTTCCAGGACCATTTCATCGGCTTGCATGCCAGCACCCTGGTGCGCGACGGCGGCACCTTGCAGATCGGCATCGGTTCCATGGGGGATGCGCTGACCGCCGCGTTGCTGGCGCGCCAGGCGGACAACGAAGCCTATCGACTGCTGCTGACGGACATCGATGTATACCAGTGGGCCCCGCTGATCAGCCGTGAAGGCGGTGTCGAGCCCTTCGCCCGTGGCCTCTACGGTTGCAGCGAAATGTTCGTCAACGGCCTGCTGGTGCTGGCGGATGCGGGGATTATCCGGCGCAAGGTCTACCCGGATGTGGCGACTCAGGAACAAGCCAACGCCGGTTTGCTGGATGATGCGGCACAACCCGATGGCGTTTCGATCCATGGCGGGTTCTTCCTCGGGCCGCGCAGTTTTTACCAGCGTTTGCAGGAGATGACCCACGCCAAGCGCCTGGAATTCAACATGACCCGCATCAGTTACATCAACGAGCTGTACGGCCAGGAAGAACTCAAGCGCCTGCAGCGCCAGGATGCACGGTTTATCAACAGCGCGATCACTGTGACGTTGCTGGGCGCAGGCGTGGCCGACCAGTTGGAGGATGGTCGCGTGCTCAGCGGCGTAGGCGGGCAATACAACTTTGTGGCTCAGGGGCATGCGCTGGAGGGCGCGCGCTCAATCCTGATCCTGCGCAGTTGGCGTGAGTCGGCGGGTGAGGTCAGTTCCAATATCGTCTGGGAGTATGGGCATTGCACCATTCCCCGCCACCTGAGGGACATCGTCATCACGGAATACGGTATTGCCGACCTGCGTGGGCAGACGGATGCCAAGGTGATCGAGGCGTTGCTCAACATCACCGACTCACGCTTCCAGGCCGACTTGATCGAGCAGGCGCAAAAGGCCGGCAAGTTGCCCAAGGATTTCCAGCTCGATCCGCGCTTTGGCGACAACACGCCGGAGCGGCTTCAAGGTATCCAGGCGCGGCATCGGCGTTTGTTCCCGGAATATCCGCTGGGCAGCGACTTCACGGACGAAGAGCGGGATCTGTTGCGCGCCTTGAACTGGCTCAAGAGCAAGTTCAAGCTCACGGAGATTCTGGAGTTGGGCAAGGCGGCGCTGGATGCACCGGAGCCGCAGGCGTTTCCCGAGCATCTGAAGCGGATGGGGTTGGATTCGCCGGAGGGGTTGAAGGAGGATCTCTATCAGCGCCTATTGCTCGCTGGCTTACAAGCAACCGCACACTAAAACCAACACAGGTCAACAGGTGGGAGGGGGCAAGCCCCTCCCACCTGTTTAACCGCGTGCAGGTAACGATTACTCGATGAAGGTAACCACGCCACCTTCCAGCGACTTCACCCGCGCCAGCGACTCGACCCGATAACCCTGCGCATCCAACTCCGCACGGCCACCCTGGAACGACTTCTCGATCACAATCCCCAAGCCCGCAACGGTCGCACCGGCCTGCTTGATGATCGAAATCAGCGCCTGGGATGCCTTGCCGTTGGCCAGGAAGTCATCGATCACCAGTACGCGGTCGCTGCTGGTCAGGTGACGCGGCGAGATCGCGACGGTGCTTTCGACTTTCTTGGTGAAGGAATACACCGTCGCCGACAGAAGGTTTTCGGTCAGGGTCAGGGACTGCTGCTTGCGGGCGAAAATCACCGGCACGCCGAGGTTCAGGCCGGTCATGATCGCCGGTGCGATGCCCGACGCTTCAATGGTGACGATCTTGGTGATGCCCGAGTCCTTGAACCGCGCGGCGAATTCGTCGCCGATCAGTTTCATCAGCGCCGGGTCGATCTGGTGATTCAGAAAGGCGTCGACCTTGAGTACCTGATCGGAAAGCACGATGCCTTCTTCGCGAATTTTCTTGTGCAGTGCTTCCACGGAAAGCTTCCTCTAATGGCGGGTTGTGCGCCGAAAGTAGATTAAAAAGTAGTCGATTCTAGCGCTTTAACATCGCGCGTATATCCGCCAGGGCGGTGTTGCCGCGAACGGCTTTCACCTCGGTCGGGGTGTCGTCATTGCCTTCCCAGGCCAGGTCATCCGGCGGCAGCTCGTCAAGGAAACGGCTGGGGGCACAATCGATGATTTCGCCGTATTGCTTGCGCTTGGCGGCAAAGGTGAAGGCCAGTGTCTGACGTGCTCGGGTAATGCCCACGTAGGCCAGGCGCCGTTCTTCCTCGATTGTGTCGGCCTCGATGCTGGAGCGGTGCGGGAGGATTTCCTCTTCCATGCCCATGATGAACACGTAGGGAAATTCCAGGCCCTTGGACGCATGCAAGGTCATCATCTGTACACCTTCGGCGCCGTCTTCCTCTTCCTGCTGGCGCTCGAGCATGTCGCGCAGCACCAGCTTGCCGATGGCGTCTTCGACGGTCATTTCGCCGTCTTCGTCTTTTTCCAGGGTGTTCTTCAACGCTTCGATCAGGAACCAGACGTTGCCCATGCGGTAATCCGCGGCCTTGTCGCTGGAGCTGTTGGTGCGCAGCCAGTTTTCATAGTCGATGTCCATGACCATGCTGCGCAGGGCACTGATCGGGTCTTCGCCGGCGCACTGTTCACGTACCTTGTCCATGAAGCGCTTGAAGCGCGACAGGCGATCGGTGAAGCGCGTGTCCAGGTGTTCGCCCAGGCCGATTTCATCGGTGGCGGCGTACATCGAGATCTTGCGTTCGGTGGCGTAGTTACCGAGCTTTTCCAGGGTGGTGGAACCAATCTCGCGGCGCGGCACGTTGATCACGCGCAGGAAGGCGTTGTCGTCGTCCGGGTTCACGATCAGGCGGAAGTAGGCCATCAGGTCTTTCACTTCCTGGCGTCCGAAAAAGCTGTTGCCGCCTGACAGCCGATACGGGACCTGGTGGTGCTGCAATTTCAGCTCGATCAGCTTGGCCTGGTAGTTGCCGCGATACAGGATCGCGAAGTCGCTGTAGGGGCGGTCGGTGCGCAGGTGCAGGCTGAGGATTTCCACCGCCACGCGCTCGGCTTCGGCGTCTTCGTTGCGGCAGCGGATCACGCGGATCTCATCGCCGTGGCCCATCTCGCTCCACAGTTGTTTTTCAAACTCGTGGGGGTTGTTCGAGATCAGCACGTTGGCGCAACGCAGGATGCGGCTGGTGGAGCGGTAGTTCTGCTCCAGCATCACCACTTTCAGGGACGGGTAGTCGTCCTTGAGCAGCATCAGGTTTTCCGGGCGGGCGCCGCGCCAGGCGTAGATCGACTGGTCGTCGTCGCCCACCACGGTGAACTGGTTGCGCGTACCGATCAACAACTTCACCAGCAGGTATTGGCTGGCGTTGGTGTCCTGGTATTCGTCCACCAGCAGGTAGCGCACCTTGTTCTGCCACTTTTCGAGGATGTCGGCGTGTTCCTGGAACAGCTTTACCGGCAGCAGGATCAGGTCGTCGAAGTCCACCGCGTTGAACGCCTTGAGCGTGCGCTGGTAGTGGGTGTAGACGATGGCGGCGGTCTGTTCCTTGGGGTTGCGCGCATTTTCCAGGGCTTCGGGCGGCAGGATCAGGTCGTTTTTCCAGGCGCCGATCATGTTCTTGATCTCGTCGACGCCGTCGTCGCCTGCGTATTCCTTCTGCATGATGTCGGTCATCAGGGCCTTGACGTCGGTCTCGTCGAAGATCGAGAAGCCCGGCTTGTAGCCCAGCCGCACATGCTCCTTGCGGATGATGTTCAGGCCCAGGTTGTGGAAGGTACATACCGTGAGGCCACGGCCTTCGCCACCCTTGAGCAGGGTGCCGACACGCTCCTTCATTTCCCGCGCGGCCTTGTTGGTAAAGGTCATGGCGACGATGTACTGGGCGCGGATGCCACAGTTCTGGATCAGGTGCGCGATCTTGCGGGTGATCACGCTGGTCTTGCCGGAGCCTGCACCGGCGAGCACCAATAGAGGGCCGCCGACGTAGTTCACGGCTTCTTGCTGCCGGGGATTGAGTCGGGACATACGGAATTCAGGGAGTCGTTGTTCAAAAGGGCGGGCATTTTAACAGGCTGGCAAGATTCTGCTGCCCTGGATCGACGGTGTGACGTACCACTCGATCTAAATTTGCCGCTTTTGCTACTTTGCCGCAGGATGTCGGGGTTTTTAGACAATTGCTTACAGCCTGCGTATTTGATAACCCCTATCATTGGTGATTATCAGGCCGCACGTCATAATGCCCGCCGCCAACGAATTTTTGCAGAGTCTAGGGAGCTAGCTTGTCTACGCCTGTCGAACCCTTGCGTTTGCTGCTGCTGGCCGATACGCCTGAGTGGGCAGCGTTGTTGCGCGAGTGCCTGGCGCCGATGGGCGATGGGGCTGTGCTGATCAGCGCGCCAAACTGGGACTCGGTGAGTCGTCTGTTCGATGACGACGACAGCGCAGTGCTGTTGACCATGCCCAGCCTGCAACCCGGCCCTGGCCGCTGCAGCTTGCCGTGCGTGTTGTTGTTGGAGCAGGAGCCGCTGGTTTCGCCACTGGGCGTCAGTGACTGGCTGATCCGCAATGCGCTGGACGCCGACACGCTGCGTCGTTGCCTGCGCCATGTGCGTGAGCGGGGTGTGCTGGAAAACACCCTGCAACGCCTGGCCGAGCAGGACCCGCTCACCGGCATCGCCAACCGCCAGGGCTTCCAGACCCTGCTGGCCGCACGGTTGGCGGAGAACGAAGGTCGCGGCCTGGCCCTCGGTCACCTGGACCTCGATAATTTCCGCCATGCCAACGATGCCCTCGGCCATCAGGCCGGCGACCGCCTGATCCTGCAAGTGGTCTCGCGGCTCAAGAGCCAGCTGGAAGCCGGCGATCAACTGGCGCGCCTGGGCAGCGACGAATTCGCCCTGCTGATCGATACGCGCCGCGCGCCCCAGCGTGCGGAGTGGATGGCCGAGCGCATCACCGAAGCCATGGCCGAGCCTTATTGGGTGGATGGCGAAAGCCTGCTGATCGGCTGCAGCCTGGGCGTGGCCCATGCCCGCGCCCGTGCCGGCGCCGACCCGCTGATGTGGCACGCCCATATCGCCATGCAGCAAGCCAAGAGCACCCAGGGCTGTACCTTTCATATCTTCAACGAACGCATCAACCGCAACGCGCGCAGCCTGGCCGACCTGGAAAGCGAGCTGCGCCGCGCCTTGCGCCGTGATGAGCTGGAGCTGCATTACCAGCCGCGCCTCGACCTGGACGACGGGCATATCGTTGGCCTGGAAGCCCTGGTGCGCTGGCGCCACGGCGAGCGCGGCCTGTTGCCGCCGAGTGAGTTCGTGCCCCTGGCCGAACAGAGTGGCCTGATTGTACCGCTGGGTTACTGGGTGATTTCCCGGGCCCTGCGTGACATGCAAGACCTGCGTGAACGTGGCCTGCCGCCGCTGCATATGGCAGTCAACCTGTCATTTCGCCAGTTCCAGGACAGCCAGCTGCTTTCTACGCTGAGCCGGCTGATCAGCGAGCGCGGCGTGGAAGCGCAATGGTTGGAATTCGAACTGACCGAAACCGCCGTGATGCGCCGCAGTGACCTGGTCAAGCAGACTATGGACGCCCTTGGTCGCCTGGGTGTGCGGTTTTCCCTGGATGACTTCGGCACCGGTTTCTCTTCGTTCGTGCACCTCAACAGCTTGCCGATTGCGTTGCTGAAAATCGACAAAAGCTTTGTCGGCGGGATGGAAGAGCGCGAGGAAAACCGCAAGCTGGTGCACGCCATGATCAACCTGGCGCACAACCTCAATCTGGAAGTGGTGGCCGAAGGTGTGGAAACCCCCGAGCAACTGGCGCTGTTGCGGCTGTTCGGCTGCGACCAGGCCCAGGGTTACCTGATCAGCAAGCCGCTGCCGTTGCCGGAGCTGGTGGAATACCTGACCTTCGGCGACGGCAAGCACACCCGCGTGAGCGAGGGGCTCTAGTCGGCCTGTACCGCCTGAAAGCCGGTGTCGGCTTCGGGCGCCGGGCCTTCCCGGCGAATCATCCGCTTCATCTTCGCTTCAAACGCCCAGGTCAGGCTTATCGCGGCGCAGGCCAGTCCCAGTGCCAGGCCCCACCACACGCCGGTTGGCCCCCAGCCCAAGGTGAAGGCCATCAGCCAGGCCGAGGGTGCGCCAATCAACCAGTAGCAGCCCGCACCGATCAGGAACGTGGTCTTGGCGTCCTTGAGCCCGCGAATGCAACCCATGGCGATGGTTTGCACGCCGTCGAACAACTCGAACCACGCGGCGACGGCCAGCAGGCTCACGGCCAGGACGATCACGTCGTGGAACGCCGGGTTGTCGTGGTCGATCAGCAGTCCTATGAGCGGTTCGGAAAACAGCCACAGCACCGCCGCGAATCCCAGCATTATCGCCGCGCCAAAGCCTATGCCGACACGCCCGGCCATGCGTGCCTGCAGCAACTGTCCGGCGCCATAATGCTGGCCGATGCGCATGGTCACCGCGTAGGACATCCCCGCCGGCACCATAAAGGCCACCGACACGATTTGCAGGGCGATCTGGTGCGCTGCCAACTGCGTGCTGCCCATGGTGCCCATGCACAGGGCTGCAAAGGCAAACAGCCCGACTTCCACCGCATAGGTGCCGCCGATCGGCAGGCCCAGGCGCCACAACTCGCGCAGATACTGGGTGTTGAGGCGCAGCAGTCCGGTACTCAGCGGGTAGGCGGCATAGGCCCGGTTGCTGCGGATGTACCACATCAACGCCAGCGCCATGCTGTTGGCGACAATCGCCGTGACCAGACCGATGCCCATCAAGCCGAGCTTGGGCAGGCCGAACATGCCTTCGATCAGCGCGTGGTTGAGCAGGTAGTTGACCACCGTACCGCCGAGGCTGATCACCATCACCGGAGTGGCTTTGCCGATGGCGCTGGTAAAACCGCGCAGGGCCATGAAGCTCAGGTAGCCGGGCAGGGCAAACGGCAGCATGGTCAGAAATTGCCCGGCCGAATGTACGTTGGTCTCGGTCTGGCCGAACATCAGCAGCACCGGCTTGAGGTTCCACAGCAGCAGGGCCGCCGCCAGGGCCATCAGCCAGGCCAGCCACAGCCCGGCCTGGGTCAGGCGGGTGGCGCCTTCGATATCGCCCGCGCCGTGGCGGATCGCAACCAAGGTGCCCACGGCGGCAATCACGCCGATGCAGAAAATCGCGACGAACGAATAGCTTGCGGCACCCAGGCCGCCACCGGCCAGGGCTTCGGGGCTCAGGCGCGCCATCATCAGGGTGTCGGTCAACACCATCAGCATGTGCGCCAACTGTGAGGCAATCAACGGCCCTGACAGCCGCAGAATGGCCCAGAGTTCGGTACGTGCCGGATGCTGCATGATCATCACGCTCAAAAAGTCAGAGGGTTGGGGAAGGGTTGATTCTCGGCGCTCTCAGCCCATTGCACAAAGGGATAAATGCGATCGTTTGCATGATTAAAACTCATGCTTGATTGATTCTGGTAGGGTTTCAGTATTGCGCTGTCGGAGCTTTCCTCATGTCTCGTCGTCTTCCTCCTCTTTATGCCTTGCGCGCGTTTGAAGCGGCCTCCCGACACAGCTCTTTCACCCGCGCGGCCGAGGAATTGTCCATCACCCAAAGTGCGGTGAGCCGACATATCCGCACGCTTGAAGAGCATTTCGCCTGCCGGCTGTTCCAGCGCAATGGCCGCACCTTGCAGCTCACTGAAGCGGCGCGTCTGTTGTTGCCCGGTGTGCGCGAAGGGTTCGCGGCGCTGGAGCGCGCCTGCCATACCTTGAATGCCGAAGATGACATCCTGCGCATGAAGGCCCCCTCCACATTGACCATGCGCTGGCTGCTGGCGCGACTCAGCCGCTTCCGGGCGCTGCAGCCGGGCAATGAGGTGCAACTGACCAGCGCCTGGATGAGCGTGGACGAGGTGGACTTCAATCAGGAGCCTTTCGACTGTGCGGTGCTGCTGAGCGATGGGCGTTTTCCAGTGGATTGGGAGGCCAGTTACCTGTTCCCGGAGCTGTTGATTCCTGTCGGTGCGCCGAACCTGCTGGAGGATGGACCTTGGGACGCCGCGCGCCTGGCCACCGCCGAATTGCTGCACCCTACGCCCGACCGGCGCGACTGGCGCAATTGGCTGGCGCGCATGCAGCTGTCGTCCCAGGTGTCGCTCAAGGGCGGGCAGGTGTTCGACACCCTGGAGCTGGGCATGATCGCCGCTGCGAGGGGCTACGGCGTGTCCATGGGCGATTTGCTGATGGTGGCTGAGGACGTCGCCCAAGGACGATTGAGCCTGCCGTGGCCGACGGCGGTGGCCAGTGGGGAAAATTACTACCTGGTCTGGCCAAAAACCCGCCCTGGCGGCGAGCGCTTGCGACGGCTGGCGGAGTTTCTGCAAGGCGAGGTGCAGGCGATGGTGTTGCCTGCGGTCGAACGCCTCGACTGAATGCTTGGCGGCGTTGGTTCGCAACCGTTTGCGTGATACCCCTGTGAAGCTCTCAAGTATTGCTGCGGCCAGCCGAAGTAGGTGTGTTGGAACTATCGTGCACCAACGTTTCCCATCAGATAATTTGCCGAGCAGCGCTATGAGATCAGGATGATCCTGGCCTCGGCCAGGAGCTGTCATGTCTCAACCTCGCGCCCGGATTGCCTCCCAGTTAGGCCTCGCGTTAGCCCTGATTCTGGCTGTCGTTATCAGCGGCAGTACGGTGTTTGCCTTGCGTTCCCTTGACTCCGCCAACCTCGACACCCGCGAGGAGCACCTGGCCAGCGAGGCGCGCCTGCTCGCCGACCAACTCAATACCTTCCACGGCACCTTGCGCGAGAGCACCCAGCGTTTGAGCGGGCTGTTTGAAAAACGTTTCGGTGCCGGGTTGAGCGTGCATGTGGACCAACCCGTGAGCGTGGCCGGTGTTCAGACGCCCAGCCTGTACCTGGGCAACGAGGTGTTGAACAACAACTTTGATGAGGTGGACGAGTTCAAGCAAATGTCCGGCGGCGTGGCCACCGTATTTGTGCGCAGTGGCGACGACTTCATCCGTATCAGCACGTCCCTGACCAAGCAGGATGGCAACCGCGCCATCGGCACCGTCCTCGACCGTCAGGGCCCGGCCTACCAGCGCGTTGTGGGTGGGCAGACCTACATCGGCAGGGCGGTGTTGTTCGATCGTTCCTACATGACCCAGTACAGCCCGGTGCGTGACAGCGGCGGTAAGGTTATCGCCGTGCTGTTCATCGGTTTTGACTACACCGATGCGCAGAATGCCCAATTCGAAAACCTCAAGCGCTTCCGAATTGGCCAGACCGGCTCCCTTGCACTGCTGGATGAGCAAAAGCACTGGCTGGTGGCACCCGCCGGCGTGCAGGCGTTGGATCAATCGGTGCCGGTGATGCTGGACCTGGCCAAGACCCCGGGCAAAGGCCGCTTCTGGAGCGACAAGAACGAAGACTTCTATAGCGTTTCGGTACCGTTCGAAGGCGGCCCGTGGGCCGTTGTCGCAAGCATGCCGAAAGCTGAAATCCGCGCAGTGACCTGGGCCGTGGGTATTCGCCTGGTGATCGGCAGCGTGCTGGCGATGTTGCTGGCGGTGGGCGCCACGGTCTGGCTGCTGCGCAGCAAGTTGCAGCCCCTGAGTGACCTGGTGAGTCAAGCCGAGGCCCTGGGTGCGGGCGATCTGAGCGCACGCTTGAGCGTGTCCAGCCATGACGAAATCGGCCAACTGGCACGCAGCTTCAACCAGATGGGCGAAGCGTTGTCGACCATGGTCTCGCATATCCGTAACGCAGCCGAAGAGGTCAACAGCCGCGCCCAGGCCTTGTCCGGTTTGTCCGGCGGTGCCTATGAGGGGATGGAGCAGCAGTCCGGCGAGATCACCAGCATGGCCGGCGCGGTAGAGGAGTTCAGCGCGACGTCGTTGAATATCGCCGACAACATGGGCAATACCGAACGCCTGGCCCAGGAAAACGCCCAGCAGACCCGCATTGGCCGCACCTCGATGCAGGAGGCGTCGTCGTCCCTGGAACACATTGCCACCGCCCTGAACAGCACAGCCACGGTGATCAACACCCTCGGCCAGCGCTCCCAGGAAATCGGCGGGATCGTCGGCGTGATCACCTCGATTGCCGAACAGACCAACTTGCTGGCGCTCAACGCCGCCATTGAAGCCGCCCGTGCAGGGGAGCAGGGCCGTGGGTTTGCCGTGGTGGCCGACGAAGTACGTAACCTGGCGTCGCGTACCCGCGAGGCCACCGATGAAATTTCCGGCATGATCCAGAGCATCCAGAAGGAAACCGGCAATGCCATCAGCACCATGGAGCAAGGCAACGCGCTGATGCAGGAAGGCCTGTCGCGCAACGCCGACGTGGCCTCGGCCCTGGCGCGTATCGACGAGCAAAGCCGCTCGGCCGGTCAGCAGTTCGCGGCCATCACCACGGCCACCCAGGAGCAGAGCAGCACCGCGACCCTGCTCAGCAGCAACCTGCAGAGCATTGCGCTGGCCAACAGCGAGCAACGTGAAGTGGTGTCCAACCTGGCGATTACCGCTAAGGAACTGGAGACGTTGGCGGCGAGCCTGCGCCATGAGGTGGATCGCTTTCGCTGAGCCACCGTTTTCCAAGATGTGGGAGGCTTGCCCCCCTCCCACATTTGGCGCTGCGCCAAGCTTAAGTGATCGCCGCCGGGCGGTATTGCAGGGCCTCTTTCAGGTGGTCGCGGGTGATGGTCTCTACCTGATCCAGATCCGCCAGGGTGCGCGCCACCTTGAGCAGTCGATGGGCCGCGCGCAGCGATAGGGTCAGTCGTTCACAGGCCGTTTCCAGCCAGCTTTCATCCACCTTCGCGAGCTTGCAGTGCTCGCGCAGCCCCGGCAGATCAAGAAAGGCATTCGCACAGCCCTGGCGCTTTTGCTGATGCTCGCGAGCCTGGGCGACCCGCGCTGAGGCATGGGCGGTATCCTCGCCCGCCTGTTGGATCGGGTTCAGTGCCGTCGTTTCCCTCGCCACGGTCAGGTGCAAGTCAATCCGGTCCAGCAGCGGCCCCGAGAGCTTGTTGCGATACCGCTGAATCTGCTCCGGCGTACAGCGACAGCGCCCGCTGGGTTCGCCCATATAACCGCAAGGGCAGGGGTTCATCGCCGCGACCAGTTGGAAGCGTGCCGGGAAACTCACTCGGTCGCGAGCACGGGAAATCACGATATGCCCCGACTCCAGCGGTTCACGCAGCACTTCCAACACCTTGCGATCAAATTCCGGCAGCTCATCCAGGAACAGCACCCCATGATGAGCCAGGGTGATTTCTCCCGGCTGTGGTTTCGAGCCGCCGCCCACCAGTGCCGGGCCGGATGCCGAGTGATGCGGTTGACGAAACGGTCGATGGGGCCAATGGCTCAGCGGCGCCAGGCTTACAACCGACTGAATCGCGGCAACCTCCAGCGCCTCCTGTTCGCTCAACGGCGGTAATAAACCTGGCAGGCGGCTGGCGAGCAAGGTCTTGCCGGTGCCGGGCGGCCCGCTGAACAAAAGGTTATGCGCCCCCGCTGCCGCGATCAGCAACGCTCGCTTGGCCGCGAGCTGGCCCTGGACTTCACTCAGGTCCGGATAGGGCTTGTTCAAGTACAGCAGGCCATCGGACGTGTAAGGCTCGATCGGCACATGTCCATTCAGGTGCGCCACCACTTGCAACAGGTGGTCCACCGCAATCACCTTCAACCCCGACGCCAGGCAAGCCTCTTCGGCATTCGCTCGCGGCACTATCACGGTGCGCCCGGCCTTGCGCGCCGCCAGCGCGGCCGGCAAAACGCCTTTTACCGCCCGCACCTCGCCGGACAGCGCCAATTCCCCCAGGCATTCCACATCATCGAGCGTCAACGCCGGCACCTGCACACTGGCCGCCAGGATCCCCAGGGCAATCGCCAGGTCAAAACGCCCGCCGTCCTTGGGCAGGTCGGCGGGCGCGAGATTGAGGGTGATACGGCGAGCGGGGTATTGCAGCGCAGAGTTGAGAATGGCGCTGCGCACGCGGTCCTTGCTTTCCTTGACCGCGGTTTCGGGCAGGCCCACCAGCGTCAGGGACGGCAGACCATTGGCCATATGCACCTCGACGGTGACGGCAGGGGCTTCGACGCCGATCTGGGCGCGGCTGTGGACGATGGCGAGGGACATGCTCGTTCCTTGAAAGGGGAGGCCGCTTCCTGCGGTTTTTCAAGGGTAGACGAGGTAGGGAAGAGCGAGGCGGGGAGGGTTTTACAGAACGTATCCAGAGCAAAAGGTAGAGCAAATGTGGGAGGGGGCTTGCTCCCGATAGCAGTGCTTCAGTCACCGCCATCGGGAGCAAGCCCCCTCCCACACTGAGCGCATTTATTCAGTGGCAGGGGTCAACCGCGCTTCCAGCTCTGCCACTTTCGCTTCCAGGCTCTCCAGCCGCGCACGGGTGCGGGCGAGAACCACCATCTGGCTATCAAACTCTTCCCGGCTCACCAGGTCGAGCTTGCTGAAACCGCTTTGCAGCAAGGCCTTGAACTGGCTTTCGATTTCATTGCGGGGCAGCGGGGTGTCGCCGCTGAACAGGCGAGAGGCGTGGCCGCTCAGGGCGTCGAGGAGGTCTTTGGGCGCGAGCATGGGAAATATTCCGGAAAACTGTTGGCGGGCAGTGTATCACGCAGCGTCTATAGTCTTTTTCACCGCCTGGGTCGCACGCTTTTCGCGCATCCGGCCGGGCGGTGGTGCACCGTTTTCGTGCGCATTGCAGGCGCCGGATGGCCCCGTTGGTGGGCCTCGGTGAGCAAAGGACTGATTTCAGTGATTTTTACGGAGCTGGCAAGGTTTCTGCTTAGACGATCATGACCCATGCACTGATGCAGTCGCTGTGACGAATGCAGTGCGCCGACGGATCAGGGGTACAGGTTTCGTCACCAGTGGTTCGCTGGCGTCGCAATGGCAACTGCCCTTGCGACGATGCGTTACAAAGCCAGGCACTGCGCTTAGACTTGAGACGGGTTTGTTTTCCTGGGGCAAGTCCACCAATTCGGGAGAGAGTTTTCATGAAGCTAGTCACTGCCATCATCAAGCCGTTCAAGTTGGACGATGTACGCGAGTCGTTGTCCGAGATCGGCGTGCAGGGCATTACCGTTACTGAGGTCAAGGGCTTCGGTCGGCAGAAGGGTCACACCGAGCTGTATCGCGGCGCGGAATATGTAGTCGATTTCCTGCCGAAGGTGAAGATTGATGTCGCCATTGACGACAAGGATCTTGACCGGGTTATCGAGGCGATAACCAAGGCCGCCAACACCGGCAAGATCGGTGACGGCAAGATCTTCGTGGTCAATCTGGAACAGGCTATTCGCATCCGTACCGGCGAAACCGATACCGACGCAATCTAAGCCGCCAAACCCCAACGCCCCAGGAGAAAACAATATGACTCTGCGTAAATTCGCAGGGCTCGGAGCCCTGTTGTCCATCGTAATGCCAAGCCTGGCCATGGCGGCAGACGAAGTGGCTGCTCCAGTCCTCAACTCCGGTGACACCGCCTGGATGCTCACATCCACCGCGCTGGTGCTGTTCATGACCATTCCAGGCCTGGCGCTGTTCTACGGCGGCATGGTGCGCTCCAAAAATATTCTGTCGGTGATGATGCAGTGCTTCGCCATCACCGGCCTGATCAGCATCCTGTGGGTTGTCTACGGCTATAGCATCGCGTTCGATACCACCGGTATGGAACAGGGTGTGGTCAACTTCAACTCCTTCTTCGGCGGCATGGGCAAGGCGTTCCTGGCGGGTGTGACCCCGGCCAGCATCACCGGGCCGGCTGCGCTGTTCCCGGAAGCCGTGTTCATCACCTTCCAGATGACCTTCGCCATCATCACCCCGGCGCTGATCGTCGGTGCGTTCGCCGAACGCATGAAGTTCTCCGCCATGCTGATCTTCATGGCTATCTGGTTCACTCTGGTCTATGCGCCAATCGCCCACATGGTGTGGAGCGGCAACGGTGGCCTGCTGTGGGACTGGGGCGTGCTGGACTTCGCCGGCGGCACCGTGGTGCACATCAATGCCGGTGTCGCTGGCCTGGTGGCGTGCATCGTGCTCGGCAAGCGTAAAGGCTTCCCGACCACTCCAATGGCGCCTCACAACCTGGGTTACACCCTGGTGGGTGCGGCCATGCTGTGGGTCGGCTGGTTCGGCTTCAACGCCGGCTCTGCGGCTGCGGCCAACGGCACCGCCGGCATGGCGATGCTGGTGACTCAGATTGCTACCGCTGCTGCAGCCCTGGGCTGGATGTTCGCCGAGTGGATCACTCACGGTAAGCCAAGCGCACTGGGCATCGCCTCGGGTGTAGTGGCTGGTCTGGTCGCCGTTACGCCGGCCGCCGGTACTGTTGGTCCGATGGGCGCCCTTGTGATCGGCCTGGTGGCCGGTGTGATCTGCTTCTTCTGCGCCACCAGCCTCAAGCGCAAGCTGGGCTACGACGACTCCCTGGACGCATTCGGCGTGCACGGTATCGGCGGTATCGTCGGTGCGATCCTCACCGGTGTGTTTGCAGCCCCTGCATTGGGCGGGTTCGGCACCGTGACTGACATCGCAGCTCAAGTCTGGATCCAGTGCAAAGGTGTCGGCTTCACCGTGATCTATACCGCCATCGTCACCTTCATCATCCTCAAGGTGCTGGACGCGGTCATGGGCCTGCGGGTTACCGAAGAGGAAGAGGCTGTCGGCCTCGACCTGGCGCAACACAACGAACGCGGCTACAACCTGTAAGTACGCGAAAAAAAGATGCCCGGCTTGCCGGGCATTTTTTTGCCTGGCGTTTGTCAGTCATAACAAGCTGTGCCGGTTTTTGCGCAGAGTTTGTCATGCACTTTCCGGCGTGCGAATGTCTTACAGGCATGTAGGCGTATTCGGCACTTTGTTTTTTCCCAGAGCGCGCTAGAATGCGCGCCGATGGGCGGAGAACTGTATGTGGCAACAGACCCTGATTACCCTGCGGGCCAAGCCCCGGGGCTTTCACCTGGTGACTGACGAGTTGCTTGCCGGCTTGCCTGAACTGAAGGCCTGCCGCGTGGGCCTGTTGCACCTGTGGCTGCAGCACACCTCGGCCTCGTTGACCGTCAACGAGAATGCCGATCCGGCGGTTCGTCGTGACTTCGAGCGTTTTTTCAACTCGCTGGTGCCGCAAGGCCGCGCCGGGTTCGAACACAACGACGAAGGTCCGGATGATCTGCCGGCGCACTTCAAGGCCAGTCTCCTGGGCTGCCAGCTGAGTTTGCCGGTCAAGGCCGGCCGCTTGGCGATGGGGACCTGGCAAGGTGTTTATCTGGGCGAGCACCGTGATCATGGCGGTGCTCGTAAAGTCCTCGCCACCTTGCACGGTGATGGGGCATAAGCCACTGGTTATCCGGTGGATGTGATTTTTTTCCGGCAACCTCGACAGAGGGCGAAGCTGGGCTATAACTAATCTGCTTTTCGCAAGTCATGAGGTAGAACATGAGCGACGATGATCTGGAAAACGACGAACTCGAAGTAGGTGACGAAGACGACACCGAAGAAGGTCTTGAAGCGGCGGCGGAAGACGTTGCTGAGGACGACGGTGGTGATGACGCTCCTGTTCCAGCTGCCAAGGGCAAAGCCAAGGCTGCTGTTTCGGTAGATGAATTGCCGAGCGTTGAGGCCAAGAACAAAGAGCGCGATGCCCTGGCCCGTGCGATGGAAGAGTTTCTTGCCAAAGGCGGCAAAGTGGTCGAAGTCGAGCCCAATGTGGTTGCAGACCCGCCCAAGAAGCCGGATAACAAGTACGGCAGCCGACCTATCTAAGGTCAGCCACCTGCTTGTAAGAAAAAGCCCGCCGTCGCTGCGGGTTTTTTCATGCCTGTAATAACCGGCTACAGGTCACCCCCTCCCACATTTTTCTCACCCGTATTACTGCCAGCTACGAAGTAACGCCGGCAACTCCGTCAGGCTGCGAATCTGTGCGTCCGGGAGTTTATCCCCTTCCCACACCTTGCCCGACGGGTTGAACCACACCGCCCGCAGCCCCGCCTGCTGGGCCCCGGCAATGTCGTCCCCGGGGTGGTCGCCAACATGCACCGCCGCACTGGCATCTACTCCGCCGCGCTGCAGCGCTTCCTGGAACAGCCGCGCATCCGGCTTGGCGATGCCAATATCTTCAGCGCGTAGCGCAAAGTGAAAGTAGTCCGCCAGGCCAACACGCTGCACATCGGCATTGCCATTGGTGATCACACCCAGCAGAAAGTGCTGGCGCAGCGCTTGCAGCATCGGCTCGGCCTCAGGGAAAGGCGTGAGCTGATGGCGGGCGTGAATGAACGCTTCGAAACACACATCGGCCATTTCCGTGGCCTCAGGCTGTGGATAACCGGCCTCTTCAAACGCATGTATCAACACCCGATGGCGCAGGATACTGATGCGGTGTTTGAGTTCGGGATGCCGTTGCAGCACCTGTTGGCGCAGGCTGGCGAAATGCTCCAGGGGCAGGTCGCCCACCTTGGCGGCATGGGTGGCCAGCCATTCGCGCATCGCCGCTTCGGCGCTGATGATGACGGGTACGTTGTCCCAGAGCGTGTCGTCCAGGTCGAAGGTGATCAGCTTGATGCTCATGAGTCGCCGTCCTTGATGCGTTTGGCCCGTGGATGGGCGCTGTCGTAGACCGTTGCCAGGTGCTGGAAGTCCAGATGGGTATAGATCTGCGTGGTCTTGATGTCGGAGTGGCCAAGCAGTTCCTGCACGGCGCGCAGGTCCTGGGAGGATTCCAGCATATGGCTGGCAAAGGAGTGCCGCAGCATATGTGGATGCAGGTTCTGCCCCAACTCGCGCTCGCCGGCAGCCTTGACCCGTACCTGGATGGCGCGTGGCCCCAGGCGCCGCCCTTGCTGGCTGATAAACACCGCGTCGTCCACCGGGTTGGCCAGGGCGCGCAGCGGCAGCCATAGTTGCAGGGCTTCGCGGGCTTTCCTGCCTACCGGCAGCACCCGAGTCTTGCTGCCTTTGCCGAGCACTTGCACCAGGCCGTCGGCCAGGTCCAGTTGATCGAGGTTCAGGCCCGTCAGCTCCGATAGGCGCAGGCCTGAAGAGTAGAACAGTTCGAGGATCGCCTGGTCGCGATGGGCGAGGAAATCGTCCTCCACGGCGCCATCGAGCAATTGCAGGGCACGGTCGGTGTCCAGGGTCTTGGGCAGGCGTCGCTCGCCTTTCGGCGGGGCCAGGCCGTTGGCCGGGTCGTGGTCGCAGAGGCCTTCGCGATTGAGGTAGTGATAGAGACCGCGCACCGCCGACAGCAGTCGCGACAGGCTGCGCGAGGACTGGCCCGCCTGGTGCAGCCGTGCGATCAGGCTGCGCAGGCCCTGGATATCCAAGGCCTTCCAGCTGGTGACCTGCTGCTTTTCGCAATACGCCAGGACCTTGTTCAAGTCCCGTCGGTAAGCCTCCAGGGTATGGGGTGACACCTGGCGCTCGTTACGCAGGTGAGCGCAGTAAGCGTCCAGTTGCCGTTCCATGGCTAGCGCACCGCGCGCAGGGCGGTGGTGTGGCGCGGAAGGACGCGGCCCAGTACTTCGGCGATATAGGTGAGGAACAAAGTGCCCACCGAGCTCTTGTAGTGCGCGGGATCGCGGCTGGCGATGGCCAGTACGCCGTGCAGGCCTTGATGGCTGAGGGCGACGACGGCGGTAGAGCCTATCTGCTTGCGCTGTTCGGCGCCGAACAGGAAGTCCAGCTCGTGCTCGCGCAGGGTGCCGCTGATGGTCTTGCCTTCGGAAAGCAGGCCGCCGATCGCGGTTTGCGCGTCGCCGCCACTGACCCAGCGACCCACCGGCATCGGGTTGTCGCTGAACAGGATCAGGCTGACAAACGGTACCTGGAAGTCCTGGCGCAGGCTGTCTTCCACGGCGATGACCGTTTCTTCCAGGCTGGTGGCGTCCATCAGGGTAAGAATCAGGCGGCGGGTTTTCTCGAACAGACGGTCGTTGTCGCGGGCGACATCCATCAGGTGCGAGAGCTTGTGGCGCATTTCGATATTGCGCTCGCGCAGGATCTTCATCTGTCGCTCCACCAACGACACGGTGTCGCCGCGCTGGTGGGGGATGCGCAGGGCCGGGAGCAGTTCTTCGTGTTCGACGAAGAAGTCCGGATTAGCCTCAAGGTACGCCGCGACGGCAGCGGCCTCCAGACTTTCGCTCGGGGTTGTTGCTTGTGCGGGTACTTGAGGCTTATCGGTCATTGGCTTGGCTCACTCATAGACGGACCTGTCCTTCGTATACGCGCGAGGCCGGCCCGGTCATCATCACCGGGTGGCCAGGGCCTGCCCACTCGATGGACAGGCGTCCACCGGGCAGGTCGATCAACAGTGGCGAATCCATCCACCCCTGGCTGATCGCGGCCACGGCAGCGGCGCAAGCACCGGTACCGCAGGCCTGGGTTTCGCCGGCGCCGCGTTCCCACACGCGCAATTGCGCGCGGGAACGGTCGATCACCTGCAGGAAACCCACATTGACCCGCGCCGGAAAGCGCGGGTGGTGTTCGATTTTCGGCCCCAGTTCATGCACGGGGGCAGTGTTGATGTCGTTGACCCGTAGCACCGCATGGGGGTTGCCCATGGACACGGCAGCGATGTCGACGGTCTGGCCGTCAACGTCCAGCGGGTAGCTGGCGGCCTGCTCAGTCGCCTGGAACGGAATATCCGCCGGCACCAGGCGCGGCGCGCCCATGTTGACGCTGATCTGGCCGTCGCTGCGGATATCCAGCTCGATCACGCCGCTCTTGGTCTCGACGCGAATCTGCCGCTTGGTGGTCAGGCGCTTGTCCAGCACAAAGCGTGCAAAGCAGCGCGCACCGTTGCCGCACTGTTCCACTTCGGAGCCGTCGGAGTTGAAGATCCGATAACGGAAATCCACCTCCGGGTTGCTTGGCGCCTCGACGATCAGCAATTGGTCGAAGCCAATCCCGGTATGCCGGTCGCCCCACTGTTTAGCGTGTTTGGGCAGGATGTGCGCGTGCTGGCTGACCAGGTCGAGGACCATGAAATCATTGCCCAGCCCGTGCATCTTGGTAAAACGCAGCAGCATGGCTTACTCCGGCAGCAGGCTTTCGCCAGCATACAACTCGGCTACCGTCTCGCGGCGACGCACTTCAAACGCTTGATCACCGTCCACCAACACCTCGGCGGTACGCCCGCGGGTGTTGTAGTTGGAACTCATGACAAACCCGTAGGCACCGGCCGAATGCACGGCCAGCAGGTCGCCTTCTTCCAGGGCCAGTTGACGATCCTTGGCCAGGAAGTCGCCGGTCTCGCAGATCGGGCCGACGATGTCATAGGCGCGTGCTTCGCTGTTGCGAGGCGTCACGGCAGTAACATTCATCCAGGCCTGGTACAGCGCCGGGCGGATCAGGTCGTTCATCGCCGCATCGACGATGGCGAAATCCTTGTGCTCGGTGTGCTTGAGGTACTCGACCTGGGTCAGCAGCACGCCGGCGTTGGCGACGATATAGCGGCCCGGCTCGAACATCAGCGTCAGGTCGCGGCCTTCGATGCGCTCGCGCACGGCCTGGATATAGTCGGCGATCGCCGGTGGCTCTTCATCGCGATAACGCACGCCCACGCCACCACCGAGGTCGATATGGTGCAGGTAGATGCCGCATTCGCCCAGGCGGTCGATCAATGCCAGCAGGCGGTCGAGGGCATCCAGGAACGGCGGCAGTGTGGTCAGTTGCGAGCCGATATGGCAGTCGACACCCAGCACTTCCAGGTTCGGCAGCTGGGCGGCACGGATGTACACGTCTTCGGCGTCGGCAATGGCGATGCCGAACTTGTTCTCTTTGAGACCGGTGGAAATGTACGGGTGGGTGCCGGCATCGACGTCCGGGTTGACGCGCAGTGAGATCGGCGCACGAACACCCATCTCGGCGGCGACGACTTGCAGGCGTTCCAGCTCGTCGGTGGATTCGACGTTGAAGCAATGTACGCCGACTTCCAGGGCCCGGCGCATGTCCTCGCGGCTCTTGCCGACGCCGGAGAACACGATCTTGTCGGCCTGGCCGCCGGCGGCCAGGACTCGTTCCAGCTCGCCACGGGAGACGATGTCGAAACCGGCGCCCAGACGCGCCAGGACATTCAGTACACCCAGGTTGGAGTTGGCCTTGACGGCGTAGCACACCAGGTGCGGTATGCCATCGAGAGGGTCGGTGAACGAGCGGTATTGGGCTTCGATATGCGCACGGGAGTACACGTAGGTCGGGGTACCAAAGCGCTGGGCAATCGCGGACAACGCCACGCCTTCCGCGAACAGCTCGCCGTCCCGGTAGTTAAAAGCGTCCATGGAGCTCCCTTATTCGTAGGTGTCGTGCTTATGCGCTTTGGAGGGCTTTTGCGACGATTGCGCCTGTTCATTCGGGTCTTTGCTGTCATCGGGCAGGTACAGCGGGCCTTTTTGACCACAGGCACTAACGAGGCAAGCGACCGCGACGAGCGCAGCAAGGGAAGAGATCAGGCGCTTCATGGCGAAATCCTTGAATATGCATTAATTGCGCCCGAGTATACCGACCACCCGCCAGCTTGCCTATGCGCTGAAATACCCGTCCGGCGGGGGTTTGCCGAGATGGCAGGGAAGCGGACTACGCTGATTGAGGATATTTCACGCCGTCAATCGCGTTGAAATCGGTATCCTTTGCAATCGGCGGGGCTCGCCCGTATCGTGCGGCGCTTGAGCAAAACCAGACACTTTTGAGGTTGCCACAATGAGTTTGACCGAAGCCCGTTTTCACGACCTGGTGGATGCGACCCAGCAGGCGCTGGAAGATATTTTCGACGACAGCGGCCTGGACGTGGATCTGGAAAACTCGGCCGGGGTGTTGACCGTCAAGTTCGAGAGCGGCCAGCAACTGATCTTCAGCCGTCAGGAACCGCTGCGGCAGCTGTGGCTGGCGGCGCGCTCCGGGGGCGTTCACTTCGACTACGACGAAGAAAGCGGCAAATGGCAGTGCGACAAGAGTGAGGAGTTGCTGGGCGAGATGCTCGCGCGCCTGGTCCACGAATATACCGGCGCCGAGCTGGATTTCGACGAGATTTGACCGTGACCCAGCCTGCGCCCGTACGCCCGCCCAAGCCGCTGTTCAGTAATGTCAGCCCGGCGGTGCCGTCACCTTGTATCAGTTTGTGTCGCCTGGACGAGCAAAAAGTCTGCCTCGGCTGCTTCCGCCATGTGGAAGACATCCGTGAATGGCGCTCCGCCGATGATCAGCGGCGCCGAGTGATCGTGGCCCAGGCCGAGCAACGCAAGGCCGCGCCTTGAGCCCGTCTTGTTTATTTACGGTGCTGTGGTAGTGTCCGGATACGCCTCAACTCATCGAGGCCCGTGAGAACCCCGCCTTTTCCTGGCGGGGTTTTGCTTTTTTGTGCAGAAAAAAGGAGTCTGCCTGAATCATGACCGCACCTTCCATCATCCTCACCCGTCTTGATGTGCAGCGTCTTGAGCAATTGATCGACCGTATGGACGAGACGCAGCCGGGCGTTATTGCACTGCAAGCCGAACTCGACCGCGCCGAAGAAGTGGTTGGCCACGATGAAGTGCCTGCAACGGTCGTGACCATGAACTCCAGCGTGCATTGCCGTGAGCAAGGCAGCGGCAAGGACTACCACCTGACCCTGGTCTACCCGAAAGATGCAAATGCCGATGAAGGCAAGATTTCGGTCCTGGCCCCGGTGGGCAGTGCCTTGCTTGGCCTGCAGGTAGGGCAGCATATCGATTGGCCGGCACCGGGCGGCAAGACCCTCAAGCTTGAGCTGCTCAGTGTTGATGGTCAGCCCAAGGATGGCGGCGCCTTTCCTCTCTAGACCTGGCTCAGCGCCTCATTCAGCGCGAGCTCCAGCTCGGCCTTGTAGCGCAGGTACAAATTGCTTGGGCTTTGCACATCACCGAGCAGCCCCGACAGGTCGAGGTCGGTGATGTAGCAGCGGTAGCGCTCGGTTTCCCGGCGTTGCCCGACGATTTCCTGGGCGACCACCGCAAACAGTTGGTCGCCAAACTCCAGCTCGGAAAACTCCCGCTGATTGCAGTACAGGGTTATGCCCACCTGGCCCGGCGCCGCCTTGCCGATAATCGCCTGCACGTCATAAAACGGCTTGTTCGCGGGGTTCTGTGGGGCCGGCCGCGGCTCGACACCGCGCGCGCGCGTGCTGCCCGACGGCAGCAGTTGGTAGTACAAGATTTGCACCTCACCCAACGGTTGTTGCGTGTCCAGGGGCGACAGTGCTTCCCGGCGGTAGATGATCGACTGCAAAAAGCGCTGCAGCGGCGCCAACAGGCTCTGTTCATCATGAAACGGCAAGCGTTGCTGCCAGAGCGCGTTGAATTCATCCAGCACATACAGCTCGGCGAAGCCTTCGTTGACCCGGTAGAACACCTGCACGCAATCGGCCATGCCCATGGGCAGCAACAGCGCCAGGTCGTGGTCTTCCAGCGCCATGGCATCCAGGTGCAGCGGGCTGTAGCTGGCCAATTCTTCGCTGAGGTAGGCGACCAGCGCATCCTGGGTCGCCAGTGATACGTGGGTGGCCTGGCCGGGCATCAACTCCATCACGTGATAGTGCTGCTGTACCTGGAGCACGTAGCGGTGATTGCCCTGACCCAGCAGCAGGTTCTGTGCGGTGTCGAAGATTTCTTCCACTCGCTGGGCAATGAACTGCGCGCGGTTGTGACAGAAGCAGCGCACCCGCAGCCGAGGCAGATGATCCGACGGCAGTTGATTGAGGTAGTCGCGCAGGCAGTCGAGCAGCGCATGGGGGCCGTCGTAGCGGCTGACCATCACCTCGTTCCAGCTGTTGAGTGTGACCTGATCGAGGGTCAGTACGAGGTTGTCGCGCACACCGGCATAGCTCAGGGAGTCGGTGCGCTCGGTGGTCATCAGGATATTCAGGTCGCGATGATGCTTGAGCGGGTCGACGCCGACGTTGATCAGCAGCAACACTTCTTCGGGCACCGCCGAGCGCAGCAGGCGCGCTTCATCAACGCTGGCCAGGGGCAGGGCGATAGCCTGCTGCAGGCTGCCCAGCAGGTTGAACAGCTCGAATTCGGTCATGTCGCTGGTGCCGGGGTGCAGCGCCAGGCGCGTACTGCTGTCGATGACGCCGTTGCGGTGGCACCAGGTGAGCATTTCCAACAGGTCGCGGCTGCGCTTGATCGGCGCGAAGTGCTCCCATTCCAGGGCCGTGAGGTTGCCGTTGTACAGGCCCCAGTGGTGCTGGCCGGGCTCCTTGCGGTTGGGCGATTGCACCAGGGTCAGGGTGTCTTCGGCCAGGTCCGGGGCGATGCCGGGGTTGATGAATTCAACCTTGCCGGCCTTGCGTTCAAAGGCGGCATACAGGCGCCGTCCCAGCACATTGAGGTCGCGCTTGTTGATCAGGCTGACCGTCTGTTCGGTCCGGGCGAACTGGGTCAGGAAGCGATAGCTGTAGTTCAGCTCGCTGACCAGGGCGCGGCGCTCGGAGGCCACCTGGCGCACTTTCCACTGGCTGCGGCTGTCCAGCAGCGCCAGTTGGCGTTGGTCCCAGCCCCACTCGTGGGCCAGGCGCTCCAGCAACAGCCGCTGCCAACTGGTGCTGCGCTGACCGGCGCTGAGCTTGCGGTTGACCTTCAGGTACAGGGCGCGACGCACCAGCTCCAGGCGCTCCGGCTCGTTGCGTGCCTTGAGATATTCCTCGATACGGCGGTACACCACGATGTACGGGTCCAGCTCATCCAGGTCCATCTGGTTGGCGAACACCGCGCGCTTGAAGCGCAGGCTCAGGCAGTGCACGTTCGGGTGTTCGCTGGCGTAGACCTCGGTCAATAGCAGCTTTAGCACCGATTTGTAGGGCGACTCGATACCCTTGAACAGTTGCCACAGCCCGGCACCGATGAATTCACCGGGAGGGATACGCGCCAGGTGGCCGAGGTCGAGGGTTTCATCGGCGCGGATGAAGCGCTTGGAGATCAGTGTGTGGGTGAATTCCGCATAGCGGGTCTCTTCATACACCGGCACCAGCCACCAGATCGGCGTACGCCCGGCCAGCCAGATCGCTGTGCGGTAGAACTCGTCCAACAACAGGTAGTGCTGGGTCGTGCCGCAGTCGTCGGAGCTGAGTTGTGTATCGCGCTCGCCAAGCACAAAGCGCGTCGGCTCGATCAGGAAGAAGTGCGCTTCTGCGCCCATGCCCAGGGCCCAGGCTTCCAGCAGTTGGCATTTTTTGCGCAGCTCGGCGAGCTCGTTTTCGCCCAGGTCGGGAGCGTGGCACACCCACATATCCATGTCGCTCTGGTCGGCCTGGGCGAGGGTGCCGAGGCTGCCCATCAGGAACAGGCCGTGGATCGGCTTGGGTTGATTGACCGGGCGCGGCTTGTAGGAGAACGAGCGGGTCAGGCGCTGGGCTTCCGTGAGTGCCTGGGCGTCGGGCTCGAAGTTCGACAGTCCGGCCGGCGTGCTGCCTGAGACATACCCCGGCAACAGTGGGTGATTGACGTGAAAAAACAGCGGCAGCAGGGTCAGCACGCTTTGCTGGCGCGGCGTCAGCCCTTCGACGGCACGAGCCATGCGACCTTCATTGAGGGCCATGAAGCGCGCACGCAATTGGGCCAGCACCTTGCGGTCGATGCCTTCGTCCAGGTCAGGGCGGATTTCATGGGTGCGGGTCATGTCGAACTCGGTGGCTCGCAGGGCCCGACGCGGGCGGCCATGTAGGAGTTTACAGCCAGTCGCGTAGGAGGTTTAGAGGGAAATGGTTTTTGACGTCAAAAAGCGGGCCGTTGCACAGCAGTGCCCTCGGAGTCCGCAGGAGCCGGACTCCATGGGCGGTATACGGATCAGGCGGCTTCTTTGGTGTTGGCGGTGCTCAGGATGGTCAGCAGGGTTTGGGCCTGCTCTGCAGCGTCCCGGCCAAGGCTGGTCAGGTAGCCCCCGTCCGGTTGATCGATAAGTCCTTTCGCATGGAGGCGCTTGGCAGCGGCGATGGCAGAGGGAGCGGCGGTCTGATGGACTTTCAGACCTTCCTTGGTGCTGTCCAAGGGGAAGAGTACAAGGATTTCCAGTTCGGCAACCAACTCAGGGGTATACGACATAAGGACTCCAGACTTTCTAAAATTTATTAGAGGCTAGCAGGCCATAAGGTGAACGCACTTTGCCGAACTGTCCAGCGTGTTGCGGTGTGCCGGGATTATTCCTTTTCGGGCGGCAGCTCAGGCAGTGCCCGCAGCGCTGTTTCATACCATTCGGTATTGAAGGCGCGGTCATCATCCAGCATCGCGTCGATCTCGAAAGCCAACACATGAGCCATGAGATTCAGGATCTCTTCACGTTCATAGCCCACCAGGGTCAGTTTATTGAAAGTGGCCTTGGCAGCGGGCGGATTGTCGCTTTCGATCTGGTTTTCGATCGCTTCGATCAAGGTGTTTTCGGTGAACGCTTCTTCGTCGCTGTCGATATCGGTCGGCTCGCTCATGGCAGGCTCCTCAAGGAAAGGGCGCCAGTCTACCCCCATTCAGGCAGGTGATGCTGCTGGTCAGGCGGGGGCCGGGGATCTATAACTCCTGCAGCCAACCCCGCACACGGCCTGGAGGCTTTGCGATGCTCAAGCTTTACGGATTCTCGGTCAGCAACTACTACAACATGGTGAAACTGGCACTGCTGGAGAAAGGCCTGGCTTTTGAGGAGGTGCCCTTTTATGCCGGGCAAACCCCTGAAGCCCTGGCGGTCAGCCCGCGTGGCAAGGTGCCGGTGCTGGGCGTGAAGCAGGGGTTTATCAACGAAACCAGTGTGATCCTCGAATACATCGAGCACTCCCAGGAAGGCCCGTCGCTGTTGCCGGCCGACCCGTTCCAGCGTGCCCAAGTGCTGGCGTTGTGCAGGGAAATCGAGCTGTACATCGAATTGCCCGCCCGCGCGTGTTTTGCCGAGGCGTTTTTCGGTATGCCGGTGCCGGAGGCGATCAAGGCGAAATCCAGGGCTGAGTTGCTGCTGGGGGTCGGCTCTTTAGGCCGTCACGGCACGTTCGCGCCTTATGTGGCGGGGGAGGGCTTTACGATTGCGGATCTGTATTTCATGTACAGCGTGAACCTCGCCTGTGCGGTGGGCGAGAAGCTGTTTGGCCTGGACCTGTTGGCTGAATTGCCGGCGGCCAGAGCGTTGCTGGAGCGACTGCATGCCATGCCTAATGCGCAGAAGGTGGCGGCGGACAGGGAGGCCGCGATGCCGGCGTTCCTGGCGATGGTTGCGGCCAAAAAATGATCAAATGTGGGAGAGGGTTGCCCCCCTCCCACCTTTTTCAGCGGCTGGCGAGCAGGGCCTGGCCGCGAGCGACCGCAGCCTTCACCTGTGCCGGCGCGGTACCGCCCACGTGGTTACGGGCATTCACCGAGCCTTCCAGGGTCAACACGGCAAACACGTCCTGTTCGATCTGGTCACTGAACTGGCGCAGCTCTTCCAGGCTCATTTCCGCCAGGTCCTTGCCGGTGTCGACGCCGTATTTCACCGCATGGCCAACGATCTCGTGACAGTCGCGGAACGGCAGGCCACGGCGTACCAGGTAGTCCGCCAGGTCAGTCGCCGTGGAGAAACCGCGCAGGGCCGCTTCACGCATGATCGCGTGCTTGGGCTTGATCGCGGGGATCATGTCGGCAAACGCGCGCAGCGAGTCGCGCAGGGTGTCGGCGGCATCGAACAGCGGTTCCTTGTCTTCCTGGTTGTCCTTGTTGTAGGCCAAAGGCTGGCCTTTCATCAGGGTCAGCAGGCCCATCAGTGCGCCGAATACACGGCCGCTCTTGCCACGCACCAGTTCGGGCACATCGGGGTTTTTCTTTTGCGGCATGATCGAGCTGCCGGTGCAGAAACGGTCCGGCAGGTCGATGAACTGGAATTGCGCACTGGTCCACAGCACCAGCTCTTCGGAGAAGCGCGACAGGTGCATCATCGCGATGCTGGCGGCGGCGCAGAATTCGATGGCGAAGTCGCGGTCGGACACGCCGTCCAGGGAGTTGCCGCCGACGGCGTCGAAACCCAGCAGTTGTGCGGTGTACTCGCGGTCGATCGGGTAGGTGGTGCCGGCCAGCGCTGCGCTGCCGAGCGGCATGCGGTTGGCGCGCTTGCGGCAATCTACCAGGCGCTCGTAGTCGCGGCTGAGCATCTCGAACCAGGCCAGCAGGTGGTGGCCGAAGGTCACGGGTTGTGCGGTTTGCAGGTGGGTGAAGCCAGGCATGATGGTGTCCGCCTCACGCTCGGCCTGCTCGAGCAAGCCTTTCTGCAAGCGGGTGATTTCGGCCAGGATCAGGTCGATTTCATCGCGCAGCCACAGGCGGATGTCGGTGGCCACCTGGTCGTTACGGCTACGACCGGTGTGCAGTTTCTTGCCGGTCACACCGATTCGGTCGGTGAGACGGGCTTCGATATTCATGTGCACGTCTTCCAGGTCGACACGCCAGTCGAACGTACCGGCTTCGATTTCACCGCGGATGGTGGTCAGGCCATCGATGATGCTGTCGCGCTCGGCGTCGGTCAGCACGCCGACCTTGGCCAGCATCGTCGCGTGGGCGATGGAACCCATGATGTCGTGGCGGTACAGGCGCTGGTCGAAGGTGACGGAGGCGGTGAAGCGGGCGACGAAGGCGTCGACGGGTTCACTGAAGCGGCCGCCCCAGGACTGGTTGGTCTTGTCGGTGCTCATGGATTCGCTCGTGGTCTGCTTATTAAGAGGCATGAAAGTGTGGCGGCGATAATAACAGGGTTGCCCTTGGAGGCGGTGCTGCGGGTCGTCGGCATTTTTATTTGTGCAAAGGATGGCTAAGTGCCTTGCCGCCGACCGCGTCCGGGACGAGACTGGAGGCAGCTGCTTATTGATACGATATTTGACGATTGAGCAATATCGTCTCGGCGAGCGTCTACAGTTGGACTGATAGTGTGTGAATGCACCAAAGTCGGGTAATGCGGTCAGAGCCTGACTATCCATTTAAAAGGGGGGTATTCGGATTGTGTATCAGCAAACCCTACGACGATGCCCGAAGGCAGCAGGTCTTGGGCGCTATTGAACAGGTCCGGGTAAATATGGGTGCCGCTGTCAGGGCACTTTTTGCCGCTCGCGCTAGTCTTAGCGTGGATCGCTGTGACGCAAGTCACCGCACCTGTCTACGCTATCCTTGTGCGAGACTCACGCAGGAATCCAGCGCTATATGAATGTCCTGATCGTTGATGACGAACCCCAAGCCCGCGAGCGACTGAGCCGTTTGGTCAGTGAACTCGAGGGTTATACAGTCCTTGAACCGAGTGCCACCAGCGGCGAGGAGGCGTTGACGTTGATCGACAGCCTCAAGCCGGACGTGGTGTTGCTCGATATTCGCATGCCGGGTCTTGATGGCCTGCAAGTTGCTGCCCGCCTGAGTGAGCGCGAATCGCCACCTGCCGTGGTGTTGTGCGCCGCGCAAGAAGAGTTTGCCGCGCAGACACTGGAAGCCAGTGGTGTCAGCTTCGTAGTCAAGCCAGTGACTGCCGAGGCTTTGCTCAGGGCCTTGAAGAAAGCCGAGCGCCCCAACCGCGCCCAACTGGCTGCCCTGACCCAGCCGGCCGCCCAGAGCGGTAACGGGCCGCGCAGCCATATCAGCGCCCGCACACGCAAAGGTATCGAGTTGATCCCCTTGGACCAGGTGGTCTACTTCATTGCCGATCACAAGTACGTGACCCTGCGGCATGAGGCTGGCGAAGTGTTGCTCGATGAGCCGCTCAAGGCCCTTGAGGATGAATTCGGTGACCGCTTCGTGCGAATCCACCGGAACGCGCTGGTGGCCCGTGAGCGAATCGAGCGCCTGCAGCGCACGCCCCTCGGGCACTTTCAGTTATTCCTCAAAGGGCTTAACGGGGATGCGTTGATCGTCAGCCGGCGCCATGTCGCCGGCGTGCGCAAGATGATGCAGCAGCTTTAGCCCGAGGGTTTTGGCAAGCCTGCATTCATTATCCCGGTGCGACGTGGCCAGGGAGGCCCCGCACTTGCTGATTCAAATCAAAGCGTATTTGCCTGAGCTGTTATTATCTGCCGTATCTATTCAGTACGGATTGATCCATGTCCTCTCGCGAAATCCGCATCGCCACCCGTAAAAGCGCCCTGGCCTTGTGGCAGGCCGAATACGTCAAAGCACGCCTTGAGCAGGCCCATCCCGGCCTCAAGGTGACCCTGGTGCCCATGGTCAGTCGCGGCGACAAGCTGCTCGACTCGCCGCTGTCGAAGATCGGCGGCAAGGGCCTGTTCGTCAAGGAACTGGAAACCGCGCTGCTGGAAAACGAAGCCGACATCGCCGTGCACTCCATGAAAGACGTGCCCATGGACTTCCCCGAAGGCCTGGGCCTGTTTTGCATCTGTGAACGTGAAGACCCGCGTGACGCCTTCGTTTCCAACACTTATGCGTCCTTGGACGACCTGCCCTTGGGCAGCATTGTCGGCACCTCCAGCCTGCGTCGCCAGGCACAGCTGTTGACTCGTCGTCCGGACCTGCAGATTCGCTTCCTGCGTGGCAACGTCAACACCCGCCTGGCCAAGCTGGATGCCGGTGAGTATGACGCGATCATCCTCGCCGCCGCCGGCCTGATCCGTTTGGGCTTCGAAGACCGCATCACCTCGGCCATCAGCGTCGAAGACAGCCTGCCTGCCGGTGGACAAGGTGCCGTGGGCATTGAATGCCGCACTGCCGACCGTGAAATCCACGCGTTGCTCAAACCCCTGGATCACTACGAGACCGAAGTGCGTGTCACGGCCGAACGCGCCTTGAACAAGCACCTCAACGGTGGCTGCCAGGTGCCGATTGCCTGCTACGCCGTGCTCGAAGGTGAAAACCTGTGGCTGCGTGGCCTGGTTGGGGATCCGGATGGGGGCACTCTGCTGACTGCCGAAGTCCGTGGCCCGCAACGTGACGCCATCGCCCTGGGTGTCCAGGTGGCTGAAGAGCTGCTGGACAAGGGCGCAGGCGCCATTCTGCAAAAAGTCTACGGCGAGGCCGGCCCGCAGTGACCGGTTGGCGCGTGCTGCTGACACGGCCTGCCGAGGAGTCGGCGGCCCTGGCGGCGGCGTTGTCCGAAGCCGGTATCTTCAGCAGCAGCTTGCCTTTGCTGGACATCGAACCGTTACCCGTTACCCCCGAACAACAGGCCGTCTTCGGCGATCTTGGTCGCTACTGTGCGGTGATCGTGGTGAGTAAACCGGCCGCGCGGCTTGCCGTGCAGCAGTTGGATCAAGCCTGGCCGCAACTGCCGTGGTTCAGCGTCGGTGCGGCCACCGCGCAGGTCCTGGCTGATCACGGCCTTCCCGTTCACTATCCCCAAACCGGCGACGACAGCGAGGCCTTGCTTCAATTGCCTGCGTTGCGCGAGGCTATCGCACGGCCCGGTGCGCGGGTGTTGATCCTGCGCGGCGAGGGGGGGCGGGAGCTGCTGGCTGAGCGTTTGCGCGAGCAAGGTGCTAGTGTCGACTACCTGGAGTTGTATCGCCGTTTCCTACCGGCCTACGACACGGGCGTACTGACCCAGCGCATCCAGTTGGAACGCTTGAACGGCCTGGTGGTCAGCAGTGGGCAGGGTTTTTTGCACCTGCAGGCCCTGGCCGGACCCGATTGGCCACAGGTGGCGCAGCTGCCGTTGTTCGTGCCCAGCCCGCGAGTCGCCGAGATGGCGCGGGCCGCTGGCGCAGAAAAAGTTGTGGATTGTCGCGGCGCGAATGCCGCGGCTTTGTTAGTGGCGTTACGGAGTCATGCCGTTCCCACTCTCTGATACGCAAAGGACGGATACGTGAGCGAAACAGCCTTGCCTAAAGATGAAACCCAACCCGCACTTGATGCGCCGGTTGAGTCACCGGTCACCGCGCCGCGCCGCGGCAATGGCCTGGCAGTTGTCGCCCTGCTGCTTGGCGCTGCGGGTGTTGCCGCCGGCGGTTGGGGTCTCTGGCAGGTCCGTGCCCTGCAAGCCAGCAGCCAGCACCAACTGGGCCAAGTGCAGACCCTGGATGACCAATCCCAGGCCCTCAAGCAAAGCCAGCAACAACTGGCTGCACGCCTGGCGCAACTGCCGGGTGCGGATGAGCTTGAGGAGCGCCGTCGGCTGGTGGCCCAGTTGCAGGGTGACCAGCAGCGCTTGAGCCAGCGCCTGGAAACCGTGCTGGGTGCCAGCCGCAAGGATTGGCGCCTGGCTGAGGCCGAGCACCTGATTCGCCTGGCGAGTTTGCGCTTGTCTGCCTTGCAGGACATCAACAGCGCCCAGGCGTTGGTCCAGGGCGCCGATGAGATTCTTCGCGAGCAAAGCGATCCAGGCTCCTACGCCGCCCGCGAGCAGTTGGCCAAGAGCCTTGCCGCGTTGCGCAGTACCGAGCAGCCGGATCGCACCGGGCTGTATCTGCAATTGGCGGCGTTGCGTGATCAGGTCGTGCAACTGGCGGCCATTGCCCCTGAGTATCAACTGACCGAGCCCGCATCCCAAGGGCGTCCGAGCACCGATACGGACAGCCGTTGGAGCCAGTGGTGGGAGCAGATTTCCCGTTACTTCCGCATCGACTTCAACCCAGACGACAACATTCGTCCACTGCTCGCCGGTCAAGGCCTGAACCAGGTACGCCTGGCCCTCAGCCTGGCCCTGGAGCAGGCACAATGGGCGGCGCTCAATGGTGAATCGGCGGTGTACAGCCGCTCCCTGGGCGAGGCGCGCAGCGTGTTGCAGGACAACTTCAACCAGGACAACCCGCAGAGCAAGGCGATGCTGGCGCGTATCGCCGAGCTTGAGCCCAAGGCGGTCTCGGTGGTGACCCCGGACCTGGCGGCGAGCCTGGCTGCGGTGCAGGCGTACCTCGAACGTCGTCATCTGTCTGCCGACGAAGCCAAGGCGGCTGCCACGCCGGCGGCCACGTCGGCGAAGCAGGAGTAGAGCCGATGAAGCGTTTCTATGTGATCCTGGTGCTGGCGATTGCAATCGCCCTGGCACTGGCCGTGGGCATTTCGAAACACACCGGCTACGTGCTGATTACCTACCCTCACGTGCTGCATTACGAGTCGAGCCTATGGGCTACCGTGGTGGCGGTGTTTGTCTTCGCCCTGGCTATCTACTTGATCCGCGTATTGCTGAGCCTGGTCACCACCTCGGGTGGCGTGGTCAACCCGTGGTCACGACGTAACCGCAGTCGCCGCGTGCAGATCGCCATTGAACAGGGCCAGATGGACCTCGCCGAAGGCCGTTGGGCCAGTGCCGAACGTCACCTGCACCGTGCCGCCGAAGCCGAGCGCCAGCCATTGCTGTACTACCTGGGCGCGGCCCGGGCGGCGAATGAGCAGGGCCGTTATGAAGAGTCGGACGGTTTGCTCGAGCGCGCCCTGGAGCGTCAGCCCCAGGCCGAGCTGGCGATTGCCTTGAGCCATGCGCAGTTGCAATTGGACCGTGGCGATACTGACGGCGCGCTCACCACCTTGCAGGCCATGCACGAGCGTCATCCCCACAACGGCCAAGTGCTGCGCCAATTGCAGCGTCTGCACCAGCAGCGTGGCGACTGGTCATCGGTGATCCGCCTGTTGCCGGAGCTGCGCAAGGACAAGGTGCTGCCCGCCAGCGAATTGGCCGAACTGGAACGGCGTGCCTGGGGCGAGAACCTGAGCCTGGCGGCCCAGCGCGAAGAGCAGGGCGAAGCCGGCTTGCAATCTCTTGAGCGGGCCTGGCAACAACTGACTTCCGCCCAGCGCCAGGAGCCGCAACTGGTCCTGGCCTATGCCGAGCAACTGCGTCAACTGGGCGCCGATGCCAAGGCGGAGGAAGCGTTGCGCGGTGCCATCAAGCGCGGCTACGACAGCCACCTGATTCGTCTCTACGGCCTGCTGCGTGGCAGTGACCCTGCCCGGCAATTGAAGTTTGCCGAAGGCTGGCTCAAGGACCACCCGGGCGATGCCAGCCTGTTGTTGACATTGGGTCGTCTGTGCCTGCAAAACAGCCTGTGGGGCAAGGCGCGTGATTACCTGGAAAGCAGCCTGCAGGTGCAACGTAATCCCGAGGCCTGTGCCGAACTGGCGCGGCTGTTGGCGCAGTTGGGCGACACCGAGCGCAGCAACCAGCTGTTCCAGGAAGGCCTGGGCTTATTGGATAACCGCTTGCTGGCGTCTCCGCTGCCAGTTCCTGCCCGAGTTTGATGCAGGAAGAAGTCTAGGGTTGGCTCAGATATTTCTGATGGCCAGCCCTTCAATGCTGCGCATATGCCGGCCCTGAGGGGCTTTGAAGCAAACTCCTACGTTCATGCGCTTCAAGTCCTCCATTCTCTGACGGGATATCCCTACGTTCTCACGGAATCGTCTGCTCCGGCGCGTATTGAAAGGGGTCAGGCCTTTCCTCTAACGTAACGACCTATCTCTCGCGATGCGGATAAAGCATGTCTTTGGCCCCTTCACGCTCCTTGTTTTTCCTTGCGTTCATGGCGGGTGCGCTGACGTTGGGTGCGTCCTTCTATCTGGAGTTCGGTGCCTCGTTACGCCCTTGTTTCCTGTGCCAGATGCAACGGGCCTTCCTGGCTGCCTTCACGCTGATCAATCTGGTCGCCGCCATCCACAACCCCAGGCGTTCCACTTTTTACTTGTACGGGTTTACGAGCATGGTCTGTGCGTTGCTGGGTGCCATCACCGCCGTACGCCAGGTGCTGCTGCAAAATGCCGCAGCGGATCAGGCCGCCGATTGCTGGCCCAGTCTCAGTCACATGCTCGAGAACCTGTCGCTGTGGCAGGCGTTGCAATTGACGGTCGAAGGCACGGTCGATTGTATGGAAATAAGCTGGACGCTATTTGACCTGAGCCTTCCCGAGTGGAGCCTGTTGTTCTTCCTGGGCATGTTGATCCTCGGTGTCATGCAATTTTCCCGACTGTTCTTGAGCCGTCCGTTGCGCTCAGCGGGGCGCTGATCGGAGGCCGCAGTTTGTAGGACGGGATTAAACACTTGTATGAACTTTCTCTCCTGCGTACCTTGAAGCCATAGTCATGGGGGCATAATCTGGCCCGCACGCGTTATTGAAACCGTTTGTCAGACGCGGCCTTGTCCCGCTGCTGTTTTATCCTTGAAGTGTTGCGCGGGCATCAGGCGGCAGCGCCCCTATAGGGAAGAGAGATCATCATGCTGGAAAGTTGTCAGAATGCTCAGGAACGCTGGGGTGGGGTGCACAAGCTGATCGACAGCTGGTTGAAGGCACGTCACGAACTGGTTCGGGCCTTTGATGCTCTTGGCGCCAAGCCCGAGGCCCTGGCTGAGAATCGCAAGCCGTTGCAGGAGTTCTGTGAAGTGTTGGTGGACTATGTGTCTGCTGGCCATTTCGGTGTCTACGAGCAACTGACCAAGGAGGCGGAAGCCTTCGATGATAAGCGTGGTCTGGAACTGGCCGAGACCCTTTACCCGCGTATCGATGTCATCACTGAGAAACTGCTGGCGTTCACCGACCTGTGTGATGCCGGCCAGTGCGTTGCTGAGAAATTCAAGGAGTTGGGTGGCCTGCTCCACGAGCGTTTCGAACTGGAAGATTGCCTGATCGAAGTGCTCCACAACGCCCACAAGGAAGAAGCTGTCACTCAGGACTGACCTTTGCGGGCGAGATAAGAACGGTGCGCATGGCGCACCGTTTTTTATTGGCTCAATGACGGGTGCCGAGTAATTCGATCTCGAATACCAGTGGCGTATACGGCGGGATCAGCTCGCCGGCACCGTCGGCTCCATAAGCTTGGGCCGACGGGATCACCAGGCGCCATTTGGCCCCGACCGGCATCTGCTGCAACGCGCTGCTCCAGCCGCTGATCACACTGTCCAGGCGAAACCACTGGGGTTGTGTGCTCTGATCGAAGACCGTGCCATCGGGCAATCGTCCAACGTAGTTCACCTGGACCTGATCATTCGCGCCAGGCTTGTTACCCGTGCCGGGTGTCAGTTCCGTGAGCAGGATGCCATCGGCCAACTCGCGCACCCCTTTCACGGCTTTTTCCTTGGTTAAAAACTGCTGCTCGGCGGCGAGCGCCTTTTCACTTTTAGGCGCTTGGGCGTCGGCTTCGGCCTGCGCTTCGTGCTCGGCAAGAATCTGTTCGATGCGCGTGTTATCCAACGCCAGCGGCTTGCCTTGATAGGCTTGCTTGAGGCCGTCGATCAAGGCCTGGATCTGCAGGTCCGGGACTTCCTGGCGCAGGCGCTCACCGAGGCTGGCGCCCAGGCTGTAGGCGAGGTCGTGCTGGTCCTGGGGCGTGGTTTTTGACGGTGATTGCTCGCTCGCATTGGCCGCGGAAATCGCCAGGCCCAGCACAAGGAAAAGGTAACGCGACATGGGCATTCTCCTGCCGAAAGTGCGACGGATTATGCCAGTGCGAGTGCGTAAAAAGTGCCGCGTGTTTTCGTTATATCGATAAGAATTTTCGCACGTTGCAACGCAACGCAAACGATACTGTCAACATGCCCTAGCGGCGGTAAGAGCAGAGGGCTAGTATGAGCCGCACCCACGTCAGCCAGGAGGTAAACCATGTCGGCCAAACAGAAGCCTGTAAATACCCCGTTGCATTTACTCCAACAATTGTCGGGCAGCTTGCTCGAACATCTGGAAAGCGCATGTTCCCAAGCGTTGGCCGATGCAGAAAAACTGCTCGCCAAGCTGGAAAAACAACGCGGTAAAGCGCAAGAAAAGCTGCACAAATCCCGCACCAAACTGCAAGACGCCGCCACTGCCGGCAAGGCCAAGGCACAAGCCAAAGCCAAAGACGCGGTAAAAGAACTCGAAGACCTGCTGGATGCTCTCAAGGATCGTCAAGCTGAAACCCGCACCTACATTTCCCAACTCAAAAAAGATGCTCAAGAAAGCCTGAAACTGGCCCAGGGCGTTGGTCGTGTGAAGGAAGCCGTAGCTAAAGTGCTGGGTGCCCGTGCTCCGGCTAAAGCGCCAGCCAAGCCAGCGGCTAAAACCGCTGTTGCAAAACCAGCCGTGAAGCCAGCGACCAAAACTGCTGCTGCAAAGCCAGCCGCCAAGCCAGTTGCTAAAACCGCTGCTGCGAAACCAGCCGCGAAGCCAGTTGCTAAAACCGCTGCTGC